>NZ_FNPM01000007.1:0-424410 GCF_900107295.1 Variovorax sp. YR266
GAGCAGGGTTCGGACGCCGTGTTCGTGCAGTACGCCTTCCAGGCCGCGAAGGTGAAGCAGCAGTACTGGGAACAGACCGACAAGGGCGGCAAGGGCGCCGAGACGGTGCTGGGCTGGAACATCAAGGAAAACAAGGAAGCATGAGTTCCCTTTGCCGGGCGCGTTGCACGCTTCTGCGGCACGCGCCGGGCTCGCATTGACCAGGGAGCCTTCCAGGAATGACCCGCAGCTTCATCGCCCACAGCGTGTTGGGCGAGCGCCTGAAGTTCCGCTCGATGACGGGACAGGAGCGCATCTCCGCACTGTTCGAGCATCGCGTGCGGCTCATCAGCGACATGCCCAACATCCAGCCCAAGCGCATGCTGGGGGAGGACATGAGCATCGAGGTGAACCTCGCCACGGAACTCGGCGGCGCCGGCAAGCGCTTCCTGAGTGGACAGGTCACGCGCTTTGCCTACGTGGGCAAGGACGACGGCGACATGTGCGTGTACGAGGCCACGCTGCGCCCCTGGCTGTGGTACGCCACGCGTCGCTCCGACTTCAAGATCTTCCAGTTCAAGACGGCACCGCAGATCCTGCAGGAGGTGCTCGCGCCCTACGGCTATGCCATCGACGCGCGCCTGAGCGGCAACTACCGCACCTGGGACTACTGCGTGCAGTACTCGGAGAGCGACTTCAACTTCGTCAGCCGGCTCATGGAGCAGGAGGGCATCTACTACTTCTTCTCGCACGCGCAGGGCAGCCATCAGCTGGTGCTGTGCGACGGCGCGGATTCGCACGCCCCTCTGCCCAGCGGTCCGGTGAAGGTGCCGTACCACGCGGGGGTGCTGGCCGCGCAGATCCTCGAGCAGGACTTCATCGACAGCTGGAGCCATTCGGAAGACATCGCTTCGGGCAACTTCGCCGCTGACGACTACGACTTCAAGAAGCCCAACGCCGAGATTGACACAGTGCGCCAGCAGCCGGCCGGCCACAGCCGCGACGACTTCGAGATCTACGACTGGCCCGGCGGCTACACCGAGCTGGGTGACGGCGAGAACTATGCACGCCTGCGGCTGGAGCAGCTCGCCGGGCGCCGCGAACTGGTGAGCGCCGAAGGCAACCTGCGCCACATGGCACCGGGCTACCTGTTCGAGCTGGCGCGCCATCCGAACGCCGAGGACAACCGCCGTTACCTGATCGAGGCCGTGACCTACGACTTCCAGGAGAACGCGCTGCGCGTGGTCGGCGCGGCGGACGCGGCCTACAGCGAATCGACCAGCAGCACCAGCTATCGCCAGACCTTCGAGGTGCTCCCCGACAGCGCGCCCTATCGCCCCGCGCGCATCACGCCCAGGCCGCGCACCACCGGACCGCAGACCGCGGTGGTGGTGGGCCCCGCGGGCGAAGAGATTCACACCGATGAGTACGGCCGCATCAAGGTGCAGTTCCATTGGGACCGCTATGGCCGGCGCGACGAGAACTCGTCGTGCTGGATCCGCGTGTCGCAGACCTGGGCTGGCAGCAACTACGGCGCCATGCACATCCCGCGTATCGGACAGGAGGTGATCGTCGACTTTCTCAACGGCGACCCTGACTATCCGATCGTCACCGGCTGTGTCTACAACGCCGCGCAGATGCCGCCGTGGGAGCTGCCGCGCCACAAGACGCAGACCGGCTTCCAGACGAACTGGAGCAAGGGCGGCGGCGGCAAGCACATGCTGCGCTTCGAAGACAGCCGCGGCACCGAGCACATCGAGCTGTCGACCGACCACGGCAACACCCACCTGCACATGGGCTACCTGATGAACCAGGGCTCGGGCGTGCAGCGCAGCTATGGCTTCGAGCTGCGCACCAACGAGTGGGGCTCCATCCGCGCGGACAAGGGCCTGCTGTTGACCACCTACACGCAGGACTACGCGCAACGCGTCTCGCGCGACAACCCCGACGGCCACGAGCACATGGGCGCCACGCTGGCGCAGAGCAATGCGCTGATGCAGGCGTCGGGCCAGGCCATCGCGGCCACCAAGGCGCTGGTCGGGTCGATGGCTCAGGGCAAGAACCAGACGCTGATGGGCCTGGTGCAGGGTGTGCAGGCCGCGGGCGGCGTTTCGCAGGCCGTGGCGGCGCTGGCCGCGGGCGGCACGCCGGAAGCCGGCGTCTCGGACAACCCCGACCCCGCCATGGCCGACGCGCAGCAGATGCTCGACCTCTCGCGCAAGATCGACAAGCCCGTGGTCTCCATCGTCAGCCCCGAGGGGCAGACCATGATCAGTCCCAAGCCTATCGTCGTGAGCTCGGGGCAGAGCGTGTCGATGCGCGCCACTTCGGCCATGACGCTGACCACCGGCGCGCAGCTCACGCAGCTCGTTACCGGCGGCATGCTCACGCAGGTGAGCGAAGGCGGGCAGGTCAACGTGGTGTCGGGCGGCGACATCGTCTCGCATGCCAGCGCGGGCGCCGTCAACCTGGTGTCGAAGACCGACGCCTCGATGACCTCCACCGAGAGCAACGCCAACATCACAGGCCGCAAGTCGGTCGTGATACAGGCGGCCGACCAGGACGTGTTCGTCACCGGCAAGACCAGCATCTCGCTGATCTGCGGCAAGTCGTCCATCGTGCTGCTGGCCGACGGCACGGTGAACATCAACGGCGTGAAGGGCCTCGTCAACTTCACGGGCGAGCTCGACCAGCGCGGCAGCAAGATCTTCTTGAACTGCGATGCGCCCATCGGCAGCCAGAGCGAGGAAGCCGTGGTGGAAGACGGCGTGCCCCTGACGCCCGCTGCTGCTGCCACGTCGGCAGAGGCATCTGAGCGTGCTGTGCCCGCAGCCGCGCCGCCGGGCTACGTCACCACCGGCCTCGGCAAAGGTGTCGACGCCATTGCGGCGAGGTCGCCCACGCTGCAGAGGCAGATCAAGTTCCTGCAGGGCGAGAAATGGAATGTCAGCTACGGCCCAGCGGGCGGGGGCTCGTATGCCAACACCAATCCGGGTGTCAGGAAGATCGTGATCGACGGCGACTACGCGAGCGACCCGTACAAGACCGCCGCCTCGCTGTCGCACGAGGTCGGGCACGCGGTCTATTCATACCGCTTCAAGCCCGATATTTCCTCGAAGACCGCGTTCGTCAACAGCATGCTCAGCTCCGAGGGCGAGGCCGCACTGAACCAGATCCAGGTGCAGCGTGAAGTCTGGCGCGCGGCCAAGGTCGACATCCTCCAGGGCGCGAACCCCGCGAACGTGGAGGCTTTCAACGAGGCCTACAACGGCATGGTGAAGGGTGGTACCCGGGAGGCCGCAAGAGCCGCGGCCGGCAAGTACTACGGCACGCTCACCACATCGACCACCGGCGAGCAGTACACGCAGTACTACGGCAACTCCTACGACAAGAAATATGCCGGCAAGCACTGAATCCATGAACCGGCAAGCCACGACCATGACGCTCTGGCAGGCCATCGATGCGCTGGCGGCGCAGTTGCCGTTCTCCACGCAGAAGGTCGGCCGCACGCTGTCGACCACCTTGAGCGACACGCATGCCGCGGGCGGCGACGCGTTCCGGTTCTTCGAAGGTACGCCGGTGCGCCTGGCGGATGGCGCTGAGCTTGCGCGCATCGACCTGCGCATCAAGCGCGAAGACGCGAGCCAGGGCTTCCTGGTGCTGGAGCTGAAGGGGCGCTGCGTGCCGATGGCCGAAGTGCGCCAGCACTACGCCGCACTGGAACTCATCGACGTGCCGCGCGGCCGTTCGCTCGACGAAGCGAGCACCTTCGCGGCCACGCTCGGCTGGGGCCGGCTGTCGTTCGGCTTCACCGAGCGCAACCCCGACTGCCTGGCCTTCGTGGCTTTCGACCCCGCATAGAACAAACCCGGAAGAAAGCAGCCTGATGAAGTACCACATCCAGGAAGGCCAGTTCGACGTGCCGGACGATGGGCGCATCGATCGCTCGATGAACGTGCTGGCCATGCCCGATGGCTCCGGCACCACGCTCATCGTGAGCCGCGATGCGCTGCGCGCGCAGGAGAGCCTGGCGCAGTTCGTCACGCGGCAGATGAACGACCTGACGCGCCAGGTGAGCCAGCTGAAGGAGGTGTCGCGCACCGACATCGCCGTGGGGCCCGCCATTGCGAGCCTGCGCGCCATCGAGCTCGCCACGCAGTTCAAGCAGAACGGGCAGGCGCTGCACCAGCGCCAGGCCGTGTTTCTCTTGCCGCAGGACGCCACCGGCAAGGCCGTGCTCATCCTCACGGCCAGCAGCCCCGTGCCGTTCGACGCAGAGGCGCTCGCGCTGTGGCGGCGCACGCTCGAGAGCTTTCAGCCCAGGGCCTGACACCTTGAAGGCCACGACGACCCATGGCCGGTAAACCCGCCGCCCGGCTGCACGACCCCATTGCCCACACCAACGCGCACGCGCGCTTCTGGGCCAAGTTCGCGGGCGGGCTGATCGGCGGCATCGCCGTTGGCTTCGCGGTGGGCGTGGCGGCGGCCGCCGTGGTCGGCACCGGGGGGCTTGCGGGGCCGCTGGTGGCGGGCGCTGTGGTGGTGGGCGCGCGCATGGTCGGCGGGTATGTCGGCGCGAGCCTGGGCGAGTCGATTGCCGATGCGCTGGTGCCCGAGACCCTCACCGTGACCGGCATGATCACCAGCGGCTCGTCGGACGTGTTCATCGACAACAAGGCCATAGGCGCGGCGCGCGCCTCGCCCGAGATGCCGATGGACACCGTGAGCTGCAAGAAAGACTCGCCACAGATCCTTCTTGCCGAGGGCGCGGAGACCGTGTTCGTCAACATGGGTGTGGCCTCGCGCAAGGACGACCACACCGAGTGCGGCGCCAAGGTGAGCGAAGGCTCGCCCACCGTCTTCATCGGTGGACCGACCGCACGCGTGCGCGAGGTGGCCGACGAGGTGCCGCTCATCTCGAAGGTGCTGGTGACCATCTTCAACCTGGTCATGATCTACCGCGGCCTGCGCTGCCTGCCCAAGCTCGCGCGGCAGGGCAAGAACGCGCTGCCTTGCCTGATCGAAGGCGCGGTGGGGCTGGGCATGGGCATCCACGGCATGGTCAGCTCCTTCGGCAACCCGGTGCATGCGGCCACGGGCGGAAAGTTTCTGGGTGGCGAGAGCGAGCTCGACTTCAGCTTGCCCGGCCCGCTGCCCATTGCGTGGCAGCGCTTCTACAGCAGCCACGACCTTCGCCGCGACGGCGCGCTGGGGCAGGGGTGGAGCCTGCCCTATGCGATGGAGCTGCGGCTGGGCAATGACGCCGCCGGACAGCCCACCGTGACGCTCATCGATGAGCAGGGCCGGCCGATGGTGCTGCCAGACATCGAGCCCGGTACTCGGCAATACAGCCTGCGCGACGGCCTGGACCTGTGCCGCTCCGAAGGCGGCCACTACTTCATTCACGTGCCGGGCGGGCTGTTCTTCATGTTCGAGCCACCCTCCGCCGAACTGCCGCGCACGCAGACGCTGAAGCTCGCGCGGCTCGAGGACCGCAACGGCAACTTCATCGACCTGCGCCACGATGTGCTGGGCCGGCTGAGCGAGCTGACCGACAGCACCGGGCGCCTGCTTGCGCTCGACTACGCGGGCGAGAGCCGCCGGCTGGGGGCAGTGCGCCTGGCTGCCGGTGCACCCGGCGAGCTGCCGGGCCTGCTGGTGGCGTACAGGCACGACGCCGAAGGCCGCCTGCTCGACGTGACCGACCGCAATGGCGTAGTGGTGCGCCGCTTCGGCTACGACGCCCAGGGCCTCATGAGCTTCCACGCCGACGCGGCGGGGCTGGAGTGCCGCTACGAGTGGCGTGGCTCGGCCGGCGACGCGCACGTGGCCCGCCACTGGACAAACGACGGAGAGAGCTACACCGTGCGCCGCATGACGCCCCCCGCGGACGACGCGCTGGCGCTGGGCGAGACCCTGGTCATCGACCAACTCGGCCGCGGATTCGCCTGGCACTGGAACGCCGACCACCAGGTCACCGACTACATCGACGCGGCCGGCCGCCAATGGCATGCGCAGTACAACGAGCTGCGCCAGCTCGTTGCCATCACCGAGCCGGGCGGCGCCACCACGCGCTGCACCTACGACCCCATGGGGTTCATGAGCAGCCGCACTGATGCGCTGGGCCGCACGCAGAGCACAGGCTGGACCGAGTTCGGCGAGCGCTGGCGTGAAACCCTTGCAGACGGCAGCACCTGGACCTATGCCTACAGCGACCAGGGCAACCTGGTGCGCGAGACCGACCCGCTGGGCCACACCTCCGAGTACGCCTACGACAGGCGAGGCCTGCCCATCGTCGTTACCGACGGCAAGGGCGGCACCAACCGCATGGCCTGGAACGAGTGCGCGCAACTGCTCTCCCTGACCGACTGCTCCGGCAAGACCACGCGCTACACCTACGACGGCTGGGGCCACCTGCAGACCGTGACCGACGCCGCGGGCCAGCGCACACGGCTGACCCACGACGCCATGGGGCGGCTGCTGTCGGTGTCGCTCCCCGACCAGAGCCATCAGTCGTTCCGCCGCGACGCGGCCGGCCGCATCGTGGCCGCCACCGATGCGCTGAGCCGCAGCACGCAATTCGCACTCGGCCTGCGTGGCCAGCCGCTGACGCGGCAGGACGCCGAGGGGCGCCGCATCGCGTGGCACTACGACAGCGCCCAGCGCCTGCAGTCGCTCGTCAACGAGAACGGCCTGCACTTCGAGTTCGTGCGCGACGCCGCCGACCGCGTGGTGGAAGAGCGCCGCGTGGGCGGCACGCGTGTGCAGGTGGAATACGACGCCAACGGCTGGCCGGTGTGCATCACCCATGTGCCCGGCATCGGCGACGAAGACCTCGCGCTGCACGACGGCATCGGGCAACGGCCTGCCGCGAGCCGGCCCTTGCGCACCGAACTGCTGCGCGACGCCGTGGGTCGCCTCATCGGGAAGCGCACCCAGAGCCACCACTACCGCTACAGCTACGACCAGCTCGATCGGCTGACCGAGGCGGTCAAGCTGGAGGCGCCGCAACCCGGCACCGGCGGCGAAGCGCGCACGCTGCACCGCACCGTTTTCGCCTACGACAAGCTCGGCCGGCTGATCGAAGAAACCGCCATCGACGAGCTCACCGGCGAGACGCACACCCTGCACCACGCGCACGACGAACTGGGCAACCGCACGCAGACCGTGTTGCCCGCCATCGCGTCGCAGCCAGGCGTGCAGCGTGTGCTGAATTACCTGTACTACGGCTCCGGCCACCTGCACCAGATCAACCTGTCGCAGCAGCGCGGCGATGCACCCGCGGTGCACCAGCTCATCAGCGACATCGAGCGCGACGACCTGCACCGCGAAGTGGCGCGCAGCCAGGGCGCGCTGCACACCCGCTTCGCGCTCGACCCGCTGGGCCGGCGCGCCGCATCGTGGTGCCGGGCCGGCGGGCTGGACACAGCCTTCACTACGCAAGACCCGAGCTGGCGCCAGGCCATCGACAGCGCCGGCACGCCCGGGGCGCGCCTGCTCGACGGGCTGATGAAGGAATACAGCTACGACCCAGTGGGCGAGCTGCGGCAGAGCCGGCATTCGCTGCAAGGCACGACAGGGCACCGGTACGACGCTACCGGGCGCATCGAGGAGACCTTGCGCAGCGCGGCTGCCGCCAACAGCGAACGCTTCGCCTACGACCCCGCGGGCAACCTGCTCGATGCATCATCGACCGCGCCCGGCTATGTGCGCGACAACCTCGTGCGTGTGTTCGAGGACAAGCGCTACAGCTACGACGGCCACGGCCGGCTGGTGCGCAAGCGGTCGGGCAGGCACACCGAGCAGCGTTTCGAGTGGGACGAGGAAAGCCGCCTCATGGCCGTGCACACCACGCGCCGCCCGGGCACGCCCGAAGCCACCACGCAACTCACGCGATTCGACTACGACGCCATGGGGCGGCGCGTGGCGAAGCACGATGCGTTCGGCAGCACGCACTTCATCTGGGAGGGGATGCGGCTGATAGAGGAGCGCAGGGGCTCGCAGGTGGTGAGCTACGTGTACGAGCCCGAAAGCCACGTACCGGTCGCGCGGCTTGACGCGAAGGCCGAGCCCACCTCGGCATCGACCACGGCGCAGGTCTTTCACTTTCACAACGACACCGCCGGCCTGCCGGAAGAACTGAGCAACAACGAAGGCCAGCTGTGCTGGCGCGCGAGCTACAGGACATGGGGCGCGACCGTTACCGAGCAGTGGGAAGTCACGGCGCTGAACGGCAGGGCTGTTGCATCGACCGGCACGGCGCCCCAGGCCATCGAGCAGAACCTGCGCTTCCAGGGACAGTACCTGGACCGGGACACGGGGCTGCACTACAACACCTTCCGGTTCTATGACCCGGACATCGGGCGGTTCATCAGCCCTGACCCCATCGGGCTTGCGGGTGGCGACAACCTGCACAGCTACTCTCCCAACCCCATCCGGTGGATCGACCCGCTGGGTTGGATCTGCGGCGAGACGCTTGCACGGCCGGTCGGCTTCAACAGGGGCAGCCGCAACTTCACGCTGGAGCAGGGCAATGCCACGTCGGGGTGGAAGCACATCTACGACCGGCACGTCGATCCGGCGCGGTTCCCCAACAAATCGAAGTTCAGCTCCAGCATGAGCCAGGGAGAGATTTCCTCGCTGCTGGGCAAGACGCTCAAGCACGGCAAGGAGTCGAGCTACGAGGGGAAGGCCGTGTTCGAGTCCCGGCTGAAGTACGACGGACAATACAAACGCTATCGCGCCACCGTCAACGAAGACGGAACCGTTCGAACCTTCCACCCGCTGGACTGACTATGCTGGACATCTACTACACAGACCCCTCCACCACGGACATGCCCGAAGACCCGGGCAGCCTGGAACTGGCGGGCTCCATCGAACTCGATGCGCACCGTTCGCTGGCCGTGTTGTTCGACAAGGGCAGCAAGGCCGGCGCAAGTTTCAAGTACTTCGAAGATTCCCTGCTGAAACCCGCACAGGTTGCAACGCTGCTGAAAATCTTCACTTCGAATGTGGGAGAGCTTGGCGGCAACCGCCAGGCGCTTGCGGCGTTCGACGAAATGCGCGGCATCTTCGAAGGAGCGGTCGGCAAAGGCGCGGGGCTTGTGGCGTTCAGCGACTGAGCCTGTCGGGGCGAAGCACGATGCCTTGGCAGGAATGGAACTCACATTCCGACCACAAGGTCACCTGACCCATGAAGGCCTGCAGTCCATGAAATCGATCGACCTGTTGTACGAAGACCTGCAGAACGCGCCCTCACTGCTTTCCGTGGGGGGCGAGGTGCGCTTCATGCTTGGCGTGATGGCGCTCGAGCCCGATGACATCGCGCGCAGCGAGGTTTTCTTCAAGATACTGGACCAGCTCGAAGACTCCCACACCACGGGGTGGGGCCATACCTCCGAGGATCCCGAGGCCGTGAAGGTCTTCGAGCGCTTTGCTTCATTCCTGGAAGGACTTGCGGCGCACATTCCTGCTCAGCAGGAGTGGCTCAATAGTGCGGCGGGGAACTTCCGCCTCCGGTGAAACGGCGGCTGGTGAAGTAGCCCGCCAGCCACGTGCCGTGAAAAACGTGGGTGACGCAATTTCCTCAATGACACAGACGATTCAAAAACTTGAAGCCGTCGCAGCAGCCAGAGAATTTGCGCCGCTGCCGGACGAGGCAACGCCCGAGCTGGACGCCCTGCGTGAAGCCTTCAGCGCGAACAAGGCGCGCGTGACGGTGCATGGCCCGGAAAATGATCGCTACTCACACCTGATCGATTGCGAGTTCAGCAAGGAAATGCAGGCGCGGTTCTATGTCCGCTTCGACCTGCGCGTTTTCGTAGTCTTGCCGTACGTCATGACCGGCGGTGTGAGGCAGCTTGCTGTCGACCACGCGGCGCTTGCCAAGCTGTGTGCACCGTTCGTGAAGGTGCTGCAAGACCGGAAGTTCGATCAGATTTCCTTCGATGATGCCGCGCGGTCTCTTTCGGACGAAATGTTCGACAAGGGATTCGTCGACGACACAGTGCTGGCCTACTTCTTCGAGAGCCTGTAGGCCCATGACCGCGATGACCCCCGGCAAGCTGTTGGCACATTGGGCAGTGCGGCCAACCGTGATGCCGATGCAGGAAGAGCTGAGCCTGATCCGCGATATACGCGCACTGGACACTGCCGACATTGCGAAAGATCTGGAGTCGTTCATCTCGCTCATCGAACTCGTCCAGCGATCGCATGCGAGCAACGGAATTTTTGAGATGACTGAGGCTGACGAAGCGCACACCGTCGGTTTCTTCCAGTGGCTCAAGTGCCTGGAAAAGACGCTTCGCGTGCCGTTGGCAACACACGCCGACGGCCTGGACCTGACCCGCGCCGAACTGGCGAAGCGGATGCCTCGATAGGGTGCCGAATGCTCGACCTCTACTTCGTCGAACCGGCCTGCAGGCACTTGCCGAAAGACCCGCGTGGCCTCGAGCATGCGGGCTCCGTCGATCTGGATGTGCATCGCTCACTCGCGGCCCTCTTCGACAGATGCATCCAGAAAGGCGCCGACCTCAAGTACTTCGAGGATTCGCTGCTGCGTGGAGAGCAGGTTGTGGCCATGCTCGAGATATTCACCGCCAACGCTCCTGAAACTGGTGCCCAACGTGGGCAGATTGCGGCCTTCAAGTCGATGCACGCGATCTTGACCCGGGCGAAAGCACAGGGCATGGGGCTCGCAGCGTTCTGCGACTGATGTCTGCCTGCCCACGTTGCGCTACAGGAGTCGTGCGAAGGCCAAGCAGATCAAGGCCTGAGCTTGCGCATCGTCGAGTGCAGCAACGATCACGGTGATGCGCTCAAAGTCGACGCGATCCCCAATTTGTTCACTGCATGGAAGCGTCCGCCAGCGCGCTTCTCCCATACATTTGAAGGTCCGCCGCGCCTCACGGCGGGACATCGATGCACACCGCAGCGATGTCGATGTGAGGCACAAAAGGCGACGGCCAAGGTGCGCTAACACCATGGCCGTCTGACCAATCAACGTGCATTACCTTGGAAGGCGCACATCAAAATGGCTGATCGAATTATCGCCGGGCAAAACACGCCCACCTCCGACGACGTAACCCGCCAGCAGGACGCGTCAGGCACTCTTGAGAACAAGTTGACCCAATTGCAATCTCTGCTGAGTTGCTGTCATGGGGACTGGAGTGAATGGCTCGAAGGAATTGGGGAGCGGCATCGGGACAACATCATGTGGCTTGCCTCCGATCTGGTGGACGACATTGCCCGACTTGTCCAGGAGCTTCTGAAGAAGCCCAACGCGATGGATCAGCACCAAGCCTGAGGCCATCAGCCGGCAGGCGTTGTTGCCCGCCGCTGATCTTCATGGCTGGACCGCAGCGAGCGCGCCGGGTGACAGCCGGTTGCGAAAGTAGCTCGCGGTCTCTTCGTCGCTGCAGTAGACGTAACACCCTTTCATGCCGCGCGTCATCAACGTGCGGTAGGTGTTCTTGATGATGAGATCCGCCTCTGCAGCGGCATTTTTGGGATTGGCCTTGAATCGAGACTTGTGGCCGCGCAATGTCTTGTCGAATCGGTCTCGTGCCTCTGGCACTGTCACGACGCACCCGTCGCGAACTATCAAATCCGGCCCGATGATGACCCCGATGTAGTCCACCTCCAAGCCCTGGCAGGTATGAATGCAGCCCACCTCGTTGATCGAGTTCGGCGCAATGATCCACAAGCTACCGTCGACGTCGAGGTTCCAGCGCTTGCGGTAGTCACCGATGACGATGTCGAAGGCCTTCGGGTCTTTCTTGCTGGTCCATGGCCAGCAATAGCCGGCGACCACGCGTGCGGTGCCGGTCGTGTTCTTTGCTTTGATCGATGCATGCAATTCGTCGGGCGTGCCGAAGACTTGAAAGTCGAACTCGGCCGGCGTGAGCGTCTTGTTGGCGGTCTCTCGCACATCGAGCGTGTCGTCGAGCCAAGCGATGTAGCCGTCCGAGCCGCTGCACCTGAATTGCGAGGCCAACTCGTGCTCCGACACCTCGGCACCCTTACCGATGCCGAAGTCGCGAATGGTCTTCTTGCTGCCGATGTCGCTCAGCGTCACGCGCTGGTCTTCATCGATGAAGAACACGGTGCACTTGGCGGCGGCAATGAGCTCTTTGACCTGGTTCTCGCCGAGATTGCCGTACAGGCCGCTCTTCTCGTTCAAGCGGTGCGCCTCGTCCACGATCAACACGTCGAACTGGTCGGCGGGCGTGTCGATGAAGCCGCCTGAGCCTGTGAAGAGGTTGGCGTAGTGCGTGCGCTTCATCGTGCCGACAAGCTTGGTTTCGTAGACGCGCCTCGGCGCAGCATTCTTCGAAACGTATTTGCAGTTCAAGCCGGCACCCATCAAGGTGACCAGAGCGTTGATGGCGAGAACGGTCTTGCCAGTTCCCGGGCCGCCTTCGACGATCACCACCTTGGGGTTCGCACTCGATGCAGATCGGCCTGCGGCCAGGATGTGCTCGTAGACCTCCTTCTGGTCATCGATCAAGATGAACTCGGCGTTTCCCTTCAGCAGACCAGCAAGGCTGTCGCTGAGCGCCTTCGATGGCCTGATACGGCCGTTTGCCAGTTCATAGAGCACGCTCGGGTCGCCGAACTTGATGTGCTGCTTGATGAAGGTGCGCAGCAAGCTTCGCTCGGTTTCGCCGCGCAGGAACAGCGGTGCCTTTGCGATGTAGTCGGCGTAGTGGGCCGAATCGATGACGCCGTCGCGCTCGTAGTTGTGCAGGTAGGCGCAAGCCTGGACGGAGATGCCACCGGAGTAGACGGCTTCATTGAAGCCTTCCATCAGAGAGGCATAGGACCACGCTTGGTACGAAGGATGAACGACCTCGCGGTGTCCGCCGCCGAGGTAGGTGTTGACCAGTGCGTCCTTTATCGAAGGCTTTACCTTGTCCCATTGCTTGAGCTCGACGATCACGACGTTCTTCGAGTCGTCGTGACCTCGACCGGTCAGGCTGATGTCGATGCGCTTGGAGCTTTGCGGGATGTGAAGCTCGACGGCCACTCCGACATCATTCGGAATTTCAGAGTCGCTGAGCACTTTCGACATGTACCCGAGCGAATCGCGCCATGACCTCATCTCCGCCGCCGGCACCTTGCGGCCGGTAGCACTGAAGTACTTGGCGAGGATGACGTCTTCGATGTCCCTGTCGTTGTTGTCGCTGAGAAATTGCTTCTTGTCGGCCTCGTAGACGATCACGTCAATCCTTCCCAGACTCGCCAGCTTCAGGCTGGCTGTGCTTCTTGCTGCTGCCGCGCACCTTGTCTGCGGGGTAGCGCAGGGCGTTGGCTTTCAGCTTTTGTTGGACGGCGGCGTCGAGGTCTACGCCCAAAACGGAAGACAGGCGAACGAGGTAGAGCAGGACGTCCG
Organism: Variovorax sp. YR266; assembly: GCF_900107295.1. Lineage (NCBI taxonomy): Bacteria > Pseudomonadati > Pseudomonadota > Betaproteobacteria > Burkholderiales > Comamonadaceae > Variovorax > Variovorax sp. YR266. Next base: position 13,373 of record NZ_FNPM01000007.1, read on the forward strand.
CGAGCTCTTCTTGTACGGCCTGCGCCGTTTGTGGGTCTCGGCCAGCCTCTTTGGACGCTTCTTCCGGCATCCACTGAAAGATTTCATTCAGTTCGCCGACCTCGCCGGTCAGGGCCATGACCAAGTTTTTGGGGGAGTGGAATTGAGCCCAGTCGCGCTCAACAGCGAATTGCTCCAAGCGGGCGGCCAGTGGCGCGACGTCGACGAGCGTGACGCCGAGTGCCGCATCAGTTAGATCGGTCATGTGGGGCTCTCCTGTTGCCCTTTGTCAACGGGTTACGGGCTGGCCGGTCTGCTCGTGCTGAAAACGAGAGCAGACATCGGGATTTCGACGACGAAACAAGTGTATCTAGCGAGGTCGTCGCCATTTCACAGTTGCCAAACGAAATAGTCACCCGATGGTGCGAGCTTTCTGGTGATCCCCGTGTTGGCAGATGCGGAGGAGAAACGATAGTTGCCGAGGTAGCCTGAAATTGTGACTTGCCCAAATCGATTGACGTTAAAGTATGTCGCCAATCGTTAACTGTAAGGGTGAGTGATGTTCGGCTATTTCGGGGCAAATCGCAGAAGGCCAGCTCGTTGTAGGCGCTGCAGAGATGCGGTTCTCGTGCCGAATTGGGCGGCGCGAATCAATTTCTCAGGGAAATGACGTGGCAAGCAAGCCAGCGTTCCCCTCGCTTTCGATTGCTGAAGAGCTCCCATCTTTTGTCTTGGGAAAAACCTATCAGCGTTGGCCTGATCTCAACATTCCGTTCGGAGGCGGTCGGCAAGGCGGTATTTCTGACTCTGCGCAAGCTCCGGTGACGTTCTTGTTCACTGGGGATAGCGGTGAACGCTATGGCTACGAAGACCGATTCGATGACGAAGGCACCTTCTTTTTTTCGGGTGAAGGCCAGAAGAGCGACATGAGGTTTGTCCGAGGCAACATGGCGGTGCGCGATCACTCAGTCAGAGGAAAAGCGCTGCATTTGTTTCGGACCATTGGCAAAGGCAAGGGGCAAAAGTACCTTGGGGAATTCGTCTATCACGGGCACGACTGGGTTCGTGCGCCTGATGTCGAAGGCATTCTTCGCAACGCGATCATTTTTCGGCTTGTACCGGTCGCTCGCCTCGAGCAGTTGGAACTCGCTTCAGCAGTGGACGATCGTGCTAAAGATCTGACGCTTCAAGAGTCCAGAAATAGGGCAATTGCCGCCTCTAAGGTCGATGGCTCACAAAACGGCAAAGAGGGAAGTCGCACCGTCTACGAGCGCAGCCGAGCAGTGCGTGATTACGTGCTTTTGCGCGCAGCAGGGAAGTGCGAACTTTGCGAGCAACCTGCGCCGTTTCGTCGAAACGGGGGTCTTCCCTATCTGGAGCCGCACCACACCACACGGGTGTCTGATGGAGGACCCGATCATCCGCAGTTTGTTGCCGCCCTTTGCCCCGCTTGTCATCGGGAGGTGCATTACGGCGAACACGCGCGGACAAAGAATCTGACGCTGATGGAAAGACTTCAGGCTATTGAGTCAGCAGGGCCTGCTTGATTGCGAACGGCGACTAGGCTCAATTTCAGGACCCACAAACAAAAAGCCCCGCTATTGAAAAAATAGCGGGGCTTTTGATTTGGTGCCGGAGAGATGAATCGAACACCCGACCTTCTCATTACGAATGAGCTGCTCTACCGACTGAGCTACACCGGCGAAGCCTCAGATTATAGCCAAGAAATCACGCCTTCTCGGCGTGGTACTGGGTCAGCCGCTCAACTTCGTTACGCGAACCCAACATCACGCTCACCCGCTCATGCAGTTTGGTGGGCTGCAGGTCCAGGATGCGTTGCTTGCCATTCGTGGCCGCGCCGCCGGCCTGTTCGACCAGCCAGCTCATGGGGTTGGCCTCGTACATCAGGCGCAGCTTGCCGGCCTTTTCGGGCTCGCGCTTGTCCCACGGGTACATGAAGACGCCGCCGCGCATCAGGATGCGGTGCACGTCGGCCACCATGCTGGCAATCCAGCGCATGTTGAAGTCCTTGCCGCGCGGGCCTTCCTTGCCGGCCAGGCATTCGTCGATGTAGCGCTTCATGGGCTCGTCCCAGTGGCGCATGTTGCTCATGTTGATGGCAAATTCCTTCGTATCGGCCGGAATCTGGATGTCTTCCTGCGTCAGCACGAAGCTGCCTTGCTCGCGGTCCAGCGTGAACATGGCCACGCCGTTGCCCACGGTCAGCACCAGGGTGGTCTGCGGGCCGTAGATGCAGTAGCCGGCGGCCACTTGCTGGGTGCCGGCCTGCAGAAAGTCGCCTTCCTGCACGCCGGGGTGGTCGTCGGGCTTCTTCAGCACGCTGAAGATGGTGCCGATGCTGACGTTCACGTCGATGTTGCTGCTGCCGTCGAGCGGGTCGAACATGAGCAGGTATTCGCCTTGGGGGTAGCGGTTGGGCACCACGTAGATGCTGTCCATTTCCTCGCTGGCCATGGCCGCGAGGTGGCCGCCCCATTCGTTGGCCTCGATGAGCACTTCATTGGCGATGATATCCAGCTTCTTCTGGATCTCGCCCTGCACGTTCTCGCTCTCGGCCGTGCCGAGCACGCCGCCCAGCGCGCCCTTGTTGACGGCCTGGCTGATGCTCTTGCAGGCGCGCGCGACCACTTCGAGCAGCAGGCGCAACTGGCCGGGAATGAGGCCGTCGGCGCGTTGCTGTTCGACGAGGTAGCGGGTGAGGGAAATCTTTTGTTGAGCCATGTGTCTTGTGGGGTTCGGTTGCTTCAGTTTCCGGCCAGGGCGCGGGTCACCACTTCATGCGTGTCCTTGCTCAGGTCGGGCTTGGCGGCCACGCGGGCGATGGCTTCGCGCGCGGCGCTGCGGTACGGCTCGGCCAGCTTGCTCCAGCGGTCGAGTGCGCGCGCGAGGCGTGCAGCCACTTGCGGGTTGATGGCGTCGAGCTCGATCACGCGCTCGCTCCAGAACACATAGCCGGCCGCGTCGGGGCGGTGGAATGCGCCGGGGTTGGCGCTGCAGTAGCTGAAGATCACGCTGCGCGCGCGGTTGGGGTTCTTCAGCGAGAAGTCGGGGTGCTTCATCAGCTGCTTGACCAGCGGCAGGATGTCGCCGCCGCGGTCGCTGGCGCCGGCCTGCAGCGAGAACCACTTGTCGATGACCAGTGCCTCGTCCTTGAAGATCGAATGGAAGCGCGCCAGTGCCTGCGCCGCCAGGGTGTTGCCCGACGACACCAGCGCGTTGAGCGCGTTGAAGCGGTCGGTCATGTTGCCCGCGTCCTTGAAGCGCTGCAGCGTCTTGCCCGGCCATACGACGTCGCCCGAGGCGCGCGCCGCCAGGCACAGAAAGTTGAGCGCCATGCCGGCCAGCGCGCGTCGGCCCGACGAGGTCGGGTCGGGGCTGTAGGCGCCGGTGTCGTGGTTCTCTTCATAAGCCCACTGCCAGTCGGCAAAGAGGGCGGTGGCCAGCTGGGCGCGCATGGCTTCGCGCACAAGGTGCACGCGCTGCGGGTCGACCACGTCGAGCTGCTCGGCAATGTAGGTTTCCGACGGCAGCGTGAGCACCAGTTCCTTGAAGGCGGCGTCGAGCTGCGGGTTGCGCAGCACGCTGCGCATGGCGTCGATGTACGCGTCGTTCAGCACCGGCGTGGTGTCGGTGGCCAGTGCGGCAATGCCTTGCAGCGCGGCGCGCAGGCCCAGTCGCTGGCCGGCTTCCCAGCGGTTGAACGGGTCGGGGTCGTTGGCCAGCAGGGTGAGCAGTTGGGCGTCGGTGTACTCGAAGTCGAGGATCACCGGCGCGCTGAAGCCGCGCAAGATGGAAGGCACGGGCTCGGCGTCGAGGCCCACGAAGGTGATCTGCTCGCCGGCGCGCGACAGCACCAGGGTGCGGGTGCCGCGGGTCACGTCGCTTTCGCCTTCGAGCTGCATCGGCAGTTCGCGGCCGTTGGCGTCGAGCAGGCCAATGTTCAGCGGAATGACGAAGGGCTCCTTCGTCGGCTGGCCCGGCGTGGGCGGGCAGCTTTGCACCACGCTCAGGGTGTAGCTGCGGTTCTGCGCGTCGTACACGCCGTGGGCCGCAAGGCGGGGCGTGCCGGCCTGGCTGTACCAGCGCTTGAACTGGGGCAGCAGGCGTGCCAGTTCCGACTCGGGGTTGGCGTCGGCAATGGCCTGGGCAAAGTCGTCGCAGGTCACGGCCTGGCCGTCGTGGCGTTCGAAGTAGAGCGTGATGCCCTTTTCAAAGCCCTTGCGGCCGACCAGCGTCTGCATCATGCGGACCACCTCGGCACCCTTTTCGTAGATGGTGACGGTGTAGAAGTTGCTGATCTCGATGTAGCTGTCGGGCCGCACCGGGTGGGCCATGGGGCCCGCGTCTTCGGGGAACTGGGCGGTGCGCAGCACGCGCACGTCTTCGATGCGCTTCACGGCGCGGGCCGAGGCGTCGGCGCACAAATCCTGGCTGAATTCCTGGTCGCGGAAGACGGTGAGGCCTTCCTTCAGCGAAAGCTGGAACCAGTCGCGGCAGGTCACGCGGTCGCCGCTCCAGTTGTGGAAGTACTCGTGGCCGACAACGCTTTCGATGTTGCTGTAGTCGGCGTCGGTGGCGGTGGCCTGGTTGGCCAGAACGTACTTCGTGTTGAAGATGTTCAGGCCCTTGTTCTCCATGGCGCCCATGTTGAAGTCGCTGGTGGCAACGATCATGAAGCGGTCAAGGTCGAGCGGCAGGCCGAAGCGGGTTTCGTCCCACAGCACCGAGTTGATGAGCGAGTTCATCGCGTGCTCGGTCTTGTCGAGGTCGCCGGCGCGTACGTACACCTGCAGCAGATGCTCCTTGCCGTTGCGCGCCTTGATGCGCTGCTCGCGCGCTACCAGCTTGCCAGCCACCAGGGCGAACAGGTAGCTGGGCTTCTTGAAGGGGTCGACCCACTTTGCGAAGTGGCGGCCTTCGGGCAGTTCGCCTTGTTCGACGAGGTTGCCGTTCGACAGCAGCACCGGGTAGGAGGCCTTGGCGGCGCGCAGCGTGACGGTGTACATCGCCATCACGTCCGGACGGTCGAGGAAGTAGGTGATGCGGCGGAAGCCCTCGGCCTCGCACTGCGTGAAGAAGGTGTCTTCGCTCACGAACAGGCCCATCAGCTTGGTGTTCTTGATGGGGCAGCAGGTGGTGAAGATCTCGAGCTCGAAAGCGTCGGGCAGGCCGTCGATGACGAGCTGCTCACCTTCCATGCGGAACGAGGCGCCCTGGCCGTTGACCAGCACGCGCGCCAGGTTCAGCTCGTCGCCGTCCAGGCGCAGCGGCTGCACCGGCACGTCGGGGTTGCGGCGCATCTGCATGCGGTTGAGCACGCGGGTCTTGGCGGGGTCGAGGTCGAAGGTGAGGTCGACGGTGTCGATCCAGTACGCCGGGGCGGCATAGTCTTCGCGGCGGATGGCAATGGGTTGCCCTTGAGCGTCACGTAGCAGCATCGAGTGTCTCCAGAAAATTCGAATGGGCGAGTTCGTTGTAGTCGCGAACCGCGGCAATCACATGGGGGCCGGCAAGCTCGGCGGCGGTATGGGTGCTGCACACGGCCACGGCGCGCATGCCGCCGCGGCGGGCGGCTTCTATGCCGAAGGGTGCGTCTTCAAAGACGATGCAGCGCTCGGGCGCAATGCCGATGCGGCGCGCGGCTTCGAGAAAAATGGCGGGCGTAGGCTTGCCAGTGAAGCCTTCGTCGCCGCCCACTATGGCCAGCGGCAGCGGGTCCATCTTCAGGCGCGACATGGCGAATTCGATGTTGCCCTTGTCGCCCGCAGTGCCCACCGCCACCTTCAGGCCGCGTGCAACGGCGGCCTTGGCAAAGGCCGTGAAGCCCGCCACTTCGGTGAAGTTGTCGCTGAACATGGCACGGTAGATCTCTTCCTTCTCGTGCACCAGCACCTGGCACTCCTCGTCGGAGAGCTCGCGCTCGAACAGCTCGCGCATGCACTCGGTGCCGGTGCGGCCCGTGGTGCGCGCGAGGATGTCGCTCACGTCGAGCTTCAGCCCGTGGCGCGCCACGAACTCTACCCACGAGCGCGCATGCCAGGGCATGGAGTCGATCATGGTGCCGTCCATGTCGAAGATGAAGGCTTCGACCTTGCCACCATCCTTCAGGCTTTTCAGGCTCATCGGTTTTACACGCCCTGCTTGAGAGAGGCTTCGATGAACACGTCGAGGTCGCCGTCCAGCACCTTCTGCGTGGCCGAAACTTCCACGTTGGTGCGCAGGTCCTTGATGCGGCTGTTGTCCAGCACGTAGCTGCGGATCTGGTGGCCCCAGCCCACGTCGGTCTTGCTGTCTTCGAGCTTTTGCTGCTCTTCCTGGCGCTTGCGCATCTCGTGGTCGTACAGGCGCGAGCGCAGGCGCTTCCACGCCACGTCGCGGTTGCTGTGCTGGCTGCGGCCGTCCTGGCACTGCACCACGATGCCGGTCGGAATGTGCGTCAGGCGCACGGCCGAGTCGGTCTTGTTGATGTGCTGGCCGCCCGCGCCGCTGGCGCGGAAGGTGTCGGTGCGCACGTCGGCCGGGTTGATCTCGATCTCGATGGAGTCGTCGATTTCCGGGTACACGAAGATGCTGGCAAAGCTCGTGTGGCGGCCGCCCGACGAGTCGAACGGCGACTTGCGCACCAGGCGGTGCACGCCGGTCTCGGTGCGCAGCAGGCCGAAGGCGTAGTCGCCCTCGACCTTGATGGTCGCGCCCTTGATGCCGGCGGTGTCGCCGGGTGTTTCGTCTTCGATCTGCGTCTTGAAGCCCTTGCGCTCGGCGTACTTCAGGTACTGGCGCAGCAGCATGCTGGCCCAGTCACAGGCCTCGGTGCCACCGGCGCCGGCCTGGATGTCGACGAAGGCGTTCAGCGGATCGGCCGGGTTGTTGAACATCCGGCGGAATTCGAGCTGCTTGATGTCGGCTTCGAGCGTGGCGGCGTCATCGGCAATGGCCTGCAGGCCGTCCATGTCGCCGTCTTCCTTCGACATCTCGAAGAGTTCGGTGTTGTCCGAGAGCCCGTTGGTGAGCCGGTCGAGCGTGACGACCACGTCGTCAAGCGACTTCTTTTCCTTGCCCAGTTCCTGGGCCTTCTTCGGGTCGTTCCAGACGTTCGGATCTTCGAGCGATGCGTTGACCGTCCTCAGACGTTCGGCTTTGGCATCGTAGTCAAAGATACCTCCGTAAATCGACCGTACGGACGCTCAGGTCCGCGAGCATTGCGCCGATTTGGTTGATCTGTTCTGCGTCCATGGGGTGTCCTGACTGTGTTCGGGGAAACCGGGCATTTTCTCACGGTCCGCCAGCCAGCCAGGGAGTGCCCCTGTATTGCGCCTTTCCCCTCTGGGGGAAGGCGCAAGACCCGAAATCAGAACGCCGGCACGAGCGAGCCCTTGAACTGGGTCTCGATGAAGCTCTTTACCTCCGGCGACTGGTAAGCGGCCACGAGGCGCTTGGCCCAGGGCTTGTCCTTGTCGGCGCGGCGCACGGCGATCAGGTTGGCGTACGGGCTCTTCGGCGATTCCTTGATCACGGCGTCCTTGTTCAGCGACAGGCCGGCCTTCTCGGCGTAGTCGTTGTTGATGGAGGCAATGGTCAGGTCGTCGAGCGAGCGCGGCAGCTGGGCCGCGTCGAGTGCCACCAGCTTCAGCTTCTTGGGGTTCGTCACCACGTCCAGCGGCGTGGCCGTGTTGTTCTTCACCGCCTCGGGCTTCAGCGTGATCAGGCCGGCCTGCTGCAGCAGCAACAGCGCGCGGTTGCCGTTCGACGGGTCGTTCTGGATGCCGACCGAGGCGCCATCGGGCAGCTGGTCGATCGACTTGATCTTGCGCGAGTAGAAGCCCAGCGGCGCGGTGATGGTCAGGCCCACGGGCACGATGTCGAAGCCGCGCGCCTTGTTCTGGTTGTCGAGAAAGGGCTGGTGCTGGAAGGCGTTGGCGTCGAGGTCGCCGGAGGCCAGCGCCGCATTGGGCAACTGGTAGTCGTTGAACACCACGACCTGGATGTTCAGGCCGTCCTTGGCGGCGACCTTCTTGACCACCTCGAAGATCTGCTCGCCGTTGCCGACGGAGACGCCGACCTTGAGCGTGTTCTTGTCCTGCGCGAAGGCGGCGCTGCCGGCGAAGAGGGCGGCGGCCAGCGTGGCAAGGGCGAGGGTGCGGCGGCGGAAAGAGGTATGCATGTCGTTGCGCGAAATCAAAAAAAGAAGGCGCGAATGTGGCATTGCCGCCAGCGTTTGGGAACGAACCAATGCGCATATCGATATGGCGTGTCTTGCCCGCTACAGGATTTCCTTATGCGTATATGCGTATAAACAGCATCCTTTTTGTTCGTTCCCTTTCGCTGCGTTTCTTTTCATACTCGGCACCTTTTTGCGAACCTCCGCGACCTGCCTTTGCGCGGGCTGCGCTTCTTTTCCATGACCCACCCTACGCCTGACACGGGCCGCGGCAATCACGCGGCGCCAGTCATCCGTCTTCAATCGGTGCAGAAGTCTTTCGCCTTGCCCAACGGCGAGGTGTTCGACGCCGTGCAGTCGCTGTCGCTCGACATCCAGCAGGGCGACGTGTTCGGCCTGATCGGCAAGAGCGGCGCCGGCAAATCGACGCTGCTGCGCCTCATCAACCTGCTGGAGCGGCCCGATTCGGGCCAGGTCTTCGTCGGCGGGCGCGACCTCACCACGCTCTCGCGCCGCGAGCTGCGCGATACGCGCCAGAACATCGGCATGATCTTCCAGCAGTTCAACCTGCTGCAGAACGCGACGGTGTTCGACAACGTGGCCTTCCCGCTGAAGATCCACGGCCGCCACTCGAAGGCCGAAATCAACGCGCGGGTGCGCGAATGCCTGGCGCTCGTGGGCCTGGCCGAGAAGATCGACACCTACCCGGCCCAGCTCTCCGGCGGCCAGAAGCAGCGCGTGGCCATTGCCCGCGCGCTGGCGCCGCGCCCGCAGGTGCTGCTGTGCGACGAGCCCACCTCGGCGCTCGACTCCGAAACCACGCGCTCGCTGCTGGAAACGCTGCGCGAAATCAACCAGAAGATCGGCGTGACCATCGTGATCGTCACGCACGAGCTCTCGGTGGTCGAGGTGCTGTGCCGCAACGTGGCCATCCTAGAAAAGGGCCGGCTGGTGGAGCAGTTCGCGGTCGACGCTCCGAGCGTCGAGCGCAAGACAGCGCTGGGCCGCGAAATCGACGAACTGGTGCGCCGCCGCGAACGCGAGGCGCGCGAACCCTACTCGCCGCGCCCGCCCTCGCAGCTCGGCGCGCAGGAGCTGGCCTATGTTTGAGAACATCGCCCCCATCCTCCCCGAACTGTGGGTCGCCACCGGCCAGACCTTCATGATGCTGGCCATCGGCCTGTCGGCCGCCGTGCTTATCGGCGGGCCGCTGGGCATCCTGCTGTTCCTGCTGGGCCCCGGCCAGTCGCTGGAGAACAAGCCCGCGTTCCTGGTGCTCAACTGGCTGGTGAACACGGTGCGTTCGTTCCCTTTCATCATCTTGCTGGTGGCGCTGGTGCCCTTCACGCGGGTGATCGCGGGCACGTCGATCGGGCCGCTGGCGGCCGCGGTGCCCCTGTCGTTCGCGGCCATTCCGTACCTGGCCCGGCTGGTCGACCAGTGCCTGCGCGAAGTGCCGCGCGGCGTGATCGAGGCGGCGCATGCCATGGGCGCGACCGAGCTGCAGATCGTCTGGCGCGTGCTGCTGGTCGAGGCCCGTTCGGGGCTGGTGCTGGCACTGACCGTGCTGGCCGTGAGCTTTCTCTCGTACTCGGCGGTGGCCGGCGTGGTGGGCGGCGGCGGCATCGGCGACCTGGCCATCCGCTACGGCTACTACCGTTTCCAGACCGACGTGATGGTGCTCACCGTGGCGCTGCTCGTGGTGCTGGTACAGATCCTGCAATTCGTGGGCAACACCACGGCAAGCAGGCTCGACAAGCGTTGATTCCTTCTCTTTTCTTCCCTGCTTTCCCTATCTCATGAAAACCGCATTCCTGCGCCGTTCCGTTCTCGCCCTGTCCCTGGCTGCCGTCTCCCTCGGCGGCCTCTCGCTGCAGGCCCACGCGCAAGACCCCGCCAAGAAGAACCTCGTGATCGGCGGCACCGCCGGCTCCAACGCCGACCAGCTCAAGGCCGGCATCGTGCCCATCCTCGAAAAGAAGGGCTACAAGGTGAAGCTGGTCGAGTTCAACGACTACGTGCAGCCCAACCTGGCGCTGGCCCAGGGCTCGCTCGACGCCAATTTCTTCCAGCATCAGGTCTATCTGAAGAAGTTCGCGGCCGACCAGAAGCTCGACCTCGCCGAACTGGTGCAAGGCCCGATCGCGCCCATGGGCGTGTACTCGACCAAGCGCAAGACGCTGGCCGACGTGAAGGAAGGCGACCGCGTGACGCTGCCGAACGATCCGAGCAACCTGGCCCGCGCGCTGGTGCTGCTGGAGCAGAACAAGCTGATCACCATCAAGACCGGCATCGATCCGCTGCGCGCGTCCGAAAAGGACGTGGCCGAGAACCCGAAGAAGCTGAAGTTCATTCCGCTCGAAGCTGCGCAACTGCCGCGCTCGCTGGGCGACACCGAGTACGCCATCGTCAACGGCAACTTCGCGATCTCGTCGGGCCTGAAGCTCACCGAGGCCGTGGTGCTCGAGAAAACGCCCGACTACTACCTGAATGTGGTCGCCGTGAAGACCGCCGACAAGAACACCCAGTGGGCCAAGGACATCGCCGATGCCTACCGCTCGAAGGAGTTCAAGGCAGTGGTCGACAGCAAGTTCCAGGGCTACGCCAAGCCCAGCTTCCTGCAATAACTCTTCCCGCAAGAAAAGGACTCCCATGCCCGTTCTGGCCGTATTCGATGCTCAGGGAAGCTGGCGCGACACGCATGTGTGCGACGGCTGGATCACCGAACACCTGGCCGGGCAGGGCGTGAGTTGGGGGCGTGGCAAGAAGAAGGGGCAGCGCGTGCTCGACAGCGCGGGGCTGTTCTACGTGCCGACTGCCGACGGCTACCTGGGGCTGCTGCTGGAAGCTGGCGAGTGGGCTGCCATGCCGGCTGGCAAGCCGCATTTCTTCGATGCAGGCGAGGCTGAGTCGCTCGACGGCTTGCCTGCCGCGCTGCCGCTGTTCGAAGCTTTCGTCGAAGAAGTGCTGTCCCTTACGGGTAACGACGCCGACGAAGAGTGAAGGGCGCGGCCGGTCTCAGGCCGCCAGCCGCTGTTGCGCCGCTCGACCAGCGGGCCGCGCCAGCCCCAGATGGTCGCGCAGCGTGCGGCCTTCGTACTCGGTGCGAAAGATCCCGCGCTTCTGCAGGATCGGCACCACGCCGTCGACAAAATCCTGCAGCCCATGCGGCAGCGCATCGGGCATCAGGTTGAACCCATCGGCCGCACCGGCCCTGAACCAGCGCTCGATGTCGTCCGCGATCTGCTCCGGCGTGCCCACGATCACGCGGTGTCCACCGCCGCCCGCCAGTTCGCGAATCAACTGCCGCACCGTGTAGCCGTGCGTGCGGCCCGCCGCGACCACTGCATTGAAGAAGGTGTGGTTGCCGTTGCCATTGCCTGGCAACGGAAGGTCTTCAGGCAGGCGCTCGTCAAGCTTCAGGCGGTCGGGCGCAATGCCCAGCGTTCCGGCGATGCGCGTCAGGCTGTAGTCCCACGGAATCAGGTCGACCAGCTCGTCGCGCCGGCGGCGGGCTTCGGCCTCGGTACTGCCGACGATGGTGGTCAGGCCCGCGAGCACCTTCACTGCGTTGGGGCCGCGGCCCAGTTCGGCGGCGCGTGTCTTCAGCGCGCGCGCGTAGGCCAGCGATTCCTCGAACGACTGAGAGGCCGAGAACACCGCCTCCGCATGGCGCGACGCCAGCTCGCGCCCGTCGGCAGATGCTCCGGCCTGCACCAGCACCGGGTGCCCTTGCGGCGGACGCGGCAGGTTCAGCGGCCCCTGCACCGCGAAGTGCTCGCCGCGATGCGCAATGGCGTGCACTTTGGCCGTGTCGATGAAACTGCCAGTGGCCTTGTCGCCGATGAAGGCGTCGTCCTCCCAGCTGTCCCACAGCGCCTTCACGATGTCGGTGAACTCCGAGGCGCGTGCGTAGCGCTTCGCATGGTCGGGCGTGGCGTCGAGGCCGAAGTTGCGTGCTGAGGGCAGGTCGGCCGTGGTCACCACGTTCCAGCCCGCGCGGCCGCCGCTCACATGGTCGAGCGTGGCGAAGCGGCGGGCGATGTTGTAGGGCTCGTTGTAGCTCGTCGAGGCAGTGGCGATCAGGCCGATGTGCGTGGTGGCCGCGGCCACGCAGGCCAGCAGCACCGTGGGTTCCAGTGCGGTGATCGGGCGGAAGTTGATCTGGTCGACGATGGCCGCGTTGTCCGCGAGAAACACCGCATCGAGCTTGGCCGCCTCGGCGATCTGCGCCGTGCGGATGTAGTGCCGGATGTCGGCAAAGGCCCGCGGATCGCTCTCCGGCAGGCGCCATGCCGAGGGCACGAAGCCCGAATGCAGGATGTTGACGTTGAGGTGCAGTTGCCGGGGCTTGGGGCTGGTCGAAAGGCTCATTGGGAGAAGTAGTCGGGCAGCCGGTAGCCGGCCCATGTCGGGTTGGCCCTGAAGAAGCGCTGGAACTCGGCCGACTGGTAGGCCGCCGCAATGTCTTTTGCGAACTGGGCCTGCTCGTTGCTGCGCTTGACGGCCACCACGTTCACGTAGGGCAGCGTCATGTTCTCGAGCTTGAGCGCATCGGTGAGCTTCAGGCCCGAGGCCACCGCGAAGTTGCCCTGCACGGCCGCGATGTCGGCATCGGCCAGCGAGCGCGGGGCCTGCGCGGCTTCGAGCGGCACGAGCTTCAGGCGCTTCGGGTTGCTGGCGATGTCGCGCTCCGACACGGCCAGCGGACTCACGCCCGGCTTGAGCGTGACCCAGCCGACGGCCGCGAGGATGTTGAGCGCGCGCGCCGCGTTCACCGGGTCCGAAGGCAGCGTGACCGTGGCGCCGTCGGGCACCGTGTCGAGCGACTTGTGGCGCTGCGAGTACAGGCCCATCGGCGGCGTCGGCACATGCACCACCGGCACGAGGTCGAAGCCCTGCTGCTTGTTGGTGGCGTTGAGGTACAGCGTGTGCTGGAAGATGTTGGCGTCGATCTGCCCGCGCTCGACTGCGTCGTTGGGCTGCACGCCCTGGCTGAACTCGACGTACTTGACGGTGTAGCCGAGCTTCTTCAGCTGGGGCTCGATGCCGTTCGTGAAGGCATCGCGGTACGGGCCGGGCATGAAGCCCACGCGCAGGTCGGCGGCGTGGGCGGAAACCTGAAGAAGCAGGCTCAGGGCAAGGCCGCCGAGCAGTGGGGCGGACCAGCGCGCCAGCGAGGGCGCGCGCGAAGAAAAGCGCATGACAGGCAACTCCGGGAGGCAAGAGGGAGCTGCGCACTCTAGGTCGCGGTGCCTGCGGCGCGAACGAAGATTCGTGCGCTTCTATATCCGCTCGGCAAATATCAGGCGGGCTGGCCTTCGTTCTTCAGGAAGTCGACGAACGCGCGCAGCGGCGCAGGCATGTGCGTACGGCTCGGGTAGTACAGGAACGGCCCCGAAAAACTCTGCCACCAGTCTTCGAGCACGGGCACCAGCGTGCCGCGGTCGATGGAGGGCCGCAGGTATTCGTCGAAGGTGTAGATCAGGCCCAGGCCCGACTCGGCGGCGTGCAGTTCGAGGTCGAGCATCGACGCGATCAGCGGCCCTGCCGGCGTGATCTTGACGGCCTTGCCCTTGCGCACGAAGCCCCAGGTGGCGAGCACGCCGCTCGGGAAACGGTGGGCGATGCAGGCGTGCTGCAGCAGGTCGGCCGGGTGCCTGGGCGTTCCGTGCTTCGCCAGGTAGGCAGGCGACGCCGCGGCCACGAAGCGCTGCGTGCGAGGGCCCAGAGGCACGGCGATCATGTCGCGCGCAATGCTCTCGTCGTAGCGGATGCCGGCGTCGAAGCCCGCGGCGAGTACGTCGATGAAGGTGTCGTTGGTCGTGATCTCCAGCGTGATGCCCGGGTGCTCCGCCAGGAAGCGGCTGGCCAGCGGCGGCAGCACGCGCTGCGTCACGATTGTCGGCACGTTCAGCCGCAGCGTGCCGGTGGGGCTGTCGCGAAAGCTGTTGAGCGTGTCGAGCGCGCCCGCGATGTCGTCGAGCGCGGGCGAGATGCGGTCCAGCAGCCGCTGGCCGGCTTCGGTGGGTGTGACGCTGCGCGTCGTGCGGTTCAGCAGGCGCACGCCAAGCTGCGCTTCGAGCCGCCGCATGGCCTCGCTGAGCGAGGAGGGCGATACGCCGCGCAGCGTGGCGGCGCCGCGAAAGCCGCGCGCCCGGGTCACGGCAACGAAGGCGCCGAGATCGGAAAGATCGGGATCGGTCATGGCGGGATTGTGCGTTTTTCTGCACAACCCGTGCGCTGCCGGACGGATTATCGAACGGGCCGATTCCTTCCAGACTAGCGCCATGGCGTTCGCAATCGCGACCGGCCACAGTCAAAAAGTCAGAAAGGACACTGCAATGAACACACTTCAACTCGGCACCGAGGCCATGAACGGCCCCAAGGTCTCCGCCTTCGGTCTCGGCTGCATGGGCATGTCGGGCATGTACGGCCCTTCGGATCGCGCAGAAAGCATCGCCACCATCCATGCCGCGATGGACGCGGGCATCACGCTGCTAGACACCGGCGACTTCTACGGCAGCGGCCACAACGAAATGCTGATCGGCGAAGCGCTGAAGGGTCTCAAAGGCTCGCAGCGCGACGCCGCACTGGTCAGCGTGAAGTTCGGCGCCATGCGCGACCCGGCCGGCGGCTGGGTCGGCTACGACGCGCGGCCCGCGGCGGTGAAGAATTTCGCCACCTACTCGCTGCAGCGCCTGGGCGTGGACCACATCGACATCTATCGCCCGGCGCGGCTCGACCCGAACGTGCCCATCGAGGACACCATCGGCGCCATCGCCGACCTGGTGAAGGCGGGCTACGTGCGCCACATCGGCCTGTCGGAAGTCGGCTCGCAGACCATCCGCAAGGCGGCGGCCGTGCACCCGATCTGCGACCTGCAGATCGAGTATTCGCTGATCTCGCGCGGCATCGAGGACGACATCCTTGCGACCTGCCGCGAGCTGGGCATCGGCATCACCGCGTACGGCGTGCTCTCGCGCGGCCTGATCAGCGGGCACTGGAAGAAGGATGCGGCGGGCGAGAAGGATTTCCGGGCGCACAGCCCGCGCTTCCAGGGTGAGAACGTGGACCGCAACCTCGCGCTGGTCGATGCGCTGCGCAAGATTGCCGAGGCCAGGGGCGTCACCGTCGCGCAGATTGCCATTGCATGGGTGGCGGCGCAGGGCGACGACATCGTGCCGCTGATCGGCGCGCGGCAGCGCACGCGGCTGGAAGAAGCGCTGGGCGCGCTGAACGTGAAGCTTGCGGTCGACGACTTCGCGGCCATCGAGCGCGCGGTGCCGAAGGGTGCCGCGGCCGGCGACCGCTATGCGGCGGCGCAGATGGCGAGCCTCGACAGCGAATCGCGCCGCGCCTGAGGCGGCTCAGTTCGCGAGGAACTCCTCGATCATCCGCGCCACGCGCTGCGGCTGGTCGTGGTGCAGCATGTGACCGGCGTCTTCGAGGCGCTCGATGCGGCTGTTGGCAACCGACCTCAGGCGTTCGTGGAATTCGTCGAGCGTGTAGCGGTTCTTCCACCAGTCTTTCAGGCTGTCGTCGGATGCCTCGACCATCAGCAACGGAGCGGTGATGCGCGCGTAGAGCGCCAGCGTTTCGTCGACGCGGAAGATGTGTGCGTTGACGATCTTGTGCGCCGCCTCGCCGAGGATCTGCCAGCGTTCGCTGCCGTCGGGCTGCGCGTGGTTCACCGACCAGTGGCTGGCCAGCCAGTTGGCCTTGTCGGGCGTGAGGCGGGGGTTGGTCTTCATGAGGCGGCGCGCCACGCCGTCCACGGCCGAATAGCCGGCCAGCGCCATCTCGCCGCGATGCAGGCGCTTGAGCTCGTCGATCCACTGGCCGTAGCGCGCGGGCGCTTCATCGGGCTTGCGCGCGGGCATGCCGAAGCCTTCGAGATTGACCAAGCGGCGGATGCGCTGGGGCCGCACGCCGGCGTAGTGCATTACGACGTTGCCGCCCATGCTGTGGCCGACGAGGTCGACCTGCCGGGCACTGTCGTCTTCGCCTGCGTAATGGTCGAGCAGCCACTCGAGGTCTGCCAGGTAGTCGGCGAGCCAGTAGTTGTCGACGCCGCCGCCGTCGGTCAGGCCGAAGCCGCGCCAGTCGGGGGCGATGATGAAGCGGTCTTCCTCCATCGCATCGACCACGAACTGCCACGATGCGGCCACGTCCATCCAGCCATGCACCAGCACGAGCGGCGGGCGCTCGTCGGAGGGCTGGCCCCAGAGGCGCACGTGGTAGCTGAGGTTGCGCACGGGCACGAATTCGCTGCGGGAGGGGCGGAGGGCTTGGTACATGGGCGTCGATGATAAAGAGGCCTTTGTGCTGACGCAGTCCGGCACAGGACAGCGGGCGGGGGCGGAACGCTCGGGTTTTGATGGGGCGGCCAGCAGGCTGTGGGGCGGGGCGGTAGCATCCCGCGCATGAAAAAGATCCAACTCGGTCAAAGCGACCTGCACGTCACCCCGATCTGCCTTGGCACGATGACCTTCGGCGAACAGGTCGACGAGCCCACCTCCCACGCCATCCTGAGCCGCTCGCTCGAGCGCGGCGTCGACTTCATCGACACCGCCGAGATGTACTCGGTGCCCACGCGCAAGGAAACCTACAGCGTCACCGAGACCATCATCGGCAACTGGTTCGCCGCCAACCCCGGTGCGCGCGAGAAGCTGGTGGTCGCGACCAAGGTGGCCGGCCCGTCGCGCGGCATGCCCTGGGTGCGCGAAGGCAGCGGCATGACGGCGGCCGACATCGAAGCCTCGTGCAACGCCAGCCTGAAGCGGCTGCGCACGGACGTCATCGACCTCTACCAGATCCACTGGCCGGAGCGTCACGTGCCGCTGTTCGGCAACATGTATTACGACCCGGCGAAGGAAACCTCGAAGACGCCGATCCTCGAGCAGCTCGAGGCGCTGGGCAAGCTGGTGAAGGCGGGCAAGGTGCGCGCCATCGGCCTGTCGAACGAAACGCCGTACGGCGTGCACGAATTCGTTCGGCTGGCCGAGCAGCACGGGCTGCCGCGCGTGGCGACGGTGCAGAACGTGTACAGCCTCATCAGCCGCGGCCACGAGAACGCGCTGGACGAGACGATGCACCGGCTGGGCGTGTCGCTGCTGGCGTATTCGCCGCTGGCCTTCGGCCTGCTGACGGGCAAGTACGACCAGAGCGGTATCGAAGGGCCGGATGCGCCCAAGGGCGCGCGGATTTCGAGCTACGAATCGGTGCGCAAGCAGCGTTGGGGACGTCCCGATTCGTTGCGCGCGGCCAAGCGCTACAACCAGCTGGCCCGCGACAACGGCCTGACGCCGACGCAGCTGGCGCTGGCCTTCTGCTACACGAAGTGGCAGGTGGCGAGCACGATCATCGGCGTGACCTCGGTGGCGCAGCTGGAAGAAGACCTGGACGTGTACGGCACCACGCTGTCGGCGGAAATCCTGGCGGAGATCGACAAGATCCGCTGGGAGATTCGCGACCCTGCTGCGTAATTCAACGGCCACATTCGCCCTGGGCGGCGGCCAGGGCGAGGGCTGGCAGGCTCAGCAGGCCCATGTTGCCGCCTTTGAACTGGCCCTTCATGCAGTCGCCGTGTGCAGCGCTTGCGACGCCTGCGCTCAACCTGGAATCAAAGGCTGAGCGCGGGGTGCCGTTGAGGTTCTGGCCGGCGCGTTCCGCGAATGAGCGCTCGCGGCCGATGTCGCGCAGGGCGCGGCGGGTGCTTTCCGAATGAAGGATCAGCGGCGCGGGGGTTGTCGTGGCTTGCGGCGGCTGTGTGGCTGGCGTAGCGGGGACGGTGATCGCCTTGCCGCGAGCAGTTCGGGGCATGCGCGTGGTTGTCGCGCGTGTGGTCGCAGTCGTGGTTTGCGGCGCCGCTTCCCGCGGTGCGGGAGGCACGGCCTTCACTGGGGCTTCGACCTGCACCACCTCCATGACCATTCGCTTCACCGGGGCGGTCTCGCGGCCGTGCGGCTGCGTGGCGACCAGCAGCAGCCAGAGCACCGCCGCGTGCATCGCCACCACGGCCAGCACCAGCCCGAGGTAGAACGAAGCCGTGGCCACCGGGGCTGGCGTATGCTGCATGGCTGGAACGGAATTCAATGTAGTACGGCAGATTTTTTGCCGTGGAACACCAGGTTTTCTGAAGCGATCCTGAACCCGCAGTTGCCACCGAGATGGCCAAGAAAAGCACTCACACCTCCGAGACGCCCGCCACCCAGTTGCTGCGCGCGCACAAGATCACCTTCACCGAGCACCCCTATGAGTACGTCGAGCACGGCGGTGCGCAGCGCGGCGCCGAGATGCTCGGGCTCGACCCGTTCACCGTCATCAAGACGCTGGTCATGCAGGACCAGGACGCCAAGCCGCTGATCGTGCTGATGCACGGCAACCGCACGGTGTCGACCAAGAACCTCGCGCGGCAGATCGGCGCCAAGTCGGTCGAGCCCTGCAAGCCCGAGGTGGCGCAGCGGCACAGCGGGTACATGGTGGGCGGTACTTCGCCGTTCGGCACGCGGCGCGAGATGCCGGTGTATGTGGAATCGACCATCCTCGAACTGCCGAGGATCGTGCTCAACGGCGGGCGCCGCGGCTACCTGATCGGCATCGATCCGCGGGTGTGCGTGGGGTTGCTGGGCGCGAAGCCCGTGCAGTGTGCGCTGGCAGAATAGCCGGCGCCATGGCGACATCCTCGTCTTCCGACTTCTTTCCCCTGCGAGCCGCTGGCAACCCGGGCCAGGGCACGGCGTTCGCACTTGCCTTTCGCAACGACGAGCGCCAATGGACCGAATCGCTCGACCTGTCGGCGTTGCTGCGCGACGCACTGCTGGCGCGCGGCCAGGCCGCCGCGCTCGCACGCGATGGCTGGGTCACGCTGTCCGACGGACTCTGGCTGCTGCCGCAGATCCTGAGCTACTCGCGCGCCGAGGACGGCAGCGTGCGCACCTCCAGCACCATCGAGGTGGCCCATGCCGGACTCTTGCCGCAGGGCGTCTTCGAGTACCAGCATTCGGGCGGCGAAACCACCGAGCAGGCCCTGACCCGCGGGTTCGACCTGTGGGCGCAGGTCGATCTGGTTGTGTTCCAGGATGCGCTGGGCGGTGAACTCGTCCACTGCACGTCGATGGACATGAGCTGGAAGGAGGGGCGGCAGCGGCGCGTGCTGTTCGGCCCCGTGGCGCACCGGGCGGCGCTGCCGGCGGCCGAGGTTGAGGAAGAGCACCCGTTCTGCCCCTGCTGCCTGTTCACCAATACCTGGGACGCCTTCAAGCCGCAGATCGAATCGGACGGCGTTTACGGCTTGCGGCTTTACGCCGCGCGCGACGCCGAGGGCGAAGTGCAGGCCGACTGCCGCGTCAACGGCGAGGACTGGCCCGCCGGCGCCGAGGCCCTGCGCGCCTATGTGACACAGTGGCCCGACCGCGGCTTCGAGTTTCGCAAGCAGTATGTTGTGATCCAATCGCCGCCCCAGGCGCTCGTCGCCGAATAGAACAACAACCATCCCCGCGGAGTGCCGTCTTGAGTTTCAACTTGCCTTCCCTCATCGCCATCGTGGCGTCGTACCTGATCGGCTCGCTGTCCTTCGCGGTCATCGTAAGCAAGGCGCTCGGCATGGCCGATCCGCGCAGCTACGGCAGCAAGAATCCCGGCGCCACCAATGTGCTGCGCTCGGGTAATAAAGGTGCGGCGCTGGCCACGCTGCTGCTCGACGCTATCAAGGGCTGGGTGCCGGTGTTCCTGATTCACCGGTTCGGCGCGCAGTGGGGGCTGGGGGAGGGCGTTGCCGCCCTGGCCGGCCTGGCAGCGTTTCTTGGCCACCTGTATCCGGTGTTCTTCGGCTTCCAGGGCGGCAAGGGCGTGGCTACGGCGGCAGGCGTGCTAGTGGGCGTCGCGCCCTGGCTGGGGCTGGCCACTGGCGCCACCTGGCTGATCATCGCCGTCTTCTTCCGCTACTCGTCGCTGTCGTCGCTGGTGGCGGCCTTCTTCGCACCGGCCTACTATCTGATCGGCGGCGGCATCGCGTGGCCGCTCGACCGCACAGTGCTGATCGCGCTCATCGTCATGAGCCTGCTGCTGATCTGGCGGCACCGCGAAAACATCCGCCGGCTCGCGGCCGGCACGGAGTCGAAGCTCGGCTCCAAGAAGAAACAGGACTGAAGAAAGAACACCATGGCCTCCATCACCCGCTTCCACGTCGGCCCCCGTCTCTCGGAGACGGCCGTGCACAACGGCACCATCTACCTCGCGGGCCAGGTGCCTGACGACACCTCGCAGGACATCCGCGGCCAGACCACGCAGGTGCTGGGCATGGTCGATCGCCTGCTGGCCGAGGCCAGCAGCGACAAGTCGCGCATTCTCATGACGCAGATCTTCCTGGCGGACATCACCGACATCACGGCGATGAACGAGGTGTGGGACGCCTGGATTCCGGCCGGCAACACGCCGCCGCGCGCCACCGTGCAGGCCAAGATGGCCAATGCGGCCTACAAGATCGAGATCGTGGTGACGGCCGCGCAGGCCTGACGCTCAATCAATAGCGTTTTTCGAGGACCATCTGGTCCGCGTCGCGCCGCATCGAGAAGCGATTGATGAAGCTGTTGCCCAGCAGCACGAAGGGCATGGCCTGCGGCGAGACGATGGCGTCGATGTCGTAGACCTCGACGTCGCCCACGCGCACCGACTGCAGCCGCAGCTTGTAGCCCGAAGTCGTGCCGTTGGCGGTGTTCATCATGACGCGCTGGCCCTTGCTGTAGTCGAGCCCGATGCGCTGGGCGTCGTCGGCCGAGAGCGCGATGGACGTCGCACCCGTGTCGAGCATGAACGTGACCGGCCGGCCGTTGATGGCGCCTTGCGTCATGAAATGCCCGCGGCTGTCGGCCGACAGCACGACACGGTTTCCGCCCCCGCCTGAGCTGCCACCGCCGCCGATGCTGACCGGCGTGTCCATGCGCAGGCTGACGCGCTTGCCGTCGAGTTCGACCACGGCCTGTTCGGCCTGCAGCGAGAGCAGTTTCACGCCCTGGTAGCTCTCGCCGACCGCCACCGTCTTGGGCGGGTTGCCGTTCACGATCAGGATCGCGCGGCTGCCGATGCTGCCGGTCAGGGTGACCGAGCCGGCGGCATGCGCCACGGCAGCGACAGCCAGCAGCTGCGCTGCGACGACGAGGGCTTTCATGAAGGGAGCCCGCTCAGTCGCGGAAGTTATTGAACGTGAGCGGCATGTCCGGCACGTCCTTCTTGATGAGTGCCATGGCGGCTTGCAGATCGTCGCGCTTGGCGCCGGTGATGCGCACCGCGTCGCCCTGGATGGCTGCCTGCACCTTGAGCTTGCTGTCCTTGACGATGCGGGTGATTTTCTTGGCCTGCTCGCTTTCGATGCCGCTCTTGACCTTGATGACCTGCTTGACCTTGTCGCCACCCATCTTCTGGACGTCGCCCTTGTCGAGGAAGCGTACATCGACGCTGCGCTTGGTGAGCTTGCTGCGCAGGATGTCTTCCACCTGCACGAGCTGGAACTCGGCGTCGCCGATCATGGTGATCTCCTTGTCCTTGAGCTCGACGGCGGCGGCCGTGCCCTTGAAATCGAAGCGCGTTCCGATTTCCTTGGCGGTGTTCTCGACCGCGTTCTTCACCTCGGGCAGGTTGGGCTCGCAGACGGTATCGAAGGACGGCATGGACTCTCTCCTGAATTCACTGGTGCTGGATGCGACAATTCTCCCATGATCGTGGAGTCCAACGTCCCGCTGCAGCCCTACAACAGCTTCGGCATCGTCGCGCGTGCGCAGCATCTGGCGCGCATTGCGGGCGAGTCCGACCTGGTCGCGCTGCGCGCCGATCCGGCATGGCGCGACGCGCCCCGGTTCGTGCTGGGCGGCGGCAGCAACATCGTGCTCACGGGCGACGTCAAGCCGCTGGTGCTGAAGATCGAGATCAAGGGCCTGCGGCTGGTGGAAGAAACGCCGCGCGCCTGGATCGTCGAGGCCGGTGCCGGCGAGATCTGGCACGACGCCGTCGAGTGGATGGTGCGCAACGGCTACCCGGGGCTTGAAAACCTGGCTCTCATTCCGGGCACGGTGGGCGGCTCTCCGGTGCAGAACATCGGCGCCTACGGAGTCGAGCTGCAAGACCGCTTCGATTCGCTCGACGCCTTCGACCTGGAAACCGGCCGCAGCTTCACGCTCGACGCCGCCCAATGCGCCTTCGGCTACCGCGACTCGGTCTTCAAGCACGTGCGCAGCGGCCCGAACGACTTCGGCCTGGCGGGCAGGGCGGTGATCACTCGCGTGCGATTTCGCCTGCCCAAGCCGTGGAAGGCCGTGGTCGGCTACCTCGATCTCGAACGAAAGATGGAGGAAACCGGCAACTTCACGCCGAGCGCTCAAGACGTCTTCGACTGGATCTGCGCGATTCGCCGCGCCAAGCTGCCCGACTGGCGCGTGCTGGGCAACGCCGGCAGCTTCTTCAAGAACCCGACCGTCACGCCCGAGCAATGCGCGGACATCATCGCGCGCGACCCCAAGATCGTTCACTACCCGATGGACGACGGCAGCATCAAGCTGGCAGCCGGCTGGCTCATCGATGCTTGCGGCTGGAAGGGCAAGTCGGTGGGCAACGCTGGCGTGTACGAGCGGCAGGCGCTGGTGCTGGTCAACCGCGGCGGCCGCGAGAACCCGGTGACGGGCGGCGAGGTGATGACCCTGGCCAAGGCCATCCAGACCAGCGTGTACGAGCGTTTCGGTATCCGGCTGGAGCCGGAGCCGGTGGTGGTCTGACGGCAGCATGGATCTCGACTTCCTGCACCTGAATTTCCGCCGCCGCATCGGCGCGCTGCTATGGGCCCGGCGGGCGGTGCCGCTCATTGCGCTGCTTGCGTTGTTCCTGGGCTCGCGCCGCTGGGGTTCGGTGGTGGCCGTGATTGTGGTGGCGCTGCTGTTCTCGGCGGTGCTCAAGTTCCTCGAAACCAGCTTGCGGCGCCAGTTCATCCGCGAAGCGCGGCTGCCGCCATTCCTTGTCGGCAAGCTGTGCGAGGCGCATCCGCAGCTCAGCCGGCGCGACGCCGAGCTGGTGCTGCGCGGCCTGCGCCAGTTCTTCATGGCGCACCTGCGCAGCGAGCGCAAGTTCGTGGCGATGCCTTCGAAGGTGGTCGACACGGCCTGGCACGAGTTCATCCTGCACACGCAGGGCTACCAGAACTGGTGCAAGGCGGCCTTCGGCGGCATGCTGCACCACAGCCCGGCCGAGGTGCTGGGCAAGGATGCCCGGCGCAACGACGGCCTGCGCCGCACCTGGTACTGGGCCTGCAAGGAAGAAAGCATCGATCCGCGCAAGCCGGCGCGCCTGCCGCTGCTGTTCGCGC
Source organism: Variovorax sp. YR266 (assembly GCF_900107295.1). Taxonomy (NCBI): domain Bacteria; kingdom Pseudomonadati; phylum Pseudomonadota; class Betaproteobacteria; order Burkholderiales; family Comamonadaceae; genus Variovorax; species Variovorax sp. YR266. Next base: position 36,883 of record NZ_FNPM01000007.1, read on the forward strand.
TGGACGTCAAGTTCGCGATCGACGGCGGCTTTCACTACGTGCCCGACTGCCGGGCGGTCGAGCGGTACATCGGCTCGGACGCCCAATGCGGCACCAGCTTCGGGGAATCGTCTTCGTCGGATGGTGGAAGCGCGGGTGATGCCGGTGGGTTCGGCGGCAGCGAGTCGTCGAGCAGTGGCGGTGACGGCGGCTCCGGCGATGGGGGCGGCTCGTCCGACGGCGGTGGCGGGTGTGGAGGAGGCTGCGGCGGAGGCGGCGGGGACTGAGCTTCGCAGCGCACCAATGAAAAACGGGCCCCGAGGGGCCCGTTGTCGTTTCTGCCTCGCGGGAGGCAGAGAGCGGCGATCAGCTTGCGTCGCCGTCGTTGGCCAGCTTCGGCAGCGAAGCGCCTTCGCCCGACGACAGCAGGCCGACCCGGGTGTAGATCGCGAGCTTCTCGCGCGTGTCGACGATGTCGAGGTTGCGCATCGTGAGTTGGCCGATGCGGTCCAGCGGCGTGAACGCGCCCTCGACCTTTTCCATGCTCAGGCGCTCGGGCTTGTACGTCAGGTTGGCCGATTCGGTGTTCAGGATCGAGTAGTCGTTGCCGCGGCGCAGTTCGACCGTCACTTCGCCGGTAATGGCGCGCGCCACCCAGCGCTGCGCCGTTTCGCGCAGCATGATGGCCTGCGGGTCGAACCAGCGGCCCTGGTACAGCAGGCGGCCGAGGCGGCGGCCGTTGTCGCGGTACTGCTCGATGGTGTCTTCGTTGTGGATACCGGTCACGAGGCGCTCGTAGGCGATGAACAGCAGCGCGAGGCCGGGTGCCTCGTAGATGCCGCGGCTCTTGGCCTCGATGATGCGGTTTTCGATCTGGTCGCTCATGCCCAGGCCGTGGCGGCCGCCGATGCGGTTGGCTTCGAGGATTAGGTCGACCAGGTTGGCGTAGCGAACGCCGTTCAGCGCAACGGGCACGCCTTCTTCGAAGCGCACCGAGACGGGTTCGCGCTTGACTTCGACTTCGTCCTTCCAGAAGGCCACGCCCATGATGGGCTGCACGATCTGGATGCCGCTGTTCAGGTGCTCGAGGTCTTTGGCCTCGTGCGTGGCGCCGAGCATGTTCGAGTCGGTCGAGTAGGCCTTTTCGGCCGACATCTTGTAGGCGAAGCCGGCCTTCTGCATGAACGCCGACATTTCGGCGCGGCCGCCCAGCTCGTCGATGAAGACCTGGTCGAGCCAGGGCTTGTAGATCTTGAGGTTGGGGTTGGTCAGCAGGCCGTAGCGGTAGAAGCGCTCGATGTCGTTGCCCTTGTAGGTGCTGCCGTCGCCCCAGATGTGGACGTCGTCTTCCTTCATGGCCGACACCAGCATCGTGCCGGTGACGGCGCGGCCCAGCGGCGTAGTGTTGAAGTAGGTGACGCCGGCGGTGGTCACGTGGAAGGCGCCGGCCTGCAGGGCGGCGATGCCTTCGTTGGCCAGCTGCACGCGGCAGTCGATCAGGCGGGCATTTTCGGCGCCGTAGAGCATCGCCTTGCGCGGGATCTCGTCGTAGTCGGGCTCGTCGGGCTGGCCGAGGTTGGCGGTGTAGGCGTAGGGGATCGCGCCCTTGTTGCGCATCCAGTGGAGCGCCGCGCTGGTGTCCAGGCCGCCCGAGAAGGCAATGCCGACTTTCTGGCCGGCGGGAACGTTTTGGAGGATGGTCGACATGTCAGGTTTCCCGGGTTCGCGGTTCAGCCGAAGTGGCAGATGTAGCTGTAGGGCTCGCCGCTCACGCGGATCTGGAAAGTGGAGTTGCCCGGCACGCTGAACTTCTGCCCGGGGCCCGAGGCCACCCATTCGCTGGTGCCCGACAGCAGGTATTCGCAGCTGCCGGCGGTGCCTTCCATGATCTCGGGGGCGCCGGTGTTGAAGGTGAGGGTGGACGGCAGGATCACGCCGACCGATTTCTTCGTGCCGTCTGCGAGCGTGAGGCTGTGGCTCACGCATTTGCCGTCGAAGTACACATTGGCCTTGGTGGCCACTGCGGCGCTGTTCAGAGTGTCGGTAGTCGTCGTCATTGGGTGGCGCCGGCGCCTGGGCGGTCGGCAAATCGAGGACGCACCGCACCAGCGGCGCACCCGTCAAGGGTTGGAAAAGTCCTCGATTTTAGGGGCTCGGGCGGCATGGGCCGCCGGCTGGTGGCTCAGCGGTGCCAGCCGCGGTATCCGCCACCCCAGCCGCCACGGTAGCCGCCGCCCCAACCGCGCGAATAGCCGAGGTTCAGCGAGATGCCGACCGGCGGGTAGACGTAAGGATAGGCATAGGGGTACGCATAGGCCGGCTGCACGTAGACCGGATCGGCATATACCGGCGCCGGCTGGTAGACCGGGGCGGGGGCGTTGGAGACCACTACGCCCGGTTCGGGCACCACGTTGTCCCAGGGAGAGCCTCCGGACTGCGGGGCGTAGCCGCCGTTGTTGGCCTCGACCGGATAGGTCTGCACCTGCGACTGCGGCGCCACCGGCGAGGTCGTCACGCCGTAGCCGCTGGCCTGGATCGGAATGGTCGCGCCGGGCTGGCTGTTCATGCGGGTGGTGTACTGGCGTCCGTTGTACTCGTAGGTGACGTTGTAGTTCACGTCGCTGCCGGTCGTTTCGCGGATCGGGGTGGCGGAAATCACCCGGGCCTGGACCACCTGGTTCTGCTGGGCGTGCACGACGCCGGTGCCCGCGGCCAGCGTGCCGGCCACGGAAATGCCGGCGAGGGTGCGAAAAACGAGTTTGTTCATGGTGTGTCTCTCCTGCAGATCGCGGTTTGACGCCGGGCTGTAGGTCGGGTTCCGGGGTTTACACGGCGTTGACAGCCCAGGATTCGGCGTCGAACCCTGTCGTAACGGGCTTTTTCGGGCCCCAGTTGACCACCGGCCGCTTGATCAGGCTGGGGTTGGCCAGCAGCACGGCGCGGGCCGAACCGGCGTCGACCACGCCTTCTCGGGTGGCGTCGTCCAGCTTGCGCCAGGTGGTGCCCTTGCGGTTGACCAGGGCCTCCCAGCCGGGCTTCTTCAGCCACTGGTCGAGCTCGGCTTCGGGCACGCCCTGTTTCTTGAAGTCGTGGAAGGTGTAGGCCACGCCATGTTCATCGAGCCAGGTGCGGGCGCGCTTGACGGTGTCGCAGTTCGGGATGCCGTATAGGGTTGTCATGGCCGCGATGATGCCCCGAGCGGCGGGTCGGCGACAATGCCGGCCTCCATGGAAACCCTTAACGACTGGCTCGCGCGCGCCGAGCAACTCCATCCCAAGAACATCGAACTCGGGCTCGAGCGCGCCAAAGAAATGGCGCAGCGCCTCGGCCTGCGCTTCGGCTGCCCCGTCATCACGGTGGCGGGCACCAACGGCAAGGGCTCGACCTGCGCCATGCTCGAATCGATCCTCACGCACGCGGGCTACCGCACGGCGGTATTCACCTCGCCGCACCTGGTGCGCTTCGAAGAGCGGCTGCGGCTCAAGGGCGAAGCTGTCGATGCTTCCAAACTGATAGCAAGCTTCGAAGTGGTGGAGAAGGCGCGCGGCGACATGCCCTTGACCTACTTCGAGTTCACCACGCTCGGCATCCTGCATTGCATGATCGAGGAAAAGCCCGACGTGGCGATCCTCGAAGTCGGCCTGGGCGGGCGGCTCGACGCGGTCAACATCATCGACACCGACTGCGCGGTCATCACCAGCATCGACCTCGACCACATGGAATACCTCGGACCCGACCGCGAAAGCATCGGCTTCGAGAAGGCCGGCATCCTGCGCCCGGGCAAGCCCGCCATCGTGAGCGACCCGATGCCGCCGCAGAGCGTGATCGACCATGCCAACGCCATCGGCGCCGACCTCTGGCGCTTCGGAACCGACTTCAACGTGTCGGGCGACAAGCAGCAGTGGGGCTGGTCGGGCCGTGGGCGGCGCTACAGCGGGCTGGCCTATCCGGCGTTGCGCGGGGCCAACCAGCTCATCAATGCGGCCGGCGTGCTTGCGGCGCTCGAAGCGCTGCGCCCGCAACTGCCGATCACGGCGCAAGCCGTGCGCAACGGGCTCGCGATGGTCGAGTTGCCGGGCCGCTTCCAGATCGTGCCGGGCGAACCGGCGCTGGTGCTCGACGTGGCGCACAACGCCCATGCCGTGGCCGCGCTGGCCGAGAACCTCGATGCGATGGGCTTCTACCCCACCACGCATGGCGTGTTCGGCGTGATGGCCGACAAGGATCTCGCACCGATCCTCGCGCGCATCGGGCCGCTGATCGACCGCTGGTACTTCACCGACCTGCCCACCCCGCGCGCGGCCAAGGCGGCCGACCTGCTGGCCAGCTGGCAGGCGCAGAACACGCGCACCGATGCCTCGGGCAGCGTGTACGCGGGCCCGATGGACGCGTTGCGCGCAGCCATCGAGCAGGCGGGGCCCGCTGATAGAATCGTGGTCTTCGGATCGTTCTTCACCGTGGGTGGCGTGCTCGAAAACGGCACCCCCCGGCTGCAAGCCAAACACCTGCTGCCAGGCGGCTGATCGTCGGGCTGTCCATACCATCTGGCACCACCTCGCTGCACTCCTTCAGGGATCGAACTTCATGGCGTTTTTCAAGTTCCGCACGCGCGGCCCACAAGGCAACGAAGGACGCAGCGCCCCGGCCGCTGTCCCCGCGGAAAGTGTCGAAACCATGCGTCGGCGTGCGCGCCACCGGCTCCTCGGCGCAGCGGTGCTGGTGCTGCTCGGCGTGATCGGTTTCCCGCTGCTGTTCGATACGCAGCCGCGCCCCGTGTCGGTCGACATTCCCATCGAGATTCCCGACCGCAACAAGGTCAAGCCGCTGCCCGTGCCCGCCACGCCGGCACCCGCCACGAGCACCGCGCCGGTTGCACCCGACAACAGCAGCTCGCGCGTGGCCTCGGCATCGCCCTCGTCCGGCGGCATGATCACCGAGACCGCCGACGGCACGGTGATCGACTCCGGCAAGCCCGTGCCCAGCACGCCGCCCGTCGCGGCCGCCGAGCCCAAGCCTGAACCGAAGCCCAAGCCCGAGCCCAAACCGGAGCCGAAGCCCGAACACAAGCCGGAACCCAAACCAGAGCCCAAGCCGAAGCCCGAAGCCAAGCCGGACCCCAAGCCCGAAGCGAAGCCCAAGTCGGCCGCCTCGGACGACGGCGCCCGAGCCCGTGCGCTGCTCGAAGGCAAGCCCGTCACCACTGCTGCTAAGCCCGCCGCTTCCGATGAAGGTGGCCGCTTCGTGGTGCAGGTGGGTGCCTTCGCCGATGCCGACAAGGCGCGCGAAGTGCGCCAGAAGCTCGAAAAAGCCGGACTCAAGACCTATGTGCACGTGGCGAAGACTGCCGACGGCGAACGCACGCGTGTGCGTGTCGGCCCCTTCAGTTCACGTGCCGAGGCCGACCGCGCGGCGGAGAAGGTCAAGGGCTTGTCTTTGTCGGCCGCGATCCTCACGTTGTAAGAGCCGTCGCCAGCTGTTGCCGTGGCCTTGCTCGACTGGATTGCCGTCGCGCTCATCGGGGTGTCGATGCTGTTCGGCCTGATGCGCGGGCTGGTGTTCGAAGTGATTTCGCTGATCGGCTGGGTGGCAGCCTTCATTGCAGCCCAGTGGCTGGCTTCCGGTGTGGCGGCATGGCTGCCGTTCGGCGATCCGCAGGGGGCGTGGCGCTATCCGCTGGCCTTCGTGCTGGTGTTCGTGGCGGTGGTGTTCAGCGTGGGCCTGGTGGCCGCGCTCACGCGCAAGTTGATCACGGTCGTGGGTCTGCGGCCGGTGGACCGGATTTTGGGAGCAGCGTTCGGAGCGGCGCGGGGTGCGGTGGCCCTGCTCGTGCTGGCCGTCGTTGTTCATTTGCTGGTGTTGAGCGACAGTGCCTGGTGGCACGAGTCGCGCAGCGCCATTGTTCTCGATGCGGCATTGCAGGGCCTCAAACCCTCGCTGCCTGAAAAGTTGGCAAGCTACCTGCCCTGAGAGGAATCGTTCATGTGTGGAATCGTCGGCGTTGTCAGCAGCGCACCCGTCAATCAGCTGCTCTATGACGCGCTGCTGCTCTTGCAGCATCGCGGCCAGGATGCCGCTGGCATCGTGACCTTGCTCGAACGCAAGTTCTTCATGCACAAGGCCAAGGGCATGGTCCGCGACGTGTTCCGCACGCGCAACATGCGTGCGCTGCCGGGCAATGTGGGCCTGGGCCAGGTGCGCTACCCGACCGCCGGCAATGCGTACAGCGAGGAAGAGGCCCAGCCCTTCTACGTGAACGCGCCGTTCGGCATCGTGCTCGTGCACAACGGCAACCTGACCAACGCGCATGCGCTGCGTTCGGAGCTGTTCTCCACGGACCACCGCCACACCAACACCGAGAGCGACTCCGAAGTGCTGCTCAACGTGCTGGCGCACGAACTCGAGCGCTCTTCGCGCGGCGTGCCGCTGCACCCGGCCGAAGTGTTCGCCGCGGTCAAGAACATGCACAAGCGCCTGCGCGGCTCGTACGCCGTGGTGTCGCTGATTGCCGGCCACGGCCTGCTCGCTTTCCGCGACCCTTACGGCATTCGCCCGCTGTGCATGGGCCGCAGCGCTGACGGCACAGTGATGGTGGCGAGCGAATCGGTCGCGCTGGAAGGCTCGGGCCATGTGTTCGAACGCAACATCAACCCGGGCGAGGCTGTGTTCATCGACCTCGAAGGCAACGTGCATTCGATGCAGTGCGCCGAAGCGCCGACGCTGAACCCCTGCATCTTCGAATTCGTGTACCTCGCGCGTCCGGACTCGGTGCTCGACGGCATCTCGGTCTACCAGGCGCGTCTGAACCTCGGCGAAACGCTGGCCAAGCGCGTGGTGTCGACCGTGCCGCCGAACCAGATCGATGTGATCATCCCGATTCCCGAATCGAGCCGGCCGAGCGCCACACAGCTCGCGCACCTGCTGGGCGTGCCGTACCGCGAAGGCTTCGTGAAGAACCGCTACGTCGGCCGCACTTTCATCATGCCGGGGCAGGGCGTGCGCAAGAAGTCGGTGCGCCAGAAGCTCAACGTGATCGCCAGCGAGTTCAAGGGCCGCAACGTGCTGTTGGTCGACGACTCGATCGTGCGCGGCACCACCAGCCGCGAAATCGTGCAGATGGCGCGCGACGCCGGCGCCCGCAAGGTCTACCTGGCCAGCGCCGCGCCGCCGGTGCGCTACCCCAACGTCTACGGTATCGACATGCCGACCAAGGACGAACTGGTGGCGCACGACCGCACCATTGAAGAAATCCGCGAACTGATCGGCTGCGACGCGCTGATCTACCAGGACGTCGACGCCATGAAGCGCGCCATTGGCTCGCTCAACCCCAAGCTCGACGGCTTCGACGCCTCGTGCTTCGACGGTGTGTACGTGACCGGCGACATCGACACCGACGCCATCTCGCGCATGAACGGCAACCGTCCCCGCGTCGAAGAGACCGAAGAAGATTCTTCGCGTCTCGCGCTCCCCAACCACAGCGAATAAGAGCCCAAGAAGTGACCGACGAACGAACCCTGCCGCCCGGACTGCATCGCGACACGCTCGCGCTGCGCACCGGGCTGGCGCCGAGCCAGCACGGCGAGCACTCCGAGGCGCTGTTCCTGACGAGCGGCTTCGTGCAGCCTGATGCCGAAACCTCGGCGCGCCGCTTTGCAGGCACCGAAGCGGGCTTCACCTATTCGCGCACGTCCAACCCGACGGTGGCGAGCTTCGAGCAGCGCCTTGCGGCGCTCGAAGGCACCGAGGCGGCAATTGGCGCTTCGACGGGAATGGGCGCGATCCTCATGATGTGCATGGGCCTGCTGAAGGCCGGCGACCACGTGATCTGCTCGCGCTCGGTGTTCGGCTCCACGCTGAACCTGTTCGGCAAGGAGTTCGCCAAGTTCGGCGTTGAAACCACTTTCGTCTCGCAGACCGACGTGGCGGAATGGCGCGCGGCGCTGAAGCCCAACACCAAGCTGCTGTTTGCCGAGACGCCGACGAATCCGCTGACCGAGGTGTGCGACATCCGGGCGCTCGCCGATCTGGCACACGGCGCGGGCGCGCTCCTGGCCGTAGACAACTGCTTCTGCACGCCGGCGCTGCAGCGCCCCACTGAACTGGGCGCCGATCTCATCATCCATTCGGGCACCAAGTACCTCGACGGCCAGGGCCGAGTGATGGCTGGCGCGATCTGCGGGCCATCGAAGCTCATCGTCGACGTATTCGGCCCCGTGGTGCGCACCGCCGGCATGGCGCTGTCGCCGTTCAATGCGTGGGTCGTGCTCAAGGGCATGGAAACGCTGGGCATCCGCATGCAGGCGCAATGTGCGAACGCACTGGCCGTTGCGAAATGGCTCGAAGCGCAGCCGGGCATCGCACGCGTCTATTACCCGGGGCTCGCTTCGCATCCGCAGCATGAACTGGCGATGCGCCAGCAGGCGGGGAAGGGCGGGGCGGTCGTGTCCTTCGACGTGGTCGGCAACGACCCCGAGACGGCGCGCGCCAATGCCTTCCACGTGATCAACAGCACGCGCGTGGTCAGCATCGCGACCAACCTTGGCGACACCAAGACCATCATCACGCACCCCGGCACGACCTCGCACGGGCGCCTCACCGAAGTGCAGCGCCAGGCCGCAGGCATCAGCCAGGGGCTGATCCGCCTCGCGGTCGGCCTCGAGTACATCGACGACATCACGGCCGACCTGCAGCGCGGCCTGAGCACCCTGACAACCTGATTGATTCATGACCGGCAAAGTTCGCACCCGCATCGCACCGTCTCCCACCGGCTTTCTTCACCTGGGCACGGCCCGCACTGCGCTCTACTCGTGGGCCTATGCGCGCCACCACGGCGGCGAGTTCGTGCTGCGCATCGAAGACACCGACGTGGCCCGCTCCACGCAGGACTCGACCGACCAGATCCTCGCGTCGATGCACTGGCTGGGCCTCGATTACGACGAAGGCCCGATCTACCAGATGCAGCGCCTGGAGCGGTATCGCGAAGTGATCGCGCAGATGCTCGCGGCCGGCACGGCCTACCACTGCTACTGCACGCCGGCCGAGCTCGATGAGATGCGAGAGGCGCAACGCGCACGCGGCGAAAAGACGCTGTATGACCGCCGCTGGCGCCCCGAGCCGGGCAAGGTGCTGCCGCCCGTGCCCGAAGGCGTGCCGCCCGTGGTGCGCTTCTGCAATCCGCCCGAAGGCGACGTGACGTGGAACGACCTCGTCAAGGGCGAGATCACCATCAACAATCGCGAGATCGACGACCTCATCATCCTGAGGCCCGATGGTGTGCCCACCTACAACTTCGCGGTGGTAGTCGACGACTGGGACATGAACATCACGCACGTGTTCCGTGGCGACGAGCACATCAACAACACGCCGTGGCAGATCAACATCTTCCGTGCGCTCGGCGCACCGTTGCCCGAGTTCGGCCATGTGCCCGTGATCCTCGGCGACGACGGGCAGAAGCTGTCGAAGCGCCGCGGCGCCGTGAGCGTCACGGCCTATGAAGACAACGGCTACCTGCCCGAAGCGATGCTCAACTACCTCGCGCGTCTCGGCTGGAGCCACGGCGACGACGAGCTCTTCACGCGCGAACAGATGGTGAGCTGGTTCGACGGTTCGCACCTGTCGAAGAGCCCCGCGCAGTGGGATGCAGCCAAGCTCGCATGGGTCAACGCGCAGTACATCAAGGCGAAGAGCGGCGACGAACTCGCACCGCTTGTTGCAGCACAGTTGCAAAAGCGTGGCATTGCGGCCGACGAGCGTTTGCCTGCGATCTGCGCGCTGTTCAAGGACCGTTGCGACACCACGGTGGCATTGGCCGACTGGGCTGCGGCGTTCTATGCGGACATCAACGTGAGCGATGCCGATCGCGCGCAGCACATCACTGATGCAGTGAAGCCAGCGATCGCAACGCTCGCAGAAAAATTGACGACGGCTGCCTGGGATAAGGCCTCGATCGCAGTTATCATCAAAGAAGTTCTCGCGACACATGCATTGAAAATGCCGGTGTTAGCGATGCCAGTACGAGTGCTTGTGATGGGAACATCGCAGACACCGTCCCTCGATTCAGTGCTCGAAATTTTTTCCCGCGAAAAAGTTATCGAGCGATTGAAAAAGGCCTGAAAAATCGGGCTATAATTCGAGGCTCGACACCCACACGGGGGTATAGCTCAGCTGGGAGAGCGCTTGCATGGCATGCAAGAGGTCATCGGTTCGATCCCGTTTACCTCCACCATCAAAGTGTCGAGAAGGTATGAAGTGCTGATCGCAGCACGTCCAAGGTTTTGACCCTATCGTCTAGAGGCCTAGGACACCACCCTTTCACGGTGGCTACCGGGGTTCGAATCCCCGTAGGGTCGCCAGTTTCACTTCGGTGAAGCAGGCACAAGTGGCAACACTTGGCTCCGTCAAACGAGCGAACGTTGTCTACCAGGAGTGGTAGTTCAGTTGGTTAGAATACCGGCCTGTCACGCCGGGGGTCGCGGGTTCGAGTCCCGTCCACTCCGCCAGTCAGAAGCCCTTGCAGCTCAATGAGTTGCAAGGGCTTTTCACTTTCTGGCTTCCCCACGCAATTACTTCATCTTGCTGCTTCGGGGCGTGTCACGCCTGCGAGTTGCTGCTCGTTCGACAGCAGGAAGTCGATGAAGACGCGCACGCGCCGAGGCATCGCCCGGCTCGCGGGATAGACCAGTGATGCGAGCTTTGGCGCGGGCTCGAAGTCTCGCAGCAATCTTTCGAGCCGGCCATTGGCGAGGTGCTCGCCCACAACGAACATCGGCAGGTGCGCGATGCCCAACCCGGCCACCGCCATTGCCGCGAGGTGGTGCATGTCGTCCGACCGCACTGCGGCTCGTGGCTCGATCTGCAGCGGGCCTTCCGACGTCTTGAAATTCCACGGATCCTCGCGACCATCTGGCCGCGTGTAGGCAATGCATCGATGCTCAAGAAGCTCTTCGGGCCGTGATGGCCGCGACATCTCTTTGAAACAGGCAGGTGCCGCAACGGTGACGAACTGACCGTATCCAAGCGGCCGTGCCACAAGGCTCGAGTCGGGCAGGGCGCCCACCGCGATCGCGACATCCAGTCCCAGGTCGAAGATGTCTGACAGCCGCATGGTCGACACGATCTCGATGCGCAGCTTCGGATGCCGCGCGAGCAGTGCTGGTAGCAGCGGCGCCACGAGAAACGTTCCGAAGAGCGGCGGCAACCCCATGCGCACCGTGCCGGCCACCGCGCGCGTGCCCGCGCCAGCTTCTTCCGCCGCTTCGGCCAGCAGGTCGAAGGCCCGCGCACAACGCTCGTGAAACGCCATGCCTTCCTCGGTCAGATGCAAGGCCCGCGTCGTGCGCGCCAGCAACTGCACGCCGAGATCGCTTTCGAGCCGGCCAATGGCCTTGCTCACGGCCGATGGCGTCATCGCGTGCAGTGCCGCTGCGGCGGTGAAGCTGCCCGCATCGGCCACGGTCACGAATACGCGCGCATCGGCCTCCGAGATTGGCAACTCGTGAGTCCGGCTCATCAATCTTGTGCCCTCAACCCGCTTTTTCATGAAGCCCCTCGCGGCCACCATTCGTGGCGTGCACATCGATCACGTCAACACAACCCCGTCTGACCACCAACAGGAGCCGATCATGAAACTCTTCTACAGCCCCGGTGCTTCTTCATTGTCCCCGCATATCGTGCTGCGCGAGGCTGGTCTGACCGCGGAGATGGTCCGCGTCGACCTCGAGACCAAGACGCTGCCCGCCACCGGACAGAGCTATCTGCCGATCAACCCCATGGGCAAGGTGCCCGCGCTCGAATTCGACGACGGCGCGGTGCTCACCGAAGGCCTTGCCGTGCTGCAATACCTCGCCGATCTCGCGCCAGCCTCGCGGCTTGCGCCGGCTGCCGGCACCATGGCCCGCTATCGCCTGGCCGAAGCCCTGAGCTTCGTGGCCACCGAACTGCACAAAGGCTTTGCGCCGATGTTCGATCCCGACGTGCCGGCAAGCTACAAGCACAGCCTGATCGCGGACACACGCGCCTTCGATCGCATCGCATCGCTGGTGCAGCCGGGGCCGTACATCCTCGGCGAACACTTCACTGTCGCGGATGCGTACCTCTATCCGATCCTGCGCCTCGGCCGTCATGCGGGACTCGATTTTTCCTCATGGCCGGCGATAGGCCACTACATGGAACTGGTTGCAAAACGCCCCTCCGTGCGCGCTGCGATGCGGGCCGAAGGCCTCATCGAAGACTGATCGATGAAGGCCTGAAGCGACCGCGTTACATCCGGGCTCTCGCAGTCGAATAAACTCCGCCCCGCTTGCAGCTTGTATTCGTGCTGCGCCGCCATAGGCAACATGGCGAAATCAAACCTAATAGGAACTCAGTTGAACCGCATCGAACTCGTCGAAAAAATCGTCACCGCCCACAACGTCAGCAAGGCAGAAGCCGCGCGCATTCTCGAGACCGTTACCGGCTCGATCGTCGCCGCAGTGAAGAAGGGTGACCCCGTCCAGATCGTCGGCTTCGGCACTTTCAAGCAAGTGGCGCGCGCCGCACGCTCGGGCTTCAACCCCAGCGCCGGCACCAAGATCAAGATCGCCGCACAGAAGGTGCCGAAGTTCGTGCCGGGCGCTGCCTTCAAGGCCGCCGTGGACCCGAAGGCTGCAAAGCGCAAGGCCGACAGCAAGGCAGTGGCTGCCAAGCCCGCAGCAGCGAAGAAGGCCGCAGCACCCGCCAAGAAGGCCGTGGCTGCCAAGAAGAAGTAAGAAGCTGCGAATGCAGAAACAAGAACGGCCCCTAGGGGCCGTTTTTTATTTGGTGGCGCATTTATGCGCCGCTTCAGTCGGGTTCGATCACACCTTCGCTCAGATAGCGCTGGTATTCGGCAATGGGAATCGCCGTCGTCTGCGTGCTGCCGCCATCGCCCCAACTCAGCACGGCGCTGTCGGGCGCCAACTGGACCTCTATCGGCCCTTGGGGAATGAGGATCAGGGGGCCGTCGCCGGCCCGGTATTCGACATTTCCTGTGACTTTCGCGTTCGCTGCCATGGTTTCGTTCCTCGGGATGTTGGGGAATGCGGGGGCGGGCCTCAAGCGTATCGGATATGGCGACTCGTGGGGTATCGCGCTGCGGCGATGCGTGTAGGCGAACGTCCATCGGAAGCGCCGTCACATCGGCGTAACGCGCGGCGTGGCACGCTCGCGCCTCGAATGACGAAGCGTTTCAGAATTCTTGTTGCTGTGTCGGTGGCCTGCCTGGCGATCCTGGCGGCAGCCGTCGCGTGGCGACTGACTGCCGGCAGCGATGCGCAGGCTCGCATGGCGGATGCAGCCCCATCGCTCGAAATCCGCTGGCACGGCGGCGGCATCGTGCTGCAGGGCGCGGTGCAGGACGTCGCCACGCAGCACGCACTGGCGGACGGCGCAGCCGCGCGCCTGGGTGGCGAGAGCGATCAGGTGACCGACTGGCTCGACATCACGCCCGCGGCGCTGCCGGTGGCCGATGCCGCATCGCTCGCCCGGCTCATCCTCCTTGGGCAGGAAGGCTGGCACCTGCAGCGGCGGCCGACCGAGGGCTGGCTCGCCGTGCAATCGCTGACCGACGAGCGCAGTGTGCAGGCAAATGCGCTGCTGCAGGCCGCCTTCGGCCCTGGCGTTGCGATGCGTCTCGTGCTCCTGCCCTGAGCGGGCGATCTCCTTGCGGGTTCAAGGGGCCTTCACGGCACCGTCATGTGCTGTCCCCAGCATCCGCTGCATTCAAAACAGAGGAGAGAGGTTCCCAGGCATCCATCGTTCAAGCGCCTTGCCGTTGCCGGCGTGGTGGCCGCCACCCTGACTGCCTGCGGCGGCAGCGACAACTCAAACAATTTCATTCCTTTCGTGCCACCGCCCGCGGCAACCAACCCGCCGCCGGCGTCGCCCGCCGTGCCTGGCACCATGGACGTGAAGCTCATCGCCTTCAACGACCTGCACGGCAACCTCGAGCCGCCGAAGCTGTCGATCAATGCGCCTGCCAAGGGCGGCGGCACGGTGCCGGTGCCCGCCGGTGGCGCGGCCTACCTGGCCTCGGCCATCGCTTCGCTGAAGGCCAAGAACTCGAACAACGCGGTGGTATCGGCCGGCGACATGATCGGCGCCTCGCCGCTGGTCTCGGCGCTGTTCCTCGACGAGTCGACCATCGAAGCCGTGAATGCGATGAAGATCGACTTCAACGCGGTCGGCAACCACGAGTTCGACAAGGGCCAGACCGAACTGCTGCGCATGAAGAACGGCGGCTGCGCGAAGAACACCGCGCTCGAACCCTGCCGCGTCAACAAGAGCTTTCCGGGCGCCAACTTCGGCTTTCTCGCGGCCAACACCGTGAAGGGCGACGGCAACACGCTGTTCCCCGCCACCGGCATGAAGACCTTCACGAAGGACGGCGCCACAGTGAAGGTGGCGTTCATCGGCATGACGCTGAAGGGCACGCCGAACATCGTGACGCCGGCCGGCGTCGCGGGCCTGACTTTCAAGGACGAGGCCGACACCGCCAACGCGTTGATCCCGCAGCTGAAGGCGCAGGGCGCGGACGCCATCGTCGTCGTCATCCATGAAGGCGGCACCACTACCGTGGGCTACAACGACAAGAGCTGCGCCGGCCTGAGCGGCGACATCCTGCCGATCCTCAACAAGCTCGACACCTCGGTCGACATCGTGATCTCGGGTCACACGCACCGCTCGTACGTGTGCGACTACGGCAAGACCAACCCGGCCAAGCCCTTCCTGCTGACCAGCGCCGGCCAGTACGGCACGCTGCTGACCGACATCAACCTGACCATCGACACCCGCACGCGCAAGGTGACGGCCAAGGCGGCCGACAACGTGATCGTGCAGGGCGAGGCCTACACCAGCGGCACCACCACCGTCGCGCTGACCGACCAGTACCCGACCTTCGACAAGAACCAGGAAGTGGCTGCGCTCATCAACCAGTACCTCACCATCGCCGGACCGCTGGTGCAGCGCGTGGTGGGCTCGCTCACCGCAACGGCCACGCGCACGCAGACCGCGTCGAAGGAAAGCGTGCTGGGCAACCTGATAGCCGACGCACAGCTGACAGCGACCAGCCCGGCCGGCAAGGGCGCCGCGCAGATCGCCTTCATGAACCCGGGCGGCGTGCGCGCCGACCTCGCGCCCGCCGGCGACGGCAGCGTGACCTACGGCCAGATCTTCGCCGTGCAGCCTTTCGGCAACAGCCTGGTGGTGAAGACCATGACCGGCGCGCAGATCAAGGCCGTGCTGGAGCAGCAGTTCAACAGCGGCTCCAACACCGTGGCCGCGCCGAAGGTGCTGCTGCCCTCCGCAGGGTTCACCTACAGCTACAGCACTTCGGCGCCCGCTGGCTCGCGCATCAGCAACTTGTCGCTCAACGGAACCGCGATGGCTGACGGCACCAGCTACCGCGTGACGATGAACAGCTTTCTGGCTACCGGCGGTGACAACTTCACCGTCTTCAACCAGGGCACGGACACGCTCGGCGGCGATCAGGACGTAGACGCCCTGGAGGCCTACATCAAGGCGAACAGCCCGCTGACACCACCGGCGACGAACCGCATTACGGTTCTGCCCTGAGCGGTTGCTGGCGAAGGGGGCGGGCCGTGTTCGGCCGGCCCGCCTGCCCGGATGACCAACGCGCCAGCCACCAGCAACTGAGCATCGCCTGCAGCACGGCGATGCCCAACAAGAAGCCGAAACTCGGCCCGAGGGCGTAGAACAGGCCCAGCCCGAGCAGTGCCTGCGCGAGCCAGTTCGTCAGCGCCATGCACCCCATGGGCGCGAGCTTGCGCAACCAGTGCCGCCAGCGGGTCTGCTGGAACAGCAGCACGAAGGCCGCCATGCAGAACAGGCTGAGCGCGATCTGGTGCAGCAGGCGCATCGCCCAGATGCCCGCACCGTCGGGGCTCCACAACACCATCAGCGCGGTCGCGACCACGCTGACGACGAGCGCCACCTTCAACAGGCGAACCCAGAGCCGCCGGTGGGCGACAGACTCCTGCAGCATGCGTCGAACGAGCAGGCGTATGGAGTTGAGCTTCTCCCCAGGTCGCACCGCCTCCATCGCGAAGCCCAGGCCGAAGAGCAGGGCGAGCAGCGCGATCGACGTCACGATGAATTCGAGCAGTGAAGAACTGCGCAGATTGAACAGAGGTACGCCGAACAGCGCGAAGCCGCGTAGCGAGTCCAGCAGTTCAAGGCGGCGGGTGCTACCGGCGCCTGGGTGGCGCGACGGCCTTGCGAGGTCGAATGTCATGGGAGTGCGCAAAGTGGGGTCGCTGCGATGCTATGAATCTGCATTGCACGAACATTGCGTTTGGGCCGCCTCCAGGCCGGCCCCGGGCGCACCACCGTTCGCCGATGCCGTGACCTTGCGTAGGCCGATGTCTCCAACCCGATTTGTGCCGGTTTTGCAGACTTAGCATGAGCAAATCTGCTGTCGAAGGCAGAGATTTCTTCGCCGACTCATGTTTTTTGCAAAGGATTTCGTCATGAAAACCATGAACTTCCGCATGCTGGCGCTTTCATCCGCCGTGGCGGCGTGCAGCCTGGCCTTTGTCGGGTGCACCACCACGCGACCGCAGGATCAGTCCAGCAGCGCGTCTTCGCGCACTTCCATCGACGCCCAGGTCGATGCCTCGCTGTCCAAGCTGTATGACTCCGTGAGAGGCTCACGCGAGCTGGTCGCCAAGTCGAGCGGCGTGCTGGTGTTTCCTGCCGTGATGGGGGCCAGCTTGGGCGTGGGCGCTGAATACGGCCGGGGCGCCTTGCGCGTGAACGGGCGCACGCAGTCGTACTACAGCACCACCGCCGGGTCGGTGGGCTTCCAGGCGGGTGCGCAATCGAAGGCGGTGATCTATCTGTTCACCACGCAGGCGGCGCTGGACAAGTTCCGCAGCAGCAAGGGCTGGACAGCGGGCGCTGACGCCACTGTGGCGCTCGCGACCATCGGGGCCAACGGCAGCATCGACACCAACACGCTGCGCCAGCCCGTGGTGGGCTTCGTGATGACGAACGTGGGGCTGGAAGCCGGCGTCTCGCTGTCGGGCGCGAAGATCAGCGAAATCCAGCCGTAGCAGGCTGCTGGGCTCAGTGGCCGAGCCGGGCCTGCAGCTCGGCCACTTGTTTGCGCAGGGCCTCGTTCTCGGCTGTGAGTTCGGCCACGCGCTGTTCCAGCGCCTGCACCGCATCCGGCCTGGCTTGTTGTTGTTCGTCGTCCGAATGCGCTTCGGCGGACTCCTCACGCGGCTTCTTCTTCGACTCGCGCACGCGCTTGGCGGCCTGCTTGAGCTCGTCCTTGCCGGCGTTCGCGGCCGAGACCTGCTCCTCGGCCGGCAGCGTGGCCACGGCAGCTGCGGTGTTGATCGAGATCACGCCCGACTTCACGGCTGCCACCAATTCCGGTGCGGCCTGTTTCTGGATCTTTTCGATCATTCCGACCTGGCTGCTGCTCAGGCGTGCGGCCTTGGCGATGGCTTCGCGGCTGCTCAACGGCGCGGGTGGCGGCAGGGTGGGGGCTGACGCACTGTCGTCCGGCGAGCCGTCGGCGGGGGGATCGACGTCGAACGGGGCGTCGGACGCCGAGGCTGGCTCAGCAGCGACGCGGCTGCGCTGCTTGTCGACGATGTCCTTCTTCCGCAGCGCCAGCACGCCGCGCAGGAAATCCGAAATGCTACGCCGGCCAAGGTGCTGGTCGATCATCCAGAGATGCACGTCCTCGATGGTCTTGAAGCGCGTGTTCTGCACCGTCTTGAACGGCAGGTCGTGTTTCTGGCAGATGCCGTAGCGGTTGTGGCCGTCCACCAGCACGTCGCCCCACAGCACCAACGCGTCGCGACAACCCTCGGCCAGGATGCTGCGTTCCAGCGCTTCGTGTTCCTCCGGCGTCAGTGGGTCGATATAGGCTTTGAGTTCTTCGTTGACGACGATGTTCATGAGGGGCGGGAAGCGGAACGGGGCAAAGGGGCGGAATTTTAGATGCGCCCGGCCGACGGGCTTTCGAGACGTCGTCCGGGTGTCTCTGTTTGGTGCATCCAAACGTCTATAGAGGTAAGGACACAGTCGCAAATTTGCGCTGTCATCCTTTTGTAAATATTAATGATTCTTATTTAAATATGTGGCCGGAGAGCCGCAGCCACGCCAATGCGCCCGACGCGCGCCGTTCCGAATTTCGACGCCTGGCCCCAATCTGGAGTTGCTCAAAAAATGCTGTCACTCACGTCCGAATCTTCTCTGGGAGATGTTTTCGTCGCCAACCGGGCCCAGCTTCTGCACGTGGCCCGCAGGATCGTCCGCACCACGGACCTTGCCGACGATGTCGTGCAAGACGCCTATCTCCGCATTGCCGACGGCGCCTGCGACCGTAAGGTCGACAAGCCCATGGGCTATTGCTGCCAGGTGGTGCGCAATCTCGCACTCGACCACTGCCGCCGCCAGTCCCTCGAAGCCACCTACCGCACCTTCGACGTGGACGTCGAGACGCTCGATGTCCCGGGACCAGCGTCGCCGGACCGCGTGATGCGCGACCGGCAGGCTGTCGGCCTGATCGAGAAGGCGCTGTCGGCGCTGTCCCCGAGGACGCGCGTGGCCTTCCAGCTCTACCGCCTCGAAGGCCTCACGCAGCGCGACATCGCGGCGCAGATGGGCTGCGCGCTCGGGCTCGTGAACCGCCTGATCGCCGAGGCGGACGAGGCTATCGGCGCGATGCGCCACCTGATCAAGGATTGACGCAGAGAAACTCTCGTGCCGCTTCGTGTAAGGTAAAACCGTACACGCATGGCACAAGAGCAAGACGACCTCATCTGGCGCACCGCATGGGACTGGGTGCGGCGCGAGCACGACCGCGAGAATTTCGGCGAAGGTTCGCGTGTCGAAATGGTGACGTGGCTTCTCGCCGACCCCGCCCACCGCAAGGCCTACGACAAGGCCGCCCGCCTCTGGCTGCTCGCGGGTCTGGTGCCACCCACCATCGACGTCGATGCGTGGAAGAAAACCCGGAACCGGGCATCCCCCGAAGACGCAGCACCCAGCGACGACGACGCCTGATCGTCGCCAGCGCGCCGCCTGGCCGCTCCCCGCACCGGGGTGAACAGATTCGGTCCCGAATCGTCATGTTGATCAGAAGCCCAGCAATCGGCCACCCACCGGCCCGCTTGCCCGCCCGCTTCCTCAATCAACCGCACAAGGACCGCCCATGTCTACCAGCTGCTTCGATCGCGAAGACGAAACCTTCATCGTCCTGGTCAACCAGGAAGACCAGTACTCCATCTGGCCGCACTGGAAGGCTGTGCCCAGCGGCTGGAAGGCTGTCGACGGGGTAAAGGGCGACAAGAAGACCGCGCTCGATTTCGTCGAGAAGAACTGGACCGACATGCGCCCCAAGTCGCTGCGCGACTGGATGGCCGCGGAAGCTGCCGCAAGCTGATGGCCGGGCCGGCGAGGGTTTCGCTGCTGTGTCTGCCCTGCGCGGGCGCCAGCGCGACGATGTATTTGCGCTGGCGGCATCAGCTGCCGCGCTGGATCGAGCTCGTGCCCGTCGAACTGCCGGGTAGGGGCATGCGCATGGGCGAGCGCTTCGTCGAAACCTACGATGCCCAGGTCGCGCGGATCTGCGCCGAGCAGACGAACGCGATGCACGGCAGCTTCGCGATCTTCGGGCACAGCATGGGCGCATTGCTGGCCTATGGCGTCGTGCAACGTCTGCGCGCGCTCGGCCGGCCGTTGCCGCTGGCGCTTTTCGCGTCGGGCAGTTCCGCGCCGTCGCAGCGCGACCCGAGCCGCCTCCCCGACACGCACGACGACGCTGCGTTGATCGCCGATCTGCGCAAGCAGGGCGGCACCCCCGAAGAAGTCTTCGCCAGCGCCGAGCTGATGCGCATCACCCTCGACACGCTGGGCGCGGACTACCGCGTGTGCCAGAGCTTCGAGTACACGGCCGATGCGCCTCTTCCAATGCCTCTGCATGTCTTCGCGGGCCGACAGGACGACATCGACGCGGCGCGCATCGAGGCCTGGTCGGCGCATGCCGGCGGCGCGTTCACGCTCGACTGGTTCGATGGCGGCCACTTCTTCATCCGTCAGCACGAGGCGGCCTTCCTGGCTGCACTGACGCGCCGTCTGGGGCAGGCCATGGCCGGCAGGCATCAAGGCTCATTGCATGGGCATCGACTTGACGCGGCATGAGTGAACGCTGCCGGCCCGGTGCCGGCTGCGCCCCTACTAATTTTCTGGAGTGAGCGAGATGGCAGACACGGCAGCAACGACGGTGAATCCGGGGCATCACCCGGTGTCCGCAAACTTCGTGGAACACCTGCGGGCATTGGCGCAAGGCCGGCCGGACGACGTCTGGCTCACGGTGGCGGGCGAGGCGGGTGGCGCCTACTTCGAGAAGCCGATCACCTACGCCGTTTTCGAGTCGCGCGTGCGCGCGCTGGCGGCCCGCCTGCAGCAGCAGTTTGCGAAGGGCGAGCGCGCCCTCGTCATGCTGGACAACGACGACCATTACGCAGTGAGCATGCTGGCGTGCTTCTACGCCGGCGTGATCGCGGTGCCGGTGTTCCCGCCCGAATCCATGCGGCCGCAGCATCTCGCGCGGCTGACGGGCATTGCGCAAGACTCGCAGGCGCGCTGCGTGCTGACCTCGGCGGCGATGCGTGCCGCGATGGACGGCGCGGCCGATGCGTTCGCGCAGGCCGAGATGATTGCCGTCGACGAGGTGAGTCCCGCGCTCGCCGATGCATGGATGCCGTTCGCGCCCGCCGCGGACGATGCTGCATTCCTGCAATACACCTCGGGCTCGACCTCCGCCCCCAAGGGCGTGATCGTGACCCACGGCAACCTCATCGCCAACGAGCGCGCCATTCGCGACGGCATGGGCATCGGGCCGGACGACAAGTTCGTGTCGTGGGCGCCGCTCTATCACGACATGGGCCTCATCGGCGGCCTCATGCAGCCGCTCTACAGCGGCATTCCGCTGGTGCTGACCTCGCCGCGCTACTTTCTCGAAAGCCCGGTGCGCTGGCTCGAACTCATCTCGCGCCATCGTGCCACCCTGAGCGGCGGTCCCGACTTTGCCTATCGCCTCTGCCTCGACCGCGTGAAGGGCGCGCGGCTCGCGGGGCTCGACCTCTCGTCGTGGCGCGTCGCCTACACCGGCGCCGAGCCCGTGCGCGCAGACACCGAAACCGAATTCATCGAGCGATTCGCGCCCGCAGGCTTCGGCCCCGACGCCGTGTATGCCTGCTACGGCCTCGCGGAAGCGACCCTGTTCGTCACAGGCGGTCAACGCGGCGCCGGGCTGGTCGCGCGCACTTTCTCCGCCGATGCACTGGCCAGGGGCGAGGGCGTGGAAAGCGCGCAGGGCGCGATGCTGGTCGGCTGCGGCGCCGCGCCGGAA
Source organism: Variovorax sp. YR266 (assembly GCF_900107295.1). Lineage (NCBI taxonomy): Bacteria > Pseudomonadati > Pseudomonadota > Betaproteobacteria > Burkholderiales > Comamonadaceae > Variovorax > Variovorax sp. YR266. Next base: position 58,265 of record NZ_FNPM01000007.1, read on the forward strand.
GGCCACGACGTACGCATCACCGACCCCGATTCACTGGCTGCGCTCGACGTCGGCCGCGTCGGCGAAATCTGGGTGAGCGGCCCGAGCATCTGTGCCGGCTACTGGGGCAAGGAACGCGAAACCAGCGAGACCTTCGCCATGCATGAAGGGCAGCGCTGGCTGCGCACCGGCGATCTCGGCTTCATGCACGGCGGGCAGCTCTATGTGACGGGCCGCATCAAGGACCTGATCATCGTTCGCGGGCACAACATCTACCCGCAAGACATCGAGCGCACAGTCGAGGCCGAGATCGAGGCCGTGCGCAAGGGGCGAGTCGCCGCCTTCGCGGTGTCGGGGCCGGATGGCGAAGGCATCGGCGTGGCAGCGGAGGTTTCGCGCAGCATGCAGAAGCTCGTGCCTCCGCACCTGCTGGTCGACGCACTGGGTGCGGCGGTCAGCGAGGTGTTCGGCGAGGCGCCGTCCGCCGTGGTGCTGCTCAACCCGGGCGCGCTGCCCAAGACATCGAGCGGCAAGCTCCAGCGCCAGGCGTGCCGCGCGGGGCTTGCGGCGCGCAGCCTCGATGCGTACGCAATCCACGAGCACGGCGTCTTCACGCACGGCGGCAGCGGGTCTTCGATTCCGGCGGAAGCACCGGTGTTCGACGAAATCGGAGAAGCGGTCTCGGCCATCTGGAAGGAAGTGCTCAAGTGGCCCGAAGACCGTGCGTTGGCGCACGACGCGCATTTCTTCACCTCAGGCGGCAATTCACTGGCCGCGGTTCAAGCATGCGCGCGTATCGCCCGGCACTGGAACATCGAATTCGATCTGCGCGACCTCTTCGAGCAGCCCCGGCTGAGCGCTTGCGCGGCCATCGTGCGCAGCCGCAAGGACCGTCCGGGCCGCGTGCCCGGCATGGCGGCCATCGAGCCGCTGTCCGCCGAGCGCCGGCTGCAGCCCTTGCCGCTGTCGCACGCACAGGAGCGTCAATGGTTCCTGTGGAAGCTTGCGCCGCAGAGCACGGCGTACCACATGAGCGGCGCGCTGCGCCTGTCGGGCACGCTGGATGCCGCCGCGATGCATGCCGCGTTCGAAGACATCGCCGCGCGCCACGAGTCGTTGCGCACGGTATTCCTGGCAGGTGCCGACGGCACGGCAGAGCAGCTGATCAGCCCGTCGTGGGCACCGCTTCTGAACCTGATCGATCTGCGTCACCTCGCGGCCAGCGAGCGCGAAGCACGTGCCGCAGAGGAAGCGCAGCGCCTGCATGCCGCGCCCTTCGACCTGACGCAGGGGCCGTTGCTGCGCGTGGCGTTGATCCGCCTGTCGGACACCTCGCACCTGCTGGTGGTGGTGATGCATCACATCATTTCCGACAGCGCGTCGATGCAGGTGCTGCTCGATGAACTGGCGGCCGGCTATGCCGCGCGGCTGAAGGGCGATGCCCCGTCGCGCCGCACCGCGCCGCGTATCCAGTACGTCGATCATGCGGCGTGGCAGCGCAACTGGCTCGCCGCCGGCGAGGCCGGGCGGCAACTGGCCTGGTGGCGCGCGCAGCTCGGCGAAGAACATCCTGTGCTGGCGCTGCCGATCGACCGTCCGCGCACGGCGCAGATCGGCTATCGCGCGGCACGCCGCAGCGTCGAAGTGCCCGGGGCACTGCTGGCCGGCTTGCGCCAGGCCGCGGCTACCGAGGGCGCCACGCTGTTCATGGTGCTGCTGGCCGGCTTCCAGGCGCTGCTGCACCGCTACACCGGGCAGGAAGACATCCGCGTCGGCGCTCCGGTGGCAAACCGCAGCCGTGTCGAGGCGGAAAACATCATCGGCTTCTTCGTCAATACGCTGGTGCTGCGCAACCGGATCGGTGGGCGCACGCGGCTGTCGGATGTCGTGGCGCAGACGAAAGAAGCGGTGCTGGGTGCGCAGACGCATCAAGACCTGCCCTTCGAGCAATTGGTCGAAGCACTGCAGCCGCAGCGCAGCCTGAGCCAGAGCCCGCTGTTCCAGGTGATGTTCAACCACCTCGTCGAAGACTACCGGGCGCTGGCGCAGTTGCCGGGGCTGGAGGTTGCGCACCATGCGCTGCCAGACGGAACGGCGCAATTCGAACTCGTGCTGGAAGCCCGCGAGACACCCGATGGCCGGTTGACGCTGGGGCTGGTCTACGCGGCGGAGCTGTTCGATCGGGAGACGATCGAGCGGATGGCTGGGCACTACGTGGCGGTGCTGGAGGCATTGGCTGCCGAGCCTGAGCTGGCAGTGGGCGATGTGGCGCTGGTGGGTGCGGCGGAGCGTGCGCAGCTTGTGGCGTGGAGCGAGAACCCGCGCCGCCACGAGGGCGCACAGCCCGTGCACCGCCAGATCGAGGCGCATGCGAAGCACCGCCCGGATGCGCCCGCGTTGGTGTTCGGCGACGAAGCCCTGAGCTACTCGGAACTCAATGCCCGAGCGAACCGGCTGGCGCACCGCCTGATCGGCATGGGCGTAGGCCCTGATGCACTGGTGGGCATCTGCGTGGAGCGCTCCACCGAGATGATGGTGGGCATCCTTGCAGTGCTCAAGGCAGGCGGCGCCTACGTGCCCCTTGACCCCGAGTACCCCGCAGACCGCCTTTCCTACATGGTCGAAGACAGCGGCATCGCATTGCTGCTGACCCAGAGCCACCTGCGAGATCTCATCCCCGGTGTCGACGCATTGCAGGTGCTGAAACTCGACACCCTCGATACAGCGTCCGAGTCCGAGGCCGACCCGCAAGTCAGCCTGCACGGCGAACACCTGGCCTACGTCATCTACACCTCCGGCTCCACAGGCCGCCCCAAGGGTGCAGCCATCCGCCATCAAGCCCTGTACAGCTGCATGGCCTGGATGCAGGAGTTCTACACCCTCGCAGGCGCTGACACGGTCCTGCACAAGGCCCCCTTCGGCTTCGACGTGTCGGTCTGGGAGATGTTCTGGCCGCTGACATCAGGGGCAAGACTGGTCATTGCCAACCCAGGCGACCACCGCGATCCGGTGCGCCTGGTCGAACTCATCCAGAAGCACCAGATCACGACGCTGAATTTCGTGCCCTCGATGCTGCAGGCCTTCCTGGCCTACGAGGGCATCGAAGCAACGACGAAGCTCAAGCACATCATCTGCGGCGGCGAGGCCATGCCCGCAGCCACGCAAAGAGAAGCACTTCAACGCCTGAGCGGCGCCACGCTGCAGAACCTGTACGGCCCGACGGAGACGACGATCCACGTGACGCAGTGGACGTGCCGGGACGACGGCAGCACGCAAGTGCCGATTGGCCGGCCGATCAGCGAGACGCAGGCGTATGTGCTGGACGCCAGCCTGAACGAGGTGCCCGTGGGCGTGGCCGGTGAGCTGTACCTGGGGGGCATCAACCTCGCACGGGGCTACCTGAAGCGGCCAGCACTGACGGCAGAACGGTTCATCGCGACAGACAACGGAAGCCGGCTGTACCGCACGGGCGACCTGGTGCGCTGGAACAACGAGGGGCAGCTGGAGTACCTGGGGCGCATTGACCATCAGGTGAAGGTGCGGGGCTTCCGCATCGAGCTGGGGGAGATCGAGGCGCAGTTGCAGGCGCAGCCCGAAGTCAGGGAGGCGGTGGTCGTCGCGAACGAAGGCCCCGCAGGAGCGCGGCTCGTGGGCTACGTGTCCGGCAATGGCATCGACACGACAGTCCTGCGAGAACGCCTTGGAGAAGCACTGCCCGACTACATGGTGCCCAGCGTCATCGTCGTGCTCGATGCACTACCGCTGAACGCCAACGGCAAGGTAGACCGCAAGGCACTTCCCACCCCCGCCATCACCAGCGACAAACCCTACGAAGCCCCGCAAGGCCCCATCGCCGAAACCATCGCCGCCGTCTGGGCCGAAGTGCTGCAGATGGACAAGGTCGGCACTCACGACAACTTCTTCGACCTCGGCGGGCACTCGCTGCTGCTGGTTCGCGTGCACCGCCTGCTCGAAGACAGGCTGCGCACCACCGTCGCACTGGTCCAGCTTTTCAAGTACCCCACGGTCGGTTCGCTGGCCCAGTGGATGGCGCGCGGCGCCGATGCACCCGCGGCGTTGTCGCCCACGGCCGGCGACGACCGTGCGCTGCGCCAGCGCGCCGCCTTGCTTCAACGTCGCAAATCCGCGGAAAGAGTCAACTGATGAACACCCTCAACGAACAGGCCGCGCAGGCCGATGCAGCCACCGGCATCGAGATCGCCATCGTCGGCATGGCGGGCCGCTTTCCGGGCGCCGAAGATGTCGATGCGTTCTGGCGCAACATCCGCGACGGCGTGGAGTCCATAGCCGGCTTCACCGACGAGCAGCTGCGCGCGCAAGGCATCTCGCAGGAGCTGCTCGACGATCCGGCCTATGTGAAGGCGGGCGTCCAGTTCAAGGGCTTCGACCAGTTCGACGCCGGCTTCTTCGGCTACTCGCCGCGCGAAGCCGAGTACCTCGATCCGCAGCAGCGCATCTTCCTGGAGTGCGCATGGGCAGCACTGGAGCACGCCGGCTGCGACGCGCATACCTGGCCGGGCAAGATCGGCGTGTACGCGGGCGAGGGCCCCAACCTGTACCTCATGCGGCACCTGCTGCCCGCATTCGGCCTGGGCGACGGACGCGGCATTGCCGACCTGCTGGGCCTCATGAGCGGCAACTCCGGCGGTTCGCTGTGCACTCGCGTGGCCTACAAGCTCAACCTGCGCGGCCCCGCCGTCACAGTGCAGACCGCCTGCTCGACCTCGCTGGCCGCGGTGCACACAGCCTGCCAGGCGCTGCTGGGCTACGACTGCGACATGGCGCTGGCCGGCGGCGTGTGGCTCAACCTGCTGCAGGACGGCGGCTACCTCTACCAGGCCGGCGCCATCCTCTCGCCCGACGGCCACTGCCGCGCCTTCGACGAGAAGGCCGCGGGCACGGTGATCGGCAGCGGCGCAGGCCTCGTGGCACTCAAGCGCCTGGACGACGCGCTGCGCGACGGCGACACCATCCACGCCGTCATCAAGGGCACGGCCGCCAACAACGACGGCGCCGACAAGGTCGGCTTCACCGCGCCCAGCGTGAACGGCCAGGCCGAAGTCATCCGCGCGGCGCAACTGATCGCTGGCGTGACGGCCGAATCCGTCGGCTACATCGAGGCGCACGGCACAGGCACGGTGCTCGGTGACCCGATCGAGCTGGCCGCGTTGACGCAGGCCTTCCGGGCCGATTCAGATCGCACCGGCTACTGCGCCATCGGCTCCGTCAAGACCAACGTCGGCCACCTCGATGCGGCGGCCGGCGTCACCGGCCTCATCAAGACGGTGATGGCGCTCAAGCACAAGACGCTGCCGGCCAGCCTGCACTACGAGCGGCCCAATCCGCAGATCGATTTCGCGGCGAGCCCGTTCTATGTCAATGCCACCACCAAGGCATGGCCCGCGGGTGCCGCGCCGCGCCGCGCGGGTGTCAGTTCGTTCGGCATCGGCGGCACCAACGTGCATGTGGTGCTCGAAGAGGCGCCGGCCGCGAAGCCGGCTGAAAGCCCGTCCAGCTGGCAGGTGCTGCCGCTGTCGGCGCAGAACGCCGCTGCGCTGCAGGAGGCCGGCCGGCAGCTCGGTCACCATCTCGAAGCGTCTGCCGACCAATCCCTTGCCGACATCGCGCACACCTTGCAGAGCGGGCGCCGCCCGCTGCCGCTGCGCGCGGCCATCGTCGCCAACGGCCATGCCATGGCTGCGCAGACCCTGCTGTCGCCCGAGGGCGGCTTCGAGCAGGTGATGCGCGCGCCGGCCACCGCGCCCGAGGTCGCCTTCCTGTTCCCCGGCGGCGGCACGCAGCACGCCAACATGGGCGCGGCGCTGTACCGCGACGACCCGGTGTTTCGCGGCGAGGTCGACCGCTGCTGCGCCTTGCTGAACGACGCGATGGGCATGGACCTGCGCCAGCTGCTTTACCCGGCAGCCGGTGCCGAAGCCGCAGCCGACCAGAAGTTGTCGTGCATCGAATACACGCAGCCGGTGCTGTTCATCGTCGAGTACGCGATGGCACGCACCTGGATGGCGCGCGGCGTGCAACCCGCCGTGATGCTGGGCCACAGCCTTGGTGAATACGTGGCTGCCTGCCTGGCCGGCGTGTTCAGCCTGGAAGACGCGCTGCGCATCGTCACCACGCGCGGTCGCTTGATGCAATCGATGCCGGCCGGTGCCATGACGGCCATCGCGCTGACCGAGGCCGAACTCGCACCGTTCCTCCAGGCCGGCTGCGACATCGCCGCGATCAACGGCCAGCAGCTGTGCGTGCTCGCGGGGCCGCTGCAGGCCATCGAAGCGGCAGAAAAGCAACTGCTCGCCGGTGGCCTGATGCCGCGCCGCCTGCACGTTGCCATCGCTTCCCACTCGGCCATGACCGAGTCCATCGTGGCCGAACTGCAGCAGGTGGTTGCCTCGGTGCCGCGCCATGCGCCGCGCATTCCTTTCATCTCCAACGTCACCGGCCAGCCGATCACGGCCGAGCAGGCGGTGGACCCGGCCTACTGGGGTCGCCATCTGCGCAGCACAGTGCGCTTTGCCGACGGACTGGCCGCGCTGCTGGGCGTGGCCGGGCGTGTCGTGCTCGAAGTGGGCCCCGGCGAAACGCTGGCGGGCCTCGCGCGCCAGCATCCGCTGGCCGGGTCGGCCGCGGGCATCTGGGCGAGCCAGGCGCATCCACAGCAGCAGGCCCGCAACGAGCGGCAGCTGGCCAGCGTGACCGGCGCGCTCTGGTGTGCCGGTGTCGAGATCGACTGGGCCGCCTGCCGCGCGGGCCAGCCGCGCCGCCAGGTGCCGTTGCCTACCTATCCGTTCCAGCGCCAGTCGTACTGGATCGAGGCGGGCACATTCGAGGGCAGCGCCAAGGCAGGGCCGGCAGCCGACGCCTTCTACGTGCCCACCTGGAAGCGCACCGAGCCGCTGCTGGCGGTGCACACCCCCGCGCCGACCGGCACCTGCACGCTGGTGTTCGGCGAAACGCGCAGCCTCACCGACAGCCTGATCCGCCACCTGCACCGTGAGGCCGACGCGCATCCCGTGGTCTGGGTGGAGCAGGGGCCGGGCTTCGTCGAGATCAGCCCGCGCCACTACGCGGTGCGCCCCGGCGAGCGCGCCGACCACGAGCAGGTGCTGGGCAAGGTGCAGGCCGAGCTGGGGCCGGTCTCGAAGATCTATCACCTGTGGAGCGTGGACGACGAGCTTGCAGTGCCTTCGCAGTCGAGCGAGATGCTGGAGCGCGGCTTCTTCAGCCTGCTGGCCCTGGCGCAGGCCCTCGACAGCGCGTCGGCCGGCAGCGAGCGCAAGCTGGCGATCCAGGTCGTTACCAACCAGATGGAAGACGTGAGCGGGCTGGAGCCCCTGTGCCCCGAGAAGGCCACGCTGTTCAGCCTGGCCAAGGTGATCGGGCAGGAGTATCCGCACATCGACAGCCGCGTCGTCGATGTGGTGCTGCCTACAGCCGGCAGCGATGCCGAGGCATGGCTGGTGAAGCAGCTCGCGGCCGACATGCCGGCGCGCCACGACGAGCCGCTGGTGGCGTACCGCGGCCCGCATCGCTGGGTCAAGGCCTACGAGCCGCTGGCGCTGCCGGCGCCGGGCGCAGGGCCGCAGCAGCGGCTGCGCACCCACGGCGTCTACCTGATCACCGGTGGCCTCGGCGGCGTGGGCCTTTCCGTGGCGCGGCACCTTGCCAAGTCGTGGCAGGCGAAGCTGGTGCTGTTCGGACGCACGCCGTTGCCCGAGCGCAGCACCTGGGAGGCGCTGGCCGCATCGCCGGAGCAGCCGGCGGCATTGCGCCAGAAGCTGCTGCAGCTGCTCGAACTCGAAGCCCTTGGCGGCGAAGTGCTCGCGTTGTCGGCGGACGTGTCTGATGCCGCGCAGATGAAGGCCGCCACCGCGCAGGCCCGGCTGCGCTTCGGCGCCATCCACGGCGTGATCCACGCGGCGGGCCATGCCAGCAGCGGGATGATCGGCCAGCGCACGCGCGCCATGGTCGACGCCGTGTTCGCGCCCAAGCTGCGCGGCACGCAGGCGCTGCTCGAAGCGGTGCGCGAAGACGCACTCGATTTCGTGCTCTTCTGTTCATCCATTTCCAGCATGGCCGGCGGCCTGGGCATGAGCGACTACGCCGCGGCCAACGCGTACCTCGATGCACTGGCCGCGCAGGTGCAGCGCAGTGCGCGCCACGCGGTGTTTTCGGTCAATTGGGACGCCTGGCGCGACTTGGGCATGGCCGCTGGCATGGTGCTGCCCGAAGGCGTCGGCATGGACGGCCCCGAAGGCGCGCTGGCGCTGGAACGAATCGTCAACGGCCCGGCGTTCTCGCAAGTCGTGATCTCCACGACCGACCTGACGCAGCGCCTTGGCGAGCTCGACAGCGGCATGCTCGAACTGATCGAGTCCGGCCCGTTGGCCCACGCCGCGCGCGCGGGCCGTCGCAACCACCCGCGCCCCGCGCTCGACACGCCTTACGTCGCGCCCGACGGCGACCTCGAGACCGGCCTTGCCGCCGTCTGGCAGGACATGCTGGGCATTACCGCCATCGGCATCCACGACAACCTGTTCGAGCTGGGCGGCGACTCGCTGCTCGCCATCCAGATCCTGGCGCGCGTGCGCAAGGCCTACGAGGTCGAGCTGCACCCGGCCGCCTTCTTCAAGGCGCCAACCATCGCCGACCTGGCCCTGCTGGTCGAGACCCGGCTGATCGAAGAAATAGAGAACAGCGAGAACGGCGACCCGGCCGATGCCGCCACACCGGACCGACTGTCCGCCACCGTCTGAAACAAGCACTGTCATGCCCGAAATCCAGGATATCTCCGCACGCCGCGCCAGCCTGAGCGCAGAACAACGCGCCAGGCTGAAGGAAAGACTGCGCGGTGCGAGCGTGGCCGGCACGCGCGAGGCCGGGAGCGCCATTCCCCCGCGCCCGCAGAAGGACCGGGCGCCGCTGTCTTTTGCCCAGCGCCGGCAGTGGTTCCTGTGGAAGCTGGACCCAGCCCGCACCGCCTATCACCTGAGCGGCGGCCTGGTGCTCACGGGGCAGCTGGACACAGAGGCCCTGCACGCGAGCATGCAGGCGCTGGTCGACCGCCACGAGTCGCTGCGCACCGTGTTCCGCGAGGAAGGCGACGGCGAGGCGGAGCAGGTCATTCTTGAGGCCTTGACGGTTGAACTGCCGTGCATCGACCTGAGCACGCTCGACGCCGAGGCACGCGAGGCTGCCATCCAGCACGAGGTGCGCAGCATTCGCACCGAGCCCTTCGACCTCACGCGCGGCCCGCTGATGCGCACCGTGCTGCTGAAGACCGGCGCGCAAACGCATCGGCTGCTGGTCGTGATGCATCACATCGTGTCGGACGGCTGGTCCGTGCAGCTCACGCTGGACGAGCTGGCCGCGCAGTACGCCGCGCGCGTGCAGGGGCAGCCAGCAGCGCAGCCCGCACTGACGGTGCAGTACGCCGACTACGCCGTCTGGCAGAACCAGTGGCTCGACGGCGGCGAGGGCGAGCGCCAGCTCGCATGGTGGCGCGATCACCTGGGCACCGAGCAGCCGGTGATCTCGCTGCACACCGATCGCCCGCGCAACGCCGATGGCCGCTACGGCTCGGCACGCGTCACCGTCGCGCTGCCGGCCGACACCGTCGCGCGGCTGCGCCAGCAGGCGCAGGGTCAGGGCGCGACGCTGTTCATGGCGCTGCTCGCAGGCTTCAATGCGCTGCTGTTCAGGCACACGGGGCAGACCGATGCGCGCGTCGGCGTGCCCATTGCCAACCGCAACCGCGCGGAGACGGCGGGCGTCGTCGGCTTCTTCGTCAACACGCAGGTGCTGCGCTCGCAAATCGGCGCGCGCACGACGCTGGCCGAGTTGCTGGTGCAGACGCGTGACACCGCCATCGGCGCGCAGACCCATCAGGACCTGCCGTTCGAGCAGTTGGTTGGTGCGCTGCGGCCTGAACGCAGCCTGAGCGCGAACCCGCTGTTCCAGGTGATGTTCAACCACGTGCGGCGCGACCATCGCTCGCTGGCCGAATGGCCGGGCGTGTCGGTTCAGCGGCTGGATTTCGAGGAAGAGGATGCGCAGTTCGAGCTGACGCTGCAGACGCTGGAGCTCGAAGACGGTCGGGTCGATGCGACCTTTCTCTACGCGGCGGAGCTGTTCGATCGGGAGACGGTCGAGCGGATGGCGGGGCACTATTTGGCGGTGCTGGAGGCGTTGACTGCCCAGCCTGAGCTGGCAGTGGGCGATGTGGCGCTGGTGGGTGCTGCGGAGCGCGCGCAGCTTGTGGCGTGGAGCGAGAACCCGCGCCGCCACGAGGGCGCACAGCCCGTGCATCGCCAGATCGAGGCGCATGCGAAGCACCGCCCGGATGCGCCCGCGTTGGTGTTCGGCGACGAAGCCCTGAGCTACTCGGAACTCAATGCCCGAGCGAACCGGCTGGCGCACCGCCTGATCGGCATGGGCGTAGGCCCTGATGCACTGGTGGGCATCTGCGTGGAGCGCTCCACCGAGATGATGGTGGGCATCCTTGCAGTGCTCAAGGCAGGCGGCGCCTACGTGCCCCTTGACCCCGAGTACCCCGCAGACCGCCTTTCCTACATGGTCGAAGACAGCGGCATCGCATTGCTGCTGACCCAGAGCCACCTGCGAGATCTCATCCCCGGTGTCGACGCATTGCAGGTGCTGAAACTCGACACCCTCGATACAGCGTCCGAGTCCGAGGCCGACCCGCAAGTCAGCCTGCACGGCGAACACCTGGCCTACGTCATCTACACCTCCGGCTCCACAGGCCGCCCCAAGGGTGCAGCCATCCGCCATCAAGCCCTGTACAGCTGCATGGCCTGGATGCAGGAGTTCTACACCCTCGCAGGCGCTGACACGGTCCTGCACAAGGCCCCCTTCGGCTTCGACGTGTCGGTCTGGGAGATGTTCTGGCCGCTGACATCAGGGGCAAGACTGGTCATTGCCAACCCAGGCGACCACCGCGATCCGGTGCGCCTGGTCGAACTCATCCAGAAGCACCAGATCACGACGCTGAATTTCGTGCCCTCGATGCTGCAGGCCTTCCTGGCCTACGAGGGCATCGAAGCAACGACGAAGCTCAAGCACATCATCTGCGGCGGCGAGGCCATGCCCGCAGCCACGCAAAGAGAAGCACTTCAACGCCTGAGCGGCGCCACGCTGCAGAACCTGTACGGCCCGACGGAGACGACGATCCACGTGACGCAGTGGACGTGCCGGGACGACGGCAGCACGCAAGTGCCGATTGGCCGGCCGATCAGCGAGACGCAGGCGTATGTGCTGGACGCCAGCCTGAACGAGGTGCCCGTGGGCGTGGCCGGTGAGCTGTACCTGGGGGGCATCAACCTCGCACGGGGCTACCTGAAGCGGCCAGCACTGACGGCAGAACGGTTCATCGCGACAGACAACGGAAGCCGGCTGTACCGCACGGGCGACCTGGTGCGCTGGAACAACGAGGGGCAGCTGGAGTACCTGGGGCGCATTGACCATCAGGTGAAGGTGCGGGGCTTCCGCATCGAGCTGGGGGAGATCGAGGCGCAGTTGCAGGCGCAGCCGGAAGTCAGGGAGGCGGTGGTCGTTGCGAACGAAGGCCCCGCAGGAGCGCGGCTCGTGGGCTACGTCTCGGGGCAAGGCATAGACACAGCCACGCTGCGAGAGCGCCTTGCAGAAGCACTGCCCGACTACATGGTCCCAAGCGTCATCGTCGTGCTCGATGCCCTGCCGCTGAACGCCAACGGCAAGGTAGACCGCAAGGCGCTGCCAGCACCGGAGTTCACGAGCGACAGGGCGTACGAGGCGCCCCAGGACGAGGTCGAGCAGGCGCTCGCAACGATCTGGACCGAAGTGCTCGGCGTCGCCCGCGTGGGCCGCAACGACAACTTCTTCGAACTTGGCGGCGACTCCATCCTCAGCCTCAAGGTAGCGGCGCGCGCCGCCAGGGCCGGCGTGCAACTGAATCCCCGACAGGTTTTCGAACACCAGAGCCTGTCGCGCATCGCCCATGCCATCAGGATCGATCACGCTTCACAGTCACCGGCAATTCCCGTACTGACGACAACGCAGCGCGCCGGCACCCTCGCGCTGTCTCACGCGCAGATGCGCCAGTGGTTCCTGTGGCAGCTCGACCCCGCAAGCACCGCGTATCACATCAGCGGCGCACTGAAGCTGGAAGGCAAGCTCGATGTAGAGGCCGTGCGCGCGAGTTTCAACGCGCTGGTGCAGCGCCACGAGTCCCTGCGCACAGTGTTCCGCGCCGACGCGCAAGGCCTGGCCCGGCAACTCATCCGAGAAGCCGGAGCGCTGGACATCGCCATGGTCGATCTCGCGGCGCTGCATACCGGGCAGGAACGCGAAGCGCGCAGCAGGGAAGAAGCCCTGCGCCTGAGCCACACGCCCTTCGACCTGGGCGAAGGCCCGCTGCTGCGCGTAGGCCTGATCCGCCTGGCGCCCGAGGAGCACATGCTCGTCGTGGTGATGCATCACATCGTGTCCGACGGCTGGTCGATGCAGGTCATCGTCGACGAATTCGTGGCGCAGTACAGCGCACGCGTGCAAGGCTCGGTTGCAGAGTTGCCTCCATTGCCGATCCAGTACGCCGACTACGCCGCATGGCAGCGCGACTGGCTGGAAGCCGGCGAGCGCGACCGCCAGCTGGCGTACTGGACGCAGCACATCGGCACCGAGCAGCCCGTGCTGCAACTGCCCACCGACCACGCAAGAAAGGCCGATGGCCGATACAGCGCCGTGCGGCATGGATTCGAACTGCCGGGCGATCTCGTGCAGCGGCTGCACCGGCGCCTGCAGGGCCAGGGCGCGACGCTGTTCATGGGCTTGCTTGCGGGCTTCCAGGTACTGCTCAGCCGCTACACCGGCGAGCCCGACATTCGCGTGGGCGTGCCGGTTGCCAACCGCCACCGCGCCGAAACCGAAAGCGTGATCGGCTTCTTCGTCAACACGCAGGTGCTGCGCAACATGCTGGACGGCCGCGAGAGCCTGACGCAGGTGCTGATGCGCGCCAGGGAAGCCGCGCTCGGCGCACAGGCCCATCAGGACCTGCCGTTCGAGCAGTTGGTGGAGGCGCTGCAGCCCGAGCGCAGCCTGAGCACCAGTCCGCTGTTCCAGGTCATGTTCAATCACCAGCGCGGCGACCTGAAGGCGCTGCAGAACCTGCCCGGCCTCACGCTGACCGAGTGCGACCTGGGCGCGCAGGCCGCGCAGTTCGAACTGACGCTGGAAACCACTGAAAGCGCCGATGGCAGTGTGCGAGCGAGCCTGCGGTACGCCGCGGAACTGTTCGAGCCGCGGAGCATCGAGCGCATGGCGGGACACTACCTCGCGGTGCTGTCCGCCCTGGCCGATCACCCCGAACGGCCGGTGGGCGACGTGGCGTTGCTGGGCGAAGCCGAGCATGCGCAACTGGCGGCACGGGGCGCGCGCAAGCGGGCGGCTGAAACGAGTGAGCCGATTCATCGGCTGATCGAGAAGCAGGTTCGTGCGCATCCTGAAGCGCCTGCGCTGTCCTTCGGCGAGCAGACGCTCAGCTACGCCGAGCTCAATGCACAGGCCAACCGCCTCGCACACCGGCTGATCGCCTTGGGCGTGCGGCCCGAGACCAAGGTGGGCATTGCAGTGGATCGCTCCATCGAGATGGTGGTGGGCATCCTGGCGATCCTGAAGGCCGGCGGTGCCTACGTGCCGCTGGATCCGGAATATCCGGCCGACCGGCTGGCCTACATGGTCGGCGACAGTGGCATCAGGCTGCTGCTCACGCAGAGCCATCTGCAGGTGCCAGGCACCGAAGCGCTGCAGGTGCTGGCGCTGGACACGCTCGGCCTGGCCGAGGAGCCGTCGCACGATCCGCAGGTCGAACTGCACGGCGAGAACCTCGCCTACGTCATCTACACGTCGGGCTCCACGGGCCGGCCCAAGGGTGCGCAGCTGTGCCATCGCAACGTGAGCCGCCTGTTGAGCGCCACAGATGCGTGGTTCGGCTTCGGCGCTGACGACGTCTGGACGATGTTCCATTCCTACGCCTTCGACTTCTCCGTGTGGGAGATCTTTGGCGCCCTGTGCACCGGCGGCAAGCTGGTGGTCGTGCCGTTCTGGGTGAGCCGCTCGCCTGAAGACTTTCTGCAGCTGCTGCGCAAGGAGCGCGTCACGGTGCTCAACCAGACGCCCTCGGCCTTCGGCCAGCTGGCCGGCCTGCCCCAGGCCCATGAAGGCAGCCTGGCGCTTCGCACAGTGATCTTCGGCGGCGAAGCGCTGGACCCGCAACGCCTGCGCGGGTGGATAGAGCACCACGGCGACGCCAGCCCGCAGCTGATCAACATGTACGGCATCACCGAGACCACGGTGCACGTGACCTGGCGGCGCATCACCGCTGCGGACGTCGGCGAGGCGCGCAGTCCGGTGGGCATCGCGATCCCGGACCTGGGGCTTCGGGTGCTCGACGGGCAGCTCAACCCGGTGCCGCTGGGCGTGGCGGGCGAGCTGTACGTCTCGGGTGCCGGGCTGGCGCGCGGTTACCTGAACCGCGAGGGCCTGACGGCAGAAAGATTTATCGCAGCAGAAGACGGAGAGCGGCTGTACCGCACGGGCGACCTGGTGCGGTGGAACAACGAGGGTCAGCTGGAGTACCTGGGCCGCATCGACCACCAGGTGAAGGTGCGGGGCTTTCGCATTGAGCTGGGCGAGATCGAGGCAGGGTTGCTGGCGCAGCCTGAGGTGCGCGAAGCCGTGGTCGTTGCGAACGACGGCCCTGCGGGAACCCGACTGGTGGGCTATGTGTCGGGGCAAGACATCGACACCGCCGTGCTGCGCGAGCGTCTCGGCGAGGCGCTGCCCGACTACATGGTGCCCGCGGTGCTGGTGGTGCTCGACGCACTGCCGCTGAACGCGAACGGCAAGGTGGACCGCAAGGCGCTGCCGGCGCCGGAGTTCACTGCGTGCAGCGCGTACGAGGCGCCACGGGACGAGACCGAGGAGAAGCTCGCCGCCATCTGGGCGGAGGTGCTGGGTGTCGAGCGCGTGGGGCGCAACGACAACTTCTTCGAGCTTGGCGGGCACTCGCTGCTTTCCGCGCGGCTGGTGGCGCGCCTGCATGCCGCCATGCAAAGCGAACTCACGATCCGCGACGTCTTCCAGTACCCGACCCTGGCCGCCATGGCCGCCCGGATCGCCGAGGCCCTTCGGGACAGCCCCGTGGTCCAGGCCCTTTCAGAAATCGATTCGCTGATCGACAGCATGGAGACCGTTTGATGGAAACCACAGCAACCCGTCGCATCGCCGAGCGCTTCTCCCGGTTGTCGACCGAGCAGCGCCGCGTGGTGTACGAGGGGATCCGTTCCAAGGGTCTGACGCTCGACCAGTTTCCCATCCTCCCGCGCGAAGACGCGGCGCAGGACCTCTGCCATGTCTCCTACGCGCAGCAGCGCCAGTGGTTCCTGTGGCAGCTCGATCCGCAGAGTACGGCCTATCACATCAGCGACGCGCTCAAGCTCACGGGCGCACTGGATGTGGACGCGGTACGCACGAGCTTCAAGGCATTGGTGGCGCGCCACGAATCGTTGCGCACGGTATTTCGCGCCGATGCCGACGGGCTCGCCGAGCAGGTGATTCGCGAAGACGGCGAACTCGACTTCTCGCTGCTGGACCTGAGCAAGGTAGACCCCGATGCCCGCGAAGCGATGGCCCGCGAAGCGGCGCACCGCATCGGCAACACGCCCTTCGACCTGACGCAAGGACCGCTGCTGAGGGTGGCGCTGATCCGCCTGGCGCCCGAGGCGCACGTGCTGGTGCTGGTGATGCACCACATCGTCTCGGACGGCGGGTCGCTGCAGATCATCGTGGACGAGTTTGTGGCTCAGTACCGCGCCTGCGTGCAGCACGAAGCGGTGGCGCTGCAGGCAATGCCGATCCAGTACGCCGACTACGCCGTGTGGCAGCGCCACTGGCTGGAGGCCGGCGAGCAGGAGCGCCAGCTCGCCTACTGGAAGGCGCAACTCGGCGCGACGCAGCCGGTGCTGCAACTGCCGCTCGACCGCGCCCGAAGGCCCGATGCCCGGTATGGCGCGGCCGCCCATCGGGTCGAGTTGCCCGTGTCGCTGGTTCAGGGCCTGCAGAAGCGGGCCCGGAGCCAGGGGGGCACGGTGTTCATGGTGCTGCTGGCCGGCTTCCAGGTGCTGCTCGGTCGCTACAGCGGCCAGCAAGACATTCGCGTGGGCGTGCCGATTGCGAACCGCCACCGTGTGGAGACTGAAGGCGTCGTCGGCTTTTTCGTCAACACGCAGGTGCTGCGCGCCGTGGTCGACAACCGCACCAGCCTGTTGCAGGTGCTGGCGCAGACGCACGAGGCGGCATTGGGCGCGCAGATGCACCAGGACCTGCCGTTCGAGCAATTGGTCGAGGCACTGCAGCCCGAGCGCATTCCGGGAATCCAGCCGCTGTTCCAGGTGCTGTTCAATCATCAGCGCGCGGATTTCTCGGGACTGGAGGGGCTGACGGGGCTTGCGCTGGAGCCCTACGACCTGGGTGCCCAGGCCGCGCAGTTCGAGCTGATGCTGGTCACCGACGAGAGCCCCGACGGCCGGCTGCATGCGAAGTTCAGCTATGCGGCGGAGCTGTTCGATGCCTCGACCATCGAACGCATGGCCGGCCACTACCTGGCGGTGCTGCAGGCACTGGCGGACCACCCCGAACAGGCCGCGGGCGAGGTGACGTTGTTGAGCGAAGCCGAACGGGCGCAGCTCGCGGCCTGGGGTGCCAATTCGCAAAGCTTTCCGGATGCGACGCCGGTGCACCGGCTGATCGAAAGGCAGGCTGCGCAGCAGCCCGAAGCGGCAGCGCTGGTGTTCGGCGACGAGATGCTGAGCTACGGCGAACTCAACGCCAGGGCCAACCGCCTAGCGCACCACCTGATCGCGCTGGGCGTCAAGGCGGAAACGAAGGTGGGGATCGCGGTGGAGCGCTCCATGGAAATGGTGGTGGGCCTGCTGGGCATCCTCAAGGCCGGCGGCGCTTATGTTCCGATGGACCCGGAGTACCCCGCGGAGCGGCTGGCCTACATGGCGCAGGACAGCGGCGTTGCGCTGCTGCTGACGCAAAGCCATCTGCAGTCGCAGGTGCCGGGCGCCGAGGGATTGCGCGTGCTGGCGCTCGACACGCTGGACCTGGACGCACAGCCCGCAAGCGACCCGCAGGTCGCGCTGCACGGCGAGAACCTCGCCTACGTGATCTACACCTCGGGCTCCACCGGCAGGCCCAAGGGCGCGCAGATGAGCCATCGCAACGTGACGCGGCTGCTCGGCGCCACCGATGCCTGGTTCCGGTTCGGCCGGCAAGACACCTGGACCCTTTTCCATTCCTATGCCTTCGATTTCTCGGTGTGGGAAATCTTCGGCGCGCTGTGCACCGGCGGCAAGCTGGTCATCGTGCCGTTCTGGGTCAGCCGATCGCCCGAAGACTTCCTGCAACTGCTGCGGACGCAGAAGGTGACGGTGCTCAACCAGACGCCTTCGGCGTTCGGCCAGTTGATCAGCCTGCCGCAGGCCTACGAGGCTGGCCAGGAGCGCCTGGCGCTGCGCGCGGTGATCTTCGGCGGTGAGGCCCTGGACCCGCAGCGGCTGCGCCAGTGGATCGACCACCATGGAGACGAAAGCCCGCAGCTGGTCAACATGTACGGGATCACCGAGACGACGGTGCATGTGACCTACCGGCGGATCACGGCGGCAGACCTGGGCCGGCAGCGCAGTCCGGTCGGCCTTGCCATTCCGGACCTCGGGCTGCGGGTGCTCGATGCGCATCTGAACCCGGTGCCGGTCGGCGTGGCCGGCGAGTTGCATGTCTTCGGCGCCGGCCTCGCGCGCGGCTACCTGCACAGGGCCGGCCTGACGTCGGAACGCTTCGTCGCGGGAGCGGACGGAGAGCGGCTGTACCGCACGGGCGACCTTGTGCGCTGGAACAACGAGGGTCAGCTGGAGTACCTGGGCCGCATCGACCACCAGGTGAAGGTGCGGGGCTTCCGCATCGAGCTGGGAGAGATCGAGGCGCAGTTGCTGGCGCTGTCCGAAGTGCGCGAGGCGGTTGTGGTGGCCGACGAAGGCCCCGCCGGCACGAGGCTGGTGGGCTACGTATCGCCGCATGCCGGCCAGGCGATCGACGTTGCGCAGCTGAAGGAGCAACTGGGCCAGGCGCTGCCCGACTACATGGTTCCCGCGGCAATCGTCGTGCTGCAGGGATTGCCGCTCAACACGAACGGCAAGGTAGATCGCAAGGCGCTGCCGGCCGCGGAATTCACGAGCGAACAGGCGTACGAAGCGCCCGAGAGCGAGGTGGAAGAGAAGCTCGCGGCGATCTGGGCCGAGGTGCTGGGCGTGGCGCGCGTGGGGCGGCAGGACAGCTTCTTCGAACTCGGCGGCCATTCGCTGCTGGCGCTGCGACTTTTGGAGCGCATGCGCGCCCAGGGCTGGGCGGCGCAAGTGCGCACGCTGTTCCAGCAGCCCCGGCTCGGCGCCTTCGCGCAGGCGCTGGCGCAGGAGCCGGTGCGGCGGGAAGTGATTGTTCCGCCCAACGGCATTCCGGCGGATTGCAGGGCGATCCAGCCGGAGATGCTGACGCTTGTGGCGCTGGATGCGCGGCAGATTGCGCGCATCGAGGCGGCGGTGCCGGGCGGGGCGGCCAACGTGCAAGACATCTACCCGCTGGTGCCGATGCAGGAGGGGATGCTCTTCCACCACATGCTGCAGACGGAGGGCGACGCGTACATCACGCTGAACCGCCTGAGTTTCGAGAGCCGCGAAAGGCTCGAGCACTTCGTCGCCAGCTTCAACGAAGTGATTGCGCGCCATGACATCCTGCGAACGGCTGTGATGTGGGAAGACCTGCCCGAACCGGTGCAGGTGGTGCATCGCAAGGCGTTGCTCGAGCTCCAGTGGCTGGCAGATGCCGAGCCGAGCGGTGCGAGCGCGGCCGCGCGGCTCGATGCACACGTCGACCCGGCCCGCTACCGCATCGACGTGCGCAAGGCACCGATGCTCAGGGCCATCGCCGCTCACGACACGGACAACGGCCGCTGGCTCCTTCAACTGGCGAACCATCACCTGGTGGTGGACCACACCACGCTGGAGCTGGTCGTCGAGGAAATCGCGCTGATCCAGCAAGGGCGAAAGGCCGAGCTGTCGACGCCTGTGCCGTTCCGGCGCTTCGTCGGGCAGGCCAGGCTGGACGTGAGCCAGGCCGAGCACAAGGCCTTCTTCAGCCGGATGCTCGCCGATGTGGAGGAGCCGACGGCGCCCTTCGGCCTGCTCGACGTGCAGGGCGACGGCACCCGCGTGCGCGAAACCTCGCTCGCGCTGGACGCCCGACTCGCGTTGCAGGTCAGGCGGCAGGCACAGAGACATGGCGTGAGCGCCGCGGCGCTGTTCCACCTGGCCTGGGCGCTGGTGGTGAGCAAGACCACGGGCAGGGACGACGTGGTGTTCGGCACCGTGCTGTTCGGCCGCATGCAGGGTGGCGCGAATGCCGACCGGGCGCTGGGCATGTTCATCAACACGCTGCCCGTGCGCGTGCGGCTGGGAACGCAAGGCGTGCAGGCATGCGTGCGCCAGACGCATGCGGCACTGATCGAGCTGATGCATCACGAATACGCCAGCCTCTCGCTGGCCCAGCGCTGCAGCGGACTGCCGGAGCGGATGCCGCTGTTCACGGCGCTGCTGAACTACCGCTACGGCGCGCAGCAGGGCAAGGCGGCGCAGAAGGGCCCGCTCTGGGAGGGCATGGAGATCCTCGGCAGCAGGGAGCGCACCAACTACCCGATCGAGATGTCGGTGGACGACCTGGGCGAGGGCTTCGGTCTGGTCGCGCAGATTCACGAGGCAGTGGATGCCGGGCGCGTGTGCGACCTGATGGTTGCAGCTGTCGAGGCCGTCGTGCAGGGCCTGTCGCTGCAGCCCGACTGGCCGGTCTGCGAACTCGGGGTGATGTCCGATGGCGAGCAGCGCCAGCTTGCCGCATGGGGTGAAAACGCTGTGCGGTACACCGAGGATGTGCCGGTGCACCGGCTGATCGAGCGTCAGGTCGCGGCACATCGCGACGCGGTGGCGCTGGTCTTCGGCGACGAGGTGCTGAGCTACGGCGAACTCAATGCGCGAGCCAACCGCCTCGCGCACCATCTGATCGCCCTGGGCGTGAAGCCGGAGACGAAGGTGGGGATTGCAGTGGAGCGCTCCATCGACATGGTGGTTGGCGTGCTCGCGATCCTGAAGGCCGGCGGTGCGTATGTGCCGCTGGACCCGGAGTACCCGGTGGACCGGCTGGCCTACATGGTGGCTGACAGCGGCATCGCGCTGCTGCTCACGCAGAGTCACCTGAGAGCCCTGGTGCCGGGCGCCGAGGCGCTGCAGGTACTGGCACTGGACACGCTGGACACCGGCGGCTGCTCCGATGCGGACCCGCAGATCGCGCTGGGCGGCGAGAACCTGGCCTACGTCATCTACACCTCCGGCTCCACGGGAAAACCGAAGGGCGTGATGGTGCGGCACCTGTCGCTCTGCCACTTCATGCTGAGCATGAAGGACGCACCGGGCATGACGCAGGACGACGTGCTGGTCGCGGTCACTTCCCTGTCGTTCGACATCGCCGCCCTGGAGCTGTATCTGCCGCTGCTCAGCGGTGCGCGCCTCGTGCTGGCATCGAGGGATGTGGTGCGAAGCGGCAGTGCACTTGGGAAGCTGATGGATGACTGCGGCGCCACGGTGCTTCAGTCCACGCCCGCGGGCTGGCGGCTTCTGCGGGCTACCGGATGGAATGGTGGCCAGCTTGCGAACTTCAAGGGCCTGTGCGGTGGAGAAGCGCTGCAGGAAGACCTTGCGGAAGACCTGCGGGCGATCGGTGTCGAGCTCTGGAACATGTACGGCCCCACCGAAACGACCATCTGGTCGACGGCAGCCGAGGTTCGCAGCAGGCCTCGCATCGGCGGACCGATTGCGGCCACAACGCTCCACGTGCTGGACGGATTCCTGAACCCGGCGCCGGTAGGTGTGCCGGGCGAACTGTTCCTGGGCGGCATCGGCCTGGCGCGCGGCTACTTCCAGCGCGCGGGCCTGACGTCCGAGCGCTTCATTGCGGCGAAAGACGGTCAGCGCTTGTACCGCACGGGCGACCTGGTGCGATGGAACACTGAAGGGCAGCTGGAGTATCTGGGCCGCATCGACCACCAGGTGAAGGTGCGGGGCTTCCGCATCGAACTGGGGGAGATCGAGGCGCAGCTGCTGGCGCAGTCCGAAGTGCGCGAGGCCGTGGTGGTGGCGCGCGAAGGCGCGAGTGGCGCATCGCTGGTCGCCTACATCGCATTGCAGGTGGGGCAGGCGATGGAGGTGGCGATGCTGCGCGACCGGCTCGCGGTGGTGCTGCCCGACTACATGGTGCCGGCCGCCATCGTCGTGCTCGACCGCCTGCCTTTGAACGGAAACGGCAAGGTCGATCGCAAGGCGCTGCCGGAGGCGGAGTTCACGAGCGACCGTGCATACGAGGCGCCCGAAGGCGAGGTGGAACAAAAGCTGGCTGCGATCTGGGCCGAGGTGCTGGGCGTTGCACGCGTGGGGCGGCATGACAGCTTCTTCGAGCTCGGCGGGCACTCCCTGCTGGCCGCACAACTCGCGTCGAGGGCACGCGTCGACGGCGGCTTCGAGTTGCCGCTGCGCAAGATATTCGAGCACCCGGTGCTTCGAGACCTTGCGAATGTCGCCCGGCAGGCGAGGCATGGCACCCCGTTGTCCAGCCAGGCACCGGTGCTGCAACCGGTCGAGCGCATGGCCGACATGAAGCTCTCGCCCGCGCAACAGCGCTTGTGGCTGGTGAACCGGCTGTCGGACGGTTCGACCGGCAAGCACTCGGCCTACAACATCTCGGCGGCGCTGCGGTTGTCGGGAGCACTCGATGTCGATCTGGTGCGGGCCACGCTCGATGCCATCGTGCAGCGGCACGAAGTGCTGCGGACCTGCTTCCCCGAGAACGACGACGGCGACCCCGTGGCGCGCATCGCGCCAGAGAGCGAGCTCGTCGTTCCGTTGACGGATATTTCGCACCTGTCGGGCGAGTTCCGGGCGACAGCGATGAACGACGCGCTCGCCGTGCATGCGGGTACCGCGTTCGACCTGACCACTCGCCCGGCCTTTGCGGCGGCCGTGCTGCGCTTGCAGCCCGAGGAGCACGTGCTGCTTCTGTGCGTGCATCACATCGTGTTCGACGGTTGGTCGGAAGCCGTCTTCATCCAGGACTTCATGGCCCTGTATGCGGCGCTGCGGGAAGGGCGTGGCTCACCCCTTGCACCGCTCGCGATCCAGTACGCGGACTACGCCGACTGGCACCACCGCAAGCTCGCGCAGAACCTTGCGCAAGACACCGCGTTCTGGCGCGACTACCTCGATGCCGCTCCCGCCGTTTCCACGCTCAAACCCGATCGCACCCGTCCCCCTGTGGCTTCGGTGGCGGGCGACACGGTCGGCATCGACATCGGACGCGAACTCGCGCAGGCGCTGCAGGGCCTGGCGCGGGAGCAGAAGACCTCGCTCTACGTGCTGCTGCTCTCGGCCTTCCTGCTCGTGCTGCACCGGCAGGCCGCGTCGGACGACCTGGTGGTCGGCACCGACGTTGCAGGGCGCGACCATCCAGCGCTCGAAGACCTGATCGGCTTCTTTGTCAGCGTCGTGCCGTTGCGTTCCCGGCTCTTGCCAGCGCTGCCATTCGCGCAGTGGCTCTCGACGGTCAAGGAGAGCACGCTGTCGGCCTTCGAGCACCAGGACGTGCCTTTCGACCAGATCGTCGAGCTGGTCGGCGCGCCCCGCAGCCGCCAGCACAACCCGCTGGTGCAGGTGCTGTTCGTCATGCAGAACATGCCCGAAGAACGCTTCGAGATCCCGGGTGTCGTCATCGAGCCGATCGCGAAACCCGGAACGACATCGAAGTTCGACCTCGCGGTCTTCGTGAGCGAGAACGAAAGCGGCCTGCGGGCCGAGTGGACCTTTGCCTCCAGCCTGTATTTGCGCGAAACCATCGAACGCGCATCCGCCGCGTGGCGCGATCTCCTGCAACAGGTTGTCGCGGCACCCAACGACGTGCTGGAGAGTTTCGTCATTCAATCCAACCCGGAAAGAAAAACCATGTCATCTACTTCGCCTGCGCTGGGCAAACTGCAGAAGCTCAAGAAATTCGCGGACAAGGACCGCGACGTCCAGTCGGCACCGCGCTCGCCCGTGCGCACGTCCTTCCTGTCGGACCAACGGACTTTCCCGTTGGTCATCGAGGCCACGAGCAGCGACATCGACGCGGTGGCATGGGCCCGGGAGCAGCGTGACTACATCGAGGCCAGCCTGCGCAAGCACGGCGGCATCCTGCTGCGCAATTTCGGCCTGCGCACGCCGCAGGAGTTCGAGGCTTTTGCAGAAGTGATCGAGCCCGAGCTCTACGGCGGCTACGGCGACCTGCCGAAGAAGGAGGGCGGGCGCAACACCTATCGCTCGACGCCATATCCCGAGCGCCAGATGATCCTGTATCACAACGAGAGTTCGCACCTCGACCGCTGGCCGCGCAAGCAGTGGTTCTTCTGCGAGCTGCCTTCGCCCGTGGGCGGCGCCACGCCCATCGTCGATTGCCGCGAGATGCTGCGCCATCTGCCGGCCGACATGGTGGCGGAGTTCGAGCGCAAGGAGCTGTTGTACGTGCGCACCTTCGTGCCCCGGTTCGACGTGAGCTGGCAGGACTTCTTCAAGACCGACAGCAAGGCGGAGGTCGAGGCGCGTCTCGCACTGGCGGGCACCGATTGGCGCTGGCTGGACGAGGAAACGCTGCAGACCCGCACCCGTTGCCCGGCGGTGATCACGCACCCCGTCACGGGCGAGCGCGTTTTCTTCAACCAGATCCAGCTGCACCATGTGAGTTGCCTGGAGGCGGACGTGCGCGAAGACTTGCTGGTCATGGCCGGAGGCCTGGATCGCCTGCCGCGGCACGTGACCTATGGCGACGGTACGCCGATCGATGATGAGACCATGGCGATCGTCGGCCGTGCCTACGAGGCCTGCGCCGTGCGCTTCGACTGGCGCCAGGGCGATGTGGTGATGCTCGACAACATGCTCGCGGCACACGCGCGGGACCCGTACGAGGGGCCGCGCAAGATCGTGGTCGCCATGGGCGCGATGTTCGACCGCGCTGCCCAGCAACCCGTTGTGTCCGAGGGTTGAAGCCATGGCTGCCATCCTTGAAACCACGAGTTCCGCTTTGCCGCTCAGCCCGGAACAGCGTGCCATCTGGGCCCAGCACGGAGAACAGGCCGCGACCGGCGCGCCCAAGCTCGTGCTGCTGGCCGATCTTGGCGGCGAGCTCGATGCGGCGCGCCTGCAGGCTGCGGTGCAGTCGGTGGTGCAGGCCCATGTGGCGCTGCGCTCGGCTGTGTTGCAGGTTCCCGGCTTCCGGGGCCTGCGGCAACAGGCACTCGATGCGGCGGTAATGCCGGGCCTGAAAAAAATCGACCTTCGCGGCAACGACGACAGTGCTGCCGCGCTGGCCGACTGGATCGCCGTGTGTACGGAAGAGCCGCTGGATGTCGCGAGCGGCGCGCTGCTGCGCATAGGGATCGCCCGGCTCGGAGAAACACGACACAAGCTCCTGCTGGTCGCCAGCGTGTTCGCCGCGGACAAGGGCAGCCTGCAGGGCTTGCTGGATCAGATTGCCACGGCCTACCTGACGGGGCAGGTCGTCGATGCGGACGAGGTCTTCCAGTACGCGCAGTTCGTCGAATGGCGCCAGGAGCTCGACAGCGACGACGAAGCGGCCGACGGGCGTGGCTACTGGCATGCCTACATCGACCGCGCCGACATGCTGCAGGCGCCGCGCCTGAACACCCGGGCGGACGGGGAGCGCGAAGGCACACCGACTCGCATCAGCCTCGCCCTTCCTCTTGACGCGGCGCTCGCCGCCCGCATGCAGGAAGTGGCCGGGCAGCTCGGGTGCGGCACCGACTTGCTGCTGCAGGCCGTTTGGTGGCTGCTCGTGGCCCGGCTGACGGGCCACCGGCCATTCGTAGCCGGCTGGCAGAACGATTGCCGGCGCAACTACGAAGTGATGCAGGCAGCGGTGGGCGTCTTCGAGAAGATCCTGCCCGTGGTCGTGGATGTCGCGCCTGAAGAGCGCTTATCCGACTGGATCGGGCGCCTGGGCAAAACAGTCGAGGCGCATACCGAGGCGCAGGAGTACTGGGCAATCGATGCGCCGCCGATCTCCGCGCACCTCGACGTGGGCTTCGGTTTCGACGAGGCGCCTGTGCGGTCGCACGGCGCCGTGTCATGGCGTGTGGACACCGCGCCCGGGCCGCAGCCTTGTTTTGAGCTGGCCCTGCAGGTCGGCCAGGCCGGGCAGGCGTTCACGCTGTCCGTGCATGCGGACGCATCGCGCTATTCACCGCAGGCCGTGGAGCGGTTGCTGTGGCAGTACGGCACGTTGCTCGAAGATGCCGTGGCGCAGCCTCGCGCGACGGTTGGCAGCCTCGCGCTGGTCGGTTCGCGCGAGCGCGAATTGCTGTTGCTCGCAGCCCGTGGCGAGGAGGCGGATTTCGGAATCCTCACGCTGGCCGAGCAGGTCGCCGGCTGGGCTCGGACGACGCCGGACGCGCCCGCGCTGGAGGCAGGCGATGTGCTTCTGAGCTACCGCGAATTCGATGCGCGAATCAACCGGATGGCGCACTGGCTGCAGGCCAAGGGCGCTACGGCCGGCGCGCTGGTGGCGCTCAACCTTCCGCGGTCGGCCGACTTGCTTGTGGCGATGCTTGCAAGTTGGCGCATCGGGGCGGGCTACCTGCCGCTGGACCCCGAATGGCCTGCCGCACGCCGCCAGGCCGTGCTGGAAGACGCCGTGCCGTCGCTCGTGCTCCATGCCACCGGGTCGGCTTCGCCCGGCGATGCACCGTGGCGTCAGGCATCGCTCGGTGACATGGACCTGGGCGGCTTTGCCGACAGCGCGCCGGCACACCAGCCTGCGATGCGTGACCTGGCCTATGTGCTCTACACCTCGGGTTCGACGGGAACGCCCAAGGGCGTGGTGATCGAGCAAGGGCAATTGCTCAACTACGTGGCGGCGGTGTCGTCGGCCATGGACCTGGGCCGCTGCCGTCGCTGGGCGCTCACCAGCTCGGTCGTCGCGGACCTGGGCAACACGGCGCTCTTCGGTGCGTTCCACAACGGCGCCTGCCTCGTCGTGGCGGGCCCCGGCGACGTGAAGGATGCGCGCGCTTTCGCGGGCTTCATGCGCGAACGCCGGATCGACGCGCTCAAGATGGTGCCCTCCCACCTGGAGGCCTTGCTCGAGGACGATGCACCGAAGCTGCCCGACACGCTGGTGCTGGGCGGCGAGGCCGCACCGCGCTCGCTCATCGAGCGCATCGCGCGGCTCGCACCGCAGACCGTGGTCTACAACCACTACGGCCCCACGGAAACGACGGTGGGTGTGATGGTGCATCGTGTGCTGGCAGAAGGCGCCTCGTCTTCGGTGTTGCCGCTGTCGCGCGTGCTGGCGAACAACCGCATCCATGTACTGGATGAGTCCCTGCGCGTGGTGCCGAGCGGTGCGCTGGGGGCGGTGTATGTCGGCGGTGCGCAGCTGTGCCGCGGCTATCTGAACCGGGAAGTGGAAGGCGCTTTCGTGGCCGATCCGTTCCAGCCGGGGCAAAAGCTCTACCGCACGGGCGACCTGGCTTGCGTGCTGCCCGAGGGCGGCATCCGCCTGGCAGGGCGGGCTGACGACCAGGTCAAGATCCGTGGCTTTCGTGTCGAGCCGGCCGAGGTGGAGGCGGTGTTGCTGTCGCAGCCCGGCGTACGGCAGGCCGTGGTGCTGGCGGTGCCGGCCGGCGGAGGCGACACCGAACTCCGGGCCTTCGTCGTGGCAGACGAGTTGCTCGCATCGGAGGCCGACTGTTCGGCGCTGACCGGGCGGCTGGGCACGCTGCTGCCTGCGCACATGGTGCCCGCACGCTGCACCTTCGTTGCGGAGTTCGTGCGGCTGCCGAACGGAAAAATCGATCGCCAGTCGTTGCTGTCCGCAGCAAAGGTCGATGACCGGAAGCCGGTGGCAACGGCCCCGCGCGACGCACTCGAATCGGTGCTGGCGCAGTGCATGGCCGGCCTCGTTCAGCGCGACATCATCGGCGTGGAAGACGACTTCTTCGAACTCGGCGGGCACTCGCTGCTCGTGATCAAGCTGGTGGCGCGCATCCGCAAGCTGCTGCGACTCGATATCGCGCCGGGGCTGGTGTTCGACCATCCCACCGTCGCCACGCTGGCGGCGGCGCTTCGCGCGCTGGAGGAGCAGGACGTCGAGCGAATGGAACTGCTGGCGCACACGCACGAGCAAGCTCGCCTCAAGGACTCAGGATCAGTTTGATATGCAGGATGGAACAGTGATGAACATCACCGATGCGGCGCAGCGGATTTCGGCAGCAGACGAGTGGGCGGAGGAAGACGACGAAATCCGCCGCCGTGTGTCGAACGGCGACGCGGTGCCGTTGTCCCATGCGCAGGAGCAGCTCTGGTTCCTGCAGCGCCTGGAGCCGGGGCTGACGGCCTACAACCTGCCGAGGATGCTCCGCCTGCAGGGCCCGTTGGATGCGGATGCGCTCGAGCGGGCGTTCCAGGCCGTGATCGATCGCCACGGCATCCTGCGCACCCGCTTCTTCGAGAAAGACGGCGTGC
Organism: Variovorax sp. YR266; assembly: GCF_900107295.1. Taxonomy (NCBI): domain Bacteria; kingdom Pseudomonadati; phylum Pseudomonadota; class Betaproteobacteria; order Burkholderiales; family Comamonadaceae; genus Variovorax; species Variovorax sp. YR266. Next base: position 86,005 of record NZ_FNPM01000007.1, read on the forward strand.
CCATGCAGCAGATGGTGCGGGACGTGACGTTCGTGCTGGAGCGGTTCGACCTGTCCCTGGAGTCCGGGGTCGTGCGGCAGGCGCGTGTCGATGCGCTGACGAGCGAGATGGCCCTGCACGTGTTCGACCTGGGCGCCGCGCCCGCGCTGGTGGCGAGGTTGATCCGGCTGTCGGACGAAGAGCATGTGCTGACGGTCTGCCTGCATCACATCGTGTCGGATGCCTGGTCCAACCCCATCCTTGCGGCAGACCTCGCTTCGGCCTACCGCATGGCATTGGCCGCGGGCGCGGCCGTGCGGCTGCCGGCCTTGCCGGTCCAGTACGCCGACTACGCACTGTGGCAGCGGGAACGCCTGCAGGGCGAGGCCCTGGCGACGCAGCTGAACTACTGGAACACCCATCTGGGTGCCGATGTGCCGCCGCTGGAACTGCCGCTGGACGGGGTTCGTTCCTCGCGGCAGACCTTCGACGGTGCCGTGCATCGCTTCGAGCTGGAGCCTGCACTGGCCGTGGCGTTGCAGAAGTTCTGCCGCACGGAAAAGTGCACGCCCTTCGTGGTCCTGCTCGCGACGTGGCAGATGCTGCTGGGCTGGTACAGCGGCCAGAACGACTTTGCCGTCGGCGTGGCCAATGCCGGTCGCCATCGCGACGAGGTACGCGATCTGGTGGGTTTTTTCATCACGACCCAGGTGTTCCGGGCGCGGCTCGAGCCGCGCGCCACGCTGCTCGAAATCTGCCGACGGGTGCGACGCGATTCGTTGTCCGCGCTGGAGCATGCGGACCTTCCCCTCAAGGCGCTGCTGGCCAGCCGCAACGTGAAGCGCGACGCGTCGCGCAATCCGTTGTTCCAGGTGATGTTCGGCGTGCAGATGGGCGACAGCGCTGCCGGCCTCGCGTTCGGCGACGCGCGCACGGAGGAGATCGGTGCCCGCAATGCGAGCGCGAAGTTCGACCTGTCACTGGATTTCTTCATCGAACCGACGCGGGCGCACGCCCAGATCGAATACAACACGGGCCTTTTCGGCGAGGCGACGGTGGCGCGACTGGCAGGCTGGTACGTGCGCCTGCTCGAGGCATTGACGGTCGATCCGGGGCAGGCCTTTTCGGGCGTCGATCTTTGCAGCGCGGCGGAGCGCGCGCAACTCGCGGCGTGGGGTGTGAACACGCAGCGCCATGAAAACGCGACACCGGTGCATCGGCTGATCGAAGGGCAAGCGCAACGAACCCCGGATGCGCCGGCCTTGAGCTTCGGCGAAGAGACGCTGAGCTACGCGCAGCTCAATGCGAGGGCGAACCGCCTCGCGCATCATCTGATTGGCCTTGGCGTAAGGCCAGAGGCGAAGGTGGGCATCGCGGTGGAGCGCTCCATCGAGATGGTGGTGGGGATCCTGGCGATCCTGAAGGCAGGCGGTGCGTACGTGCCGCTGGATCCGGACTACCCGGCGGACCGGCTGGCCTACATGGTGGCCGACAGCGGCATCGGGCTGGTGTTGACGCAGAGCCATCTCACCGTGCCGGGCACCGAGGCCGTGCAGGTGCTGTCGTTCGACATGCTGGACGTTCGCGCCGAATCCGAGACAAATCCGCAGATTGCGTTGAGCGGCGAGAACCTCGCCTACGTCATCTACACCTCCGGCTCCACCGGAAAGCCGAAGGGCGCCGCCAACCGTCATGGCGCCTTGTACAACCGCCTTGCCTGGATGCAGCAAGCCTATGCACTCGGTGCGGACGACACCGTGCTGCAGAAGACTCCCTTCAGCTTCGACGTGTCGGTGTGGGAGTTTCTCTGGCCCTTGATGTTCGGCGCTCGCCTGGCGGTTGCCCTTCCGGGCGACCACCGCGACCCGGCACGTTTGCGAACTTTGATCGGGCAGCACCGGGTCACGATCCTGCACTTCGTGCCCTCGATGCTGCAGGCCTTCCTGGCCCACGAGGGCATCGAGGCCTGCACCAGTCTGCGGCGCATCGTGTGCAGTGGCGAGGCCCTGTCGGCCGAAGCACAGAACGAAGTGTTCAGGCGGCTGCCGCAGGCAGTGCTCTGCAATCTCTATGGCCCGACCGAGGCCGCGATCGACGTGACGCACTGGACCTGCCGGGATGACGGGCGGAGCCAGGTGCCGATCGGACGCCCCATCAGCGACACCCAGGCGCGTGTGCTGGATGCGGAGCTCAACCAGGTAGCTGCAGGAGCGGCGGGAGAGTTGTACCTGGGCGGGGTCAACCTTGCACGCGGCTATCTCAACAGGGCGGGCCTTACCGCAGAGCGCTTTGTTGCGACGGAAGATGGCGCCCGGCTGTACCGCACGGGCGACCTCGTTCGCTGGAATGCGGAGGGCCAACTGGAGTACCTGGGCCGCATCGATCACCAGGTGAAGGTGCGGGGCTTCCGCATCGAGCTGGGCGAGATCGAGGCGCAACTCCTGGCGCAGCCCGAAGTGCGCGAAGCGGTGGTGGCGGCACGAGATGCCGCAAGCGGAGCCCGACTGGTGGGCTATGTCTCCGCCCACGCCGGGCAGGCCATCGAGACAGCCGTGTTGCGTGAACGTCTTGCCGCGGCGCTGCCGGACTACATGGTGCCGGCGGCGCTGGTGGTGCTGGATACATTGCCGCTGAACGCCAATGGCAAGGTCGATCGCAAGGCATTGCCGGCGCCGGAGTTCGGAGAGGCCCGGGCAGGCGAGGAGCCACAGGGGCTGGTGGAGGGCGCACTGGCAGCGATCTGGGGGCAGGTGCTGGGCGTGCCGCACGTGGGGCGCCACGACAACTTCTTCGAGCTCGGTGGTGATTCCCTTGTCGCGCTCAGGCTGCTGGCCAGGATCAACAAGTCGCGTGCGCTGGGCGTGAAGATCTCCCTGCAGGACCTGCTTCAGAAGCAGACGATCGCCAGGCTGGTTGCACAGCTGGATATCGGGGCGACTCCGCAGCCTGTCCAGTTGCTGAACGCGTATGCCGGGCCGGCAGAAGCGATGCCGCTCTTCTGCGTGCCGCCCGGGCTGCGCCATCCGGTCGACTATCGGCCGATGGCGCGCCACCTGGAAGACTCGCGTGCCGTCTACGGCCTGAGCTACACGGACGACATCACCGGGCTGGAGTCCATCGGGCAGATGGCCCGGTACTACGTCGATCTCATCCGCAAGACGCGGCCGCAAGGAGCCGTTGGCATCGTCGGCTGGTCACTGGGGGCGGTTGTTGCGGTACATGTCGCCAGCCTGCTGGAGCAGAAGGGCGTGGACGTCGCCTTCCTCGGCATGGTCGACAGTTTCCTGCTGGACGAGAGCTTCGATCCGGACGGCTGGTATCAGGACTTCCGCGATTTCGTTCTGGACACCGCGAACGGCAGCATGGGCCGCGAGGCCGTCGACGCGATGCTCGACAGGTTCGAACCGATCCGCTCAGGATCCGACGATGCCGTGCGCGACGCTGTCGAAGAAATCGTGGCCGCGGCCGGCATGAGCATGAAGACGGCCGACATCGTCCAGGGGATCGTCGCAACCAGGCGCATGAACGCGATCACGGAAAAGATCGCCGCGTTCCCGCGCCTGAACGTGGCGCCGCATTTCTGGTGGAAGAAGGGAAGAGCGGCTGCGGAAAAGGCCGCGCTCCTGTCGCAGTTCGACGGCGAAGCGCGTGCTTCAGTCGAAGTGGATGCCGACCATCAGGGCATCGTGCGCCACGCTGCGATGTTGAGTCATCTGCATGCGGCCATGTGCGATGCGCAGGACAGGGAGACAGCAGGCGCGCGCTGATGGATGGCCTCGCCCCCCGCATTCACGCGGGGGGCGAGGCTGATCGATCAGAACTTGTACCGGGCGGTCAGGGTCGCCGCGCGAAGGGTGCCCTGGTAGCACTCGCCGTGGTAGCAGATCGAGTTGTACTTCTTGTTCGCCAGGTTGGAGACGTTGAGCGCGAAGCGCCACGGGCCGGTTTCGTAGTGCACGGCCGCATCGACGAGCGTCACGCCGCGTTCGAACGTGGTGTTGTACTCGTCGTTCTGGCGTTTGCCGATGTAGCGCACGCCGCCGCCGAAGCCCAGGCCGTTGCCCAGGGTGTAGTCGAGCCACACCGAGGCGGACTGCTTGGGCACGAGCGGCGGGATCTTGCCGATTTCGTCCGGATCGGCGCTGGCGAGCACCTTCATGTCCAGCCAGGTGTAGGCAGCAGCGATGTTGAGGCCCGGTGCGAGCTCGCCCTTGGCCTCCAGCTCGATGCCGCGCGAGCGCTGCTTGCCGATCTGGCGCCCCTCGGAGGTTGCCGGGTCGTAGGTGACCACGTTGGTCTTGCGCAGGTCGAAGGCCGCGGCGGTGAACAGGGTGCGCGTGCCTTCGGGCTGGAACTTGACGCCGACCTCGACCTGCTTGCCGCGGCTGGGATCGAAGGGCTGGTTGTTCGCGTCGACGCCGCTGTTGGGCAGGAAGGACGTGGTGTAGCTCATGTAGGGCGCCCAGCCGTTGCCGAGCAGGTAGCTAAGGCCTGCCCGGCCGCTGAACGCACTGTCCGACTTCCGGGTGAAGGTCTCGCTCAGGTAGTTGCTGGTGCTCTGGCGTACCTGATCCTGGCGGCCGCCGACGGTGAAGACCCATTTGTCGCCGAACTTGATCTGGTCCTGGGCGTAGATGCCGATCTGGCGCGTCGACTGCGACAGGTCGGTCACCGGGATGGTGGGCGTTGCCACGGCCTGGCCGTAGACGGGTGCGAGCACGTCGAGGTCTGGTGCCGCGCCGCGGAAACGCCGCTGCTTGCCGTTCTGGTCGGTGTAGTCGAAACCGAGCAGCACCGTGTGCTGGACGGAGCCGTACTGCAGCTTGCCCTGCACGTTGGTGTCGAGCGTTGCCAGGTTCACGGGGTCGTTCCAGCTTCTGGCAACGCGGGAGAGCGTGCGCTGGTCATCGCCGAGCGAGCCGGCCCAGACTGCTCGCCTGTTCAAGTCGATCCTGCTGTAGCGGAAGTTCTGGCGGAGGGTCCAGGTGTCGTTCAGGGCCGTTTCGAAGCGGTAGCCGATGGCGGCCTGTTTCTGCTTGAGCTGGCCGAAGCTGTAGTCGCCCACCTTCACGGGGTAGAGAACGTAGTCCTGGGTGAGGTAGTACGGGTCTTCAGACGTGTTGTTCTTGAGGTACTCCGCAAAGACGGTCAACGAGGTCGTTGCATTGGGCTGCCAGCGCACGGAAGGCGCGATGTAGGTGCGCGTGTGGTTCAGCTTGTGACCGTCGGGGTATCTGTCCTGGTCGTTGCTGTCGAGGCCTACGCCAACCAGGCGATAGCTCAGGTCGGTGTTGTTGCCGATCTTGTCGCCGAGGTCGAACGCCAGTTGCTTGCGTTGGTAGCTGCCGTACTGGAGTTCGATTTCGCGGCTCTTCTCCCCGGTCGGCTCCTTGCTCACGCGGTTGACGATGCCGCCTGCGTCGCCCTGGCCGAACACCATCGACGACGGGCCGCGCAATACCTCCACGCGCTCCAGCCCATACGGTTCGCTCAGGTAGTAGGTGGGGCCGAACGCCGGCTGGGCGAGCCCGTCCCGATAGACGCCGTTGGCGGAAGTGCTGAAGCCCCGCAGCAGGATGTATTCCCAGCCACGGTTGTCGGGGCCGTACGTGTTCGTCGTGACGCCAGGCGTGTAGCGAATGGCCTCCATGACGTCCTGCGCGCCGCGCGCCTCCATTTCATTGCGGCCGATGATGGAGATCGACTGCGGCACTTCGAGCACCGGCGTGTCGGTCTTGGTGGCCGTGCTGCTGCGGCGGGCCACGTAGCCGGTGACCGGGCCGGTGGGCGATTCGTCGGCGTTGGCCACCACCTGCACCGCGGGCAGAGTGCCCTGGGAGCTGGCAAGGTCGGCGGTGCGGCGGATCGTGAAGCTGCCGTTGGCGGCGCGCGTCGCCTCGAGCGAGGTGCCGGCGAGCATCTGGCCCAGGGCCTGATCGACCGTGAGCTTGCCTTGCACGGCGCGCGAGTTCTTGCCCGCGACCACCTCGCCGGCAGCAAACACCTGCACGCTGGTCTGGCGCGAGAGCTCGTTGAGCGCTGCACCGAGTGCCTGCGACGGCACTTTCACGTCGAACACCTGCGCCACGGCCTGGCCGGAAGCCTGCGCTTGCGCTGAAGCCAGTGGGGCCCAGACGGTGAGAACGGAACCGAACGCCGCGGCAAGCGCGGCATTCAGCAGATGTTGACGAGGCAGGGGACGCATAAAAGAACAACTCCAGTTTTTTGAATTACGACGCATTCACATTCAGGTGCGGATGCCGGCCCAACTTCCGGTCTCTGGCGCATCTATGAGTAAGACGTTCGAACTCATCAAACAGAGACACTCTCCCTGCACAAATCTTTAGTACGCCGGGGTGCGGCGCCGGAATTTCAGTTCTGGACGGCCTCGGGTTCCGGCCGGAGATGCACTGCCGCGCCGGCCGGCGTGGCCAGCAGGGCGCTGCCGATTTCGCCGGTTCTGACCGAGGTGACGGACAGCAGGGTGTCGCTCAGGCCATGCGAATCCTCGCAGGCGCCTTGCAGGTAGATGGCCGGATGGAAGTCGGGCGTGGCCAGGACGCGGTAGTGCCGGTCGACCTCGTAGCTGCCGAGATAGCCCGCCAGCGGCGCGAGCAGAGCCTTGTGGTGCTCTCGCACATAGCCGGTGGCGAGCACCACGGCGTCGTAGCGCACGGTGTGCTCGCGCAGGGCGTTCTGGTCCCACAGCGCGAGGTGCACGCCCTGGTCGTCGGCCGTGACGTTGCGGATGTCGTGCCGGCGCAGGAAGCGCAGGCGGTTGCCGCCGGTCACCCGCTGTTGGTAGAAGGCCTTGTAGATCTGCTGGATCAGTTCCAGGTCGGCCACCGCATAGTTGGTGTGCCAGAACTCGTCGAGCAGCGCGGCGCGTTCCTCATCGGAGCGGCTGAAGGTGTAGTCGGTGAACTCGGCGTTGAAGATCTCGTTCACGAAGGGGCTGTCGTCGGCCGGGCGGATCGAGCGCGAGCGGGTGACGAGGTCGACCTGCGGCGCGCCGGGCCGGCCCTGCAGGTCCATGAAGATCTCGGCCGCGCTCTGCCCTGCGCCCACCACGGCGATGCGGCGGGCGTCCGGCAGCTGTGCGATGTCCTGCAGGTAGCTGCTCGAATGAAAGACGCGCGGGTCGTTCCGGAGTGCGCGAAAGCCGTCGGGGATGTTCGCCATGCCGCCGATGCTGACCACGAGGTTGCGCGTGAGCCGCTCGACCAGCTTGCCCGCATGGTTGCGCGAGCGCACGCGCAGCAGGGCCACCTCTCCGCCCTTTTCTTCGGGCAGCACCTCGAACACCTCTTCGCCGTAGGCGCAGGCGTCTTCGAACTGCTCGGCGGCCCACGAGAGGTAGTCGTTGAACTCGTGGCGGCTGGGGAAGAAGCTCTTCAGGTTGGCGAAGTCGGTCAACCGGCCTTTTTCGTGCAGGTAGTTGATGAAGGTGAAGCGGCTGGTCGGGTTGCGCAGCGTCGCCAGGTCCTTCAGGAAGGAGATCTGCATGTGCGCGTGGTCCAGCAGCATGTGCGGGTGCCAGGCGAAGCTCAGCTGCTTCTCGATGAACAGCGCATCGAGCGGGCGGCCGGCATGGCGCTTTTCGTCGAGGGCGATGGCCAGGGCGATGTTGGACGGGCCGAACCCGATCCCGACCAGATCATGGACGTGTGGCATTGAAATCAACTCCTGTGGTGGAGGGCGGCGCGCCGCATGCGGCAGCCCACCCTGGGCCGTGTGTAAGAAGACGCTCGGCGGCGCGGGATGTTCACGCTTCCACGGTCTCGGCCATCAGGGCCAGGCCCTGGTGGAGCGCCGGAAAGAGGCTGCGGTTGAAGTTGTTCCAGCGCAGCTCGAGGATGGTGTCGGCGGGGTCGATGTCGGTGCCCAGCACGTCGAAGATGACTTCGCCCGAATCGATGCCGGTGTCCACGTAGTGGAAGGAGGCGCCGGTCTTCAGCACCGGCTCGATCGCGACCGTCTCGCGCGTGCGCCAGTCGACCACCCGCTGGCCCTTGGCGCCGTACAGCGCGTCGAGCGTGGCCCAGGCGCCGCGGCGCTCGAACGGCGACTCCAGGCGCGTGATGCCCGGATGGATGTTCACGATCCGGCGGAAGAAGGGACTTTCGGGGCGCGCCAGCTGGTCGAGGATCACCAGCAGGCCGTCGAGCACGACAAGGTCAGCCTCCAGCGCGGTGAGCCGCTCGAGCAGGCGCTGCTCGAACTCCTTCTTTCCGGCTGCGCGCTCGGCGGCCGCGTCCAGCGGCAGCCGCCGGTAGGTCGACGGTACGTTGTGGAAGATGTCGTTGGCCCGGCGGCCCTGCACCTGCAGGTCGCCCGGGTAGATCCATTGGCGGGCCGGATCGAAGCCGAAGCCGTAGTCCTGCAGCGCCTGGCGGTCGCGCGGCGAGCCTTCGTCGTCGTCGAAGAGCACGGCCTCCAGCGAGTAGGCATCGCCCAGCGGCGTGCGCTCGAGTGCCTCGGCCAGGTACTCCAGCGGGGACTTCATGTAGCGCTGCCCGCCCTTGTAGTCGATGTACTGGCCGGCCTTGTCGGCCGCCGCATTCCTCAGGGACATGATGTAGACGAGTTTTGCCTTGGACATGGATATGCGCTCGATGGGTGGGTGGATGGAAGAAGTGATGACGTGATGACGTGATGACGTGATGGCGTTGTCAGCGGTGCGCCGGCGACAGCGGGCAAGCGCCGCAGTAGCCTTCGCGTGGCAACAGATGGAAGAGGCAGCACTGGCGGTGCAGCTTCACGGTCCGCTCGCGACCCTCGAGGCGCACGCGGATTTCGCGTTGCCGGCCGGGCAGGGGGTTGCTCCATGCCGGCCAGGCGGGGTTGTGCAGCAATTGCTGCCTGTCGCCGGCGATCGGCGGCGACCCGCCGGTCAACGCAAGCGCCTGGTCGAGCACCGGTTCGAGGTTGCGCGCCGCGTTGCCCCAGAGGATCTTGGCGGCGATGCCCGTCAGGCGGCACAGCGCAGAGAACAGCGGCTCCAGGTGCTGCCGCAGCAGCGCCGAGTAGCGCTCCTCGGTGGTCGCGCCGCGTTGCGGCTGGCCCAGCTCGCGGATGTGGAAGCTCAGTGGGTGGGCGTGCGGGCCGAGGCGCACCCAGACCTGGTCGGCGGCAACGGGAAATCCATGCTGCAGCACGCTGGCGGCGGCCGCGACCGGCGGCAGCAGCATGCCGAGGTAGTCCAGGCTCCAGGCCGAAGCCACTGCGCGCAGGTCCTTGCCCTCGACCCCCAGGTGCGACGCATGCAGACGCAGCACACGGCCCAGCAGTTCGGGCGAGTGCACAAGGTCGGCAACGCGCAGCGCGCCCGCGGGCGGCTGCGGCGCGCACTGCAGTGCCTCGCCGTGCGGCGCCAGGTTGCCCTGGAACAGGGGTTCCAGCATGGCGATCATGGCGTCGTCGCGAAAGAGGGGGCGCCGGCGGTGCGGCGGTTTGCAGGGGGCATGAAGCTAGGACGGATGGGCCGCGCAGGTGTTCATGCGGCGCGGCGTGAACATTTGCGCGGGCCACCCGTCAAGTGGGGTACAGGCGGTCCGTTGCCGCCCGCAGCCCTGTGGCCCAGCCGGCGCGGCAGGGGTGCATCCATCCGTTTCGCGTCCGGCGGCAGGGCTTGCCCATGCCGCCGGACCCCAGTCGCCCAAGGGCGGAAAGAGTTCTTGCATGACAACTGCCCCCGCTCCCGACGGCGAGTTCGCACGCCTGCTCAAGCCGTTCCTGCCGTGGATCCTGCTGTCGGCGGTCACGGGCATCGGCGCGGGCGCGGCCACGGTCGCGCTGCTGAGCACCATCAACCAGGTGCTCAACCGGCAGGGCGGCCTGTCCGGCGGCCTGCTGCTGACGTTCATCGGGCTGTGCGCGGTGGCGCTGTTCGGGCGCATGGTGTCCGATGTCTCGACCAACTTCGTCGGCCAGCGGGTGGTTGCGCAGGTCCGCAAGAGCCTGGCGCAGAAGATCCTTTCGGCGCCCATCGACGCGCTGGAGCGCTACCGCACCCACAGGCTGATGCCGGTGCTGTCGCAGGACGTGGACATGGTCAGCGACGTTGCGTTCGCGCTGTCCGCGACGCTGATCGCCTGCGTTACGGCGCTCGGCTGCCTGGCCTACCTGGCCTACCTGTCGCTGCCGCTGTTCGGTGTGCTGCTGGTGGCGCTGGCGATCGGCGCGACGGTGCAGGCCATGGCGCAGTTCCGCGGAGTGAGCGGTTTCTGGAAGGCACGCGAACATGAAGACCAGTTGCACAAGGCCTACCGCGCGATCAGCGAGGGCGCCAAGGAGCTGCGCATGCACCGCGTGCGCCGCCAGCGCATGTTCGGTGGCCAGATCGAGCGCATCGTCGACAACATCCGCACGGTCAACGGGCGCGCGATCAACACCTTCGTCATTGCCGCCGCATTCGGTTCGGGCCTGTTCTTCCTGCTGATCGCGCTGATCCTGGGCTGGGCCTCGTTCCGCCCGACCGAGCCCGCGGTGCTCAGCGGCTTCGTGCTGGTGCTGCTGTTCCTCAAGGGGCCGATGGACCAGATCGCCGGTGCCCTGCCTGCCGTGGGGCGCGCGCGGGTCGCATTCCGGCGCATTGCCGATCTGTCGGCGCGCTTCGCCACGCCGGAGCCGCACCTGCACGTCGGCCATGCGGGCAGCGAGCTGAAGTTCGAGCACGAGATCGCGCTGCGCGGCGTGCGTTATGCCTTCGATGCGCCCGAGGGCGGCGAGGCCTTCGCGCTCGGGCCGATCGACCTGCGGCTTCGCCGCGGCGAGATGGTGTTCGTGGTGGGCGACAACGGCTCCGGCAAGACCACGCTGATCAAGCTGCTGCTCGGCCTGTACGCGCCGCACGAAGGCGAGGTGGCAATCGACGGCACCCCGGTGGGCCCCGAGCGCCGCGACGACTACCGCCAGCTCTTCACCACGGTGTTTTCCGACTTCTACCTGTTCGAGGACCTCGCAGCCGGTCCGGACGAAGAGCAGGGCGAGGCCAGCATGCAGGTGCTGCCGCAGCGCGCCTTGCCTTACCTGGAGCGCCTGGAAATCGCACACAAGGTGAGCCTGAAGAACGGTGCGTTCACCACCACGGACCTGTCGACCGGCCAGCGCAAGCGACTGGCGCTGGTGCACGCCTATCTCGAGGGGCGCCCGGTGCTGGTGTTCGACGAATGGGCCGCCGACCAGGACCCGACCTTCCGCCACCTGTTCTATACCGAGCTGTTGCCCGAGCTGCGTGCCAAGGGGCACCTGCTGGTGGTGATCTCGCACGACGACCGCTACTTCCACCTGGCCGACCGCATCATCACCATGAGCGCCGGCCGCATCGCGGACGACCGGCCCCGCGCCCACCTGGAGAGTCTTGCTGCATGACCGACGGCCCGCAAACCAACGATACGCAGCGGCCGCTGTTCATGTCGCAGCTGCGGGCTGCGCGAATCCGGCCGTCCGTGGTGCGGCTGTGCGTGCTCCAGACGCTGGCGGACGCGGGCAGCGAATGGCAGCGCGGTGAAGAAGTCTTTCGCCGCATGCTGCTGCGCGGCACCTCGGCCAGCCTGACCACGGTCTACCGCATCCTCAAGGAGTTCGAACATTCGGGGCTTGTCGAGCGCGAATGGGCGCGCAGCCGCGGCGGTGCGCTGGCGGTGTTCCGCTACGCCGCGCCCGGTGCGGATGCCGACGCCTTGAGCGTGCGCATGCGCTGCAACGGATGCGGCACGTTCACCGAGGTGCAGGACCGCGAGCTTCACGAGGCGCTGGTGCGCGTGGCCCAGAGCAAGGGCCTGCCGCTCGCGGGCACCTTCGACGTGCAGATCCACGGCTCATGTTCGTCCTGCGAGCACCGGTCCGCGGGGGAATCGTCGAGCGAGCACCAGTCGTCGCGCGAGCACGGCAGGATGCTGCCGCTCGCGGGCTTCCGCGCTCGCCCGCGCGCGCAGCGCCTTGCCGCTTGACGAGGAGCCGGCGTGAGTGATGTGCGTCAAGGCGCCTGGCGCCGCCGTGCGGTCGCCGCGGTGCTCGTGTCCCTTTGCGCGGCAGCCGGCGCGGGGTTGCTCTGGGGAAGGGGCGAGCCGATGGACGTCGACTCCGTGCCGGTCGCGCGCGGCACCATCGAGTCCAGCGTCTCGGCACTCGGGGTGCTGCAGCCGCGGCACTACGTGGACGTGGGCGCGCAGGTCTCCGGGCAGATCCTTCGGCTGCATGTGCAGCCGGGCGACGTCGTCAAGCGGGGGCAGTTGCTGGTGGAGATCGATCCCAGCGTGCAGCGGGCCACGGTCGACGCGGGTCGAGCCTCGCTGGCGGGGCTGCGCGCGCAGCGCGACGACCAGCAGGCCCAGCACGTGCTGGCGCAGCAGCAGCATGCGAGACAACGCCAGATGGCTGCCGACGGCGCCACGCGGGACGAGGACGTGCAGGCCGCGCAAGCCGCGCTGGCGTCGGCCGGTGCGCGCGTGAGACAGCTCGAGGCGCAGATCGCACAGACCCAGGCGACGCTGAAGGCCGACGAGGCCCGCCTCGGCTACACCAGCATCTACGCGCCGATGTCCGGCACCGTCGTGTCGGTGGAGGCGCGCGAGGGCCAGACGCTGAACGCGACCTACCAGACGCCCAATGTGCTGCGCATTGCAGACCTGTCTTCGATGACGGTGTGGTCGGAGGTTTCCGAGGCCGACGTGCGGCGCATCAAGACCGGCATGCCGGTCTACTTCACCACGCTCGGCGAGAGCCAGCGCCGTTGGCAGGGGCACGTGCGGCAGCTGCTGCCCGCGCCGCCGGTGCCCGAGAACAAGACGGGCAGCGACAGCAGCGCCAAGCCTTCCGCCGCGGCGAGCAAGGTGGTGGTCTACACGGCGCTGTTCGATGTCGACAATGCCGACGGCGAGCTCATGCCGCAGATGACGGCCAAGGTCGCCTTCGTCGAGTACGCCGAAAAAGACGCGCTTTCGGTGCCGCTCGCCGCGCTGGTGCCGGTGGCCGGCAGCAGCGACCGCTTCACGGCGCGCGTGCTTCGCCCCGATGGCAAGGTCGAGGTCCGGCAGCTGCGCGTCGGCGTACGCAACCGGCTCGCTGCGCAGGTGCTGGAAGGCGCGCAGGCCGGAGACCGCATCGTCATCGCCGCCAGGGCTTCGAAGCCATGACGACCGCGGCGAATGCGCCGGGCGATGCGCCGCGGCCGCTGATCGAGCTGCAGGACATTCGCAAGTCGTACGGCGGGCGCGGTGGCCGGGGCGGCAAGGAAGCAGGGGCGGGCAGCCCGGCAACGACCGTGCTGCATGGCATCTCGTTGCGCCTGTACGCGGGCGAGTTCGTGGCCGTCGTCGGTGCTTCGGGCTCCGGCAAGTCCACGCTGATGCACATCCTGGGTTGCCTCGATCGGCCGAGCGCCGGGCGCTACCTGTTCGACGGCCAGGACGTGGCCAGCTTCGATGCCGACGCGCTCGCCTGGCTGCGCCGCGAGGCCTTCGGTTTCGTGTTCCAGGGCTACCACCTGGTGCCCAGCGAGTCGGCGCGCGAGAACACGGAAATTCCCGCGCTCTATGCCGGCATGCCGGAGGCCGAGCGGTGTGCGCGCGCCACCGCACTGCTCGAACGGCTGGACATGGGCGCGCGGCTCGACCATCGCCCGCACCAGCTGTCGGGCGGGCAGCAGCAGCGCGTGGCGATCGCGCGTGCGCTGATGAATGGCGGGCGCATCATCCTGGCCGACGAGCCCACCGGTGCGCTCGACAGCAAGAGCGGCGCCGAAGTGATGGCGCTGCTGCACGAACTGGCGGATGCGGGCCACACCATCATCCTCATCACGCACGACCGCTCGGTGGCCGCGCAGGCGCGGCGGATCATCGAGATCCGGGACGGGCGCATCGTGGCGGATTCGGGTGAGCACACCGGCGAAGGCGCGGCGGCAATCGCTGCAGCGCCGGCTCCGGTCTTCAGTCGCCCATCGGTCACTGGCGGCGCCTCGCTGCCTGCCGACATTCGCGAGGCGACACGGGCCGCATGGCGCGTGATGTGGAGCAACCGGTTTCGCACCGGGCTCACGCTGCTGGGCATCGTGATCGGCGTGGCCTCGGTCATCGTGATGCTGGCAGTCGGCGGCGGCTCGCAGCGGAAGGTGATGGCGCAGTTCGAGACCTTCGGCACCCGCACCATGTTCGTTTCCGTGCAGCTCGCCAGCCTGCGCAACCCGAGCGCGCCGCTCACGCTGGACGACGCGCTGGCCGTTCGCGCGCTGCCCAATGTCGAAGGCGTCGCGCCCTACATCGAAGACAGGGTGGTCGTGCGCCGCGGCAATATCGACCACCTCACCGAGGGCGGCGGTGCCACGGTCGATTTCTCGCGAGTGCTCGGCTGGGGCGTGAGTCGGGGAGTGATGTTCGACGCCGAGGACGAACGGCGCATCGCCAAGGTCGCGGTGATCGGCGAAACGGTGCGCCAGCGCCTGTTCGCCGACGGGCAGGACCCCGTCGGACAGGACATCCTGGTGGACAAGGTGCCGTTCCAGGTCGTCGGCGTGCTGGCGTCGAAGGGCGCCACCAACGGTGAGGACCAGGACGACCGGGTGGTTGTGCCGCTGTCTTCCGCGGCCACGCGCGTCTACGGCCATCCCCACCCGACGTGGCTTGCTGTGCAGGTGCGCGACATCGACAAGGCGCAGGAAACGGCCGCCGCCATCGAGGCGCAGCTCGAACGGCAGCAGGCCGGGCGCCACGTGCTGATATGGAACCGCGTCGAGGCGCTGCGCGTGCAGACCGAAACCGCGCGCGCCATGACGCTGATGCTGGGGTTGATCGCCATCGTGTCGCTGATCGTGGGCGGTATCGGCGTGATGAACGTGATGCTCATGACGGTGCGCGAGCGCACGCGCGAAATCGGCATCCGCGTGGCGACGGGCGCGCGCCAGCGGGACATCCTGCGGCAGTTCATGACCGAGGCGGTACTGGTGACGTCGGTGGGCGGCACCGTGGGCGTTGTTGCCGGGCTGGGCATCGTCGTGGGGCTGATGCTGGCAGGCGTGCCGGTGCTGTTCTCGCTGGCGGCAAGCGTGGGTGCGTTCGGCTGCGCGGTGCTGACGGGCGTGATCTTCGGGTTCATGCCGGCGCGCAACGCTGCGCGGCTGGACCCCGTGGTGGCGCTGGCGGGGGAATGACGGTGTTGCTGCGAACGCGCTCTGGATGTGGCTGGTGGGCGGCTTTGTTGTGTGCGGCGCTGTCGTCGGGCTGCGTGCTGCATGGCGATCGCGCCGAGCGCGCGGTGGAGCTTCCCTCTGCATGGCGTCATGCGCAGGCTCGTGTCGACACGGGGCCGGCCGATGCGCAGTGGTGGCGCAGTTTCGGCAGCACGGAACTCGACGCGCTGATTGCGCGTGCGCAATCGCAAAGCAACGATCTCGCGGCTGCTGTCGCCCGGGTGCGGCAGGCCGACGCGCGGGCGCGCATCGCCGGCGCGGCGCTGCGGCCGCAGGTGACGGGCACTCTCGGCGTCAGTCGCGAGGGCCGCCTGGGCGGCAATGCAACGGTTGCCGGCAGCACTTATGCGGCGGGTTTTGCCGCCAGCTATGAACTCGACCTGTGGGGCCGGGAGGCCGCGCCGCGCGACGAAGCGCTGCAAGGCTTGCGCGCAAGCGCCTTCGACCGCGACACGGTGCGGCTCACTGTGACGGCCGATGTCGCCGCCACCTGGCTGCTGGCGCTGGCCCTGCGCGAACGCGCCGAAATTGCGGCACGCAACCTCGACAACGCGCACCGCGTGCTGGCGCTGGTGGAGGCCCGCAGCCGCGCCGGCGCGGTGTCGCCGCTGGATCTTGCACAGCAGCGCGGTCTGGTGGCCGCGCAGCAACGTGCGCTCGCAGCGCTGCATCAGCAGGCGGGCGACGCCGAGACCGCGCTGGCGTTGCTGCTGGGCACTGCGGCGCCGGCGTTCGAACTGCGGGGGCCGCGGCTCGATGCGCTTCAGGTTCCCGTCGTCGGCGCGGGCGCGCCTTCTGCATTGCTGGTGCGGCGCCCGGACATCGCACGCGCGGAGGCGCATCTGGCTGCGGCCGATGCCAACGTGCTGGCGGCGCGCGCTGCGCTGCTGCCGACCGTCTCCCTGAGCGCCACGGTAGGCACCGGAGATAGCCGCTTCGGCAGGCTCTTCGACAACCCGCTCTACAGCCTGGCTGCCGGCCTGACCGCGCCGGTCTTCGATGGAGGGCGACTGGCGGGCGGCCAACGCCTGGCCGAGGCGAGGCGCGAGGAATTGCTGGCCGCCTACCGGGGCGCGATCGTCGGTGCGTTCGCGGACGCGGAGACTGCGCTGAACGGCGTGTCGGCCATCGATGCGCAGGCAACGGCGCAAGGCGCCGAACTGGCCGAGGCGCGCCGCGCGGCAGATCTGTCGGAGGCCCGCTACCGTGCGGGCGCCGAGACACTGCTGACCTTGCTCGACGCGCAACGCACCCTCTACACCGCGCAGGACCTGGCGGTCCAGTTGCGCATGGCGCGTTTGCAGGCACGGGTCTCGCTCTACCGTGCAATGGGCGGCGGATGGCGGCAGGCCCGGTGCGCGGATGCCGCACCCGCCGCAGTCGAAGGACATACCGAATGCGTTTGACGCTCGTGGCCCTGCATCGCCGGGCCGGCCTCTTTGAACATTCGGGGCCGCGGATCGTCTTTTTCTCTAGACGCCTGCGCGCCGGCATTTTCCGGTGCGCATCGGCCTCGACGGTCATCCCCCTGAATCAACAACACAGCGCCTGGAGTAGCAGTGGCCCCGCAAAACCATCCGGAGGCGCCGTCCGCCGAGGAGACCGCATGGCGTCTCTACATGGACCTCCGAGAGAATCCATGCCGCACGGGCGCGTTGAAGCTGACGCACTGGCTGCGGGAAGACCAGGCACATCCGCCCGCATTCGACCGCGCCCTGCGCCTCTGGGCACTGGCGGGCGCCGCCCTGGTCGTCAGCCGCCGCAGGAATTTTCATCCGCCCACGGGCGGGCTCGAATGAGGCGCGCCGGGTTGGCCGCGCACTGCCTCGTGCCCGATGAATGCGTCCGCACCGCGGCGTCGCTTTTCGCTTGCATGCACGCCTCGCCGACCCTGCAGAACACGGAGGAACTGGCCCAGTGGCTCGGGAAAGACCCCCGGCACCTGCGCGCGCTCGACATCGCGCTGGCGGAGTGGGGCCTGGTGCAGTCCGGCCACCCCGTGGGGAATGTGCGCGACGCCTGACGCGGCGAAGGACTCAGCGCGTTCGCAGGGTCACGCTGCCGTCCGGCTGCGGTTCGGCGGCCAGAGGCAGGATCGTCGGCAGGGCGGCCACGAGGCCTTCGGAATCGTTGGTGCGGAAACGGCCCGACAGCCGCATCGCGTCGACGCGCGAACTCGTGCTGACGATGGGCCGTGCGCGATAGCTGTTGACCGCGGCCAGAGCGTCGCCGAGCGGCGTGTTCTCGAAGACGAGCCAGCCATTGCGCCACGCAGACAGGGCTGCCGTGTCGGTTTGCCGCACTGCGGCGGCACGGCCGTCGTCGATTTCAAGCAGCTCGCCCATGCGCAGGTCGATCACTTCCGTCTCTGCGCCGGTGGACCCGTCGCGCGGCGGCATGTGCACGCGCACATGGCCATGCTCCACGCCCACGGTGATCGGGCCGCCACGGTCGCGCACGGTGAACGCGGTGCCGACCACTTCGATGGTGGCGCCGCGCGTGCGGACCCTGAAAGGGCGGTCTGCATCGCGCGCCACCTCGAAGCGCACTTCGCCGTGCGCCATGTCGACGGCGCGGTGCTGGCGATAGAGCGCCACGTCGATCGCGCTCTGCGGTGCCAGGTCGAGCTGGCTGCCGGGCGCGCCGCTGCGGCCGTCGGTCAGCGTCACCTTCAGCATCTGCGCGGTGCGGGTTTCGTAGGCTGCGCGGAACAGGGGTTGCTGCCAGTACCACTGCACGCCCCGGCCCGCGACCAGGCCGGTGCCCAGCAAGGCGGCGACCGAAAGCAGCATCTTGCGGCGCTGCTGCCGGTGCGTCGATGCGGCCGCAGTGGCGGCCGCGTTGGCCATCAGCGCGGCTTCGGCGGGTTCGTCGAAGTGCGCGCGCAAGTCGTTCGCCATGCCGCCGAGTGCGTCCCAGCGCTCGCGTGCCTCCTGCACGGCCGCTGCATGTTCCGCCGATTTGCCGCGCCACTGGTTGAGCAACGCGCGGGCGCGGCCTGCGGCCTCGCCGGGTGCGATCTCTCCTTCGACGATCAGCGCGAGCGCGCGCTCGATCAGCCGTTCGCGCGGAGGAGCGCTTGCCGCCATGCTGCCGCCGTTCACGAGAAGTCTTCGGCCAGCGCCGCGTCGAAGCCCGGCCGGCTCAGCACGACCTGCGGTTCGATCAGCTCCGAGCGCAACTCGGCAAACACGCGCGAGCAATCGATGGTGGCGCGCAGCAGGTGCTTGGCCACGGCCATCTCGGTGATGTTCAGCCGCTGCGCAATTTCAGCGCGCGTGTGGCCGTAGGCGCGGAACAACAGGAACACCTCGCGCCGGCGCGGCGGCAGTTGTTCCATGGTTTCGACCACCCGCGCCAGCACCCGTTGCTGGGCCACGACGTATTCGCTGGACTGGGCCGTCTGGTGCGTGCCGATGCCTGCATGCGTGCTGACCCATTCCTGCGCGACCTTGCGCCGGCGTGCATCGTCGACGCACAGGTTGCGCGCCACGCGAAACAGCAGGGCGCGGGGCGATTCGATGGAATAGGCGGCGTCCTGCGGATCGGGCAGTGCATCGCCGCGATTGCCGCCGCGCGTCTTGAGCGACGCCGCATAGACCCGCTCGAAGCTGGACTGCGCGATGTCGGCCGCGTAGTGCGGGTCTCTCAGGTCGCGAGTGAGCTGCCGGCGCAAGTCCGCGTAGTGAGCTACCAGTTCCTGAACGAGGTCGCGCATCCGGCCGCCTTCTCGCAAGCATCGACGATGGACCCCGGGGCCGCTTGCCAGAACGCACCGACGGATTCGCCTCGACTTCCGCATGGGAAGAGGCGAGCTGGCCGCAGAAGCATTTGGTTTTGAAAATCCCCGGGAAGGGTGAATAAGAACTATTCTTATTGGAGTGTATCACTGAATTGTTAGCTGAAGACATGACTGTGGCGCGTCGCGGATGAGCCGCCTTTGCCACTTTTGCCACCGGCTGTCGAAACTAACTTGTCAGGTTCTCGCGGCGTTGCCGCATCCACTCACTGTCCAGAGAGTTCCTTCTTATGTCTTCTTCCCGTTTCGCGGCGCCTTCGCCTGATGCCCCCCAACCCGGGCTGATCGAACGCACGCTCACCCGCCTGTTCCTGCGTCCGGTGCGTGTCATTGCGGCCACCAGCCTGTCGACGCACTTCCGGTTCATCGACCTCGAAGGCGCGGCTTTCGAAGGCCATCGCTGGTCGCCTGGCCAGAAGCTCCAGATCAAGGTCGGCGGCGCATTCGAGGCGCGCACCTACACCCCGTTGTGCCTGGATGCCGCACGCGGCGTCGCGCGCATTGTGGCGTTTGCGCACGGCGAGGGGCCGGGCAGCGAATGGGTGCGCCGCACCCGGCCCGGCGACGAACAGCAGGTGTTCGGGCCGCGCCGCTCGCTGGAACTCGAGCCGCTGCCGGCGTCGACGATTCTCTTCGGCGACGAGACCTCCTTCGGCCTCGCGGCGTCGCTGTGCGGCAGGGATGCGCCCGGGCAGGGTGTTCGCGCCGTGTTCGAGGTGAACGCCATCGCCGAATCGCGTCAGGTACTGGATGCGCTGGGCGTCCAGCCGCTCGCGCTGATGGAGCGCCGCGCCGACGATTCGCACATCGGCGAGCTGCTGGCCGCGATGGTGCCGCCCATGGACGGCAGCACGCACTATGTGCTGACCGGCAAGGCCGCGTCGATCCAGCAGGTGAGTCGAGCGCTCAAGGCGCAGGGCGTCGAGGCGCGGCGAATCAAGGCCAAGGCCTACTGGGCACCGGGGAAGACCGGGCTCGACTGAACGTGGGCCGCCAAGCTAGACCCGGATCACGCGACCCGGGTTGAGGATGTTCTTCGGATCGAGCCCGCGCTTGATCGCCCGCATCATCTCCAGCGCCACAGGCGACTTGTGCTTTTCCAGCTTGTCGACCTTGAGCGAGCCCACGCCATGCTCGGCCGAGAACGAGCCGCCGAACTTCTCGACCGCGTCGTACACCAGCGTGTTGATGCGCTCTTCTTCGTTCTTCAGGAACGCCTTGGTGTCGATGTTCTCCGGCGCCTGCACGTTGTAGTGCAGGTTGCCGTCGCCCAGGTGGCCGAAGTTCACCAGCCGCACACCGGCGATCTCGCGCGCCAGCAGCGCATCGGTTTCTTGCACGAAGGCCGGGATGCGCGACACGGGAATCGAGATGTCGTGCTTGATGTTCAGGCCTTCCTCGGCCTGCGCGAGCGGAATGCTTTCGCGGATGTGCCACAGCTGGTGCGCCTGCGTGAGGTTCTCGGCTACCACCGCGTCGGTGACGCAGCCGTCTTCGAAGGCGGTTTCGAGCAGCGCCTCGAAGCGTGCGCGCGCATGGTCTTCGGATTCGCTGTCGGAGTTTTCCAGCAGCACGCAGTACGGCACGGCCTCATCCTTGATGAAGGGCACGCGCAGCTGCGGCATGTGCTTGTCGACCAGGCTCAGCGCAAACTTGCCCATCACCTCGAAGCCCGTGAGGCCCGAGCCCAGGTGCTTGTGCGCAAGGCCCAGCAGCGTGACCGCATGGTCGAGCGAGGGCACCGCGGCCCAGGCCGTGAGCTGCGCGGCCGGCAGCGGGTAGAGCTTCATGGTCGCGGCGGTGATGATGCCGAGCGTGCCTTCGCTGCCGATGACGAGGTCGCGCAGGTCGTAGCCGGTGTTGTCCTTGCGCAGGCCGCTGGTGCCTTCCCAGATCTCGCCCTGCGGCGTGACCACTTCGAGGCCCAGGCACAGCTCGCGCGTGTTGCCGTAGCGAACCACCTGCGTGCCGCCCGCGTTGGTCGCGAGGTTGCCGCCGATGGTGCAGCTGCCTTCGGCCGCGAGGCTCAGCGGGAAGAGGAAGCCGGCCTTCTCGGCGGTCTCCTGCAGCGTTTGAAGAATGCAGCCGGCCTCGACGGTCATCGTGAGGTTGGCGCCGTCGATGGTGCGGATCGCGTTCAGGCGCTGCAGGCTCAGCACCACCTGCGTGCCGCTCTCGTCCGGAATGGAGCCGACCGCCAGGCCAGTGTTGCCGCCCTGCGGAATGATGGCGGTGCCGGCGGCCGCACAGGCCTTCACCACGTCGGCCACCTGCTGCGTGGTGCCGGGCCGCACCACGGCCAGCGATTTGCCGCGCGCGCGCTTGCGCCAGTCCTGCTCGTAGGCAGTGAGGTCGCCCTCGTTCAGTACGTTCGCCGCGCCGACGATGGCGCGCAGTTGATCGATCAGGGAAGAAGAAGCAGCAGTGGTCATTGGGCAGAAGCCTCCAGTTGGCGGGCAGCGTTCTTGGCGTGGCGCAGGCGCAGCCGCACATGCCATGCGCAGGCCGCGAAGAGCACGAGGCACAGCAGCACCTCGACGAGCGCGAGCACCTGGCCCACGCCGTTGGTGTCGCTCCAGGCGCGCACCACGCCCTCGGTGAAATAGAGCCAGATCATCAGGCTGACCCAGCGGTAGGTGTACATGCGGTTCTTCCACAGACCCGCGAGCGGAATGACGAGCGGCAGCACCTTCAGCGCCAGCAGCGAGCCACCCGGGCGCAGCGGCGCCAGCCATAGCTCCCAGGCCAGGCCCAGCACGATGAGGCCGACGAGGCTGCCCACGGCGGCCCAGCGGGTCGCGCGAACGGAGGAGGGCGGGAGCGGAGTGTCGGACACGTTGGGCAGCGAAGGGAAGAGAGCGCCCGGCAGGCGGCCAGCGGCGACAAAAAGAGCGGATGGCATGATAGCCGCCATGAATCGCAGGCAACTCTGGAGGGATCTTTCGCGCTTTCCGTGGCGCAACACCGCAGCGGTGCTGGGCGAGCGTTTTCGCGAAGACCGGCTCGGCCTCACGGCCAGCAGCCTGACCTTCACCACCACCATCGCAATGGTGCCGTTCTTCACCGTGGCGCTGGCGCTGTTCACCGTGTTCCCGATGTTCGCGAAGATGCAGGGCCGCCTGCAGCGCTGGCTCATCGAGAGCCTGATTCCCGACAACATCGCACGGCAGGTGCTGGGCTACTTGAACCAGTTCGCGAGCAAGGCCAGCGGGCTGGGCATCGCGGGCCTGATCGTGCTGCTGATCACCGCCATCGCGCTGATCCTCACCATCGACAAGACGCTCAACAACATCTGGCGCGTACGCTCGCCGCGGCCGTTCGCGCAGCGGGTGCTCATCTATTGGGCGGCCATCACGCTGGGGCCGATCATCCTTGCGGTGAGCCTGTCGACCACTTCGTACGTGGTCTCGGCCACCAGCGACGTGGTGGGGCGCGGCATGGTCAAGCTGTTCTTCGACACCTTCGAGTTCGCGCTGCTCGCGGTCGGCATGGCGTCGCTCTACCACTACGTGCCCAACACCAACGTGCGCTGGTCGCATGCATGGGCCGGCGGCATCTTCGTGGCGGCCGCCATCGAAATCGCCAAGCGCGTGCTGGCCTACTACCTGAGCCTGGTGCCGACCTATTCGGTGCTGTACGGCGCCTTTGCCACGGTGCCGATCCTGCTCGTGTGGATCTATGTGGCCTGGGTGATCGTGCTGCTCGGCGCGGTCATCGCGGCCTACTTGCCGAGCCTGCTCACGGGCGTGGCACGGCGCGGCGGCACCGCGGGCTGGCCCTTGCAGCTGGCAATGGAAGCGCTGCAGCATCTGGCCCGCGCGCAGGCCACGCCGGCCAAGGGCATGGGCGCGACCGAACTGGTCACGCGCATGCGGGTCGATGCGCTGCAACTGGCGCCGGTGCTCGAAACGCTGGTGGCGCTCGACTGGATCGCGCCGCTCGCGGAAGAGCCCGCCAACGAAGACCCGCGCTTCGTGCTGCTCGCGGACCCTTCGACGCCCATCGAGCCGCTGCTGAAAGAACTGCTGATGCCGCAGGCCGAGCCGCTTGAAGACCTCTGGCAGAAGGGTCCGCTGCGCTCGCTGCGCCTGGGCGACGTGCTCCTGATCTAGATCTTCACCCGACCGAGCCAGATGTCGCGGTACATCGCCCAGTCGCCCATGAAGGAGTAAAGCGGCCGCTTGAACGAGGCCGGCTTGTTCTTCTCGAACCCGAAGTGCCCGACCCAGGCAAAGCCGTAGCCCGCCACCAGCCCGGCCAGCAGCCACAGCGGGTTGAGCGTGACCACCAGCGCCACCAGGCACAGCAGCGAAATGGTCGAGCCCGCGAAGTGCAGCCGCCTGCAGGTGAGGTTGGCATGCTCGGTCAGGTAGAAGGGATAGAACTGCGCAAAGCTCTTGAATTGACGCGGATCGACGGCAGATCCTGGGGCAGTCGTGGTGTTCATCGTGCGAGTCTCCTGTGCCCCTGAAACCCGGTGGTCCCGGCGGATGAGGGCTTTGTCCATAATAGCCACGACCTTCCGGCCGCACCACCCCGGCCTTCCGATCACACCACCGACGCATCAGCCTTGAGCGCCCTTCCAAGCACCCCCGAATCCGTCGAGCCGGCCAGCAACGATGCGCCTTGGGTCGTGTGCCTTTGCGCCGAATGGTGCGGCACCTGCCGCGACTACCGGCCGCTGCTCGAAGAGGTGGCGCGCGCGCACCCGCAGTTCCGCTTCGCCTGGGTCGATATCGAGGACCACGCAGACATCGCCGACGCCTTCGACGTAGAGACCTTCCCGACTTTGCTGGTTGCGGGCGTCGACGGCACGCGCTTTCTGGGCCCGCTGCTGCCGCATGCCGAGACGCTGTCGCGCATGCTCTCCGCGCTGCAGCCGCCGAAGCCTTCGAGCCTTGACGTCGACCTGCTGCTCGCCGTGCTCAACAAGAAACCGGCCGTCTTCACGGTCTGACCGGAAGCTCCGTCATGAAAATCCTGATCTTCGGCGCCACCGGCATGGTGGGGCAGGGTGTGCTGCGCGAGTGCCTTCTGGCGTCCGACGTCGAGAGCGTCGTCGCGGTCGGCCGCAATGCCACGGGGCAGCAGCATCCCAAGCTGCGCGACCTGGTCCACAAGGACATGTACGACTACAGCGCCATCGAGCCGCAACTGCAGGGCTTCGACGCCTGCTTCTTCTGCCTTGGCGTGTCGTCGGTCGGCATGAAGGAGCCCGAGTACAAGCGCATCACCTACGACCTGACGCTGGCCGCCGCCACAGTGCTCGCGCGGCTCAACCCGGCCATGACTTTCACCTACGTGACGGGTGCAGGCACCGACAGCAGCGAGCGCGGCAGCAGCATGTGGGCGCGCGTGAAGGGCGCGACGGAAAACGCCCTGTTGCGCCTGCCGTTCAAGGCGGCCTACATGTTCCGGCCCGGCATGATCCAGCCGCTGCATGGCATTCGCTCGAAGACGCCGCTCTATGACGCTGCGATCGTCGTGCTCAGGCCCGTGCTCGGGCTGGCCCACAGCCTGTGGCCGAACAAGGTGACGACCACCGAGAAGATCGGCCGCGCCATGCTGGCCGTGGCGCGCAACGGCGCGCCGAAGGTGCTGCTCGATCCGGCGGACATCAACGCGCTGGGCTGAAGAGCTTCTTCAGGCCGCAGCGGCCCGCGCGCGCCCCAGCTTGCGCCGGCCCGCGCTGGCGATCGCGCTCACCAGGTGCCGCACGAAGTCCTGCGCCAGCGGCGGCAGCGTGCGGCCTTCGAGCGCCAGCACCTGCAACTGGCGCTGCTGCAGCGGCGCCTCCGCAAAGGGCCGCGCCACCACCGTGCCCGCGTCGATCAGGTGCATCACCGTGAGCAGGCCCGACAGCATCACGTCGGGCGTGCGCAGCAAGGGCAGCAGCACTGAAGAGAAATTGCTCACGAACAGCGCGTGGTACTGCAGCCCCTGCAGGCTGCAGGCCTGGTCGAACAGCTGGCGCGCGGTCACGCCTCGGTCGCCCACGGCCAGCGGATAGCGCACCGCATCGGCCACCGACACCACGCGCTGGCGCGCCAGCGGATGGTCGGGGCGCAGCACCGCGTACACCGGCGCGGTGGCCGTGTGCTCGATCTTCAAGCCCGGCTCGGGCGCAACCACGTACTTGAGCGCGATGTCGGTCTCGCCGCGCGCCAGCAGCGCGCTCACGCCGTCGGGCGAGCCCACGTGCAGTTCGAGCTGGCAGCCCGGATTCGCCGTCTCGAAGCTGCGCATCACCAGCGGCATGAAATGCCCCGCGAAGCCCTCGGTGCAGGCCATGCGAATGCGCCGCGCGCGTTGCCCGCCAAGATCGCGCACCTGTTCGACCACCTGCTCGATGTCGAGCTGTGCATTGCGCAGGTGTGCGGCCAGCCGTTCGCCGGCGGCCGTGAGCGCCATGCCGCGCGCATGCCGTTCGAACAGCGGCGTGCCCAGGCTGTCTTCGAGCTTGGCGATCTGCCGGCTCACCGCCGAAGACGCCACGAACAGCCGCGCCGCCGCCTGGTTGACCGAGCCGCTGCGCGCCACTTCGAGGAAGTGGCGCATCGGGATGCTGAGAAGCGGGAGAGTCATGACGCCAGGGTGTTGCCTTCAAGGCAATGGTAGCTTGCCAAAACGATGCTGGAAGCATCGGCCTTCAGGCCTTGTACTTGCTGCACCCGATGGAAAGACAGACAAGGAAGCCCTTCATGCAACGCACAGACAGCCTGGCCGCTGCCGCCGCCTACTTCGACGGGGGCGGCTTCTTCGCCGACCTCCAGCGCCGCATCGCCTTTCGCACCGAGAGCGACACCGGCGCCGCAACGCCCGCGCTGGAGGCCTACCTGCGCGAGGAAATGACCCCGCCGCTCATGGCGCTTGGCTTCGCCTGCGAGGTGATCGCCAACCCGGTGCCCAGCGGTGGGCCGTTCCTCATCGCGCGCCGCATCGAAGACCCGGCCCTGCCCACGGTAATGACCTACGGCCACGGCGACGTGGTCAGCGGGCAGGACGCGCACTGGGAAGAGGGCCTTGTCCCGTGGGCGCTGACCGTGCGCGGCGAGCGCTGGTACGGGCGCGGCACCGCCGACAACAAGGGCCAGCACAGCATCAACCTCGGCGGGCTTGCTGCCGTGCTCGAGGCGCGCGGCGGGCGCCTGGGCTACAACATGACGTGGCTTGTCGAGATGGGCGAGGAGGCCGCCTCGCCCGGCCTGCACGCGGTGTGCGCGCAGGAACGCGACAAGCTGCGCGCCGACGTTTTCGTCGCCAGCGACGGCCCGCGCGTGAGCGCCGCGCGGCCCACGCTGTTCCTCGGTTCGCGCGGCGCGGTCAACTTCAGCCTGCGGCTGCGCGCCCGGCCGCGCGGCTACCACTCGGGCAACTGGGGCGGTGTGCTGGTCAATCCGGGCACGGTGATCAGCCATGCGGTGGCCTCGCTGGTGGATGCGCGCGGCCGCATCCTCGTCGAAGCGTTGCGCCCGCCGCCGGTCACGCAGGCCGTGCGCGATGCGCTGGCCGACATCGCCATCGGCGGCGGCGCGGACGACCCCGCGGTCGACGAAGGCTGGGGCGAGCCCGGCCTGAGCCCGGCCGAGCGGCTGGTGGCGTGGAACACCATCGAGGTGCTGGCGCTCGGCGCGGGTTCGGCGCAGCGTCCCGTCAACGCGATTCCGTCTGAAGCCGTGGCGCATTGCCAGCTGCGCTTCGTGGTCGGCACGCCGTGGCAAGACCTGGAGAAGATCGTGCGCGCGCACCTGGATACGCACGGCTTCGGCCAGGTCGAGGTGCAGATCACGCTGACCGGCGCGGCGACGCGGCTCGATGTCGAGAACCCGTGGGTGGGCTGGGCGCGCCACTCCATCGCGCAAAGCAGCGGGCAGCGCGTCGACCTGCTGCCCAACCTCGCAGGCTCGCTGCCCAACGACGTGTTCGCCGACCTTCTGGGGCTGCCCACGCTGTGGGTGCCGCACTCATACCCGGCCTGTGCGCAGCACGCGCCCAACGAGCACCTGCTCGCGCCGCTGGCGCGCGAGGGCCTGCAGATCATGGCCGGCCTCTACTGGGACCTGGGCGAGCCGGGGCTCGCGCCGTGGGCCGCCGGGCAACTGCCGCCATCCGTTTCTTCCCTTTCCTGACACGCACCATGAACCTCGTCATTTCCCGTCGCGCCTTCGGCCTGCTGCTTTCCGCTTCCGCCGTTCTGGGCGCCCAGGCACCCGCCTTCGCGCAGAGCGCATGGCCCGATCGGCCGGTCAGGCTGGTCGTGCCCTTTCCGCCGGGCGGCGGCACCGACATCGTGGCGCGGGCAATGGGGCAGACGCTGTCGGAGCACCTCGGCCAGCCCATCGTGGTCGACAACAAGCCCGGCGCCTCCACCATCATCGGCACCGATGCGGTCGCCAAGGCCGCGCCTGACGGCTACACGCTGCTGCTCTCGGGCTCTACCAGCTACAGCGTGAACCCGGCCCTGCGCGCCAAGCTGCCGTACGACCCGGTGCGCGACCTGGCGCCCATCGCCATC
Organism: Variovorax sp. YR266; assembly: GCF_900107295.1. Lineage (NCBI taxonomy): Bacteria > Pseudomonadati > Pseudomonadota > Betaproteobacteria > Burkholderiales > Comamonadaceae > Variovorax > Variovorax sp. YR266. Next base: position 113,485 of record NZ_FNPM01000007.1, read on the forward strand.
GTGGCGCGCACGCCGCTGGTGCTGGTGGTGGGCAAGGGCACGCCCTGGCACTCGATGCCCGAGCTCATCGCCGCGGCCAAGGCCAAGCCGAAGAGCATCCGCTACGCCACCTTCGGCTCGGGTTCGGGCCCGCACCTGGCCGGCGAACTGCTCGCGCTGGCCGCCGGCATCCAGCTTCAGGACATTCCGTACAAGGGCAGCAGCCAGAGTTCGATGGCGGTGATCGGCGGCGAGATCGAGATCGGCATCGACACCGTGGCCGCCGTGGCGCCGCACGTGCGCTCGGGCAAGCTACGCGCGCTCGGCATCGTGGGCGCGACCCGCTCCAGCATGCTGCCCGAAGTGCGCACGCTGGCCGAGCAGGGGCTGCCTGACGCCACCTTCGATGCCTGGTATGGCTTTGCCGCGCCAGCCCGCACCCCGGCGCCGGTGATAGACAAGCTCGCCCGCGCGGTCACCGCGACCATGGGCAACCCTGCGCTGCAGGCGCAGCTGCGCGCGCAGGGCATGGAGCCGGTGGCAATCGGCGCAGCGGCGTTCCGTACGCAGATGGAAGGCGAGATCTCGCGCTACCGGGCCCTGGCGCACCGCGCGGGGATCGCGGCGGAATAAGGGCGTGCCTGCTCAGGCAGCCGCGAAGTCGCGCAGCGCGAACAGCACCGCATCGGGCGCCTCGCTCATCAGCGAGTGGCCGGCATGCACCGTCACCACCTGGGCGTTGCGCGCCTTGCCCACCAGCGCCTTGGTGGCGCGCGGCGGCGTCATCTGGTCGGCGTCGCCGAGCAGGAACAGCACCGGGCACTGCACTTTCTCCATCGCGGCCTCGCCGTTGGCGTAGTCGTTGCAGGCCTTGAAGCCGATGTGGAACACGTTTGCATCGCGGTTACTCGCGAGCACGCGGCGCATCAGCGCGCGCGAGCTGCCGTAGAGCCAGGTGCCCGGCCCGAGCGAGGAGGGCGGCGGCGCCAGCAGCGAGTGCGAGAAGGTGTTGACCATGGCGATGGCGCGCTGCGGGTCGCTCACCGAGCTTTCGAGCAGCGCGGGCGAAACCACCATCGGGTAGGCCGTGCCGACCATCGCGAGGTGCGTGATGCGGTCGGGTGCGCGCGAAGCCGTTTCGAGTGCGATCAGCGAACCGAAGCTGTGGCCGACCAATGCGGCCTTCTGCACGCCGGCTGCGTCGAGCAGCGCAATGACGAACTGCGCCGCGTCTTCCACGCTGGCGGGTGGCGGGCCTTCGCTCTTGCAATGGCCGGGCAGGTCGACCGCGAGCACGTTCCAGCCGTGGTTGGCAAACCAGCGGCTTTGCAGGATCCACACGCTGTGGTCGTTGAGCACGCCGTGGATGAACACCACGGTGGGTTTGGCCGCATCGAAGGGCTTGCCGCCGGTGTAGCAGTAGGTGGTGTGGCCGTTGACGGTGTAGTTCATGTCAGGCGCCCGCCTTTTCCGCGGCCTTCAGGGCACGCTTCAGGTCGTCGATCAGGTCGGCCGGGTCTTCGAGCCCGATCGACAGGCGAATCGTGCCTTGCGAGATGCCCGCACCCGCCAGCGCCTCGTCGGTCATGCGGAAGTGCGTGGTGCTCGCAGGGTGGATCACCAGACTGCGGCAGTCGCCCACGTTGGCCAGGTGGCTGAAGAGCTTCAGCGCTTCGATGAAAGCCTTGCCCTGCGCGCGGCTGCCCTTGATGTCGAAGCTGAACACCGCGCCCGCGCCGCGCGCGCCATGGCGCAGCAGCTTCTGCGCGAGCACGTGGCTCGGGTGCGATTCGATCAGCGGATGTCCCACGCGCGACACGAACGGGTGGGTGGACAGGAACTCGACCACCTTCTGCGTGTTGTCGATGTGCCGCTCCATGCGCAGCGGCAGCGTCTCGATGCCCTGCAGGATCAGCCAGGCCGTGTGCGGGCTCATCGAGGCGCCGAAGTCGCGCAGGCCCTCGCGGCGGGCGCGCAGCAGGAAGGCACCGACGGTGCTTTCCTCGCTGAACACCATGTTGTGGAAGCCGTCGTAGGCCTGGGTCAGCTCGGCGAATTTGCCGGACTTTTCCCAGTCGAAGCTGCCGCCGTCGACCACCACGCCACCGATGACGGTGCCGTGGCCCGACAGGAACTTGGTGGCCGAGTGATAGACCAGGTCGGCGCCCCAGTCGAAGGGCTTGATCAGGTAGGGCGAGGTGAGGGTCGAGTCGACCAGCAGCGGTACGCCGGCCTCGTGGGCGATGTCGCTCACGGCCGGAATGTCGAGCACGTCGAGCCCGGGGTTGCCCACGGTCTCGCCGAAGAACAGCTTGGTCTCGGGGCGTACCGCGGCGCGCCAGCCGTCGAGGTCGCCGGGCTTCACGAAGGTGGTGTCGATGCCGAAGCGCCGCATCGTGTAGTGCAGCAGGTTCTGCGAGCCGCCGTACAGGGCTGTGCTGGCCACGATGTGCGAGCCAGCGCCCATCAGCGTGGCCACCGACAGGTGCAGCGCCGCCTGCCCGCTGGCGGTGGCGATGGCGCCGATGCCGCCTTCGAGCGCAGACACGCGCTGCTCCAGCACCGCATTGGTCGGGTTGCTGATACGCGAGTACACGTGGCCCGCGCGCTCCAGGTTGAACAGGGCGGCCGCGTGGTCGCTCGACTCGAAGACGAAAGAGGTGGTCAGGTGGATCGGCACCGCCCGTGCGCCGGTGGCGGGGTCGGGCGCGGCGCCGGCGTGCAGCGCGAGGGTGTCGAAACCGGGGTCGGAATAACCGGGCATGAGGGCCTTTCTGGGTCTGAGCAGTTGTCTCCTGGCAATGCCCCGTTACGTATGCAATTCATGCGTCCGCGACATGGGCGCTCAGGTCGGCGTCGATTGTGGGCTATATTCAAAAACGGCACGCCCGCCTAGATAGCCGAGATTGAGTCCGAGAGGAGCACACGATGAAAGTCAGCGACATCCTTCGCGTCAAGGGCAATACGCTCTTCACCATCACGCCAGACGACCTGCTGGCAGAAGCCGCCAACACCATGGCGGAAAAGGACATCGGTTCGCTGGTGGTCATGGAGCACGGCGACCTGGTCGGTATGCTCACCTTCCGGGAAGTCATCGTGGCCATCGTCGGCAACGGCGGCCAGGTCGGCACCACGCTGGTCCGCAAGGCCATGGACGACGCCCCCGTCACCTGCACGCTGGAAACCGACCTCGACGAAATCCGCCGCATCATGCTGGAGCGCCACGCGCGCTACATGCCCGTGATGGACAAGCGCATGCTGATGGGCGTGATCAGCTTCTACGACGTGGCCAAGGCCGTGGTGGACAGCCAGAACTTCGAGAACAAGATGCTCAAGGCCTACATCCGCGACTGGCCGGCGGAAGACGAAAAGGCCGGCTGATCCCGGCCAGCCCGTTCAGGGCAGCCGCGCGATCTGCGCGCGCAGCAGCGCGTAGAAGCCTTCGGTATCGGCCTCGCTGATCCACAGCGTATTGGGCGTGCGGCGGTTGTAGCCGCGAAAGTCGACCACCGTCGCGCCGGTCGTGAACTCGCCTTTGGTTTCCACATCGACGCTCACCTTCGCGCCCTTGAAGAGTTCGGGCTTGAGCAGATACGCGATCACGCACGGGTCGTAGATCGGCCCGACCGCCACGCCCCGGCGGCGCTGGCCGTACGCCATCATCGAATCGAAGATATCCGCCACCACCTTGCCGGCGTTGTTGCCCATGGTGCGGAAGGGCCCGATGCGCTCGGGCGTCAGCAGCACGCGGCGCGCCGCGTCGTGCGACATGGCCGTGACAGGCACGCCGCTGCGGAACACGATCGATGCCGCCTCGGGGTCTGCGTACACGTTGAAGGTGGCGGCGGGCGTGATGTTGCCGCCCACGCCCCAGGAGCCGTCCATCACCACGATCTCGGCAATGGCGGGCTTGATGTCGGGTGCCGAGTTGAGCGCCGCCGCGAAGTTGGTCAGCGGCCCCAGGCCCACGAGCGTGATGCTTTTGGGCGCTGCGGCGCGCAGTGTGTCGATGAGGTACTGCACCGCGTGCATGGGCATCAGCGGGCCGCGCGGCTCGTGCAGCGTCGGGCCTTCCATGCCGGTCTTGCCGTGTACATCGTCGGCGAAGATGGGTTCGCGCACCAGCGGGCGCGGGTAGCCGGCGTAGACCGGAATCTCGGGCCGGCCTGCCCAGTCGCGCACGATGCGCGCGTTCTTCTCTGTCACCGTCAGCGGCAGGTTGCCCACGCTCACCGTCAGCGCCTTGATGTCGAGCCGGTCGGTCGCGGCCATGGCCATCAGCAGCGCGACGGCGTCGTCCTGGCCGGGGTCGGTGTCGATGATGACCTGGCGCTTGCCTGCCACGGGCGGCAACCGCGTGGCGGGCGTGCCGGCAAGCGCCTGTGCCAGTTCGGCGGGGCTGGGGCTCTGCGCGAAGGCCATGCCTGCAAGGCCGGCGGCGGACACGCCCAGCAGGGCGCGGCGGGACAGCATGGGCGTCGTCTTCACGCGCTCACTCCTTGATGTTGGCCGTCTGCACGATCTTCTGGTTGCGCGCGTACTCCGTCTGCACGAACTTCGCGAAGCTCTCCGGCGTGCCGCTGCCCGGCAGCGCGCCTTGCTCCATCAGCTTGCTGCGCACGCCTTCTTCCTGCAGCACCGCGTTGAGCTCGTGGTTGATCTGCGCGACCACGGCCGGCGGCGTTTTCGCAGGCGCGAAGATGCCGGTCCAGCTCACCATGTCGAAGCCCTTGAGGCCGGGCATCTCGTCGAAGGTAGGCACGTTGGGCAGCGCGGCCAGCCGCTTGCTGCTGGTGATGCCGAGCGCCTTCAGCCGCTTTCCGTTCACGTGCGGAATGGCGCTGGTGCTCACCAGCATCGCCAGGTCGACCTGGTCGCCGATCACGTCGGTGGCAATCTGCGCGCCGCCGCGGTAGGGCACGTGCGTGACGAAGATGCCGCTGCGTTCCTTCAGCAGTTCCATGGCCAGTTGCAGCACCGTGCCCACGCCCGAGGTCGCGTAGTTGTATTTGCCGGGCTTGGCCTTCGCGAGCTTCACGAAGTCGGAGAAGGTCTGGGCCTCGAGGCCGGGGCGCGCCACCAGCACCATCGGCGCGGTGTTGAGCAGGCCGACCGGCGCCAGGTCTTTCAGCGGATCGAAGCGGAAGGCCGTGGGGTTGACCAGCTTGCCGATGGCGATGGCGCTGTCGGGCCCCACCACCAGCGTGTAGCCGTCGGGCGTGGCATTCACAGCCTTGGCAACGCCGATGGCGCCGCCCGCGCCACTCACGTTCTCGATGACGACCGACTGCTTGAGCCGCTCGCCAAGGCGCTGTGCGACGAGGCGCGCGTTGACGTCCACGCTGCCGCCGGCTGTGTAGGGAACGATCAGCGTGATGGGCTTGGCAGCGGGCCATGCCTGCGCGAGGGCCGCGGTGGGAAGCGCGGCGCAGAGTGCGGCGGCGAGAAGCAGGCGGCGGGGTGTGTTCATGGCGTGGGTCATTCGAGGGTGGTGGGGGCGGGTTCGGTATCGAGGCGGGCGCGCAGCGTGTCGAATTCATCGCTCCACTGCGTGCGCCATGCGCGGCGCTGCGTGTCGTCGATCCACGCACCGTCCAGGCCGTTGTGCATGAAGCCGCGCAGGTCGTCCAGGCCGAAGCCGAAGTCGCGCACCATCATCAGCCAGGCCTGCGTGGGCGTGACCTTGTGCAGCGTCGGGTCGTCGGTGTTGGGGTGGATGCGCAGGCCCAGGCCGGGCATGCGGCGGATCGGATGATCGATGGCCCATCGCTCGGGCGGCAGCGTGCGCAGGTAGTACGAGTTGGTCGGCACTACCGTGAAGATCACGCCGCGATCAGCACATTCGCGCGCGAAGTCTGGCTGGTCGACCACCGTGTAGCCGTGGTCGATGCGGTCGACCTGCAGCACGTCGAGCGCAGTGCGCACGTTGGTCCAGGGCATGCCGAACTCGCCCGCGTGCGCGGTGGTCTTGAGGCCCGCCTTCTTCGCATCGGCATAGGCCTGCGTGAACAGTTCGGGCGGACGGTCGACCTCGCGGTAGTCGATGCCGATGCCGATCACCTCCTCGCAGCGATGCGCCTTGACCCACTCGACCATCTCCACGGCTGCCTCGGGCCTGGCTTCGCGGTCGATGGCGGCGATGAGGCGGCCGACGATGCCGAATTCTTGTTGCGCGTCCTGGATCGCGCGGACGATGGCGCCTTGCGCGAGCGGGTAGGCAATGCCCGACTCGTGCACCGTACCGGTCGGGTTCCAGAAGAACTCGGCGTAGCGCACGTTGTGCGAGGCCGCGTCCTGCAGGTATTCGAGCGTGAGCTGATAAAGGTCGCCGGCGCTGCGCACCAGCTGGGCGTCGAGCGCGCGCAGCACCCGCAGCACGCCGACCGGCTTTTCGCCGCGCGTGTAGAAGCCCTCGATCTCGTCGGCCGCCAGCGGCGAGCCGGCGCGCAGGTTGAGCTGCTTGAAGGTTTCGTGGCGCACCGTGCCGAACAGGTGGCAATGCAACTCGGCCTTGGGCATGGCACGGAGCATCGATTCCAGCGCGAGAGGCGCGGTGGTGGCAGGCGTGGGGCTGGTCATGCTGACCAGTCTAGTAACGGCGCTCTCATAAAGAAAATTTTGAATTTCTATAATTTGATTCACTGAATCAATAACCGGGGATTCGCCCATGGCCGCCTTGCCTCTGCGTGCACTCACGTTGCGCCAGCTGCAGTTCTTCTCGGTGCTGGTGGAAGAAGGCCAGTTCGGCCGCGCCGCGCGCCGGCTGGCCATCACGCAGCCGGCCTTGAGCAACGCCATCAAGCAGATGGAGAAGCTGCTCGGCGCCGAACTGCTCACGCGCTCCACCCACCGGCTGGAGCTCACGCCCGTGGGCGCCGAGGTGCTGGCGCGCACCGACTTCCTGGTCAATACCTTCGAGGTGGCGCTGCGCGACATCGAAAGCACGGTGCAGCGCGGCCGCGCCTTCGTGCGCATCGGCGTGATTCCCTCGGCCAGTGCGCGCGTGGCGGCTGCTGCCAGCGAGTTTTTGCAGAGTGGGCAGCGCGAGGTGGAGCTGGCCTGGCGCGACGCCCCCTCGAACACGCTGCTGGCCGAACTGCGCAGCGGGCAGATCGACATGGCGGTGGCCGCCATCACCGAGCCGCCGGGCGGGTTGACCTGCATCGACCTGTTCCGTGACCCGCTGGTGCTGGTGGTACGACGCGACCATGCACTGGCGGCGGCCGGCGATGCCCAGTGGGAGGCCATCGGCAAGGAGCGGCTGGTGCTGTTCGAACGCGGCAGCATGCCTGCGCTGGGCAACCCGGCGCGCGCGCAGTTCGCGCAGGGCCCGGAACCGTACCGTGTGAGCTATTCCGAGACGCTCTATGCGCTGGTGCGCAGCGGGCAGGCGCTGGGCCTGATGCCGCGCCTGTACACCTCGTCGCTGCGCGACCCCGAACTGGTGGTGGTGCCGCTGCTGAAGCCGCGCGTCGAGCGCCGCGTGGTGCTGGCCTACCTGCCGGGGCCGATGCGCAACGTGGTGGCGCAAGAGCTGATCGCGTTCCTGCGCGAGCGCCTGCCGCAGGCCGGCGAGGCGACAGTGCGGCGCGTGAGCGGCAAGGGCGTGCGCGCGCGGCGCCAGTCCTAGCCGTTCAATTCAGCCGCGGCGTGGATCGTCTCGCGCACGCGCGGATAGATCTGCGCATTCCACTTGCTGCCGCTGAACACTCCGTAGTGCCCCACGCCGGCTTGCAGGTGGTGCGTCTTGAGGTACGGCCGGATGCCCGTGCAGAGGTCTTGCGCCGCCACCGTCTGGCCCACGGCGCAGATGTCGTCGCGCTCGCCTTCCACCGTCAGCAGCGCGGTGCGGCGGATGGCGGCGGGGTTCACGGTGCGGTCGCCCACGGTGAGCACGCCTCGTGGCAGGTCATACGTCTGGAAGACTCGTTCGACGGTCTCCAGGTAGAACTCGGCCGGCAGGTCGTTCACGGCCAGGTACTCGTCGTAGAAGGTGCCGATGGTGCGGGCCTTCTCGATGTCGCCCTCGACCAGATGGCTGTACATGTCCTCGAACTGCTTCTTGTGCCGCTCGGGGTTCATGCTCATGAAGGCCGAGAGCTGCAGGAAGCCCGGGTACACGCGCCGCATCATGCCGGCGTGCGGCCACGGCACGTGGCTGATGAGGTTGCGCCTGAACCACTCGATGGGCTTGCTGGTAGCCAGCGTGTTCACGCCGGTCGGGTTGATGCGGCAATCGACCGGGCCGGCCATCAGCGTGAGGCTGCGCGGCGTGGCGGGGTTGTCGTCTTCGGCCATCAGCGCGGTGGCGGCCAGCGCGGCCACGCAGGGCTGGCAGACCGCGACCATGTGCACGCCCGGCCCCACGGCCTCCAGGAAGCTGATGAGCTGCCGCGTGTAGTCGTCCAGGCCGAAGCCGCCGTGCCACAGCGGCACGTCGCGCGCGTTGTGCCAGTCGGTCAGGTACACGTCGTGGTCGCGCAGCAGGGTGCGCACGGTTTCGCGCAGCAGCGTGGCGAAATGGCCCGACAGTGGTGCGGCCAGCAGCACCGGCGGGTGCACCGCATCGGTGTCCTTGCGGAAATGCAGCAAGGTGCCGAAGGGCGAAACGAGGGTCGTCTCCTCGTGCACGGCCACTTCCGCGCCGTCGACCATGACGCTGTGTATGCCGTAGTCGGGCCGCGTGTGGGTCAGCCGCATGCGCGAGAACACCTCGAACTGGGCGGCCATGCGCCGCAATATGGTGCGCTCCGTGCCGTCCTTCCACAGGGCCTTGCTCATGTACTGCGCCGCGAGCCGCGCCGGAGAGAGCAGGTCGGCTTGGTTCTGGTAGGCCCGGTACAGCATGAATACCTCGCAGGCAAGTTGCGGGCCAACCGCATGGCATGGCGCTTGCACGCAACAGCACAACGCCCAAGGAGCTTCACGATGGCCAAACCCGTTCTCACCATCAGCAGCAAGAACTACGGCGCGTGGGCGCTGCGCGGCTGGCTGATGTGCAGGCTGGCCGGGCTGGACTTCAGCGAGAAGGTCATTCCGCCCGACGATCCGGCCATGAAGGCCGAGATGCTGCTGCTGTCTTCGTCGATGCTCGTGCCCTCGCTGCAGCACGGCAGCGTGAAGGTGTGGGACACGCTGGCCATCGGCGAATACCTCAACGAGATCAAGCCCAAGGCCGGCCTGCTGCCGGACGACGTGGCGGCCCGCGCCCATTGCCGCGCCATCTGCGGCGAGATGCACTCGGGCTTCGGCTCGATGCGCGGCGCGCTGCCGATGAACATCAAGGCCCATTTCAAGAACTTCAAGGTGTGGTCTCGCGCGCAGGCCGACATCGACCGCATCGTCGCCATCTGGCGCGAATGCCTCAAGGCGTACGGCGGCCCCTTCCTGTTCGGCAAGCAGCCGGGCATGGCCGACGCGATGTACGCGCCGGTGGTCACGCGCTTCCTGAGCTACGACGTGGCGCTAGACAGCGTGTGCGCGGCTTACTGCAAGCGCGTGATGGAACTGCCGGCCATGAAGGAATGGGTGACGGCCGCGAAGCAGGAGCCCGAGGAGATCGACGAGCTCGACGCGGAGTTCTGAGCCGCGCGCTTCATGAACTCGCCGGGGGCGGCTCGAAGCCGGCCTGCGCCAGCTTGCGCTCGATGTTCTGCGCGGCCTGCTGCAGGTCGGCCAGGTGGGCCGAGACGATCTCGCGCTCGCTCTTCACCGCCGGCAGCCAGGCGCAGCTGAGGCAGCCCACCACCAGCTCGCCTTGGCGCAGTGGCACCGAGATCGCGCCGAAGCGGTCGGGCGAATCCATGCTGGTCGAGGTCGGGTCGCGCGCCACGTAGCCGAGGTCGCGCGCGTGCGCCACCATGCGCCGGATGTTCTCGGGCCGCCGCGCGCTGCGGTCGAAGTCGTTGGGCGAACGCGCCAGCGCCGCGAGGATTTCTCGTCGCTCGTCTTCCGGGCAGAACGAGAGATAGCAGCGCCCCAGTGAAGACAGCAGCATCGGCGGACGAAAGCCCAGCGCACGGTAGTTGACGGCCAGGCCGTTGCGCGGCCGGTCGGTGTCGAGGATGAGCATGGCCGTGCCGTCTCGCACGCCCAGGTCGATGGGCCACGGCACCACCCGCTGCAGCGTGGCGCGCGCGGGCGCCGCCAGCGCCGACAGGCGCGTGCGCCATGTCATTGCAGGCCCCGACTGCCCGGTGGCCGACGTGGGCACGTAGCGCCTGTCGTGCTCGCTGCGCTCGGCCCAGCCCGCCTGCTGCAGTGTCTTGAGGATGCGCAGCAGCGTGGCCTTCGACAGGCCGGTCTGGCGGTGCAGCTCCTGCAGCGTGACGGCCGACGAGCGCTGGATGGCCAGCATCACGTCGAGCCCGCGGCGCAGCGCGTCGATGGCTTTCACGCTCTGCGCGCCCGTGGTGTCCGACATGCCGGTCTCCGGAAAAAAGTTCACTGAGTGAAACTATATCTTCTGGCTTCGAGGCCCCGTTCCTACAGTGCGGACGACACCAACGTCGTCCCACCGAGAAGGAAAAGAGCATGATGTTTCACCCGCGAAACGCGGTCCGTGCCGCTGCAGCAGCCGTTCTTTCGCTATGCGCCGCCACCGCGGCCATGGCGCAGGCCTGGCCCTCCAAGCCGATCACCATCGTCGTGGCCTACCCGGCCGGCGGCGACACCGACGCCATCGCGCGCACCTATGCCGAGAAGCTGTCGCAGCGCATCGGCCAGCCGGTGCTGGTCGACAACCGGCCCGGCGCGAGCGGGATGATCGGCAACGTCTGGGTCGCCAAGGCGCCGGCCGACGGCTACACGCTGCTTTTCACGCCCAGCACCTTTCCCATTGCGCAGCACGTGCTGAAGACCGGCCCCGGCGTGGCGCACGACGTGGTGAAAGACTTCACGCCCATCGTGAAGACCGGAAACATCCCGCTGCTGCTGGTGACCGCGCCGTCGACCGGCATCCAGAGCGTGGCGCAACTCGTTGCCGGCGCGAAGGCCGGCAAGACCACGACCTACGGAACGCCCGGTGCCGGTTCGCCGATGCACATTGCGGGCGAACTGCTCAACAAGGACGCGGGCATCGCGGCCACGCACGCGCCGTACCGCGGTGTGGCGCCGGTGGTCAACGATGTATTGGGCGGCCATGTCAGCGTGGGCTGGATCACGCCCGGCGCCGTGGCGGGCCACATCGCCGCGGGCAAGCTGATTCCGCTCGCGGTCGCGGAACGCCAGCGAACGAAGCTGATGCCCAACGTGCCCACCTTCATCGAGCTGGGCTTCAAGGACGTGGACGTGAGTGCCTGGATGGGGTTGCTCGGCCCGAAGGCGATGCCGGCCGAAGTCGTGCAGGTGCTCAACAAGCACTTCAACGAGATCCTGAAGATGCCCGACGTGCAGGCAAAGATGGCCGCGCTCGGCATCGAGCCCGTGGGCGGCGCGCCCTCCGTGCTGGCGCAGCAGATTGCAGACGACGACCAGCGCTTCGGCAAGCTGGTGCGCGAGTTCGGCATCCGCGCCGATTGAAGAAGAAGGAGACGATGCATGCTGAGCGAAGAAAAGAACCGCCTGCTGACCGAAGTGGGCCCCGGCAAGCCGATGGGCGACTACCTGCGCCGCTACTGGCACCCGATTGCCGGTGCGAGCGAGTTCGGCGACAAGGCCGTGAAGCCGCTGCGCATCCTCGGCGAGGACCTGGTGCTCTACAAGGATCTGAGCGGCAACTACGGCCTGGTCGACCGCCGCTGTCCGCACCGCAACGCCGACATGTCGTACGGCTACGTCGAGCAGTGCGGCCTGCGCTGCAGCTACCACGGCTGGCAGTACGACCAGAGCGGCCAATGCGTGCACCAGCCCTTCGAGGAAACGCTGGACCCCGGCGCGCGCATGCGCAAGAACACGAAGATCAAGGCCTACCCGGTGCAGGAGAAGGCCGGCCTGCTATGGGCCTACATGGGCCCGCAGCCCGCGCCGCTCTTGCCCGACTGGGAGCTGTTCAACTGCAGGAACGGTTTTGCGCAGGCGGTGTTCGCGGAGATTCCGTGCAACTGGTTCCAGTGCCAGGAAAACTCCATCGACCCGGTGCACTTCGAGTGGACCCACAACAACTGGACCACGCGCCTGCAGGGCGAAGAAGGGCCGTACGTGCCCACGCATCTGAAGCTGGCCTTCGAGGAATTCGAGCACGGCTTCGTCTACAAGCGCCTGCGCGGCGGCGAGCGCGAAGACAACGTGATGTGGACCACCGGGCGCGTCACGCTGTGGCCGAACGGCTTCTTTCTCGGCCATCACTTCGAATGGCGCGTGCCCATCGACGACCACCACACGCTCAGCGTGCTGTGGGTGCTGAGCCGCGTGCCGAGCGAGCAGGAGCCCTATGTGCAGGAGCGCATTCCTTCGTGGTACGGGCCCATCAAGGACCCGGTCACCGGGCGGTGGATTACCAGTCATGTGGCCAACCAGGACTTCGTGGTGTGGGTCGGGCAGGGCGCCATCACCGACCGCACGCGCGAGAAGCTGGGCCAGAGCGACAAGGGCATCGTGATGATGCGCCGCCGCTTCTTCGAGGAACTCGAGGCAATGCAGGCCGACCCGGCGCACGAGCCCAAGGGGCTGATCCGCGATCCCGAGAAGAACCGCGATGTGTTCCTGCCGTCAGCGTGCCGCGACGAGATGCTGAACGGCTTGCCGCGTGCCGAATTGGCCGCGCATCCGCTGCTGGGGCCGTATCTGAAGGATTTCTTCGGCCAGGCCGGGCAGCCTGAGGAGGTGCGCGCGGCCTATGAGAAGGCCATTGGCCAGAAGGTCGAGGGCGCGACCTTCTTCAAGGTGCACGGCGCCGGGGTCGAAGAAAAGGCCTAGTGGCGGAACATCCGCAGGTCGAGCGCGCTTTCTTCGCCGAGCCACATGGCATGGGCTGTGTGGTCGGCAAAGTCGTCGCCCGTCACGCCGTGCACGAACACGTCGAGGCCGTTGCGGTTGGCGTCGAGCCAGCCGATGACCTGGTCGAACTCGGCGGCGTCGAAGGCGAGCTGGCAGCTCCAGTGCGGATGCGGCCCCACCAGCCGCTCGTGCACGCGGCCGACCACCACCATCAGCTCGTGGCCCGCGCGCTCGCAGAGGGCGCGGGCCTGCACCACCGTGTCGGGCGCGAAATAGACGTGGGCGTGGTACTGGGCGTAGAGGTTTTCGGGGCGGCGTGGCATGGTGCGCTCATTGTGGCCCTAACCGCGGGCCCAGGTGAAAACGCCCGCTGTAGCGGAACACGTCGCCGAACCAGCGGTGGCGCAGCAGCATCTTCATGGTGAAGTGGTCGGCATCGGCGGGGTCGGGCCGCTCCTCGACATAGGCGGTGCCGAGAAAGAGGCCCAGCGGCAGCGGAATGCGCAGCCCCGCGATGCGCCAGATGTAGCCCATGTCGCGGAACACCACCGCGCCGTCTTCTGCGCTCACCGCCAGGCGCATGCCGATGCCGAAGCGCACGTATTCGATCACCTCGCTGCCTTGCTTCGCATCGCGTTCCATGTGCGAGCGGAAATGGAAGGGCGGCTTTCCCGGAAAGTGGAAGATACGGTCCCAGTAGAGATTGGCGTCGTCGGGGCGGCAGCGGTAATGCACCTCGATCGGCACATTCGTGCCCTGGTGCGGAACGAGCGCGCCGAACAGCCGGCCGAAGGGCATCAGCAGCGCGGCCCAGGGGGCGTGCCAGACCTCGTTCATCGTTCCGCGCACGCACACGTAGTCGCCGGAGAACGGCGTCATCGTGTAGTGGCGGCGGATGACGTCGCCGAGCCGGTCCCACGCGGGGCCGAGTGCCTGCTGGAAGACGGGTTGCATCGTCATCCTGCTGCCGCCGTTGCCGTGGCTTCGCTGCGCGCCTTGTAGAAGCGCAGGATGTTCTCCGAGGCGTCATTGAGCAGCAGTTGCATGACCCGGTCCGCATACCAGTTGAAGCGCGTGCTCAGGCGCCACGACACTTCTACGCGCAGCTCGGTGCCGCCCTCACGCGGGGTCAGCGTGTAGGTGGCGTCGCGCAGGTCGAAATACTGGCCGCCGATCATCACGTGGTCGTCGAGCGCCCCGGCGGGGAAGGAGTCGGGCGAGAAGCGAAAGCGCCACTTCAGCAGGCGGTTGGGCTGCCACTCGGTGACGATTTCTTCGAAGTGCACGTTCTTCTGCCATTGCACTTGGCGCACGCGGCCCTCGGGCGTGTCGACGGTCACCCCAGACACCGGCATCGGCACGCCGATGCGGTAGGCCCATGCGTCGCCGACTTCGGCGGGGCGGATGTCGCGCGCGGCATTGAGCTCGTGCCACACGCGCTCGGCCGGCGCGGCGATGAAGAGCGTGCGCGAGGTGTTCGAGAACTGGTCCGGGTTGGGCAGTTGCGGCTCGATGCCGCCGAGCAGCAGCGGCATCAGGGCGAAGCTGTACAGCGCGGGCTTGGGCCAGTTGGTGATGCGGCACACGATGCCCATTGCCAGGCCGCCGACGCTGCCCATCACCGCGAACAGCGGAATGATGACGATGGCGCAGATGATGCCTTCGATGAACACCGCCAGCGTGCCGGTGACGAACAGCGCTGTCGCCACCCAGGGCGCCCAGAGGTAGTAGCCCCAGCTGCGCCGCTCGATGCGCTCGGCCAGGTACACCGTGACCGCGCCGCACACGGCGGGCACGAAGTACACGAACGACCCGAGCATCGGGGAGAAGCGCTGGCCAGGCCCGCCGCTGAAGACGACACGCAGCACCAGCGCGACGAGCGCGCCCGCCAGGATCGGCCAGAACCATGCGAAGGGCATGCGGCGCCGGGGCTCGGCCTGCTCGGCGGGGGCGAGCTCGGAGAGCCTGCTTTCTTCGTTGTCGTTGCTCATGTGGAAACCTCTTCTCCTCGTTGTGCTTGTGTTGTTCGTTCTGTCAGTCGGCGCGGCGCTTCGCCGTGACCATGCAGTAGTCGAAGTCGCGCCAGAACATGCCCAGCGCGAGCGCGCAGTAGCTGGCCACGATGTGCTTGCGCCGCCACGGGCTGAGCTTGCCGCGCGCCTTCCAGAGCTCGGCCAGCGTGAAGCGGGTGGCCAGCACCGGGATGTGCAGCGCGCTGGGCGCCACGCGCCAGCGCAGCGACTTCACCTCGATGTCGTCAAAGCCGTGCTCGCGCAGCGCGGCGACGAAGTCTTCGCGCACGGCCAGCGTGGGCACGGCCCAGCTGTCGGCCCACAGGCGGTGCAGCCAGCTTGCCAGGCGGCCGGGCCGGGGCCGCAGCAGAAAGCCGTCAACGACAGCCAGCCGCGCACCGGGCTTCAGCAGCCGGGCGGCTTCGCGGATGAAGTCGGCCTTGGCGGTGCCGTCGGCATAGCAGGCGCTCTCGACGGCCCACGCGCCATCGGCTTGCGCGGCGGGCAGGCCGGTGCGCGTGTAGTCGGCTTCGAGGTGCGCCATGCGGTCGGCCACGCCAGCAGCGGCGTCGAGCTTCGCGGCGATGCGGTTCTGCACGGCGACGTTGGTCACGGTGATGGCGTAGAGCGACGGATCGTCGCCGACCAGCGTGCGCGCGGTGGCACCGGCGCCGCAACCCATGTCGATCACGCAGCGGCGGTGCGCGGTGCCGGGCTGTGCGTCGCCGAGCTGCAGCGCACGGCCGACCGCGCGGTTCATCTCCACCAGCATGCCTTCGCGCCGCAGCGGGTTCAGGCCCGCGCGCCAGAAGCCGAAGTGCATGTTGTAGCTGGGGCTCCAGGCGCTGTAGTCGGTCGCTACTTCGGTGAAGTAGTCCTGCGTGTCCTCGGTCGTGATGGGCGCGCTGGCGTGGCTTGCCGGGGTGCGCAGGGGCGTTTCGTGCGGCACGCGGAAGTCGGGCTGGAAGACGGTGGGCATGGCGATTCCCTCGGTGGTTGCTTGTTCGTTGGTTCTCAGAGGCGGCAGTTGCCGTCGTCGCAGGAAGGCGCGACACGCCCGGCCAGCCTTGCGGCCAGCCAGCGCGGAATGCGGTAGCGGTTGCGGGCCAGCAGTGCATAGGCGCGGTCGGCCAGCGGCGCGACGATCGGCAGGTCGAGCAGGAAGCTGCCGCTCGACAAGCCGACAGCTGTGCGGCAGATGCGGATCGCGGGCACGCCGACGAACACCCGGCCTTCGGCGTCCGACACATGGATGGCCGCCATCAGCGCGTCGCGCGGAGCCGGGCCGCTGCTGAACGCCAGCGGCGAGCAGTCGACCAGTTGCAGCCGGCCCCCCGCATCGCGCGCCTTGAGGCTGCCCATTTCGGCCGAGCAGATCGCGCAGCTTGCGTCGAAGTAGATCGTGAGCGGGTAGGCAGGAAGGGCGGTGTGGCTCATGTTGCTTTTGGTTCTCGATATTTCTGTCAAAACAGAAACTGAAAGGCAAAAAAAGGGGCCTCAGATCATCGGCAGGCTGGCATGGTGCGCGTCCGGGTCTTCGTCCTTGCCGCCCTTGCTGGACGCAGCGATATCGCCACGCACGAACCTCTGCACGCTCGCGCCCAGCGTCATCACCTTGTCAAGCGTGCCGGGCGACAGCCGCAGCATTTCGTCGGCCCAGGTGGCGAGCTTGTCCATGAGTTCCATGGTGGAGCGGATGCGGTCCTGTGCATCGGCCGGTTCCTTCTGGAAGTCGGGGCTGGAGACCAGCTCGCGCAGCACGCGCACGGTGGGGTCGAATTCGCGTTCCTTGCGTTCGCGCACGACGGTGCGGAACAGCTCCCACACGTCGACGCTGGTCTCGAAATAGTCGCGCCGGTCGCCCAGCGTGTGGGTTACGCGCACGAGATTCCAGGCCTGCAGCTCCTTCAGGCTGTTGCTGATGTTGGAGCGGGCGACGCCGAGCGTGTCGCTCAGCTCCTCGGCGTTCATCGGCTTGCCATGCGCGAAGAGCAGGGCGTGGATCTGCGAGACGGTGCGGTTGACGCCCCACATGGAGCCCATTTCGCCCCAGTGCAGGACGAACTTGCGTTGAATGTCGGTGAGTTCCATGGCGTCGAGTTTAGGATTTATGAAATTTCTGTCAATAGAGAAATTGAAAAACTGGCGACAACGGTGAATCGGTGGAATACTGTATGAATAAACAGTAAATCCAGCCTCGAAGGAGTTGCCATGCCAGCTGCCCGGATCCCCATTCACGCCATCAAGGGCCGCGGCGCGGCCACGCATATCGCGCATCGCTTCTCGAAGGACGAGCGCAACGCCTTCGACGACGGCTGGGGCACGCTCGAAGAAGGCGTGGCCGAGGCCGATGAGCTCCAGCCCATTGCCACCGAGGTGCGCTTCGAGGACGTGAAGTCGGTGCTCAACGGGAACGACTCGCCCGACATCTACTTCGACCGATCGCTCAATCCGTACCGCGGTTGCGAACATGGCTGCATCTACTGCTTCGCCCGGCCCACGCACAGCTACCTGAATCTCTCTCCCGGCCTCGACTTCGAGACCAAGCTCATCGCCAAGCGCAACATCGTCGAGGTGCTGCGCACCGAGCTCGGGCGTAAGAGTTACAAACCCAGCTACATCGCCATCGGCACTGCCACCGACTGCTACCAGCCCATCGAGCGCGATCTGCGGCTCACGCGTTCGATCATCGAGTTGCTGCAGGAAACGCGGCATCCGTTCGCGCTGGTCACCAAGTCGAGCGCCATCGAGCGCGACCTCGACTTGATCGCGCCCATGGCGGCCGACCACCTGGTGGCCGTGTACGTGACCGTGACCACGCTCGACGGCGAACTCGCCCGCAAGCTGGAGCCGCGCGCCGCCGCGCCGCATCGCCGGCTGCGCACCATCCGCACGCTGACCGATGCCGGCGTGCCGGTCGGCGTGAGCGTGGCGCCGCAGATTCCCTTCGTCACCGAAGACATGGAGCAGGTGCTCGAAGCCGCGTGGGAGGCCGGCGCGCGCAGCGCCTTCTACACGGTGGTGCGGCTGCCGTGGGAGGTGGCGCCGCTCTTCAAGGAATGGCTGATGCTGCACTACCCGCAGCGCGCCGACCGCATCATGGCGCGCATCCACGAGATGCGCGGCGGCAAAGACTACGACGCCGACTTCGCCACGCGCATGAAGGGCTCGGGCCTGTGGGCCGACCTGATCCACCAGCGCTTCGAGAAGGCCACGAACCGCCTCGGCTACAACCGCGAGCGCATTCCGCTGGATGTCACCGCGTTCCGGCCGCCTGGGGCTGCGGGGCAGGGCAACTTGTTCTAGCCGTACTCAGGCGCGCACTCAGGCCACCGATGGCGCGTGCCGCCCGAGCGGCGGTCGGCTTTTTCCGGGACCACGCCCAGCGCGCTCAGTTCCCTGCCGCGCAATTCGAGCCGGTGCAGGCACTCGAGAAAGATGTCGAGGTGCTCCGCGTCGATGCCGTCGAGAAGATCCATGTTGAGGCGGGCGACCCGCGGAAACAGCGCGTCGCAGAGCTCGCGGCCGGTGGAGCTCAGGCGCACATGTACTTCGCGGCCGTCCTGCGCATCCTGGCGCCGCTCCACCAGTTTCTTCTCGCTGAGGCTGCGCAGGCCGCGCGAGGTGCGCACACGGTCCAGTTGCAGGCGCTCGGCAAATGCGGAGGAGGTGATCTCGCCGATCTGCGCGAGCATGCCGATCATTCCCCACTCGCGATGCGTGATGCCGAAGCCGCCCTCGACCAGGCGGGTTGCCATGCCGCTGCAGGCACGCACCGCGCGCGACAGCCGGTACAGGAGCAGGTCGTCCAGGGAGCGCGGATCGCGCAAGGCATCTGCATTGGGAAAAGCTTGCATGCGAGTCGGAAATGAAGAACTGTGGCCAAGCCGCTTTGGCGGCAAGTGATTGATTAGATTAACTATTGACTGCCTGTTTATAACAAAGCAACAAAGGATAAATAGTGCCGGAGTAAGTATTGATATG
Organism: Variovorax sp. YR266; assembly: GCF_900107295.1. Taxonomy (NCBI): domain Bacteria; kingdom Pseudomonadati; phylum Pseudomonadota; class Betaproteobacteria; order Burkholderiales; family Comamonadaceae; genus Variovorax; species Variovorax sp. YR266. Next base: position 132,336 of record NZ_FNPM01000007.1, read on the forward strand.
CAGGTTTTTTTGAACACTCGTCAAGGTCAATTGGTCAGCTTCTGCTCAGTGTCGATGTAATCGTGCCTGTGCCGAATGGCACCGTGTGATTGCAATTCAGTTATCGATCGATAGCAATTGAGAAATTGAAAAATCCGAACGCCGCGAGCGAATTGTATTTCCGCCATTCACAGAAAGAATATCCGTGCTCGACCTGAACGAAGTCGCAATGTTCGTGCAAGTTGCGCGCCTCGGCAGCTTTGCCGAGGCCGCGCGACAGCTGCGCATGCCATCGGCAACGGTGAGCCGGCGCATCCAGCAGCTCGAGGCGCGCCTGGGCACCCGGCTGATGCAGCGCTCCACCCGCAAGCTGACGCTGACGAGCGCGGGCCAGACCTTCCATGAGCGATGCGGCCCGGCGGTCGAGGAACTGATCGAAGCCGGTCAATCGCACGTCGCGGATAGCCAGGAGCCGAGCGGCGTGATCCGGGTGGCCGCCTCGGCCAGCTTCTTCGAATACTTCGAAATGGAATGGGTGTCGGCCTTTCTCGCTGCGCACCCCCTGGTGCAAATCGACTTTGTTCTCAGCGATATCACGGCCGACCTCATTGCCGACCGCATCGACGTCGCGTTTCGCATCGGATCCCTGCCGGACTCCAGCTACATTGCCCGCAGGATCTTTGCAAGCTACGGGGGGCTTCTTGCCAGTCCTGCCTATCTGGCGGCGCATGGTGCGCCCGCCGATCTGGAGGAATTGAGCAGGCACGCGTGCGTGACACAGCCGCCAGAGACCGGAAATCTCGCCATCTGGCGCCTCCAGGGTCCTGACGACGTGGAGGAAGAAGTGCGGGTGAGAGGGGCCTTCACCAGCAACATGCAAGTGGCGCTGCGCGAGGCCGCTTGCGCCGGGCTTGGCATCGTCGCACTGCCGTCGATCCTGACGGCGGCGGAGGTGGCCGCCGGCCGGCTGGTGCCAGTGCTGCCGCAATACATGCGGGCGGGCCGCGGCTTGAGCGTCGTCTACCCCAGCCGCCAGCAGCGGCCGCTGGCAGTCTCGGCGTTCGTCGACATGGCCGTGGAAAAGCTCAGCCTGCAGGAGTGGACACCGTCGTCCCCCGCATTAATTGACATCTCGTAATTCATTGGTGAATCGCATTTCGCGATTCGCCCAATTGCGGGCGCCGGGTGAGCCATATTGGGTGTGGATGCACCAATTCGGTGCGCATTGCATTGACTGCCATCAGGATTGCCTCGAAAACTGAGCGGCTGAATTTCATTCCGGGTGCTAGCGGAGAGTACCAAAGTTCGTAAACAATTGTCACACGCCATCTCTCGATAGAGCGGCGTATTGCTGATCCATTTCCGCTCCGTTGGGAGCGTATCTCGGGATCGCCTCGAATTGGACGAGTCTTTCGGTGCAGCCCAATTCATTCGTCTTCGTCGTTCCTCCGATCTGGAGGTGAACGGATTTTCTTTGTTGCAAGGATGGACAGCGGATGCACACACGGTCTTTGAGCGCAGCGAAACAACCGGGATTCGAACGACTCGGGCATCGCGTCACGTGGCCATGCTGAGGCTCGGCGTCTACAAGTTGCCGGTCGCCGAAGTCGTGGTGATCCAGACGATCGTCCGGCTGTACGCGAGCGACGCTGCCTTTCCGTGGCAACTGGTCAACGCGCCGCCGTACGACGCACTGCTTGTCGATGCCGCCGCCGTGGAGCATGAATATCCCACGGTGGTCGGCATGGCCGCGGCTGTGCTCAGGCTCACGCGCATGAATTCGGGTGGACAGCCCAACGCGCTGGAGCGGCCGATACGTGCCGACAAGCTGCAGCGCTGGCTCAAGAGCACCGAGCAGGCACTGCGCGAGTCGCGACCCGCGGGGCCGACCCTGGACGAGCAGACCGCCCTGGAGGTCGAGGTTTCCGATGCGGTCCGCTTCATGCTGCGTCGCTGGCCACCGGCCACGCTGTTGCGCAACGACCTCGACAACATCCGCATGGCGAGCCTGCTGGCGCGGCGCGCGCTGAATGCGAGTGAGCTGGCCGAGATCAGCCAGCTTCCATTCACCCAGTGCGCCGCGTTCCTGCAGGCGCTGCGAACGGCCGGCGTGCTGGAGCTGCATGTCGAGCAGGCCCTGCCGCCGTCGTTCACACCGCAATCCGATAGGCCGATCCGCAGCGACTTCGCGCGAAGTCTCCTCGATGGCATTCGCCGCCGGCTGGGCCTGCGAGCGTCATGAAGGAATACAAGATCCTTCTCACGGGCACTGTGGGCGCGGGCAAGACGACCGCGATCGGATGCGTGAGCGAAACCTCGCCGGTCATGACCGAGGTGCCGAACTCCGATGCGGCCATCGACAAGGAGCGCACCACCGTGGGCCTCGACTTCGGTCAGCTCACGCTGGACAACGGGGACCGCGTTCGCCTGTTCGGCACGCCCGGGCAGGCCCGCTTCGAATTTCTCTGGAAGATCCTCGTCAGGAACGCGCTGGGCGTGATCGTCCTGATGGACAACTCCCGGCCCGACCCGCTGGGCGACCTGTCCATGTACATGCAAGGCTTCGCCGAAGCCCTACGGACCTTGCCTTGCGTGATCGGCGTGGGGCGGATGCACCGCCACCCTGTGCCGACCCTCGACGACTACGCGCAACGACTCGAGTCCACGGGCCGGGTGTTTCCGATTCTCGATGTGGACGTGCGAAGCAGGGCCGACGTGATCCTGCTGATCGACACGCTGCTGATGCAACTTGAAGCCGACATGCAGGGAGAGACAGAGTGAGTGTTCGACATGGCTTGTCCAGGACGGCAACCGCGCACGCGCAACGCGAGGTGCAGAAACTGGTCGACGAACTGAACGGCGTGACGGCTGCCGTAGTGGCTACCGTGGACGGTTTCGACGTGGCGTCCACAACCATCGGCGATGCCGATCCTGCCCGCATGGCTGCCATGGCCAGCTCCATCGTGGCGATCAGCGGCGTTGTCGCCGAAGAGGCACGCCTCGGCCGCCACCAGAGCGTGATGGTCCTGACGGATTCGGGCTTTGCGGTTTTCCACAGCGTGCACCGGCGCGACGGCGAACTCGTCATCAGCGTGCTCGCCCGCGACAGCGCGGTTCCGGCACTGGTGGCCTACAAGGCCGCCCAACTCGCCAAGACCCTGGCCGAGGCATGACAGCAGATTTCCACAACAACCTTTTCAACCATCCGACAGGAGAACAACTTGGCATCCATTAAGCAAACGCTCGACGATATCCTCACCATCGACGGCGCCATGTGCGCCGCCGTTGTCGACTCGGGCAGCGGCATGATCCTCGGCGCCGTGGGTTCGGGCGTGGACATGGAGATTGCCGCCGCCGGCAACACGGAAGTCGTGCGCGCCAAGCTCAAGACCATGCAGGCTCTGGGCCTGAGCGACGTGATCGAGGACATCCTGATCACCCTGGGCAAGCAGTACCACATCATCCGCCCCTCGGCATCGAAGGAGGGTGTCTTTCTCTACGTCGTGCTCGACAAGCAGCGCGCCAACCTCGCGCTGGCCCGCCGCAAGACGCAGGACGTGGACAAGCTGATGGACTTCTGAGATCAGCAGAAAGGCAGAAAGAATCTCCGTGCTCGACCTGAACGAAGTCGCAATGTTTGTGCAAGTGGCGCGTCTCGGCAGCTTCGCGGAAGCCGCGCGGCAGCTGCGCGTGCCGTCGGCGACGGTGAGCCGGCGCATCCGGCAACTCGAGGCGCACCTGGGCACCCGGCTGTTGCAGCGCTCCACCCGCAAACTGGCGCTGACCAATGCCGGCCAATCTTTCCAGGAACGATGCGGCCCGGCGGTCGAAGCGTTGATAGGCGCCGGGCGGCTGCAGGTCGAGGGCGGCCAGGAACCGAGCGGCCTGGTACGCGTGGCCGCGCCGGCCAGTTTTTTCGATTTTTTCGAGATGGAATGGGTTGCCGATTTCCTGGCCGCGCATCCACGGGTGCGGCTGGACTTCGTTCTCGACGATGTCGTGGCCGACCTCATCGGCGATCGCATCGACGTCGCCTTTCGCGGCGGGCCCCTGCAGGACTCGAGCTTCGTGGCCCGCAAGATCTTCGCAAGCTACGGAGGCCTTCTTGCCAGTCCCGCCTACCTGGCGGCGCGGGGCACACCCGGCAGCCTGCAGGAGCTGCTCGAGCACGACTGCGTGACGCAGCCACCGGACAGCGGCAATCTCTCGACCTGGCGCTTGCAAGGCCCCGACGGTGTGGAAGAAGACGTGCGGGTGAGGGGGCGCTTCATCAGCAACGTGCAGGGCGTGCTGCTCAAGGCTGCGTGTGCAGGGCTGGGCATTGCCGCGCTGCCGTCGATCCTGACGGCGTCCGACGTGGCGGCCGGCCGGCTGGTGCCGGTGCTGCCGCAGTACATGCGGGCAGGGCGCGGCCTGAGCGTCATCTACGCCAGCCGGCAGTACGTTCCGCAGGCGGTGTCCACGTTCGTCGACATGGCGATGGAGAAGCTCAGCCAGCAGGATTGGGCGCCCGCAGCCAGGCTGGCTGCCTAGCGTCGCCGCCTGCGCCTGTCGCGTTCAACCCGCCTTGGCGGAACGATCTGCGACGGCGGTGGGGCAGGACGAGGGCGTTGCACCGGTCGCGTCGGCACCGCACCAGTCGCCGCCCAGCGCCTTCACCAGGAACACCGAGGTCAGCAGCCGCTGCCCCTGCAATTGCGCGGCCTGGCGCTCGACCGTCAGCAGCGACTGCTGCGCGGTGATCACGTCGAGATACGTCGAGGCGCCGCCTTCATAACGGCTGGTCGCCATGTCGAGCACGCGCCGCGCCGCCGTCACGGCCGACTGCGCCTGCGTGGTCGCGCTGTCGAGTGCCGACAAGCCGGTGATGCCGTCTTCCACTTCCTGCATCGCCGTCAGCACGGTGCGGCGGTAGTTGCCCACGGTAGCGTCGTAGCCGGCCTTGGCGAAGTCGACGTTGGCACGCACGCGCCCGCCGTCGAACAGCATCTGCGTGGCCGACACGCCCACCGACCACAGCAGGCTGGGCCCGTTGAACAGCGACTCGATCAGGCGGCTGTCCACGCCCACCGTCGGCGAGATGATGAAGCTCGGATAGAAGGCCGCGGTGGCCACGCCGATCTGCGCATTGGCCGCGGCCATCGCGCGCTCGGCCGAGGCCACGTCGGGCCGACGCTGCAGGATTTCCGAAGGCACGCCCAGCGGTACCGCGGGCGGCTTGATCTCGCGCAGGTCCACCGGCAGTGCGAAGTTCGGCGCAGGCGTGCCGGTGAGCGTGGCCAGCGCGTGCTCGTACTGCGAGCGCTGCTTCTTCAGCACGTCGACCTGCGTCAGCGTGGTTTCGAGCAGCGCCTGCTGCTGCGCCACGTCGAGGCCCGACACCGCGCCCAGGTCATGCCGCGCCGTGACCAGCTCCAGCGCCCGGCGTTGCAGCCCAATGGAGCGCGAGAGCACGTCGAGCTCGATGTCGGTCGAGCGCAGGTTGAAGTAGTTGTTGGCCACGTCGGCGCTCAGCAGCAGTCGCGTGTTGGCCAGGTCGGCAGCCGATTGCTCGGCGGAGGCCGAGGCGCCCTCGACGGTGCGCTGTACGCGGCCTGCGAGGTCGAGCTCATAGCTGGCGTTCAGCGAAACCGTGAAGTCGTTCTGCACCGTCGACGCGTTGGCGGTCGCGTAGTTCGTCAGCGGCCGGTTGGCGGAAATCTTCAGGCGCGAGGCGCGCGTGCCGAGGCCCAGCTGCGGGTACTGGCTGGCCGCGTTGGACGCCAGCGCGGCGCGCGCCTGCGCCAGCCGCGCGTTGGCGATGACCAACGTCGGGCTGCCGGCCAGGGCCTGCGCCTGCAATGTGTCGAGCGTGGCGTCGTCGAAGCGCTTCCACCAAGGGCCCTTGTCGGCGCTGTCACTGGGCGTGCTCAAGCGCCAGGGCTCTTCGAGCTTCCAGCTGACGGGCAGGGGCGTGTCGGGTGTCTTGTAGTCAGGGCCGACCGCGCAGCCCGCGACGAGCGCGAGCACCGCAGCAGCCACTGCAACGGCTGGCGATCGCAATGTCACGCCGGTTCCTTCTTCGGCATGACGGGCGGGGCAGCCTTTGCGGCGGCCGGCGGCGCTTCGGGCGCGACGGCCACGATGTCGCCTTCGGCCAGCGAGTCCGAAGGGTTCAGCACCATGCGGTCTGTGCCTTCGAGCCCATCGATCACTTCGACGTTCTCGCCGTAGTTGCGCCCCAGCGTCACGGCGCGCAGGCCGACGCGGCCCTTCGCATCGACCACCGCGATGCGCGTGCCCTCGGCGCGGAACAGCAGCGCGTTCGACGGCACGGTGAGCGTGCGGCTCGCGGCCAGCGGCAGCGACACCTGCACGTAGGCACCCGGCAGCAGCGCGCCGTCCTTGTTGGGCAGCGACACCTCGACCTGCATCATCCGCGTGGTCGTGTCGATGGAGCCTGCGGTGCGCGCCACCTGGCCCTTGAAGCTCTGGCCGCGCAGTTCGGCCTGCGTGACGACCACCGGCTGGCCCGCCTTCACGAGCTGCGCATAGGCTTGCGGCACGTTGATGTACACGCGCAGCGGGTCGGTCTGCGCGAGCAGGAAAAGGGCGCGCCCGGCACCGCCGCCCGCACCCGCGTCGATCAGGTCGCCCACGTCGACGTTGCGCCGCGTGATCACGCCCGCGAACGGCGCCACCACGCGCTTGAAGCCTTCGGTCTGCTTGAGCCGCTGCACGTTGGCATCGGCCGCCGCCACGTTCGAGGTGGCCTGCGCCACGGCGCTGCGGCGCTCGTCCAGGTCTTGCTGCGAAACCACGTCTTTCTTGCGCAGCGCTTCCCAGCGGTCGGCGGTGCTGCGTGCCAGCTCCAGCCCCGAGGCGGCCTGCGCGCGCGCGGCCACGGCCTGTGAGAGCTGCTGGTCGATTTCGGGCGTCTCGATTTCGGCGAGCAGCTCGCCCTTTTCGACGCGGCTACCGATATCCTTGGTCCAGCGCTTGAGGTAGCCGCTGGCGCGCGCCGAAATGGGCGACTGCACGAAGCCCTGCAGCGTGCCTGGCAGCGCCAGCGTCTGGCCGGCGGTGGGCACGCGGGGCAGGGCGGTCTGCACGTACTGCCTGGCGCGTTCGCTGGTACCCGCTTCGAGCGCTCGGGCATTGGCGATGCGCACGAACACGGTGCGCGCCGCACCGAGCGCCAGCAGCACCAGCACGATCAGCACCAGCCAGCGCGTGCGCCGCACGATCTGCCGGCGGCGCAGCAGTTCACCCTCGCCCTCTTCAACGGCGATGGGGTGGATGGCCAATGCCGAATGGCGTTGCTCCGTCATGACCAGCTCGGCGCCGGGCCGCTCCCAAGGCGAGCTGCGGCCCCCTCGGGGGGCAGCGAATGCACGAAGTGAATGAGCGTGGGGGTCAAAGTTTCAGTTCTCCTGGGGCGTTGCGCCCGCTGGCGGTTGATGCGGCTGCGAGGCTTCACGTGCCGCCCGGCGGTGCGCAAGCCGACTGTGCACCCCCGCGAACACGGCGGGTACGAAAAACAATGTCGACACCGTGGCAAAGATCAGGCCACCGATCACCGCGCGGCCCAGCGGCGCGTTCTGCTCTGCGCCTTCGCCCAGGCCCAGCGCCATCGGGATCATGCCGATGATCATTGCCAGCGCCGTCATCAGCACTGGCCGGATACGGGTGGCGCCGGCTTCCAGCGCGGTCGACAGCGGCGGAATGCCCGCCTGCAGCCGCTCGCGCGCGAACGACACCAGAAGAATGGAGTTGGCCGTGGCCACGCCCATGGTCATGATCGCGCCGGTCAGCGCCGGCACGCTCAGCGTGGTGCCGGTGATGAACAGCATCCACGCAATGCCCGCCAGCGCGGCCGGCAGGGCGGTGATGATGATGGCCGCGTCCAGCCATGACTGGAAGGTGACCACGATAAGCAGGTACACCAGCACGATCGCCATCGCGAGGCCGACGCCCAAGCCGATGAACGACGACTGCATGGTCTGCACCTGCCCGCGGATCTCGACCCGGCTGCCGCGCGAGAGTTTGGGCCGCATCTCGTCGACCAGCTTCTGCACCTTCGACGCCGCGCTGGCCAGGTCGGTGCCCTGCACGCTCACGTACACGTCGATCACCGGCGCGATGTTGTAGCGCGACATCACTGCCGGCTGGCGGTCGGCCTGCGTGCTCACGAGGTTGCCCAGCAGCTGCTGCGCGCCGGTTCCCCCCGTTGCTGCGCCTGCACCCGCACCAACCGGAATGTTCAGCAGCGAGTCGAGCGAGTCGACGGTGTATTGCGGCGTCTGCACCGCGATGCTGTAGACCACGCCGTTCACCGGGTTCAGCCAGAAGGCCGGTGCCGTCTGCGAGCTGCCCGACAGCGCGATGAGCACGTTCTGCCCCACGTTGGAGGCTGTCAGCCCGTACTGCTGCAGCCGCGTGCGGTCCATCTGCAGGCTCAGCGCCGGGCCGTCGAGCCGCTGGTGCACGTGGGCGTCGACCGCGCCCGGAATCTGGCGGATCGCCTTGGTCAGTTCGGCCGCGCGCAGGGCATTGCCGGCCATGTCGTTGCCGCTGAACTGCACATCAATGGCCGCGGGCAGGCCGAAGTTCAGGATCTGCGTGACGATGTCCGCCGGCTGGAAGAAAAATTCGATGCCCGGAAAGCGCTTTGGCAGTTCGGCCCGCAGGAGCGACACGAACTGCTCGGTCGGCTTGTGGCCCTCTTTCAGCGACAGCAGCAGCTCGCCGTCGAAGGTGCCGATGGTGCCGGCATTGCTGTAAGACAGGTTGATGCCGCTGTTGGGCACGCCCAGGTTGTCGAGGATGGTTTCGAGCTGGTCCTGCGGCACCAGCTCGCGAATGGCGGCCTCCACCTGGTCGGTGAGGCGAGCGGTCTCCTCGATGCGCGTGCCGGTGGGCGCACGCAGGTGCAGGCGGATCTGGCCGGCATCGACGGTCGGGAAGAAGTCGCGGCCCAGCGCGGGGTAGAGCAGGCAAGACAGCAGGCAGAAGCCGAGGAACAGGCCGATGAACCCGGCGCGCTTCGACAGCACCGCCGACAGCACCAGCGTGTAGGCGCGGCGTACGCGTTCGAAGCGGCGGTCGAAGGCGCGGTACAGGCGCTGCAGGGCACTCTGCTTCGCGCCTTCCGCCGGGGCATGGCCGCCGCCGTGCGAGCCGCCCATCAGCAGCATCACCAGCGTCGGCACCAGCGTGCGCGAGAGCAGGTAGGAGGCCAGCATGGCGAACACCACAGCTTCGGCCAGCGGCACGAACAGGAAGCGCGCCACGCCCGAGAGGAAGAACATCGGCACGAACACGATGCAGATGCACAGCGTGGAGACGAAGGCAGCCGAGCCGATTTCGCCCGCGCCGACCTCGATGGCCTCTTTCAGCGGCGTGCCCATGTGCAGGTGCCGCTCGATGTTCTCGATGGTCACGATCGCCTGGTCGACCAGGATGCCCACCGAGAGCGCCAGCCCGCCCAGCGTCATGAGGTTGAGCGTTTCGCCCAGCGAGTACAGCACCAGGATGGACGCCAGGATCGACAGCGGAATGGTCAGCCCGATGATCAGCGTGCTGCGCCAGTTGCCCAGGAACAGCAGCACCATCGCGGCGGTGAGCGCGGCGGCCAGGATGGCTTCGAACACTACGCCCTTGACGGCCGCCTTGACGAACACCGACTGGTCGAAAAGCGGCGTGATCTTGATGTCTTCCGGCATCGTCTGCGCGGCGATGGGCAGCATGGCGCGGATGTTGGAGACGATGTCCAGCGTGGAGGCGCCGCCGTTCTTCAGCACCGACAGCAGCACGCCGCGCACGCCGTCCTGGCGCACCACGTTGGTCTGCGGCGAGAAGCCGTCGCGCACGTAGGCCACGTCGCGCAGGTAGGTGGTGGCGCCGTTCACCGTGCGGATCGGCAGGTCGTTCAGGCCTGCGATGGCGTCGGGCGAGCCGTTCATCTTCACGTTGTATTCGGTGGCACCGAACTTGGCCGTGCCCGACGGAAGAATCAGGTTCTGCGTGTTCACCGCGTTCACCACGTCGGCCGGCGAGAGGCCGCGCGCCTGCATCGCCTGGGTGTCGAGGTCGACCGAAATCAGCCGGTTCTTGCCACCGTAGGGAAAGGGAATGGCCGCGCCCGGCACCGTGATGAGTTGCGGGCGCAGCTGGTTGACGGTGGAGTCGAACAGCGAGTTTTCAGAGCGGGTGGGGCTCGACAGCGCCAGCTGGATCACCGGCACACTGGAGGCCGAATACTTGATGACCAGCGGCGGCGTGATGCCCGGCGGCAGCTGCCGTACCTGCGCCTGCATCGAAGCCACCACCTGCGAGATGGCCATCTCGATATTGGCCGTGGGCTGGAAGAACACCTTGATGATCGACACGCCCGCCAGCGATTGCGATTCGATGTGCTCGATGTCGCTCACCGTGGTGGTCAGCCCGCGCTCCACCTGCCCCGAGATGCGCTGCCCCATTTCCTGCGCCGGCAGGCCGGTGTAGTTCCAGATGACGCTGACCACCGGTATGTTGATTTCCGGGAAGATGTCGGTCGCCATGCGTGCGAGGACAAAGGGCGTGGCCAGCACGATCAGCATCGCCATGACGATGAAGGTGTACGGACGACGCAACGCAAGCTGGACCATGGAGGGGGCTCTCTGCTTCCGACGGAAAAAGGTTTTGCATCATAAGGAAGTAGATTTAAGTTTGCCGACTCCGTTAAATAGGGTGTGGCGCTTTACCAAAAGGGTGCATATGGACAGGGTCTGGCTGGTAGTGATGGGGGTTTCGGGATGCGGCAAATCGAGCCTGGGCGCGGCGCTGGCCACCGCCCTCGACCTGCCGCTCATAGAAGGCGACGACCACCATCCGCCGGCCAACGTCGAGAAGATGAGCCACGGCATCGCGCTGACCGACGCTGATCGCGCGGGCTGGCTTGCAACGCTGGGCCGCGCGCTGGCCGATGCGCCGCAGGGCGCGGTGCTGACCTGCTCGGCGCTCAAGCGCATCTACCGCGAGCAGCTGCGCGCGGCCGCGCCGGGGCTGCGCTTCGTGTTCATGTCGATCGAGCGGGCCGAGGCCGAGCGCCGCGTGGCCGCGCGGGCCGGGGCGGGGGAGCACATGTTTCCCGCCAGCCTGGTAGCCAACCAGTTCGCCACGCTGGAGTCGCCTGTGGGAGAGGCGGGTGTGCTCGCGGTGGATGCGACGGCGCCGCCGGCGCAGTCGGTGGGGGCGGTGAAGGCGTGGCTGGTCAGCCCTTGAGTTCGGCGCGCATTCCTTCGAGCGTGGTGGCCACGCGGCCCATCACGTCGGCCACTGCGTCCAGTTCGTCGCGCGTGGCCGGCGCGACCATCGCGGTCACCATCTCCGCCTGAACCGCCAGGCACTTCTGCGCCATTGCCATGCCGTCGTCGGTGAGCGTGAGGCGCCGCACGCGCGCGTCGGCGCCATCGCTGTCGCGCCTCACCCAGCCCCTGGCCTCCATCTGCGTGAGCAGCATGCTGACGCCGCTCTTCGCCACGAAGCAGCGCGCGGCCAGCGCCTGCTGCGTGATGCCCGGCGTGGTCGCGATGGTGGCCAGCACCTCGTGCTCGCCCACGCGCAGGCCTATGGCGGCGAGCCGTGCCGTCATCACTGCATCGCAGAGGTTGTAGGCCCGCACCACCGCCAGCCATGCGGCCGTGCCGTGGGGCGAGGAGGGGGCCTTGCCGGTCTTGCCGGGCTTGGAGGACTTTGCTGCGGGCATCAAGATAGTTCAATCTTGAACTAGAATGTTCTGAATTGAACCAATTCTAGGCTGTCCATGAATCTCTACCTGCGCTTGCTGATGACCCTGTTGCGCGCCTGGCGTGCACCGCGCCTTGCGCCGGGCGACACGCTGGAGCGGCAACTGCGCGTGCTGCCGAACGACCTCGACATCAACGGCCACATGAACAACGGCCGCTACCTGACGGTGGTCGACCTGATGCTGGTCGAGTACTTCGTGCGCACCGGCTTCGCAACCGCCATGCTGCGCCAGGGCTGGAGGCCGATGTCCGGCGGCTCGCTCATCAGCTACCGGCGCGAGCTCAACCCCTTTCAGGTGTACACGCTGCGCTTTCGGCTCGACGCCACCGACCAGCACTGGAACTACATGCGCTTCGAGTTCGTGCGTGGCGACAGGGTGTGCGCGGCCGGCTACATGAAGGGCGCAGCCGTGGGGCGCGGCGGGCTGGTGCCGAACCAGGAGTCGTATGCGGCCATGGGGCTCGTGCCGCCGGCGCATGCACTGCCGTTGCCGGTGCGCGACTGGATAGCGGCCGAGCAGGGCGTGATGAATGCGGCCTGGTAAGGCTCAGCGCGTTGGCGGCGCATCGAGCGCCAGGCGCAGCCGCGTGACGTTCGGGTTGCCCGGATCGCGCTGCAGCTTGAAGCCCAGCTTGCGCGCCAGCGCCAGCATGCCGGTGTTGTCGTAGAGCGTGATGTCCGCCAGCTGCTTCACGCCGGCTGTCGCGGCCGCGTCGATCAGCTTGCGCATGAGCTTGTGGGCTACGCCGTGGTGCTGCCAGGCATCTGCAATGACGACGGCGAATTCGGCGACGTGCGCGGTCTCGGGCGTCTCGCCGCGCACGTAGCGCACCACGCCCATCTGCTGCTCCACGCCATCGACCTCGGTCGTCGCGATGAGCGCGAGTTCGTGGTCGTAGTCGATGTGCGTCATGCGCCACAGCTCGTCGGGCTGGGGCTTTCGAGGCGACAGCAGGCGGTGGTAGCCCGTCTCTTTCGAGAGTCCGTCCACGAAGGCCGTGTGCATCGCCAGATCGTCGGCGCGGATCGGGCGGATCCGCACCGGCGTACCGTCGCGCAGTTGCCAGTCCTCGACCAGGTGGCTGGGGTAGTCGAGGGCCGGCATGGCATCGCTCAGTCGACTCAGCCGATCACTTCGGGCCAGTCCGTGTGGAAGAACTGGCCTTCGGGCTTGTCGGTGCGCTCGTAGGTGTGCGCGCCGAAGAAATCGCGCTGCGCCTGCAGCAGGTTCGCCGGCAGGCGCTCGGTGCGGTAGCTGTCGTAGTAGGCCAGCGAGGCGCTGAAGGCCGGCACCGGAATGCCGTTGCTCACCGCCAGCGCCACCACTTCGCGCCAGTTCTGCTGCGTGCGGTTCAGCAGGTCCTTGAAGAACGGGTCGAGCATCAGGTTGCCCAGGGCAGGGTCGGTGCGGAAGGCGTCGGTGATGCGGTTCAGGAAGCGCGCGCGAATGATGCAACCGCCGCGCCAGATCGACGCGATGCGGCCCAGGTCGAGGCCCCAGTTCTTCTTGTCGCCCATGGTCTTGATCAGGTCGAAGCCTTGCGTGTAGCTGATGACCTTCGACGCATAGAGCGCGTCGTGCACCTTGGCCACCAGCGCCTTCTTTTCGACCGACAGCTCGATCTTCGGCCCCTGCAGCAGCTTGCTGGCCGCCACGCGCTGCTTCTTCTGCGAAGACAGCACGCGCGCCTCCACGGCCGCGTTGATGGTGCTGATGACCACCGCGTTCTCGGCCGCGTTGATCAGCGTCCACTGGCCCGTTCCCTTCTGGCCAGCCTTGTCGAGGATCACGTCGACGATGGGCTTGCCCGTCTCCGGATCTTTCTGTTCGAGCGCCTTGGCGGTGATCTGGATCAGGTAGCTCTGCAGCTCGCCGTCGTTCCACTCGTTGAAGATGGCAGCCATCTCGTCGGTGCTGAAGCCGGCCGCCTTGAACAGGCTGTAGGCCTCGCAGATGAGCTGCATGTCGCCGTACTCGATGCCGTTGTGCACCATCTTCACGTAGTGGCCGGCGCCGCCCGGGCCGATGTGAATGACGCAGGGCTCGCCGTCCACCTTGGCGGCGATGCTCTCGAAGATCGGCTTCATCACCTCCCAGGTGGAAAGCGGCCCGCCCGGCATGATCGACGGCCCCTTGCGCGCGCCTTCTTCCCCGCCCGACACGCCCGCGCCGATGAAGCGCAGGCCCTTGCTGCTCAGATATGCGTCGCGGCGCTCGGTGTCGGTGTAGAGGCTGTTGCCGCCGTCGATGACGATGTCGTCCTTGTCCAGCAGCGGAATGAGCTGCTCGATCACCTGGTCGACCGGCGCACCGGCCTTGACCATGATCTGGATCTTGCGAGGCTTGGCCAGGCTCTGCACAAACTCTTCCAGCGTCTTCGCGCCGACCAGCTTCTTGCCGGGGTTGGCGGCAATGAAGGCTTCGGTGGTGGCCTCGGTGCGGTTGTACACGCTGACCTGGAAGCCGCGGCTTTCCACATTCAGCACGAGGTTCTGGCCCATCACGGCCAGGCCGATCAGTCCGAAATCGCTTTGCTTGTTGCTGCTCATGACCCGTCTTGCCCTTCTTTCATGTGCGTGCGCCGGAATGTCCCGCGCACGGGTTGGTTCGCGGGTCATTTTGCCGGTGCCGGGCGCAGGGTGGCGTCGGAGGCGGTCTATACCCGCTTGGCAAGCGGGCATGGCTTGGGTATGTTTGGCGCGCATGAGCGCCGCGCCGGGCCGCCCCAAGCAAGCTCGCACCGCAGTGCGAAGCACGAAGGTATTTCAATGAGCGAAGCCATCGACACCATCCACCGCTGGTCCACTGACGCCGTGCCGCCCGCGCAGCGGCTGGACTACTGGGTGGGCGCGGTCTGCGAGGGCTTCCTTGAGATGGACGTGACCAGCCCGATGGCCGGCAGCTTCGGCGCCACGCTCGAATCCGCGCCGCTCGGCCCCATCGTCGTCAACCAGGTGCGCGGCAGCGCACAGGACGTCTACCGCACGCGCCGCGCCATCGTCCACAGCCGCAACAACTACTTCTACCTGCTGTGCAAGACCGACTCGGCCTGGGTGGCCGTGCAGGACGGCCGTTCCACGCGGCTGCTGCCGGGCGATGCGGTGCTGGTCGACTCGCGCCGGCGCTACGAATTTCACCTGCTGCAATCGGCCGACACCATTTCGCTCGAACTGCCGACCGCCTGGGTCGATGCATGGATTCCCGACGCGGGCGACCAGGTGGCGCGGCGCATCGACGGGCAAACAGGGTGGGGCGGCGTGCTGTGCAGCTTCGTGCGGCAGCTGACACCGCAGATGGCAGCAAAGCCGCCACTGCCGGCGGCGTTGCTGGGCGACCAGCTCGGTAGCCTGCTGGCACTGGCCACGGGGCACGGCCTTTCAGAGTCAGAAAGCGAAGGGCGCGCCGCGCTGTGCCGCCGCGTGCTCGACACCACGCGCGAGCGCCATGCAGAGCCGGGCCTCACGGCCGCGGGCGTGGCGCGCGAGCTGGGCATTTCGGAGCGCAGCCTGCACCGCTGCCTGGGCGAAGGCGGTACCACCTTCGCCACCGCGCTGGCGGGCTTTCGCATGCAGGCGGCGCGGCGCATGCTGGCCGATGCACGCTTCGATCGCCTGGGCATCGCGGAGATCGGCTTCCGCGTGGGGCTGACCGATGCCTCGCACTTCGTTCGCCAGTGCCGCAGGCATCTGGGCGCCACGCCGGGTGAGCTGCGCCGCTCGCGGCACTGAGCCGTCGCTCAGATGCTGCGCAGGTTGACCCGCTTCGACAGCGCCTCCGCACTCTCGCGCCGCTCGCTGTAGCGGTCCACAAGGTAGCCCGCGCAGTCGCGCGTGAGCAGCGTGAACTTGACCAGCTCTTCCATCACGTCGACCACTCGCTCGTAATACGGCGAGGGCTTCATGCGGCCGTTCTCCTCGAACTCGAGGAAGGCCTTGGCCACCGACGACTGGTTGGGGATGGTGAGCATGCGCATCCAGCGGCCGAGCACGCGCAGCTGGTTCACGGCGTTGAAGGACTGCGAGCCGCCCGACACTTCCATCACGGCAAGCGTCTTGCCCTGCGTGGGCCGTACCGAGCCGACGGACAGCGGGATCCAGTCGATCTGCGCCTTCATGATGCCGGTCATGGCACCGTGGCGTTCGGGTGAAGTCCACACCATGCCCTCGGACCATTGGGCGAGGTCGCGGAGCTCCTGCACTTTCGGATGGTCTTCCGGTGCGCCGTCGGGCAGGGGCAGGCCGCGCGGGTCGTAGATGCGCGGCTCCGCGCCCAGGGCCTGGAGCAGCCGCGCGGCTTCTTCGGTGAGCAGCCGGCTGTAGGAGCGCTCGCGCACCGAGCCGTAGAGCAGCAGGATGCGCGGCGCGTGCGTGGCGCGCTCCGTGGGCAGCAGTTGCCGCAGGTCCGGCCGGTGGAAATGCCCGGCGTCGATGTTCGGCAGTTCAGGGCTTGACGACACGCTGGCCCTTTGCGTCGATGACGGCCTCGCCGTCTTCCTTGGAGAAGGCGCCTTGCTGCGGCCGCGGCAGGATGTCGAGCACCGCTTCCGAAGGCCGGCACAGCCGCGTGCCGAGCGGCGTCACCACGATCGGCCGGTTGATGAGGATCGGGTGCTGCAGCATGAAGCCGATCAGCTCATCGTCGCTCCACTTCGCATCGTCGAGGCCGAGTTCGTCGTAGGGCGTGCCTTTGCGGCGCATGACCTCGCGCACCGGCATGTCCATTGCCGCGATCAGTTGCTTCAGCGTCGCGCGATCGGGCGGGGTCTTCAGGTACTCGATGACGGTGGGCTCGTCGCCTGTGTTGCGGATCAGCGCGAGCACGTTCCTCGACGTGCCGCAGGCGGGGTTGTGATAGATCGTGATGTCGTTCATGGAAGTGTGGTGTCGGGTTTCAAAGACTCAGTCGAAGCGCCAGTGCCGCCAGGGTGACCAGCAGCACGGGCAGGGTCAGCACGATGCCGACCTTGAAGTAGTAGCCCCAGCCGATTGCCATGCCCTTCTTCGCGAGCACGTGCAACCAGAGCAGGGTGGCGAGGCTGCCGATGGGCGTGATCTTCGGGCCGAGGTCGCAGCCGATCACGTTGGCGTAGACCATCGCTTCCTTCACCGCGCCGCTCGCGCTCGACGCGTCGATGGACAACGCGCCCACCAGCACGGTGGGCATGTTGTTCATGACCGACGAGAGCAGCGCCGAGAGAAAGCCCGTGCCCATCGCCGCACCCCAGACGCCGCCTTGCGCGAACACATTCAGCAGCGAGGCGATGTAGCCGGTCAGGCCGGCGTTGCGCAGCCCGTAGACCACGAGGTACATGCCCAATGAGAAGATCACGATCTGCCAGGGCGCGCCGCGCAGCACCCTGCGAATGCCGATCACCGGGCCGCGCCCTGCAACAGCCAGCAGCACGACCGCGCCGAAGGCGGCCACCGCGCTGACCGGCACACCCAGCGGCTCCAGGCCGAAGAAGCCGACGAGCAGCAGTATCAACACGACCCAGCCCGCGCGGAAGGTCGCGGGGTCGCGGATCGCATCCGCTGGCGCCTTGAGTTGGGTCGCGTCGTAGCTTGCCGGGATGTCGCGACGAAAGAAGAGCATCAGCGCCAGCAGGCTCGCGAGCACTGCCGCGATGTTCACGGGGAACATGACCGAGGCGTACTCGCCGAAGCCGATGCGGAAGAAGTCGGCCGACACGATGTTCACCAGGTTCGAGACGATCAGCGGCAGGCTGGCCGTGTCGGCGATGAAGCCAGCCGCCATCACGAAGGCGAGCGTGGCGGCCGGCGAGAAGCCCAGCGCTACGAGCATCGCCATCACGATGGGCGTAAGGATCAGCGCCGCGCCGTCGTTGGCGAACAGCGCCGACACGGCAGCGCCCAGCAGCACGATGAACGCGAACAGCAACCGCCCGCCCCCGCCGCCCCAGCGCGCCACGTGCAGCGCGGCCCATTCGAAGAAGCCCGCTTCGTCGAGCAGCAGGCTGATGACGATCACGGCGATGAAGGTGGCGGTTGCGTTCCACACGATGCTCCAGACGACGGGGATGTCGGACAGCTGGACCACGCCGAGCAATAGCGCGATGACGGCGCCGAGCGAGGCACTCCAGCCGATGCCCAGCCCGCGCGGCTGCCAGATCACCAGCACGAGCGTGAAGACGAAGATCGCAACGGCGCTCAGCATGTCGGCGGGCATCCGACAGCGCAGGTTTCTCCCTGGCAGCAGTTCTCGGTGAGGTAGGCCAGCAGTCCATTCATCTGCTCGAACGCCGCGCGGTAGATGAGGTTGCGGCCCTGCCGCTCCTGCGAGACCAGCCCCGAATGCACGAGCTCCTTGAGATGGAACGACAGGCCCGTGGCCGGCACCTCGAGCGCTTCGGTCAGCGCGCCGGGCGTGAGTCCGGCGGGGCCTGCCACCACCAGCGCGCGAAACACTCGCAGGCGAACGGGCTGCGCCAGTGCGGCAAGGGATCGGACGACGTCATTTTCTTCCATAATTCAAGTATCGTTGAATAATTGAATCGAAGCAACACGACTGGCGCGAATCGGCCATCGCGCTGGCACGCATCGGCCATGCGCAAGTCACCGATGTTCCTTACAGTCGTGCTCCGTCACAAACAAAAGGAGACACACCCACCATGTCCGACACCTATGTTCTTGTCCACGGCGCCTGGCACACCGGCGCAGAAATCGAAGCCGTGGCCGACGGCCTGCGCGCAGCAGGGCACACCGTGTATTGCCCGACGCTCGCTGGCAACAACCCCGGCGACGACCGCTCCAGCATTGGCCTGGAAGACGCCATTGCTTCCGCCGTGCGCTACATCGAGGAAAAGAATCTCACGCAGGTCCGCCTCGTGGGTCACAGCTACGGCGGTATGGTGATTTCGGGCGTGGCGGACCGCATTGCGCCGCGGCTGAAGCGGCTGGTGTACATCAACGCCTTCGTGCCGCTCGATGGCGAATCGCTCAACGACATGGTGCCGCCGCATTACGTGACGATGTTCGACGCCGTCGCGGAGGCCAACGGCAATGCCGTGACATTGCCCTTCGAGATCTGGCGCGAAGCTTTCATCAACGACGCGGACCTGGCGACCGCGACGGCCGCCTACGGCAAGCTCAACCCGCATCCGTACCGCACCTTTACCGACAAGATCAGGCTGCAGCAGCCGCTGGCCGCGCTGGCACTGGGCAAGTCGTATGTCAACTGCCTGCAGGACACCGCGCTGCCGCACGGCATGCCGTGGCATCCGCGCCTGTCGGAGCGGCTGGGCCTGTTCCGGCTGGTGGAGTGCCCCGGCAGCCACGAGATGTTCTTCTCGAACCCCCAGAGGCTCGCGCAGGCGATCCTGGAGGCGGGGCGCGACTGACCCCGTTTCGATCGGTCAGTTGCTGCTGCTGAAGAGCGCGTCGTACACGCGGATCGACGCATAAGCGTCGTTCGCGGCGTAGCGGATCTGCGCCTCGGTGAGCTGCTTGTTGGCCCAGTTGGAAGTGGTCGCCTTGCGCGACTTGATGAAGCGGCGGTTGAACACCAGAGCCACCGCCGCCTTCACACCGACCGACTTGCGGTAGCCGCGATGGCGGAATTCGTTGTCGATGTCGAACACCGCCTTCGGCTCGATGTTGAGCCGGTTGCGGATCAGCGTGAGGTCGCCCGACAGGCCGAAGCCGACCTTGCGCAGCTCGGTGGAGGCGATCAGCGCGGCCACCACCGGGTTGCACTCGGTGCGATGCAGCTGGAACAGCCACGCCGTGTCGCGCGTGGAGAACTGCACCACGTGCGGGCCACCCGACACCTCGTTCTTCGCGAAGGTGGGCTTCGATTCGGTGTCAAAGCCGGCGATGCCTGCGGCGAGCAGCGTGGCGGCGGCGTGTTCTGCATCTTGCAGCGTCTGCACGACCACGATGTCTTTCAGGCCGAGGCCTTCGAAGGGTTCGAGCAGCGCGATCTGTTCGCGCTCGGGCAGGGGAGGGAGCTTGGGGTTCTCGCTCACCGGGAGGCTGCTTTCGCTGTCTTTTTCTTCACTGAGGTTTTCTTCACTGCTGTTTTCTTTGCGGGTGTTTTCTTCGGCTTCGGTGGCTGGCCCGAGCGCAGCGCTGCTTCATATGCAAGGCGGCCCCACAGGGCGGCTTCCTCGCGGTCTTCGAAAAGATCCGCCGGGGCTTGCCGGTACGACATCGGCATCGACTTGCCCTGGCGCACGTAGGTGAAGGGCGGCAGGTTCAGCTTGTCGAAATGCGCGGCGCTCTCGGCATCGGCCTTGAGGTAGAGCGTGTCCTTGGCGACCAGCGCGATCATGCGGCCTTCGTGCCAGATGCCGTGGCCGCCGAACATGCGGCGCGTTTCGATGCGACCCAGGCGTTCGAAGGTTTCGTGCAGGCTCTCGACGAATTCGCTCATGCGGTGATCTCGATGCGGTTGCCGTCCGGGTCGAGCACCACGCTCTCGTAGTAGCCATCGCCGGTGCGGCGCGGGCCGTCGAGCAGCGGGTAGCCGTCGGCCTTCAGACGTTGCGTGAGTTCGTCGACCGCCGCATCGGAGCCCACGCTGATCGCCAGGTGCGTCCAGCCCATGCGCTGCGCGCCGGCTTCGGCCGTCACGGGCGAGAGCGTGCTCGTGGTCATGGCCTCGATGCGCGCGCCGTCGCCCAGGCTCAGGAAGCACGAGGCGAAGCCCTTGGCCGGGTTGACATAACCCGCGCCGGCGGTGGCGCCGAAGTAGTCGACATAGAAGCGCTTGCAGCGTTCGAGATCGGTGGTCCAGAGTGCGATGTGGTCGATGCGCATGGGCACGAAAAGAAGATGGGGTTCAGCCGATGCGCCACGGCGGGCGCGAGGGCGACCAATGGTAGGCGATGCGTTCGCGGCCGCTCGAGGGGTGCCGATCGACCGCACCGCGCTCGAGGCCATAGCGCTCGTAGAAGCGCTGCGCCGACGTGTTGGTGGAGGCAACGTGCAGCCACCAGCCTGTGGGAATGCGCACGCAGGCTTCGTCGAGCAAGGCCTTGCCCAAACCCTGGTTGCGCAGATGGGGCTCGACGAAGAGCTGGGCCACGTATTCGCGCCGCTCCAGCAGCACCATGAACGCCAGCACCTGCCCGTCGCGCTCCGCCAGCACCACTTCGGCGGGCGGGCCGAACTCGGTCTGCACGCGGTGCAGCCAGTAGCCGATCGGCTCGAAATGGGGAACGCCCCGGTTGGCCGCGATCCAGGCGCGGCGCCAGATGCCGGCCAGCACCATGTTCTCTTCGGCGCTGCCTTCGCGCAACCGCAGGTGGAAGGCGGGAATTTGGGCGGCAGACATGCGAACCATGATACGGCGCGGGGCCGCTGTGGTCGATGAGGCGCGGCCCTAGGAGCGCAGGGTTTGCGCGTGGTGCGCGATGTGGTCGGCCATGAAGCTCTGGATGAAGTAGTAGCCGTGGTCGTAGCCCGCGTGGCGGCGCAGCGTGAGCGGCTGGCCCGCCGCGAAGCAGGCGGCCTCGAAGGCCTCGGGGTGCAGCTGCTCGGCGAGGAATTTGTCGGCCAGACCCTGGTCGATGAGGATGCCTTGCGGGTAGGGCGCCACCACCTGCGACTTCATGAGCGCGCTGGCGTCGTGCGCCAGCCACTGCGCACGGTCGGCGCCGGGCTGGCCCAGATAGCCGCCGAGTGCCTTCTCGCCCCATGGGCACTGCGTGGGCGCGCAGATCGGCGCAAAGGCCGAGAGCGACTTGAAGCGCCCCGGATGCCGCAGCGCCAGGGTGAGCGCACCGTGGCCGCCCATCGAGTGGCCGAAGATGCCGATGCGCTCGCCGTCGATGGCGAAGTGCTTCGCGACCAGCGGCAGCAGTTCGTGCACGACCCAGCTTTCCATGCGCCAGTGCGTGGCCCATGGCTCGACGAGCGCGTCGAGGTAGAAGCCGGCGCCGATGCCGAAATCCCAGTCGTCCTTCGCACCCGGAATGCTTTCCGCTTCGCGGCCGCGCGGGCTGGTGTCGGGCGCGATCAGCGCAAGGCCCAGGCTCGCGGCCATGCGCTGCGCGCCGGCCTTCATCGCGAAGGTCTCCTCGTTGCAGGTCAGGCCCGCGAGGTAGAGCAGGGCGGGCACCCGCTCGTGCGCGACCTGCGGCGGCAGGTAGACCGAGAAGCGCATCGGCAGGCCGATTTCATGCGAGCGGTGTTCGAGAAAGCGCTGCACGCCGCCAAAGGCGTGGTGCTCGGAAAGAGTCTTCGGAGTGTTGTCGGTCATTGCGGGTTCTTGCCGCGCAGGGCGGGCACGAGTTCGAGCACGGCGTCGGCAAAGGTGCGCGGCGCTTCCTGCGGCATGTTGTGGCCCGCGCCGGGCACGAGCCGGTGCGAACGCGGGCCGCTGAAACGGTGTGCGTGGGCCGATGCATCGGCAGGCGGGCGCACGCCGTCGTCGATGCCGTCGAAGGTGATGGCGGGCACGGTGATCGTGGGCTGGACTGCAAGGCGGTGTTCGATGTCGGCGTAGGCCGGGTCGCCCGGCACGAGGCCGAAGCGGTGGCGGTACGACTGGATCACCACGTCCACGAAATCAGGGTGGTCGAAGGCGGCGGCGCTGCGCTCGAAGGTGGCGTCGTCGAACTTCCAGGTTGGCGACCAGAGCTTCCACAGCAGCTTTGTGAGCGCCTTGCGGTCTTTTTCGAGGCCGGCGCGGCCGCGCTCGCTGTGGAAGTAGTACTGGTACCAGAGGCTGTGCTCGTTGGCCGGCGTGTCCGGCTCCATCGCCTTCGCGATGTTCTGGATGTTGTAGCTGTTGAGGGACACCAGCCCCGCGCAGCGTTCGGGCCACAGCGCCGCGACCACGCAGGCGGCGCGGCCGCCCCAGTCGTAACCGGCCAGCACGGCACGGTCGATCTTCAGCGCGTCGAGCAGCGCGAGCAGGTCGGCGCCCAGTGCGGCCTGCTCGCCCGAGCGTGGTGTGGCTTCGCTCAGGAAGCGCGTGGCGCCGTAGCCGCGCAGGTACGGCACGATCACGCGGCAGCCCTGGTCGGCCAGCATTGGCGCGACTTCGGCGTAAGTGTGGATGTCGTACGGAAAGCCGTGCATCAGCAGCACGGGAGGCCCGTCGGCGGGGCCTGCTTCGAAGTAGGCGATTTCGAGAACGCCCGCTTCGATCTTGTGCAGGGGCTCCATGCGATTCATGGCCAGCGCCTCCCGGGGTTTAGTAGAGAACCACGCCGCGAATGGATTCGCCGCGCTTCATCAGGTCGAAGCCCTTGTTGATGTCCTCCAGCGGCATGGTGTGCGTGATCAGGTCGTCGATGTTGATCTTGCCTTCCATGTACCAGTCGACGATCTTCGGCACGTCGGTGCGCCCGCGTGCGCCGCCGAAGGCTGAGCCTTCCCACTTGCGGCCGGTAACCAGCTGGAACGGGCGCGTGCTGATTTCCGCACCCGCTTCGGCCACGCCGATGATGATGCTGCGGCCCCAGCCCTTGTGCGTGCATTCGAGCGCCTGGCGCATCACCTTGGTGTTGCCGATGCACTCGAAGCTGTAGTCGGCGCCGCCATCGGTCAGCTGCACGATGGCATCGACGACGTTCTCGGTGTCCTTGGGGTTGATGAAGTGCGTCATGCCGAACTTGCGGGCCATGGCCTCGCGCTCGGGGTTCAGGTCCACGCCGATGATCTTGTCGGCACCTACCATCCTGGCGCCCTGGATCACGTTCAACCCGATGCCGCCGAGGCCGAACACCACCACGTTGGCGCCGGCTTCCACCTTGGCCGTGAAGATCACCGCGCCGATGCCGGTGGTGACGCCGCAGCCGATGTAGCAGACCTTGTCGAAGGGGGCGTCTTCGCGGATCTTGGCGAGCGAGATTTCAGGGGCGACCGTGTAGTTGCTGAAGGTCGACGTGCCCATGTAGTGAAAGATCGGCTTGCCGTCGAGGCTGAAGCGCGAGGTGGCGTCGGGCATCAGGCCCTTGCCCTGCGTGCCGCGGATCAGCTGGCACAGATTCGTCTTGCGGCTCAGGCAGAACTTGCACTGGCGGCATTCGGGCGTGTACAGAGGAATGACGTGGTCGCCCTTTTTCAGCGTGGTGACACCGGGGCCGACGTCGACCACGATGCCCGCGCCTTCATGGCCGAGGATCGCGGGAAAGATGCCTTCGGGGTCGGCGCCCGAGAGGGTGTAGTAGTCGGTGTGGCAGATGCCGGTGGCCTTGATCTCGACCAGCACTTCGCCGAATTTCGGGCCTTCGAGGTCCACGGTTTCGATGGTGAGCGGGGCTCCGGATTTCCAGGCGACGGCAGCTTTGGTTTTCATGGCGAGTGTGATTCTTCAGAAAGGCGAAGCGGTAAGGATACCCAGACGACGTTCAAACAGGGCCGGCGGGAAAGATTCCCGACATTCCCACAAAGCCGGGCAGGTGGCGAAAGTCCCAGACCCAGTTTCGCAGTGCGGGAAATTCATCGAGAGAAATGCCGCCTTCGCCGGCGAGCGCGACGTAGGGGAAGCAGGCGAGGTCGGCAATGGTCGGCTCGGGTGCGGACGCAAGCCAGCGCAGGCCCGCGCTGGCCTGCTCGGCGAGATGGTCGTCGAGCACGCGGAACACGGCGCGCGCGCCGCTGCGACAGGCCTCGATGTCGAGGTGGTGGTAGCCCAGTGCGTCGTGCAGCCGCGCGGCCGAGGCGGTGCGGGTGATGTCGTCGGCAGTGGCGAGCCACATCGCGACCTGGCCGCGCAGCTTCGGGTCGTCGGGGTACCAGCGGCCTTGCGCGTCGTAGCGGCTTGCCAGGTAGACCAGGATGGCCTGTGCATCGCGCAGCAGGAAGCCGTCGTCGTCGATCACTGGGAGCTGGCCGAGCGGGTTGATGTTCGCCAGGAATACGGCGGATTTGTGCTCGCGGCCGGGAAAGAAATCGACCGGCACCGTTTCGTACGCGACACCCAGCCAGGCCAGCATCTGCCGCACCTTGAAGCAGTTGCCTGAGAGCGGGTAGTCGTACAGCCTGATCGTCATGCCGCCGCCCTCACGCCGAAGCGCATGCCGCGCTCGCGCAGCCATCGCCGGTAGGTGACGGAGGATGTGTCGCCGCGCGTCGGCGTTTCGGCGCGGCCTTCGAGCGGCATGCGCTTGAAGGCATGGTTCTCCAGGATGGGCTTGTCCTGGCCGAAGATGGTGTGCTGGAAGGCGATGAGCTCGGCATCGGTGGAGTCGTCGTCGTAGCAGGCGAGCAGGGTGTGGGCGACAACGTGTTCGTCGTCGATGGGCTGAAGAAAGAGGCCGATCGCGTCGAGCTCGCCCGCGCGGAAGCTCGATTTGTAGAGCATGGCCGAGAAGGGCTGCATCACGCGGTACTTGTAGAGCACCTCGCTGCCCGAATCGTGGGCGGCAGAGGCGCGCGGCTGCCAGAAGCGGCAGTCGGTGGCCCAGATTTCGCCGGTGGCGGACTCGACCTGCACCTGATACTGCGCCACCTCGGTGTGCGGCACCTTGCCGAGGTAGTCGGCATGCACGAAGGGAAAGTGCGCCATGTCGAGGAAGTTCTCGATCACGCGCAGGCCCGACACCGCGACGCCGATGCCGCCGCAGTCGATGATGCGGCGGCCGGGCTCGCTGTGCTCGGGAAAGTCGAACAGAGCGCGCGCGGGTCGGCCGCTGGGGCAGACCCAGAAGTAGCCGTAGCGCGACTGCACAGTAAGCGGCTGGTCGCCGAGGCGGCATCGGGGTGTGCCGTCGGCGTCGGTCCAGAGCTGCACGGTTTCGCCGAGCAGGCGGGTCGTGCGGGGCGTGGTCGTCGCGGGCCCGACGACCAGCCAGTCGTCGAGCATGTTGGGGTCGTCGGTAACGAAGGGCATGGGTGCTTTCAGCCTTGGGGCAGGGCTTCGATGCCGGCGCGCAGTTCGCGGGCGGCGGTGTGCAGGGCCTTCATGGCGGGCGAGCCGGGCGCTGCATCGGTCCACAGGTGGACGAAGGCAAGCCGGGGCTGGGCGTCGAGGACGAGGGCGACGGTGTTCACGTCGTCGAGCAGGCCGCGCCAGGCGGCTGAGACCGCATCGGCTGTCAGGCCGCGCTGTGCCAGCGTTTCTCGCACCGTGCCGGCGGGCGCACGCACGGTCAGCGTGCGGCAGAAGTGCCAGCCGGTGGGGATGGCGCCTTCCAGTTCGGCGGGCGCGGGCGGCACTTCGGGCGACAGGTGAACCCACAGCATCCCTGCGGCCTCCATCGTGCCGAAGGTCTTCGCGCAGACGTTGCGCGGAGCCTGCATGGCCGGATGCGCCGGAATGCTGGTGCACTGCCCGCTGCCCGCCGCGTACTGCCAGCCGTGGTACGCGCAGGCCAGGCGGTTGTCGACGACCTGGCCCAGCGTGAAGCGCACGCTGCGGTGCGGGCAGCGGTTCTCCCAGGCCTGGGCGGTGCCGTCGGCGGCGCGCCAGAGCGCGAGCTCCTGGCCCTCGGCAAAGCCGGCGACGATGTTGGCGCCGGCGCGCAGGTCGGCCGAGCGCGTAACGGGGTGCCAGGTGGCGGTGTTCTGTGTGTTCATGAGTCGTGGGGCGCAAGACTGGGCGCCGGTGATACCGTACCGCTTCCGCCGCACCGATGAAAGCCACATGAAGAGACGCTACTTTTCATTCCTGCAACGCCGGGCCTCATGAGCCGGATCGATCTCGCCCTGGTCGAGGCCTTCGTACTGATCGCCAGGAGCGGCAGTCTCACCAAGGCCGAAAGCCTCTCGGGTGTCTCCAAGGCCACTTTGAGCCGGCAGCTCACGCGGCTGGAGAAGTTGCTTGGCGCGCAGTTGCTGATGCGCAGCCCCCGCCGCATTGCGCTCACCGAGGCCGGCCGCGCCTTCTTCGCACGCGGAGAAGGGCTGCTCGACGAAGTGACGGGCCGGCTCGAAGCGGCCAGCACCGAGATCCACGCGCTGACGACGGGCGTCTCGGGCGGCCTCTCGCTGCTGTCGGACACGCAGTTCAGCACCTCCTTCGTCTGCCATGTCGTCAAGCTGTTCCTGGAAACGCACCCGGACGTGCGCTGCCAGCTCGACGTGGCGAACGGCTTTCATGCGCCGCAGATCGGCGATGTCGACTGCTACGTGTGCTCCGAGCCGCCCGATGCGCCGAACCTCGTGGCCAAGCTGCTCGGGCGGCTGAACTACGGGCTGTATGCGAGCCCGCAGTACCTGGCACGCCGCGGCACGCCGTCGTCGCCTGAAGAGCTGGCCACGCACCAGTCCATCGTGATGAAGGAGCCTTCGGTGCGTTCGCAGGCGCTGCTGGTGTCGGGCGCGTCGAGCTTTGCCTTCCAGCCCGAGCCCGCCTTCGAGACCAACGACCACTGGGTCATGAAGACTTTCTGCATCGACGGCCTGGGCATCGCGCTGCTGCCGGCCTTCTTCGTGCGCCCGGAGTTGGAGCAGGGCGTGCTGGTGCCGGTGCTGCCGCAGTGGCAGCCCGAGCCGCGGCGCATCTACTGTGCCTACCAACGGCAGCGCTACATGGGGCAGAAGCTGCGCTCGTTCGTCGACCTGATGGCGCGCTGCGTGGTCGACATCGATTCGTACAACTACTACGTCGGATCGTCCACGGCGCGGCGCCGCAGGACGGCCGCGAGACCATAATTGCAGTCCGCCAGACCCTCATCCATCATGAAGAAAATCCTCGTCCTCAACGGCCCCAACCTCAACCTGCTCGGCACGCGCGAGCCCGAACAGTACGGACGCGACACGCTGGCCGACGTCGAGCGCCTGTGCAAGGACACGGGCGCGAAGCTGGGCGTGGAGATCGAATGCCGCCAGTCGAACCACGAAGGCGTGCTGATCGACTGGATCCAGGAAGCCGGCCGCGAAGTGGCGGCGGGCAACATGCTCGGCGTGGTGATGAACCCCGGCGCCTACACCCACACGTCGATTGCGCTGCACGATGCGATCAAGGGTACGAGCGTGCCGTTGATCGAGCTGCACATCTCGAACGTGCACGCGCGCGAGGAGTTTCGCCACCACTCGTACATCTCGCCCGCGGCGAAGGGAATCATCGTGGGGCTGGGCGTGAAGGGCTACACCTTGGCCATCGCGGCCCTGGTGCCCTGACCCTCGTACTTCTAGTAGAGCTGCTTCGGCGCCGTGGCCTTCCAGCTGCGGCTGATGCGCCCGGCGCTGTCGATGCTTTCGAGGTGCACGTCGAAGCCCCAGAGCCGCGCGACGTGCTTCAGCACTTCTTCAGCCCCGTCGTGCAGTGGCAGGTTGTTGCGCTGCGTGTGACGCAGCGTCAGCGAACGGTCGCCGCGCGTGGCCACGCTCCACACCTGGATGTCGGGCTCGCGGCTGCTGATGTCGTACTGGCGTGACAGCGATTCGCGCAGCGCCTGGTAGCCGCTGTCGTCGTGGATGGCGGATACCTCCAGCTCGGCCTCGCTCTGGAAGTCGCGGATCGAGAACAGGCGGAAGTCGCGCATCGTCTTCGGGCTCAGGAACTGGCCGATGAAGCTCTCGTCCTTGAAGTTGCGCATCGCGTAGTCGAGCGTCTTGAGCCAGTCGCTGCCCGCGAAGTCGGGGAACCAGCGGCGGTCTTCCTCGGTCGGCTTCTCGCAGACGCGCCGCAGGTCGGTGTACATCGCGAAACCCAGCGCATACGGGTTGATGCCGCTGTAAGCGCGGTGTCCCACTGGCGGCTGGAAGATCACGCCCGTGTGCGAACTGAGCCATTCCATCATGAAGCCGTCGGCCAGCTGGCCGCGGTCGTACATGGTGTTGAGCAGCGTGTAGTGCCAGAAGGTGGCCCAGCCTTCGTTCATCACCTGGGTCTGGCGCTGCGGGTAGAAGTACTGCGCGATCTTGCGCACGATGCGCACCACCTCGCGCTGCCAGGGTTCGAGCAGCGCGGCGTTCTTCTCGATGAAGTAGAGCAGGTTCTCCTGCGGCTCCGACGGAAAGCGTTTTGACGAATCGGACTCGGCTGCCTGCTCGCTCTTGCGCGGCAGCGTGCGCCACAGGTCGTTCACCTGCTGCTGCATGTGGCGTTCGCGCTCGGTGCGCTGGGCGCTTTCTTGCGCCAGCGAGCGCTTCTGCGGGCGGCGATAGCGGTCGACGCCGTAGTTCATCAGCGCATGGCAGGAGTCGAGCAGTTCCTCGACCGCATCGAGGCCGTGGCGCTCCTCGCATTCGGCGATGTAGTGCCGCGCGTAGACGAGGTAGTCGATGATGGACGACGCATCGGTCCACATGCGGAACAGGTAGTTGCCCTTGAAGAAGCTGTTGTGGCCGTAGGCCGCATGCGCGATCACCAGGGCCTGCATGGCCATGGTGTTTTCTTCCATCAGGTAGGCGATGCACGGATCGGAGTTGATGACGATCTCGTAGGCCAGCCCCATGTGGCCCCGGCGATAGTTTTTCTCGGTGGCGATGAATTGTTTGCCGTACGACCAGTGGCGATAGATCATCGGCATGCCCACGCTCGCGTAGGCGTCCATCATCTGTTCGGCCGTGATGACCTCGAGCTGGTTCGCGTACACGTCGAGGCCATAGCCCTTGGCGGTCTTGGCGATCTCGGTGTGATACGTCTCGATGAGGTCGAATGTCCAGTCGGAAGGGCTGGGCAGGCGTTCGAGCCGGGGGGGGACGATGATGGCGCTCATGACGTGACCCCTTCCTTCTTGAACAGGTCGCGGAAAACCGGATAGATGTCTTGCGCGTCGGACACCTTGCGCATGGCGAAGTTGGGCGCGACGCCCTCGAGCTGCTGGTACTCCTGCCACAGGTTCTGCTCGGTCTCGGCCACCTGCACGTAGGCGTAGTAGCGCACCACCGGCAGGATGTTCTCGACCAGCAGCTCGCGGCAGCGGCCGCTGTCCTGGTGCCAGTTGTCGCCGTCGCTGGCCTGTGCGCCGTACACGTTCCATTCGCCGCTGGGGTAGCGCGCCTTGATGATCTCGTCCATCAGTACCAGCGCGCTCGACACCACGGTGCCGCCGGTTTCGGTGGCGTGGAAGAACTCTTCTTCAGTCACCTCCTGCGCCTGCGTGTGGTGGCGCAGGAACACGAGGTCGATGGTCTCGTAGTGCCGCGTGAGGAACATGTACAGCAGCATGAAGAAGCGCTTGGCCATGTCCTTGCGCGCCTCGTCCATCGAGCCCGACACGTCCATGAGGCAGAACATCACGGCCTTGGCGCTGGGCACCGGTGTCTTCACGCGGTTGCGGTAGCGCAGGTCGATGGGGTCGATGTAGGGCACGTGCCGCATGGTGCGGCGCAACTCGGCGATGCGCTCTTCGGTTTCGCGAATTTCCTTCTGGATGAGCGCTGAAGTGACCTGCGGATGCAGCTTCAGGTGTTCGAGGTGCGCTTCCAGGCGCTTGAGCTCCTTGCGCGGTTCGCCGCCCAGCGCGATGCGGCGGGCGAGCGCACCGCGCATCGAGCGCACCACGTGCAGGTTGTTGGGAGAGCCATCGCTGGTGAAGCCGGCGCGGTGGCTCTTCCACTCCGGCACGTCGGCGATCTGCGTGCGAATGAGGTGCGGCAGCGCGAGGTCGTCGAAGAACACGCGCATGAACTCTTCGCGCGTGAGGCGGAAGACGAAGTCGTCCTCGCCTTCGCCGCTGTCGCTGGCCTCGCCGCTGCCGGAGCCACCGCTGCCCCCGCCTTCGGGGCGCTTGATGCGGTCGCCTTTCAGGTACTCCTGGTTGCCCGGATGCACGTACTCGCGGTCGCCGCCGCGTGCATGCCCGAACACCGGCTCGGACACGTCGTGGCGCGGCAGGGTCACGTCTTCGCCTTGCTCCAGTTCGCGGATGTTGCGGCCGCTGACGGCGCGCCTCACCGCTTCCTGGATCTGCCCCTTGTAGCGCCGAAGGAAGCGCTCGCGGTTGCCAATGGACTTGTTCTTGCCCGATAGCCGGCGGTCGATGATCTGCTGCAGGATGGCCACGATGTTGTCAAAGCTCCTTGCAAAGAGAGAACGAACGAAGGGTCGTCTTTTTATGAACTCTTGCGCACCCGCAGATACCACTCGCAGAGCAGGCGAACCTGCTTGGCCGTGTAGCCCTTCTCGACCATGCGGGTCACGAAGTCTTCGTGCTTCTTCTGCTCGTCGGCGCTGCTCTTGGTGTTGAAGCTGATCACCGGCAGCAACTCTTCGGTGTTGGAGAACATCTTCTTCTCGATCACCGCGCGCAGCTTTTCGTAGCTGGTCCACGCCGGGTTGCGCCCCGCGTTGCCGGCCCGTGCGCGCAGCACGAAGTTGACGATCTCGTTGCGGAAGTCCTTCGGGTTGCCGATGCCGGCGGGCCGCTCGATTTTTTCGAGTTCGCCATTGAGCGAGGCGCGATCGAACACTTCGCCGGTGTCGACGTCGCGGAACTCCTGATCCTGGATCCAGTAGTCGGCGTAGGTGACGTAGCGGTCGAAGATGTTCTGGCCGTACTCGCTGTAGCTCTCGAGGTAGGCGGTCTGGATCTCCTTGCCGATGAACTCGGCATAGCGAGGCGCCAGCAGCTCCTTGATGTAGCTGATGTACTTCTGCTCGATCTCGGGCGCGAACTGCTCGCGCTCGATCTGCTGTTCGAGCACATACATCAGGTGCACCGGGTTCGCGGCCACTTCCGAGCTGTCGAAGTTGAAGACCTTCGAGATGATCTTGAAGGCGAAGCGCGTGGACACACCGCTCATGCCTTCGTCGACGCCCGCGTAGTCGCGGTACTCCTGGATCGACTTGGCCTTGGGGTCGGTGTCCTTGAGGTTCTCGCCGTCGTACACCTGCATCTTGCTGAAGGTGCTGGAGTTCTCGGGCTCCTTCAGGCGAGTGAGCACCGAGAGCTGGGCCATCATGCGCAGGGTGCCGGGCGCGCAGGGTGCCTGGGCCAGCGACGAGTTGCGCACCAGCTTCTCGTAGATCTTGATTTCTTCCGAGGCGCGCAGGCAGTAGGGCACCTTGACGATGTAGATCCGGTCGAGGAAAGCCTCGTTGTTCTTGTTGTTGCGGAAGGCCTTCCACTCGCTCTCGTTGCTGTGCGCGAGCACGATGCCGTCGAACGGGATGGCGCCGAAGCCTTCGGTGCCCTTGAAGTTGCTTTCCTGCGTTGCCGTGAGCAGAGGGTGCAGCACCTTGATGGGCGCCTTGAACATTTCCACGAACTCCAGCAGGCCCTGGTTGGCCAGGCAAAGGCCGCCGGAGTAGGCGTAGGCGTCCGGATCGTCCTGGGCATAGGTTTCGAGCTTGCGGATGTCGACCTTGCCGACCAGCGAGGAAATGTCCTGGTTGTTCTCGTCGCCGGGCTCGGTCTTGGCGACGGCGATCTGCCGCAGCACCGACGGGAAGCGCTTGACGATCTTGAACTGGCGGATGTCGCCGCCGTACTCCTCGAGCCGCTTGACGGCCCAGGGCGAGAGAATTCGATTCAGGTACCGGCGGGGGATGCCGTATTCTTTTTCAAGGATCTCGCCGTCTTCGAGCGTGTCGAAGAGGCCGAGCGGGGATTCGTTCACCGGTGAGCCTTGGATGGCGTAGAAGGGCACGTGCTCCATCAACTGCTTCAGGCGTTCGGCGATCGAGCTCTTGCCGCCACCGACCGGGCCCAGCAGGTAAAGGATTTGCTTCTTTTCTTCCAGCCCCTGGGCTGCGTGTCGGAAATAGGACACCACCTGTTCTATGGCGTCTTCCATGCCATAGAACTCCTTGAACGCCGGATAGATCTTGATGACCTTGTTGGCGAAGATGCGCGAAAGACGGGGGTCGTTGCGCGTGTCGACCAGCTCCGGGTCGCCGATGGCCTTGAGCATGCGCTCGGAGGCAGTGGCGTAGGCCGTGGGGTCACGCTTGCAGATATCCAGGTAGTCCTGCAGCGAGATGACTTCCTCGCGGGTGCGCTCGTAGCGGGCGGCAAAGTTGCTGATCACATCCATGGTCACGCCTCCATCAAGTCAGTGGGCTTTTAGCCCGATGGCGTGCAGCAAAGGCCTTGCGCAACATTTAAAGGTGTGCCTGCCCATGGCTGCATGCCGCGGAAAACTCCCTTACAACAATCTGCTAACAATCAGCATAAAGCAAAGATTGAACCCGGCAAATCATTTGTTAATTCAGAACCACACGGACGAGTAAAGTTCAACGAAAAACAAGGAACAAATTTCCGGATTTCAGTTAAATTCAAAGGCTCGCTTTCCCAATTCTCCCCGGGTGAAAACACCTATGCCAAATGGCTATCGTCCGTTTTTGCCTTTTCTCCGGGAAAGCATCGCCTATTGAGCCTCGGGGCTCAAAAAAACGGGCGTCTCCTGCAATAACGCGCGGTCTGTCGTTTGGTTTATTGCACAGCCAAAAAAAATATAAAAGCAATCCTCGCGCCACTTTTTGATGGGCCGCTTGCGCGTGTTGGCGTGGGAAGGAAGCTTGGGCGCGGGTCGGCATGTACCGCAGAGGTGCGGGACGCACTGCCAATGTGCCTGCTACGGGCCTGGGAGGCCTGGATGCACCAGTCCGGCGACTCCAGCATGACAAAGGGCCGCTAAGCGGCCCTGGTTGGAGGTGGTGGCATCCACTGAAGTGGAAGCCCCCGGCGTTACATATCTCAGATGGAGAACAGGTCCGACGTGTAACGCTGGCGCCGGATGAGGCAGGG
This sequence comes from Variovorax sp. YR266, assembly GCF_900107295.1. Lineage (NCBI taxonomy): Bacteria > Pseudomonadati > Pseudomonadota > Betaproteobacteria > Burkholderiales > Comamonadaceae > Variovorax > Variovorax sp. YR266. Next base: position 165,638 of record NZ_FNPM01000007.1, read on the forward strand.
ATTCAGGCAGCTGGCCAGTCCCTGCACGCCTTTGGTGCTCACAAGGCAGCTCAGCTGAAGAATTCCTTCGCCTTGTCGAACCAGCCCTTGTCGGTCGGGCTGTGCTTTTCGCCGCCCTTCTTGAGCGACTCGTCGAGGTCCTTCAGCAGCTTGCGCTGGAACTCGGTGAGCTTCACCGGCGTCTCGACGCGCACGTGGCAGTAGAGGTCGCCGGGGTAGCTCGAGTTCACGCCCTTGATGCCCTTGCCGCGCAGGCGGAACTGCTTGCCGCTTTGCGTGCCTTCGGGAATGTCGATGGCCGCCGCGCCCTTGAGCGTGGGCACGTTGATCTCGCCGCCCAGCGCCGCCGTGGTCATGCTCACGGGCACCACGCAGTGCAGGTTGTCGCCGTCGCGCTCGAAGATGTCGTGCTTCCTGAGCCGGATCTCGATGTACAGGTCGCCCGGCGGGCCGCCGTTGACGCCGGGCTCGCCGCTGCCGGTCACGCGCATGCGCTGGCCGTCGTCGATGCCTGCGCGGATCTTCACTTCGAGCGTCTTGTTGCGCTTGATCTTGCCCTGGCCGTGGCACACGGTGCAGGGCTCGGGAACGATCTTGCCGCTGCCGTGGCAGGTAGGGCAGGTCTGCTGCACGCTGAAGAAGCCCTGGCGCATCTGCACCGCGCCCGCGCCGTGGCAGGTCGTGCAGGTGATGGGCTTGGTGCCGGGCTTCGCGCCCGAGCCATGGCAGGTGTCGCACTCGTCCCAGGTGGGGATGCGGATCTCGGTGGTCTTGCCTTCTGCAGCCTCTTCGAGCGAGATCTCCATCGCGTAGCTCAGGTCGCTGCCGCGGAACACCTGGCGGCCGCTGCTGGTGCGGCCTCGGCCGCCGCCGCCGAATACGTCGCCGAAGATGTCGCCGAAGGCTTCCGCGAAGCCACCGAAGCCTTCGGCGCCCGGGCCGCCGCGCATGTTGGGGTCGACGCCGGCATGGCCGTACTGGTCGTAGGCCGCGCGCTTCTGTCCGTCGGACAGCATTTCGTAGGCTTCCTTCACCTCCTTGAACTTGGCCTCGGCCTCCTTCGAGGTGTCGCCGTGGTTGCGGTCGGGGTGGTGCTTCATCGCAAGCTTGCGATAAGCCTTCTTGATTTCTTCCTCGCTCGCGTTCTTGGGGACGCCGAGGGTTTCGTAGTAGTCGCGTTTGGTGGCCATGGCAGGTCGATCAGCAGATCAGGGAAGCAGCGGGAACTCGGGTAACTTGAAGCGAGAAAGGCTGGAGCACCTTTTCAGGTGTTCCAGCCTTGCTCAAGGGACTGAAGATCAGCCCTTCTTGACTTCCTTCACTTCGGCGTCGACCACGTTGTCGTCGGCCTGCGCGCTTGCAGCAGCTTCCGCGCCACCCGGGCCGGAGGCGGCCGAGGCGCCGGCCGCGGCCTGCGATTCGGCGTACATCTTCTCGCCCAGCTTCTGGCTTGCGGTCATCAGCGTGTTGGTCTTTTCCTCGATCGCGGTCTTGTCTTCACCCTTGAGGGCTTCTTCCAGGTCCTTGATCGCTGCTTCGATCGCGTCCTTCTCGGCGGCTTCGAGGCTTGCACCATGTTCGCCCAGCGACTTCTTCACGCTGTGCACCATTGCCTCGCCCTGGTTGCGCGCCTGCACGATTTCGAGCTTCTTCTTGTCGTCTTCGGCGTTGAGTTCGGCGTCCTTCACCATCTTCTGGATCTCGTCCTCGGACAGGCCCGAGCTCGCCTTGATGGTGATCTTGTTTTCCTTGCCGGTGCCCTTGTCCTTCGCGCCGACGTGCAGGATGCCGTTGGCGTCGATGTCGAAGCTCACCTCGATCTGCGGCGTGCCGCGCGATGCCGGCGGAATGCCTTCGAGATTGAATTCGCCGAGCGCCTTGTTGCCCGCGGCGATGTCGCGCTCGCCCTGGAACACCTTGATGGTCACGGCCGGCTGGTTGTCTTCGGCGGTCGAGAAGGTCTGCGCGAACTTCGTCGGGATCGTCGTGTTCTTGGCGATCATCTTCGTCATCACGCCGCCCATCGTTTCGATGCCCAGCGACAGCGGGGTCACGTCGAGCAGCAGCACGTCCTTGCGGTCGCCCGAGAGCACCTGGCCCTGGATGGCGGCGCCGACAGCCACGGCTTCGTCGGGGTTCACGTCCTTGCGCGGCTCCTTGCCGAAGAAGGCCTTCACCTTGTCCTGCACCTTGGGCATGCGGGTCATGCCGCCGACTAGGATCACGTCGTTGATGTCGCCCACGCTGATGCCGGCGTCCTTGATGGCCACGCGGCAGGGAGCGATGGTGCGCTCGATCAGCTCGTCGACCAGGCTTTCGAGCTTGGCGCGGGTGAGCTTGATGTTCAGGTGCTTCGGACCCGAGGCATCGGCCGTGATGTAGGGCAGGTTGATGTCGGTCTGCGCGCTGTTCGACAGTTCGATCTTGGCCTTTTCAGCGGCTTCCTTCAGGCGCTGCAGGGCCAGCACGTCCTTGCTCAGGTCGACGCCCTGGTCCTTTTTGAACTCGCCGATGATGTAGTCGATGATGCGCTGGTCGAAGTCTTCGCCGCCCAGGAAGGTGTCGCCGTTGGTCGACAGCACTTCGAACTGCTTCTCGCCGTCGACGTCGGCAATTTCGATGATCGACACGTCGAAGGTACCGCCGCCGAGGTCATACACGGCGATCTTGCGGTCGGCCTTGTCCTGCTTGTCGAGGCCGAAGGCCAGGGCGGCAGCGGTGGGCTCGTTGATGATGCGCTTGACGTCGAGGCCCGCGATGCGGCCGGCGTCCTTGGTGGCCTGGCGCTGGGCGTCGTTGAAGTAGGCCGGCACCGTGATCACGGCTTCGGTCACGGTTTCGCCGAGGTAGTCTTCGGCGGTCTTCTTCATCTTGCGCAGGATGTCGGCGCTGACCTGTTGCGGGGCCATCTTCTTGCCGCGCACTTCCACCCATGCGTCGCCGTTGTCGGCCTTGGCGATGGTGTAGGGCATCAGGTCGATGTCCTTCTGGACTTCCTTTTCCTCGAACTTGCGGCCGATCAGTCGCTTGATCGCGTACAGCGTGTTCTTGGGGTTGGTAACGGCCTGGCGCTTGGCCGAGGCACCGACCAGCACTTCACCGTCTTCCTGGTACGCGACGATCGACGGCGTGGTGCGCGCACCTTCCGAGTTCTCGATCACACGCGTGGTGTTGCCTTCCATGATCGACACGCACGAGTTGGTGGTGCCGAGGTCGATGCCGATGATCTTTGCCATGTTCTTTACTCCTGAAGCCTGAAAAATATGTTGTTATGAACTTGTGGATAACCCGTCGCGATTCAAGGTATGAAGCGGGGATTTCCTGTGGGAATCTTGTGTGCTGGCGAATGCCGCGGATTACTTCGGCGCGCTGACCGTGACCAGCGCCGGGCGCAGCACGCGCTCGTTGATGGTGTAGCCCTTCTGCAGCACGCTCACCACGGTGTTCGGCTCCTGGTCGGCGGGCACCACCGAGATGGCCTGGTGCTGGTGCGGGTCGAACTTGGTGCCGGGTGCGGGGGCCACTTCGATCACCTTGTTGCGTTCGAGCGCGCTCTTGAGCTGGCGCAGCGTGGCTTCGGCGCCTTCGCGGATCTGCTCGGGGGTGGCGTCCTTGATGGCCAGGCCGGCTTCGAGGCTGTCGGTCACCGGCAGCAGGCTCTCGGCAAAGGCCTCGACGGCGAACTTGCGGGCCTTGGTGATCTCGTCGTCGGCGCGGCGACGAGCGTTCTGCACATCGGCCTGGGCGCGCAGGTACTGGTCGGCCAGTTCGGCATTCTTGGTCTGCAGGGCGGCGAGCTCGCCTTGTGCCACGGCCAGGGCGTCGAGCGCCTCGGCTTCATTGGCGGCGTGCGCAGCCTCCAGTTCTTCGGGGCTTGGCTCGCCTTGCAGCATTTGAGAATTCTGTGCGGATTGTTGCGGGTCAGACATTTTTCAAAGAACCGGCGTGTGCCGGAAAACAAACGTTAGCCAGCCACATGGGGCTGGCCCAAAGCATTTCAAGCGAAAAAACGCGGCCAAAAGGGCCGCGGAGGCATGAAAAAGGCCCGGAATCGGGCCTTGGAGCCGTCGGCTCGAATGCTCAGTGTGCGTCCAGGAGCTCGACGTCGAACTTCAGGGTGGCGTTCGGGGGGATCACGCCGCCGGCGCCGCGGGCGCCATAGCCCAGCGATGCGGGAATGATCAGCGTGCGCTTGCCGCCGATCTTCATGCCGGCCACGCCTTCGTCCCAGCCCTTGATGACCTGGCCCGCGCCCAGCGAGAACGCGAACGGGTCGTTGCGGTCGCGGCTCGAATCGAACTTGGCGCCTTGCACGCCGTCGTTGTAGAGCCAGCCGGTGTAGTGCACGTGCACGTGCTGGCCGGCCTTGGCTTCGGCGCCGGTGCCGACTTCGGTGTCTTCGTATTGCAGGCCGGAGGAAGTGGTGGGCATGAGAAACGCTCCTTGCGTCGATGTGAGATCAGTGGATCGAAGGCGCGGAGTTTACCGATGCCGGACAGGCAGGCCTGTGGTCCGTCAGCTCTGGCTGGTGTCGTCGGAAGGGGGCGCGGGTGTGGACGCAGGTGCCGCCACCGGGGCCGGAGCGGGTGCGGCCGCTGGGGAAACCGGCGCGGCGGGCGATGCGACCGCTGCGGGTGCTGCTGCTTTCTTGAGTTGTCCCAGTTGCCATTTGCCGGCAAAGGCCTGCAGGTCGGAAAGGCGCTTGAGCAGGTCCTGGCCGCTGAGCGTGAGGCTGTAGCCATCGCTGCCGTGGCCGACGATGCCGGCTTCGCGCAGTTCCTTGATGCGGGTGTTGAGCGTGTTGGGAGTGATGCTGCCCACGCTGTCCTGAAGCAAACGGAAGGTCTGCGCATGGCCGTCGCGCAGGGCCCAGAGCACGCGCAGCGCGTAGCGGGCTTCGAGCAGGGCGAGCAACTGGCTGACGGCTGCGTTTTCCTTGGTACTCATCGACATCATCTCCTCGAAGCGTTCTTGTGGTTGGTATGAACCGTCTCGTTGGCCGGCGACTATAGCGCAATCGATGAGGATGCTACTAGTTTTATAGCTGTCAGGGCATGCTGCATGCGGGTTGTGAGACAAACACTCACAAATTGGTGTAGTTGGCCATGGCTTCGCCCAGGCGGATCGCGCGGGTGGGCGACCAGTCCTGGTTGAAGGCCAGCGCGGGCGCCGGGAACAGCATGACGACCGTCGACCCGAGCAAGAAACGGCCCATCTCGTCGCCCTTGCGGATGTCGATCTGCTGGTCGGTGTAGTGCCACTCGCGCAGCTCGCCCACGCGCGGCGGATTGACCACGCCGTGCCATACGGTGGCCATGCTGCCGACGATGGTGGCGCCCACCAGCACCAGCACGAAGGGCCCATGCGCCGATTCGAAGACGCACACCACGCGCTCGTTGCGCGCGAACAGGCCGGGCACGCCGCGCGCCGTGGTGGGGTTCACCGAGAACAGGTCGCCCGGCACATGGATCATGCGCACAAGCCGCCCGTCGCAAGGCATGTGGATGCGGTGGTAGTCCTTGGGGCTCAGGTACAGCGTGGCGAAGCTGCCGTGCGCGAACTTCGCGGCCAGCGTAGCGTCGCCGCCGACCAGTGCGGTGGTCGTGTAGTTGTGGCCCTTGGCCTGGAAAATCTGGTCGCCCTGGATCGCGCCGAACTGGCTGATCGCGCCGTCTACCGGGCAGACCAGGTCGGCCTGCGCGAGCGGCCGCGCACCAGGCTTGAGTGCGCGCGTGAAGAACTGGTTGAAGCTCTTGTAGTGCTGGATGTCCGACTCGAGCGCCTCGCCCATGTCCACGCCGTACTTGGCCACGAAGCGCCGGATGATCCACGTCGTCACGGCGCCCCGTTCCTTGCCCGCAACCCAGCCGGCGAAATTGGTCAGGGCCTGCTTGGGGAACAGGTATTGGGGCAGTACGGCAGAGCGGTCGGACACGTGGGGAAGGCCTGGAATGCGGAATCGGAGGGGCATTCTATAAAGCGCTTCTTCCTCGGGGCGTAGGAAGCTTCCCTTGGTTCGCCCGGCCCGCAGTCAGCCGGTCAATCGGCCTTGATGCCTGCCGCCTTGATCACCTGCGCCCACTTCTCCACCTCGGCCTTCTGGAACGCCGCGATCTGCGTGGTGCTCAGGTCGGTCGGCTCCATGCCGAAGCCCTTGAGCTTGTCCTGCATCTCGGGCGTTGCGAGGATCTTGCGGATCTCGGTGTGCAGCCTGTCGACGACCGGTGCAGGCGTGCCCGCAGGCACGAAGATCGCCTGCCACGACACCACCTCGAAGTCTTGCAGGCCCGGCACGCCCGACTCGGCCACCGTCGGCACGTCGGGCATCGAGGCCAGGCGCTTCGACGATGTGACGGCAATCGCGCGCAGCTTGCCGCTCTGGATGTGCGGACCCGCGACCACCGTGGTGTCGAACATCATGTCGACCTGTCCGCCGATCACGTCCTGGATCGCCGGGCCGCTGCCCTTGTAAGGAATGTGAGTGAACTTCACGCCCGACTTGAAGGCCAGCAGTTCCAGCGCCAGGTGCTGCGAAGTGCCCGTGCCGGCCGAGGCCGACGAGAGCCCGCCCGTCTTGGCCTTGCTGGCCGCGATCACGTCCTTCAGCGTCTTGTACGGGCTCGCCTGGTTCACCACCAGCACCACCGGGTTGGTGCCGATCAGCGTCACCGGCGCGAACGACTTCTGCGGGTCGTAGCCGATCTTCGGATACAGGCTCACGTTGATTGCGTGCGAGCTGATGGTGCCGCCGATCAGCGTGAAGCCATCCGGCGCCGCACGCGCGCCGACTTCCGAGCCCACGCTGCCGCCAGCGCCGCCCTTGTTGTCGATGATCACGCTGGTGCCCAGCACGGTGCCGAGCTTCTGCCCGATCAGCCGGCCCAGCACGTCGGTGGTGCCGCCCGCCGGAAAGGGCACGAGGTAAGTGATGGCCTTGCCCGTCGGCCAGTTGTTGCTGCTCTGCGCGAAGGCCACCGGAAGACCGGCGGCGAGCGAAGAGGCGAGGGCGGTGCGAATGAGTGTGCGGCGTTGCATGCGAAGGTCTCCTGTTGAAGTGTGGTGCGGTGCCCGTCAGGGCATGTCGACGATCTCGATCCAGTTCGGGTTCTTGCCCACGTCCAGGTGCTGGGGCTTGCCCAGCGCACCGGTGGCGGCGTCGATGGCGTAGAGCGAGATGCCGTTCGACTCCTGCCCTGCGGCAATCAGGTAGCGGCCGGTGGCATCGATGGCGAAGCCGCGCGGTGTTTTCTCGGTCGGGGTCTGTCCGAGCGGCTGAAGCTGCCCCGTGGCGGCATCGACCTTGAATGTCGAGAGAGTGCTCGACGTGCGCTCCGACGCGTACAGGTAGCGCCCGTCGGGTGTCAGGTGCAGGTCGGCGGCCCAGGGCTTGCCGGTGAAGCCGGCGGGCAGCGTGGTCGTGCTCTGTTCGAGCTTGAGCGTGCCGCGCGCGGCATCCCACGCGAACACGTGCAGCGCCGCGTCGAGTTCATCCAGCAGATAGACGTGCCGCTGCGCCTTGTCCCAGACGAAGTGGCGCGGGCCCGCCTTCGCGGCGGTGGTGGTCAGCGGCGGATCGTTGGGCGACAGCAATCCTTTCTCCGCATCGAAGCGCCAGCTCGACACGTTGTCGCCGCCGAGGCTGGTTGCGAGTACGAAACGATTGCTCGCGTCCGCATGGATCGCGTGCGCGTTGGGCCCGGTCTGGATCAGCTGGTGAATAGGGCCCACCGCGCCGTCTTTTCCGACGGCGTTGACCGTGATCTTGCCGCCCTGGTACGAGGCCGCGAAGAGCCATTTGCCGCTCGCGTCCAGGTCGATGTTGGCCATGCTGTCGGCCAGCGGCGCTTCGCCGAGCTTCTGCAGTTTTCCGGTGGCGCCGTCGATCGACAGCGCGGTCACGCGAAACGGCTGCGAGCGCAGTGCGGCATACAGCATGCGCTTGTCATGGCTCACCACCATCGGCATCACGGTGCCGCCGACGTTCAGCGTCTGAACGGGCTTGAGCGCGCCCTGGGCCCGGTCGAGTTCGAGCACCGAGATTTCCTGGCTGTCGGCGTTCGACACATAGACCCAGGTCGCGGCCGAAGCCTGGCCGATGGCGGCCAGCCACAGCAGCGATGCGATGGTTGTTTTCTTCATGGCTGTGCGGCTCAGGGCTTGATGTTGAGCTTGGTGATGAGCTGCTTGAAGTACACGTTGTCCTTCGCCAGCGTTTCCTTGAACACGGCACCGTCGGTGTAGACATAGCCCAGGTTCTGCTTGTCCATTACCTCGTGCATCAGCGGCTCGGCGGCGGTCTTCGCTGTGATCTCGCGCAGCTTCGCCATCACTTCGGGCGGCGTGTTCTTCGGCGCGCCGAGGCCGCGCCAGGTGCCGATCGACAGGTCGATGCCGCGCTCCTTGGCGGTAGGCACCTTCTCGAAGCCCTTCACGCGCTTGTCGGCCATCACCATCAGCACCTTGAGCTTGCCGCCCTGCACGTGCGTCGTCACTTCGGCCGGGCTCACCGCCACGGCTTCGATGTGGCCGCCGAGCAGCGCCAGCACGGCGGGTGCTGCGCCCTGGAACGGAATGTGGCCGAACTTGGCGCCGGTCTTGTCTTCCAGTGCTGCGGCAGCAAGGTGCCAGATCGAGCCGTTGCCCGAATTGCCCACGCGCACGCTTTCCGGTGATTTCTTCGCGGCGGCGAGGAATTCCTCGATGGTGTTCCATGGCGCATCGGCCTTCACCGTGATCGCGGCCGGGTCGGCGTTGAGCTGTGCGATGGGCTGGAAGTCGTCGTAGTTGAACTTGGCCAGGCCCAGGTGCGGCAGCGTCAGCAGCTCGACCGTGAGCACCGCGAGCTTGTAGCCGTCGGGCTTGGCGTTGATCACTTCCGTCCAGCCGATGGCGCCGCCCGCGCCGGGGCGGTTGACGATCACGATGCTCTGCGAGATGTGCTTGCGGCTCGCTTCGGCGAACGCACGCGCCAGGCCGTCGGTGCCGCCGCCGGGCTGGTAGGGCACCAGCAGCTCGATCGTGCGGTTCGGAAAATCGGCCTGCGCCGCGGCCGGCGCGGCCAGCCCGAGCGAGAGCGCGGCCGTGGCCGAGAGGGCGGCGATGCCGCGAAGAAGTTGGCTTCTCTTCATGATGTCTTTGTCTCCGTTGTTGATCTGATCCTTCAGCCCCGGGGGTATTTCCTCTGTGGGCTTCCTCACTGTCCTCGCGCGTCAGGGCATGTACTGGCCTCCGTTCACCTCGATCACCTGCCCGGTGACATAGCCCGAGAGCTGTTCGGAGGCGAGATAGAGGAAAGCACCCACGCATTCCTCGGGCTCGCCGATGCGGCCCATCGGAATGCTGGCGCGGAAGTTCTCCAGCATCGCGGGCGTCGAGAAGCGGTCCTGGAACGGCGTCTGGATGACGCCCGGTGCCACTGCGTTCACGCGGATGCGGTCGCCCACCAGTTCCTTCGCCAGGCCGTGCGTCGCCGTGCTCACGAAGCCCTTCGAGCCCGCATAGAGGTATGCGGCCGGCCCGCCGCCGGTGCGCGCCGCGACAGAGGTCACGTTGATGATGTTGCCGCCGCCCTGGGTGCGCATCAGCGGAACCACCTCGCGGCAGAACGCGAGCACCGAGCGCGCGTTGATGTGCATCACCTCGTCGAACAGCGCATCGTCGAACTCGGCGATGGGCACGCGCTTGACCAGGCTGCCGGCGTTGTTCACCAGCACGTCGATGCGGCCGAACTGCGCCGCGGCCTGCTTCACGCAGTCGCGGATTGCGGCCGTGTCGCGCACGTCGGCCTTCAGCGCGAAGGCCGTGCCGCCGGCCGCGCGGATGGTGTCGACCACGCGGTTCGCTGCATCGGCCGAGCTGTTGTAGTGCACCGCCACACGCATGCCGCGTGCGGCGAATGCGATGGCCACGGCGGCGCCGATGCCGGTGCTGGCACCGGTGACGAGCGCGGTCTTGTCCTTGAGGTCTTCCATGTCGTCGCTCCGTGTCTGAAGGGAATGAAAAGAGTCAGGTGACCGGGGCCGGGTTGAACAGCACCAGCGCGTTGTGCAGCTTCCAGTGCTCGGCCCAGGTTTTCTTGCGGCCGCTGGCCACGTCGAGCATCAGGTGGAACATCTCCCAGCCGATGTCCTCGATGGTGGCGTCGCCGTCGGCGATGCGGCCCGCGTTCACGTCCATCAGGTCGTGCCAGCGGCGCGCGAGGTCGCTGCGCGTGGCGACCTTGATCACCGGCACTTCGGCCAGGCCGTAGGGCGTGCCGCGGCCGGTGGTGAACACGTGCAGGTTGATGCCGGCCGCCAGCTGCAGCGTGCCGCAGATGAAGTCGCTGGCTGGCGTGGCGGCGTAGATCAGGCCCTTCTGCGTTGCCTTCTCGCCGGGCGCGAGCACGCCGGTGATAGGGGCCGAGCCCGACTTGACGATGGAGCCCATCGCTTTCTCGACGATGTTCGACAGCCCACCCTTCTTGTTGCCCGGCGTGGTGTTGGCGCTGCGGTCGACGCGGCCCTTCTCCAGGTAGGCGTCGTACCAGGCCATCTCGCGGATCATGGCCTCGGCCACCTCGGGCGTGGATGCGCGCGAGGTGAGCTGGTCGATGCCGTCGCGCACCTCGGTCACTTCCGAGAACATCACGGTAGCGCCGGCGCGCACCAGCAGGTCGGTGCAGAAGCCCACGGCGGGGTTGGCGGTGACGCCCGAGAAGGCATCGCTGCCGCCGCATTGCACGCCCACCACCAGCTCGCTGGCGGGCACGGTTTCGCGCTTGCGCTTGTTGAGCCGCGCGAGGTGTTCCTCGGCCTGCCGCATGACCGAATCGATCATCGACATGAAGCCGACGTGCTCGTCGTCCTGCAGGCAGACCACGTCGAGCTCCGCGTCACCTTGCTTGCCTTCGGCTTCGCCGCGCTTGTCGACGATGGGAATGCTCCCCGGCGGCAGCAGGCGCTCGGGCTGCAGCTTCTCGCAGCCCAGGCTCACCACCATCACCTCGCCGCCGAAGTTCGGATTGAGGCTGATGTTGCGCAGCGTGCGAATCGGCACGATGGCATCGGGCGCATCGATGGCCACGCCGCAGCCGTAGGTGTGCGCCAGCGCCACCACGTCGTCGACGTTCGGGTATTTGGGCAGCAACTCGGCCTTGATGCGCTGCACCGCGAAGTCGGTCACGCCGGCCACGCACTGCACCGTCTGCGTGATGGCCAGGATGTTGCGCGAGCCCACCGAGCCGTCGGCGTTGCGATAGCCCTCGAAGGTGTAGCCCTCCAGCGGCGGCAGGGCAGGGGGCTTGACCGTGGCGATGGGCAGGCCGTCGAGCTCGGGCGCGGTCGGCATGCGCATCACGCGCTCGTGCACCCAGCTGCCGCGCGGCAGCGCCTTCAGCGCGTAGCCGATCACCACGTCGTAGCGGCGGATGGCGTCGCCTTCGGCCAGGTCGACCAGCGCGACCTTGTGGCCTTGCGGCACGTTGTCCACCAGCCGAAGGCCGTCGGCGAACTCCGCGCCGGCCTTAAGCCCGCCGTCGTTCGCGACGATGGCCACGTTGTCTGCCGCGTGGATGCGGATGTAGAGCGGTGGGCGGGTGGGTTCGGACATCGTGGGCTCCTTGCTTACTTCACGACCATGAACATGCCGGGCAGCCAGGTCGAGAACGCGGGAACGAATGTGACCACTCCCAGCGCAAAGATCAATGCCCCGTAGAACGGCCAGATGGTCTTCATCACCGTGCCCACAGACACCCCGCCGATCGCGCAGCCGACGAACTGCGTCGTGCCCACCGGCGGCGTGTTCAGGCCCAGCGCGCAGTTGATCAGCATCACGATGCCGAACTGCACCGAGGTCATGCCGTAGTGCTGGGCGATGGGCAGGAAGATCGGCGTGCACAGCAGGATGGTGGCCGCCATGTCCAGGAAAGTGCCGAGCACGAACAGGATGATGTTGATCAGCAGGAAGATCACCCACGGCGTGCTGGTTACCTGCGACAGCATCTCGCCCGTGAGCTCGGCCACGCCGTACAGGCTGATGAGGTAGCCGAAGGTGCTGGAGATGCCGATCAGCAGCAGGATCACGCCCGTGGTGCGCACCGCCTTCGAGGCCGCCTTGATGAAGTGTTCCCACTTCAGCGTGCGGTACACGAAGATCGTGAGGCCCAGCGCATACAGCACCGCCACCGCCGCAGACTCGGTTGCCGTGAACACGCCCGACAGGATGCCGCCGAGGATCAGCACCACGATGAACAGGCCAGGCAGCGCCGCCGCGAACGAGCGCGCCACGATGGACCAACCCGGGAAGCTGCCGGCCGGATAGCCGCGCTTCACCGCCACCAGGTAGGCGGCCGCGAGATTGCTGATGGTGAGCACGGCCGCCGGCAGCAGCGCCGCCAGGATCAGCGCCGCGATCGACACCTTGCCGCCGGCTGCGAGCGAATAGATGATCAGGTTGTGGCTGGTCGGCATCAGCGCGCCGACCAGTGCCGCATGGGTCGTCACGTTGACTGCGTAGTCGGCGTGATAGCCCTCCTTCTTCATCATCGGGATCATCACGGCGCCCATGGCCGAGACGTCGGCCACGGGCGAGCCCGAGACGCCGCCGAACAGCGTGCAGGCCACCACGTTCGACATGCCGAGGCCGCCGCGCACGTGGCCCACGAGGTCGCGAGCCAGGTTGACGATGCGGTCCGCAATGCCGCCGTAGAGCATCAGCTCGCCGGCGAAGATGAAGAACGGAATGGCCAGGAACGAGAAGATGCCCATGCCGGAGGTCATCTGCTGGAAGCCGACCGCCAGCGGCAGGCCTTCATAGAGCAGCGTGGCCAGGGCCGACAGGCCGATGGAAAAAGCGACCGGCACGCCCAGCAGCAGGAAGAGCGTGAACGAGATGCAGAGAATGAGCAGAGGAATGGTCATGGTGGCTCAGGCCCAGGCAGGTTCGACTTCGCGGCCTTGGGCGAGCGCGATGATGTGTTCGATGGAGAACATCACGATGAGGACGCCCGACACGGCGGCGGGCACGTACTTCCAGCCCTCGGAGATCCAGAGCGTGGGCAATCTGTAGTCCCACACCGATTCGGCGAGCGAGGCACAGTTCCAGGCCATGGCAATGCCGAACAGCAGGATCAGTGCGTGGATGAGGTATTCCATCTTCAGCCGCAGCCAGTCGGGCGCGAGCACGAGGAAGGATTCGAGTCCGATGTGGCCCGCGTCGCGCACGCCCACGGCCACGCCGAGCATGGTGACGTAGAGCACCAGCAGCAGCGCGAGGCTTTCGGCCCAGGTGGGGGTGTTGTTGAGCACGTAGCGGCCGAACACCTGCCAGCTCACGGCGCAGATCACCGCGACGAGGCCGAAGATGCCCAACCACATGCAGGCACGTGCGAGGGTGCGGCAAAGTTTGGTGTACATAGATTTTCTTTGCCCTTCCCCCGAGGGGGAAGGAGGGGAGCGGGTCGAGTCGACGAGGGCGGGCTTACTTCGTGTCCTGCACGCGCTTGACGAGGTCTTTCAGCTTCGCGTCGGTGATGAACTTGTCGTACACCGGCTTCATTGCTGCCTGGAACGGGGCCTTGTCGACTTCGATGATCTCGGCACCGCCGGCCTTCACCGTGGCCAGCGACTTCACTTCACGCTCTTCCCACTGCTTGCGCATGTAGGGCACCGATTCCTTGGCGGCCTGGCGGATCCAGCCCTGCTCTTCGGTCGAAAGCTTGTCCCACACGCGCTTGGAGAACAGCAGCATCTCGGGCGCCATGGAGTGCTCGGTCTTGCTGTAGTACTTGGCCACTTCGAAGGCGCGCGCGCTTTCATACGTGGGGTAGTTGTTCTCGGCGGCGTCGATCAGGCCGGTCTTCAGGCCCGTGTAGACCTCGCCCATCGGCATCGGCGTGGCGTTGGCGCCCATGGCTTCGAGCATCGACACCCACAGGTCGGACTGCTGCACGCGGACCTTCAGGCCCTTCATGTCGGCGAAGGTGCGCACCGGCTTCTTGGCCGTGAACATCGAGCGAGCACCGCTGTCGTAGTAGGCCAGGCCGATGAAGCCCTGCTTCTCGCACGACTTCAGGATCTCTTCGCCGATCGGGCCGTCGAGCACCTTGTGCAGATGGTCGACCGAACGGAACAGGAAGGGCATGGTCGGCACCTGCGTCTCGGCGCAGATGTTGTTCATGGGCGCGATGTTCACGCGCACCATCTGCAGCGCGCCGATCTTGGTCTGCTCGATCGTGTCTTTCTCGCTGCCGAGCGAACTGTTGTTGAACACCTTGATGCTGTGCTTGCCGCCCGACAGCGCCTTCAGGCGCTCGCTCATGAACTTCACCGCGGTCACGGTGGGGTAGTCGTCGGGGTGGATGTCGGCCGAACGGAACTCGGTGGCGTGTGCAGCCAGTGTGGTCAGCGCGGCTGCGGCGCACGCGGAAAGTGCGATCAGGGTCTTGGTGAATTTCATTTGTCTCATCCTCTGCTTGGTGGTTGTCGAAAAAGGTTCTTCAGGTGCCGAAGGCTGGTTCGGGAACACCCGCGATGCCGGTGCCGGGCCGCAGCGCGAACACGCCGCCGGCCAGCGGCTGGTCGGACAGGTCGATGCCGCCGGGTCGTATGGAGGTGACGAACAGGGTGTCGAGCCCGGCGCCGCCGAAGGCGCACATCGCGGGCTTCTTCACCGGCACTTCGAGCGAGCGGTCGAGCCGGCCGTCGGGCGTGAAGCGGTGCACCAGGCCCGCGTCGTTGCCGCAGATCCAGTAGCAGCCGTCGGTGTCCATGGCGGCGCCGTCGGGGCGGCCGGGCAGGGGCCTCATGTCGATGAAGAGGCGGCGGTTGCTTGGCGTGCCGGTTTCCGTGTCGTAGTCGAAGGCCCAGACGACCTGCACCGTGGGGTGCGAATCCGAGAGATACATCGTGCGGCTGTCAGGGCTGAAGGCCAGGCCGTTGGGCACGATGAAGTCGTCCAGGCGCAGAGTTGCCTTGTCGTCGTTCTTGCCGTAGCTGTAGAGGCGGCCGACGCGTGCGCCCGCCGCCATGTCCAGCAGCATCGTGCCGGCCCAGAAGCGGCCCTGGCGGTCGCAGCGGCCATCGTTGAAGCGCATGGCCGGGGCTGCGTGTTCGACCGGGGCGAGCGAGGTGGCGGCCAGCGTGCCGTCGGCCTGCGGCTTCAGCGAGAACAGGCCGCTTTCCATGCCGGCGATCCATTCGCCCGGCGAATCGGCGCGCGGCGCGATACAGGCGACCATTTCGTTCGCTGTCCACTGCGCGTGGCCTTCGCTCGCGTGCCAGCGGTTCAGCGTGCGCGCGGGAATATCGACCCAGTAGAGCGCCTGTTCGACCGCGTGCCACACCGGGCTCTCGCCGGTGCCGTTGCGTGCGTCGAGAACGAGCTCAGCTTGCATCGCCGAAGGGGCCCTGTGCGGTGAAGGCGCCACCCTGGTAGATCGCATTCGGATCGGTCGGCGCGACGGGCGGCTGTGCCTCGACCTTGTCGCGGAACACCTCCGAGCTGTCCTGCGGCACGAAGCCCAGGTGCGCGGCCGCGCTGTTGTCCCACCACACGTCGCGGTTGTTCGACATGCCGTAAACCACGGTGTGCTTCACGTCAGGCGTGAACAGCGACTTCTCGATCAGCGAGGTCAGGTCACGGTAGCTGAGCCAGGTGCTCATCATCCGGCGGTTGGCCGGCTCGGGAAACGAGGAGCCGATGCGGATGCTCACGGTCTCGATGCCCCAGCGGTCGAAGTAGAACTGCGCCATGTCCTCGCCGAAGGACTTCGACAGGCCGTAGTAGCCGTCGGGCCGGCGCACGGCATGCGCGTCGATGTGCTCGCTCTGCTTGTAGAAGCCGATCACGTGGTTGGAGCTGGCGAACACCACGCGCTTCACGCCGTGGCGGCGCGCGGCCTCGTACACGTTGAAGATGCCCTTGATGTTGGCTTCGAGGATTTCCTCGAAAGGCCGCTCGACCGAGACGCCGCCCAGGTGGACGATGGCGTCGCAGCCCTCGAGCAGCGCATGCACCGCGGCCTTGTCGGAAAGATCGCAGGGCACGACTTCCTCGTGCGCATCGGCGGCCGGGGCCAGCGACGCGATATCCGACAGGCGCAGCACGTTCGCATAGGGCTTGAGCCGCTCGCGCAGCACCTTGCCCAGGCCGCCGGCCGCGCCGGTCAGGAGGAGGCGGTTCATCTTGTTGTCGTTCATCGTTGCCTGTCCATACACGGAAGAGTCATGGTTTCCGAGGGCCCGCCGTCACGGTGCTTTGCTGAAAGCGGCCGGTACGATGCCGACGGAGCAAGGTCGAAAGGGCGCTGCATGTCGGTGCCGTGGAGACCGGAAAGCCGCTGGCGGAATGGCCGGCGGCGCCGGGAGTTGAGTGATAAGTTATCTGTTGTCGTACAACTAGTTTGAGGATTATCATCGTGGCCATGGTTCAGACGACTGCGGGTAATCCCTTGATATCGGAAGCGGAGGCGCCGGCGGAAACGGCGTCTGCTGCTTTCGTGGGCCGTCCGCGCCAGCGCGCACGCGGCCTGGCGCATGGGCTGGTGGAAGACCTGGGCGAGAAGATCCGCAACCAGTCGCTGCGGCCCGGCGACAAGCTGCCGACCGAGTCGGCCATCATGCAGGCCTATGGCGTGAGCCGCACCGTGGTGCGCGAGGCGCTGTCGAAGCTGCAGGCCGGCGGGCTGGTCGAGACGCTGCACGGCGTGGGCACCTTCGTGCTGCAGCCGCGGGCCGGCGGGGTGTTCCGCCTCGATCCCGGCGAGATCGCCGCCTCGGTCGACGTGCTGGCCGTGCTGGAGCTGCGCATCAGCCTGGAGACCGAATCGGCCGGCCTCGCCGCCACCCGCCGCACCGACGAGCAACTGGTCGCCATGCGCCAGGCGCTCGACGACTTCGAGCACAACGTGGCAGTGGCGGGGGACACGGTGGCGCCCGACTTCCGCTTTCACCTGCAGATCGCGCAGTCGACCGGCAACCCGTATTTCGCCGACATCATGCGGCACCTGGGCACCACGCTCATTCCGCGCACGCGCATCAGCGCCATCCGCACGCACGAGGGTGGTGGCGCGCCTTACCTGAGCCGCGTCAATCGCGAGCACGAAGAAATCTACGCGGCCATCGCGCGCCGCGATCCCGAGTCGGCGCGCGCTGCCATGCGCATCCACCTGACCAACAGCCGCGAGCGGCTGCGCATGGCGCAAGAAGCCGCGCAGCAGAAGGCGAAAGCCGATGCGGCTGCCGGCGCGGGTGCGGCCGCACCGTCGCCTGACGACGCTCCCTCCCGCTGAGTTTTTCTTGTCTTGCCCGCTGGACAAGTTGTTTTTCTAGTTGTACGATGACTGATAACTCGCACGGCCAGCCGTGCGCAGCCATGACGACCATCGAACAACAGGAGGCAGCATGTCCATCAACCGACGCGGCGCACTTGGCGCCGCACTGGCCACGACGCTGGCCGCCAGCCTGCCCCTGCGCGCCATTGCGCAGGGCACGCAGGGCGGCACCGGCAACTGGCCCTCGAAGCCAATCAGGATCATCGTTCCGTACCCGCCGGGCGGCTCGTCCGACATCATTGCGCGGGCCATCAGCCAGCCGCTGTCGGAGGCGCTGGGCCAGTCGGTAATCATCGACAACCGCGCGGGCGCCAACGGCAACCTCGGCGCCGACCTGCTGGCCAAGGCGCCGGCCGACGGCTACACGCTGATGCTGTGCGACCTGGGCGCGCTGGCCATCAGCCCGTCGCTGTACCCCAAGCTGCCTTTCGATCCGTCGAAGGACCTGCGCAGCGTTTCCATGCTGGCCTACTCGCCGCACCTGCTGGTGGTGCACCCCTCGGTGCAGGCCAGCACGCTGAAGGAACTGGTCGAGCTCTCGAAGAAAAGCGATCTCAACTTTGCCGTTACCGCCAGCGGCAGCACCGCACATCTCGCGGGCATCGAGCTGCAACGCAAGGTCGGCGCCAAGTGGGAATACGTGCCCTACAAGGGCGGCGTGCAGGCAGTGCTCGACACCGTGTCTGGCCAGACGCAGGTGCTCATGAACGGCATGCTCGCCACCTACCCGCAGGTGCAGGCCGGCAAGCTCAAGCTGATTGCCGTGTCCAAGGCCACGCGCATGCCGCTGATCGGCAGCGTGCCCACCATCGCGGAGCAGGGCGCGCCCGGCTACGAGTCGGGCACGTGGCAGGGCGTGGTCGCGGCGCGCGGCGTGCCTGACGCGGTGATCGCCCGGCTCAACAAGGAACTGGTTCGCATCATCCGCACGCCCGACATCCGGGCCCGCCTCGCGGGGCAGGGCGCCGAGGTCGTAACCATGACCGCGCCCGAGCAAGACCAGTTCTTCGCCAAGGAGCGCGCGCGCTGGGCGCAAGTCATCAAAGAGGCCAACGTCAGGCTCGACTGAGCGCCTGCTTCACCCCTTTTTCTTTTTTCAAATCTTCACTGGACGATTCCCGATGAACCCGCAAGAACTCAAGACCATCATGGGCTCCGGCCTGCTCTCGTTTCCGCTGACCGACTTCGACAGCAACGGCGACTTCAACCCGGCGGGCTATGCCAAGCGCCTCGAATGGCTCGCCCCCTACGGCGCGAGCGCGCTGTTCGCGGCCGGCGGCACGGGCGAGTTCTTCTCGCTCACCGGCGAGGAGTACCCCGGCATCATCAAGACCGCAGTGGACACCTGCCGCGGCGTGGTGCCGATCATTGCCGGCGCCGGTGGTCCCACGCGCTTTGCCATCCAGTGCGCGCAGGCCGCAGAGAAGGCCGGCGCGCACGGCATCCTGCTGCTGCCGCACTACCTCACCGAAGCCGGCCAGGAAGGCCTGGCCGCGCACGTCGAAGCCGTGTGCAAGAGCGTGAAGTTCGGCGTGATCGTCTACAACCGCGCCACCAGCCGCCTGAAGCCCGACACGCTGGCCGGCCTGGCCGAGCGCAACCCCAACCTCGTCGGCTTCAAGGACGGCGTGGGCGACATCGAAGCCATGGTCGCCATCTATCAGAAGATGGGCGACCGCTTCGCCTACCTGGGCGGCCTGCCCACGGCCGAGGTCTATGCCGCGGCCTACAAGGCAATGGGCACGCCGGTGTATTCGTCGGCCGTCTTCAACTTCATTCCGAAGACCGCCATGGATTTCTACAAGGCCGTTGCCGCCGACGACCTGCCGACGCAGCATCACCTGCTGAAGAACTTCTTCATGCCCTACCTCGAGCTGCGCAACCGCGTGCCGGGTTATGCGGTGAGCATCGTCAAGGCCGGCGCAAAGATCGTCGGCCACGACGCAGGCCCCGTGCGCGCACCGCTCACCGACCTGAAGCCCGCGGAGATGGAACAGCTCAAGGCGCTGATCGACGCGCTCGGCCCGCAGTAAGCCTGCAGCGTCGAACACCACAAACAACAACGGAGACAAGACGCCATGTTCCTCAAGAAGTTTTTCCTGATCGCCGCTTCGGCAGCCCTGTTCTCGGCCTGCTCGATGATGCCCGCGGGCAGTGCGGCACCGGCCGCACCCGAAGTGGCTGCCGCCGCCGAACGCCTGCGCATCGCGATGGTCGACCCAACCCCTGCCGCACTCGGCGCGCTGGTGTCCGACGACCTGAGCTACGGCCACTCGGGCGGCAAGGTCGACACCAAGGCCAGCTTCATCAGCGACCTGCTCGACGGCAAGTCGGACTTCGTGTCCATCGCCATCACCGAGCAGACCGTCAAGGTGGTCGATGCCAACACCGCCATCGTGCGCCACACGCTCACGGCCGATACCAACGACTCGGGCAAGCCCGGCAAGGTGGCGCTGAAGATCCTCGGCGTCTGGCAGAAGCAGGGCGGAAGCTGGAAGCTGCTCGCCCGCCAGGCCGTGAGGATCTAGTCCGCATGAAGAAGAGACTCCTTCTTGCCGCGGCCCTCGCGGCTACCTCGACCGCGCTGCTGCCCCTGCATGCCTCGGCGCAAGCCGATGCATGGCCGCAGCAGAAGCCGGTGACCATCATCGTGCCGTTCCCGGCCGGCGGCTCCACCGACATGGTGGCGCGCGCACTCGCACTGCAGATGCAGACCAAGCTCGGCGGCAGCTTCGTCGTCGACAACCGGCCTGGCGCCACAGGCACCATCGGCACCGGCTTCGTCAAGCGCGCGGCGCCTGATGGCTACACGCTGCTGGTGTCCTCGCTCGGCGCCTTCGTCGTCACGCCGCACCTGCAAAAGAGCGTGCCCTACGACGCGACCAAGGACTTCGACTACATCAGCGTGCCCGTACAGGCGCCCAACGTGCTCGTCGCCAACGTCGCGCGGCCCGAGCACACGGTGGCCGACGTGCTGACGCTGCTGCGCAAGACGCCGGGCAAGGTCTCGTTCGCGAGCTCGGGCAACGGCTCGTCCGACCATCTCTCGGCGGAACTGTTCTGGCAGCAGACAAAAACCGAAGGCGTGCACGTGCCCTACAAGGGCGGTGCGCCGGCGGTCAACGACCTGCTGGGCAACCAGGTCGACTTTTCGTTCCAGAACGTGAATGCCGTGCTGCCACACATCCGCGCGGGCAAGCTGCGCGCCATTGCCGTTACCGGCGACAAGCGCTCACCCGTGCTGCCCGACGTGCCCACGCTGGCCGAAGCCGGCGTGAAGGGCGCGGAGGTCTATTCGTGGCAGGGCATGGCCGCACCCAAGGGACTGCCGCCTGCCGTCAAGAAAAAGCTGAGCGACGCCGCGATTGCCGCCATGCAAGACCCCGAGACGAAGAAGCGCATGCTCGACCAAGGCCTGGAGATCGTCGCCAGCACACCCGAAGAATTCACCGCCTTCCAGTTGCGCGAATGGGCGCGATGGAAGACATTGATCGACACCCGCCACATCACCGCAGACTGAGGCACCGAGCCCGAAGATGACAAGTCCTGAATCCGTTGTTTCCAAAGTCGTGTCGGGCGCCCCCGTCGTCACCGGCATGCGCGTGGTTCCCGTCGCGGGCCACGACAGCATGCTGATGAACCTCAGCGGCGCGCACGGCCCGTTCTTCACGCGCAACCTGCTGATCCTGACCGACAGCGCCGGCCACACCGGCGTGGGCGAAGTGCCCGGCGGCGAGAAGATCCGCCAGACGCTCGAAGACGCGCGCGACCTCATCGTCGGCCAGCCCATCGGCCGCCACAACGCGGTGCTCAACAGCCTGCGCAGCGCCTTTGCCGGACGCGACAGCGGCGGCCGCGGCCAGCAGACCTTCGACCTGCGCGTGACCATCCATGCGGTGACGGCCGTCGAGGCCGCGCTGCTCGACCTGCTCGGCCAGTTCCTCGAAGTGCCCGTGGCGGCCCTGCTCGGCGAAGGCCAGCAGCGCGACGCGGTGCAGATGCTCGGCTACCTTTTCTACGTGGGCGACCGCAAGAAGACCGATCTGCCGTACGAGACCGACCCCAACGCCGACAACGACTGGTTCCGCCTGCGCCACGAAGAAGCCATGACGCCCGAAGCCATCGTGCGCCTGGCCGAGGCCACGCATGCGCGCTACGGCTTTACCGACTTCAAGCTCAAGGGCGGCGTGTTGCGCGGCGAGGAAGAGGTCGAGGCGATCCGCGCGCTGCACGAGCGCTTTCCGAAGGCGCGCGTCACGCTCGATCCGAACGGCGGCTGGCTCCTGCAGGACGCGATCCGCCTGTGCCGCGACCTGCACGGCGTGATGGCCTATGCAGAAGACCCGTGCGGCGCCGAAGGCGTGTTCTCCGGCCGCGAGGTCATGGCCGAGTTCCGCCGCGCCACGGGCCTGCCCACCGCCACCAACATGGTCGCCACCGACTGGCGCGAGATGGTGCATAGCCTCTCGCTGCAGTCGGTCGACATTCCACTGGCTGATCCGCATTTCTGGACCATGCAAGGCTCGGTGCGCGTGGCGCAGCTGTGCCAGGCCTGGGGCCTGACCTGGGGCTCGCATTCGAACAACCACTTCGACGTGTCGCTGGCGATGTTCACGCACGTGGCGGCGGCTGCGCCGGGCAAGGTCACGGCCATCGATACGCACTGGATCTGGCAGGATGGCCAGCGCCTGACGAAAGCGCCATTGCAAATCGAAGGCGGCTTCGTGAAGGTGCCGACGCGTGGTGGCCTGGGCATCGAACTCGACATGGACGAAGTCGAGAAGGCGCACCAGCTGTACCTGAAACATGGCCTCGGCGCGCGCAATGACGCACAGGCGATGCAATATCTCATTCCCAACTGGACTTTCGACAACAAGCGCCCGTGCATGGTGCGCTGAAGGAAACGACGCAATGCAGAACTTCGACAACCTCATCGCCGGCGAATGGCGTGCTGGCGCAAGCTACAGCCCCAACGTCAACCCGAGCAACCTGTCCGACGTGCTCGGCCAGTACACGCAGGGCGATGCTGCCCATGTCGACGCCGCAGTGGCAGCCGCCACCGCAGCGTTCCCGGCCTGGGCCACGGGCAGCGTGCAGGCGCGCTCCGACGCGCTCGACAAGATCGGCAACGAGATCCTGGCGCGCAAGGAAGAGCTGGGCACGCTGCTGGCGCGCGAAGAAGGCAAGACCAAGGCCGAAGGCATTGGCGAGGCCACGCGCGCGGGCCAGATCTTCAAGTTCTTCGCGGGCGAATGCCTGCGCCTGTCGGGCGAGTTACTGCCTTCGGTGCGCCCCAACATCGGTGTGGAAATCACGCGCGAGCCGGTTGGCGTGGTCGGCCTCATCACGCCGTGGAACTTCCCTATTGCCATTCCCGCGTGGAAGATCGCGCCTGCACTGGCCTTCGGCAACAGCGTGGTGCTCAAGCCTGCCGACCTCGTGCCGGGCAGCGCCTGGGCTCTCTCCGAAATCATCAGCCGCTCGGGCATTCCGGCCGGCGTGTTCAACCTCGTGATGGGGCGCGGCAGCGTGATCGGCGAGGCGCTGGTCAACCACCCGGGCATTCATGCGATCAGCTTCACCGGCTCGGTGGGCGTGGGCCGCAACATCGCGATCCAGTGCGTCACCAACCATAAGAAGGTGCAGCTCGAAATGGGCGGCAAGAACCCGCAGGTGATTCTTGACGACGCCGACCTCGCGCAGGCCGTGGAGCTCAGCGTGCAGAGCGCGTTCTACTCGACCGGCCAGCGCTGCACGGCGTCGAGCCGCCTCATCGTCACCGAAGGCATCTATCCGAAGTTCATCGCCGCCATGAAGGAACGCATGGCGAAGATCAAGGTGGGTGACGCGCTCGCGCAAGGCACCGACGTGGGCCCGGTCTCGTCGAAGTCGCAGCTCGAGCAAGACCTGAACTACATCGAGATCGGCCAGAGCGAAGGCGCCACGCTGGCCGCCGGCGGTGAACGCCTGAAGCTGGAGACCGACGGCTACTACATGTCGCCGGCCCTCTTCAGCGAATCGGCCGCGGCCATGCGCATCAACAAGGAAGAGATCTTCGGCCCGGTGGCGAGCGTGATCCGCGTGAAGAACTACGAAGAGGCGCTAGCCACGGCGAACGACACCGAGTTCGGCCTGTCGGCCGGCATCGCCACCACCTCGCTGAAGTACGCCACGCACTTCAAGCGCCACAGCCAGGCCGGCATGGTGATGGTCAACCTGCCGACGGCCGGCGTGGACTATCACGTGCCGTTCGGCGGCCGCAAGGGCAGCAGCTACGGTCCGCGCGAGCAGGGCCGCTATGCGCAGGAGTTCTTCACGACTGTGAAGACGGCCTACACGCTGGCCTGATCGATCTTCAGGCGGGCGGCAGCGAAGACGGCGGCGCGCGACGGCGCCGCCGCATCAGGTATTCCACGAGCTCGAAGATCCCTTCGCTCAGCAGCGCCAATGCGGCTGCCGGCAGTGCGCCCGCCACGAGCAGCTCGCGGTCGTTGAGCGCCAGCCCCGTCACGATGCGCTCGCCGAAGCCGCCCGCACCAATGAAGGCCGCGATGGTCGCCGTGCCGATGGCAATCGCAGTGGCGGTGCGCACGCCCGCCAGCAGCGTGGGCAGCGCCAGCGGCAGCAGCACCAGCTGAAGGCTCTGCGGCGGTGTCATGCCGAGCGCGGTGCCGGCGAGCCGCAGGCCGTTGGGCACTTCGGCCAGGCCCGTCACCGTGTTGCGCATGATCGGCAACAGCGAATAAAGCGTGAGCGCAATCAGCGCGGGCAGCGCGCCGATGGCGCCCAGCATCGAGATCAGCACGGCCAGCAGCGCGAGCGAGGGCACGGTCTGCAGCAGGCTCGCCAAGCCCAGCACCACAGCGCGCAACCGCACATGCGGGAACACAAGGATCGCGATCGGCACGCCGATCAGGATGGCGATGCCGACCGACAGCGCCACCAGCACCAGGTGCTGCCGCGCAAGCTTCCACAGGTCGGGCCCGAACAGCTTGGCCATGAAGCCGCGGCGCGCTTCCTGCGGCTGCGCCTTCGCATCCTTGCCCGTATTCGCCAGGAAGTCGCGCGCGATCACGTCGAAGGGCACGCTCTGCAGCTCGGCGCGCGCGTTCATCGCGATCATCGCGTGCTCGTCGACCTTGCCTTCGAGCGTCTGCAGCGCGGCCCAGGCCTTGGGTAGCCGCGTGGGCAGGTCGAGCTTGTAGAGCACCACGGCGTCGTAGCGCGGAAAGTATTTCTTGTCGTCTTCCAGCACGCGCAGGCCGAGGTGGTCGATCTTGGCGTCGGTGGTGTAGATGTCGATCACGTCGATCTGCTTGGCGGCCACGGCGTCGTAGGCCAGCCCGTGGTCGAGACCGGTGGGCACCTGCGTGAAGCCGTAGCGGTCGGCCAGGCCCTTCCATCCGTCGGCGCGGCCGATGAATTCGTTCGACAGGCCGAGCTTGAGTTCGGGGTGCTTCGCCAGGTCGCTCAGCGTGCGCAGGCCCAGCCGTTCGGCATCGGGCGCGCGCACCGCGAGTGCGTAGCCGTCGTTGAAGCCCAGCGGAATCGCCACGCCCAGGCCCATCGGCGCGAGTGCCGCGTTCATGGCCTCGCGCGTGTTGGCCGGCGAGCCCTTGAGGATTTCGAGCGCTATGGTGCCGGTGTATTCGGCGTACATGTCGATGGCGCCCGAGCGCAGCGCCTCGTAGACGATGGCCGTGTTGCCCAGCCCCTGCCGCACGACGGGGGGCGATGCAGTGTGCGGCGCCGCCGTCTGCGCCAGCAGCTCGGCCAGGATGTA
Organism: Variovorax sp. YR266; assembly: GCF_900107295.1. Taxonomy (NCBI): domain Bacteria; kingdom Pseudomonadati; phylum Pseudomonadota; class Betaproteobacteria; order Burkholderiales; family Comamonadaceae; genus Variovorax; species Variovorax sp. YR266. The sequence goes on from NZ_FNPM01000007.1 coordinate 190,732, forward strand.
CGACTCGGTGAAGCGCTTGGAGCCGACGCGCAGCGTCTCGTCCGCGGCCCGAGCGGCGCCGGACGCGGCAAGCCAGGCAAGGGCGAACAACAGGGCGGCGCGCCAGAGGCTGCGGGGCAGATGCATCCGGGCCAGTGTATAGACAACGCCCCGTTCGGCGTACCCGTCAATCTCCTACACGCCGTGGTGCGCGGTGCCGATGCGGCGGGCCGCCGATCGGCCCCACAGTCGATGGCCATGAAGACCCAACCCAGGAAAGACAAGCCCCCCGGCCCCGACGTCCACGGCCTGCGCGAACTGCCGGGGGTGCAGGTCGACGGCTACAGCCTGCAGCTGCGCGACAAGGACGGCTTCGTCGGCGACCAGGCCAGCCAGACGGCCTTCCGCGAACTGCTCGAACGCTGGCGCAAGCGCCGCCGCAGGAAGGGAAAAGACCCGCTGGGCCTCTCGCATTCGCGCGACCTGAGCAAGAGGGAGCTCGACCAGGCGCTGCAGGAAAAGAAGGCGTCCGAAGCCACCGACGTGATGCATGCAGCCATCGAGGAGTTCGCGCAGGAGCTGGCCTTCGTGATCCAGCGCTTCATGCGCCAGCCCTCGTGGCAGAAGGTGCAGCGAATCGTGATCGGCGGCGGCTTTCCCGAGAGCGACGCGGGCGAGCGCGCCATCCTGCAGGCCGGCGCCATCCTCGAAGAGATGGGCCTGCACGTGCAGATCGGCCGCCTCTCGCACGACGTGGACGACGGCGGCCTGATCGGCTGGGCGCACCTCGTGCCGCCCCATATGCTGAAGGGGCACGACGCGATCCTCGCGGTGGACATCGGCGGCACTAACGTGCGCTGCGGCATCGTGAAAACGCGCCACCGCAAGGCGCCCGATTTCTCGCTCGCGAAGGTGGTGCGGCGCGAGAAGTGGCGCCATGCGGACGAGGACCCCAACCGCGGCGGCATGGTCGATCACATCGCCGGCATGCTCGAGGACATGGTGCTTTACAGCGAGCGCAAGAAGATCCGGCTGGCGCCCTTCATCGGCATCGGCTGCCCGGGCCTGATCCGGCAGGACGGCTCGATTGCGCGCGGTGCGCAGAATCTGCCGGGCGACTGGGAAGGCCACGCCTTCCACTTGCCGAGCCAGCTGTGGCGCCGCATGCCGATGATGGGCTCCGGCCCGACGCTGGTGCTGATGCACAACGACGCGGTGGTGCAGGGCCTGAGCGAGCTTCCCTTCATGCGCGACGTGCGGCACTGGGGCGTGCTGACCATCGGCACGGGGCTGGGCAACGCGAGCTTCACCAACCGGCCCTGAGGCCGGGCTGCATTACAGGTCTTCGGGCCGCAGGCCTTCGATGCGCATGCTTGCGGAAGCGGTGGCGACGTTGCCTGCCGCATCGATGGCGCGCACTTCGATGTTCGCGGCGCCGGGCCTCTTCGGCGTCCACGTGCAGACGTACGGCGCGGCGTGCAGCGTGCACGCGGTCTTGCCGTCGATGACGAACTTCAGCTCGGCCACGGCCACGTTGTCGGATGCCGTGGCGGAAAGCCTTGTCGCCATGCCTGTCGCGGCGGTTGGCGGCGGGGCCAGCGCAACTGTCGGCGCTACCGTGTCGGAAGGCGGATTGACGATCACGTTGGCAGAGGCCACGGCGGCGTTGCCAGCCGCGTCGAGCGCGACCACCCGGATCGTCTGCACGCCGGGCGCGGTCGGCGTCCAGCTGCAGGTGTAGGGCGGGGCAGTGAAGGTGCAGATCGGGATGCTGTCCCGGCCCAGCACCTTGACGCCCCACACGCCCGCGTTGTCCACCACGGCCGACGCGATGGTGGTGGGTTGGCCCACCACGGCCATGGAAGGCGCGGCCAGCGAAACGGTCGGCGGCGTCGCGTCGGTGCCGCCGAGCGCCAGGTCGATGGTGAACATCGGCTGGCCCTGCACGGCCTTCTGCTCGAACGCATCGAAGATGGTGAACCAGCTCGCGCCGGGCGCGCGGTTGGCGGCGCGCGCCTTGACCAGCAGCGTCGTCTTGCCGACGGCAAAGCAGCTGAAGCCGCAGTTCCAGTCGAACACGAAGCGGCCCGACGCATCGGCCACGCCCGTCACCAGCATGACCAGCGGCTTGCCGGCCCCGGGGTCGCGCCACACCGACACCTGCGCGCCGGGCAGCGCGGCGCCGGTGTCGCGGTCGGTCACGCGCACCTGGGTGCCGGTGGTGGCCGCCATGAACTTCGAGCTGCCGAGCTTGGGCCAGTCGGTCCAGTCGGTGTCGATGTTGGCCTTGGTGCCGGCCGTGAAGCGGATCATCTCCAGCGTGGCGATGCGGTTGGCCGCAGGGTCGCGGCGCTGCTCGAAGACGGTGCCCAGCAGCGGGTCGAGCCGCCAGTGCTGGCGCGTCCACCAGTAGCGGTCGTTGTCGTTGGCCAGGGCGAGGTCGACGATGGGCGCGACGCCGGTGGTGTCGGCCACCGCAACGCCGTTGTAGTACTCGCCCGCGCCGGCGCCGAACACATGTTCCAGCTCGTGCAGCAGGGTCTTGAGTTGGCGGGCGAGGTAGTCCTTCTCGGTGGACTCGGGCGCGCCGGGGCTGGGCGCGCGCGACAGGCGCAGCGGGTCGTGGATGGCGATCCAGTTCAGGTTCCAGGTCACGCCTTTCTGCGGAAAGGTCCAGCTGGTAGACAACCCGCCGTGGCTGTAGCCGCGGGTGGACTTCGATATGCACACCACCACCTCGCCGTTGACCAGGCCGTTGTAGCTGCACTGCGGCGCGGTGGCGGGGGCTGCGAGCTGCAGGTCGGCGGCGGGGTCGAAGGCAAAGCTGCGCACGGTCTCGCGCGTGAACACCGTGTTGACGTCGGCCACGTACTGCGCGAGCCGGCGGGCGGCTTCGGCGGCGCCGATGTCGGTGGCCAGCTCGGGGTCGACGATGAACTTCAGGCGATGGGTGCTGGGGGCGGCCCGGCCGACTTCGTCCATTGCGGCGAAGGCGGGCACCATTCCAGAAAGCGCGAACAGAGCTGGTAGCACGAACGCCAGACTCGCGAATGCACGCAGCGAGAAGAAAGCTCGCATCGGTTTTCCCCCGGGGCAGGGGCGCAGGACTCAAACGGATGACGCCTCGGTCGGCCTTTTCAGGGGCCGGGCCCAGGCGGGCTGCCCCGCAATGCAGGGGGTGCCGGAAGATCCGTTCACGTCTGCCCGATGACGAATCAGTGGGCAGGCAGGCTTGTCAATCCCGGAAACCGGTGGGTATTTTAGTCTGCATGTTCAACTTGTTTCAATTGTGTTGCATTTGTGCTTCTGACGCCACAGTGTCACCACCCAGCGCCTTGTAGACCGCCACCAGGCCCACCGAGAGACGACTGGTGCTCTGTGCCTGGTCGCGCTGCGCCTGCAGCAAGGTGCGGCGCGCATCGAGTTCAACGCCAAAGTCGGTGAGCCCGCCCTTGTAGCGAGCCGCCGCCAGCACCAGCGCATCACGGCTGCGGCGTTCGCGCTCGGCCAGCTCGACCTGGCGTTGGCCCTCGGCGGCGTAGGCGTTGAGGGCTGAATCGATCTCGTGCCAGGCCTTGAGCACGGTCTGCTGGAACGCCACGGCCGCTTCCTGCTGCTGCAGCTCGCGCAGTTCGATGGTGGCGCGGCGGCGGCCGTTGTCGAAGATCGGCAGGCTGATCGACGGGCCCACGTGCCACTGCCGGCTGCCCCAGTCGCCGAAGCGCTCGCTGCCCACCGATTCGTAACCGAAGCCGGCGCCCAGCGTCACGCGTGGGTAGAGGTCGGCCACGGCCACGCCGATGCGGGCTGTGGCGGCGTGCAGCTGCGCCTCGGCGGCTGCGATGTCGGGGCGGCGGCGTGCGAGCTCGGCGGGCAGGCCCAGCGTGAGTGCGGGCAGCGCGGGGGCGTCGAGCGTATCGCCGGTGGCGGTGTCTGCCAGCTCGGTGTTCAGCGCGCCAGGCGCGGCACCGGCCAGTAGCGTGATGCGGTTCATTGCATCGGCCTCCTGCTGTAGCAGCGCGGGAATGCGCGCGCGCAGTTCGGCCACTAGCGCGCGCTGGCGCACCGGGTCCATGTCGGTGACGAGGCCACCGTCGGCGCGTGCCTGCACCAGTTCGAGCGACTCGGCGGCCGCCGCGATGTCGGCGCGCGCAATGCGCAGTTCGCGCTGCGTGCCGCGCAGCTCAAAATAATTGCGCGCCAGTTCGGCCTGCACGCTGAGCCGGGCCTGCTGGAGCAATGCGGACGATGCGCTCGCATCGGCATCGGCCGCCTCGATGGCGCGGCGCACGCGACCCCACAGGTCGATTTCCCACGAGGCGTCGAAGCCGGCCTGATAGAGGTTGTAGGGCTCGCTGAGCGTGCGGATGAGCTGGTCGCGGTTGGAGACCGACGAGCCCAGCGCGTCGATCATCCGCGTGGCGGAGCCGCTCTCGCTCTGGCGCTGCCGCGTGACGCCGGCGCTCGCATTCAGCTGTGGGCCCTGCTGGGCCGCGGTGGTGGTGCGCTGCACGCGGCTTTGCGCGAAGCGCAGGGCGGCGGTCTGCAGGTCGGGGTTGCTCGCGAGCACCATGGCTTCGAGGCGGTCCAGCACCGGATCGCCGAAGGCCTTCCAGTCGCCAGATGCGACGCCGCCAAAGGAACCTTGCCGCTCCGCGCCGAGCAGCGCGGGCGAACCGCTATGCCATGCAGACCAGTCGGCGGGAGCGCGGGCTTCGACCGGCTTGTGGTCGGGCCCCACCGCGCAGCCGGCAAGAATGAAAGCAAGAGAGAGCGTGGCCGTGACAGAAGAAAGAGCAAATGGAAGGGGCATGACGTGCTCCCGTTTTCAGACAAGACGATTGCGGAACAGCCACGCCGCCAGCGGCAGCGTGACGGCGGCGATGACGGCAAGCGGAATCAGGTTGTGCCAGACCGTGCCCAGCCCCACGCCTTCGAGGTACACGCGCTGCACCAGGTCGATGGCAAAGCGCAGCGGGTTGGCCAGCGTTGCCACCTGCAGCGCGTGCGGCATGTTGCGCACCGGCGTGGTCAGGCCCGACAGCAGCATCAGTGGCATCAGCAGCACGAAGGCATAGAGCATGGCCTGCTGCATGTTGGCCGACACGGCCGAGATCGACAGGCCGATGCCCACGCTCGCCACCGTGAAGAACAGCAGCCCGGTGTATAGCGTGACGAGCGAGCCCGCCATCGGAATGCCGAACCAGAAGAGCGCTACCAGCAGGATCAGCGACGACTGCACCAGCCCCACCAGCACAGGCGGCAGCGCCTTGCCGATCATGATTTCGAGCGGCGACATCGGCGTTACCAGCAGCTGGTCGAAGGTGCCTTGCTCGCGTTCGCGCGCCACCGACAGTGCGGTGAGCAGCAGCGTCTGCAGCATGCTGAGCGCGGCGATCATGCCGGGCAGCAGGTTCCAGCGCGTTTCGAGATTCGGGTTGAACCAGGCGCGCGATTCCACGACCAGTGGCGACGGCGGTGCGCCCACGCGCGTGCGCAGCTCGGCGTTGTAGCGCTCGACCACCGCACTCACGTAGCCGGCCGCCGAGCCCGCGGTGTTGGAGTTGCGCGCATCGAGGATCAGCTGGATGGCCGCCGTCTGCCCCGCGCTGAGCTGCTGCTCGAAGTTGGCGGGTATCTGTATGACCAGCAGTGCCTTCTCGGTGTCGATCACTTCGCGGATGTCGGCCTGCGAGCGCAGCGTGGCCACGCGGTGGAACACGCCGGTGCTGTCCAGGTGCGCAATCAACTCCGTCGACGCGCCGTTGCGGCTCTGGTCGAGCAGCGCATAGGGCACGTTGGTGAGGTCGTAGGTCGCGCCGTAGCCGAAGACCAGGCTCTGCATGATCGCCGGTGCGATCAGGATGGCGCGCGTGGCCGGGTCCTTGAGGATGGTCAGCAGTTCCTTGCGGCAGAGGTTGGCGACGCGCAGGAAGAAATCGATGAGGGCGTTCATGGCCGGGGCTTTCAGTCGAGGCTCTTGCGCGTTACCGCACGCGCCACCAGCAACAGGCCTACCGCATACGCCATCAGGATCGCGCAGTTGCGCCAGATCAGCGGCCAGACGTCGCCCGCGAGAAACAGCGTCTTGATGAGGTCCATGAAGTAGGTGGCCGGCAGCAGGTGGCCGATCACCCACACGGCGGTGGGCACGTTGCGCAGGTCGAACAGGAAGCCCGACAGCATCATCGAGGGCATGAAGGTCGCGATCAGCGCCACCTGGCTCGCGAGAAACTGGTTGCGCGTGACCGACGAGATCACCAGGCCCAGGCTCACCGCCACGATCAGGTACAGCATCGAGCTGAACACCACCACCAGCAGTGAGCCGTACATGGGCACCGCGAACAGGTAGCGCGCGGAAAGCAGGCACAGTGCAAGGCCCAGCATGCCGACCGCGAAGTACGGAATGATCTTGGCCAGCAGAATCTCGACCGGCCGCACCGGCGTGACGAACAGCGCCTCCAGCGTGCCGCGTTCCCACTCGCGCGCCATCACCAGCGCGGTGAGAAAGGCGCCGACCAGCGTCATGATGAGCACGATGAGCCCCGGAACGAGGTACCAGGTGCTGGTGTTCGCGGCGTTGAACCACATGCGCTGCTCGACGGTGACGCTGCCGACGGGTGGGGCATCGGCGCCGGAGGCGTTGCCGCTCCTGTCCATCTGCCGAATTGCCGATTGCGCGAGGGCGCCTGTCACGTACGCCTGGATGATGCTCGCGCGCCCCGCGTCGGAGCCGTGCACGATGAGCTGCACGCGCGCATTCCCGGCGGCGAGCGAGCGCGAGAAATCGGAAGGCACGCGCACGATGCCGTCGACCTTGCGTTCGCGCATCAGCTCTTCGGCGTCGTGCATCGAGCCCAGCAGCACCGGCGCGATGGTGGGCGAGAGCTGCAGGCCGGCGATGGCCTCGTGCGCGGTTGGCGAGGCGTCTTCCATGACCACCGCCACGGGTGCGTTCTTCACGTCGAGCGACATGCCGTAGCCGAAGATCAGGATCAGCACCATCGGCAGCAGGATGCCGATGGCCAGGTTGCTGCGGTCGCGCAGCAACTGGCGGAATTCCTTGCGCGTGAGGGAGATCAGGCGGGACCAGAAGCCGCTCATGCCGTCACCTCTGTCTTTGTTTCTTGCCGTGCCTTCTCGACGATGCCGATGAAGGCCTGTTCCATGTCGATGCGTCTGTCGCTGTCTTGCTCGTCGCCCAGCGCCTGCGCGCGCACTTCCTGCGGCGTGCCGATGGCCAGCACCCTGCCCGCGTCCTGGATCACGATGCGGTCGCAGTACTCCGCCTCTTCCATGAAGTGCGTGGTGATGACGACCGTGGTGCCGCCTTCGGCCAGCGCTGTGATGCGCCGCCAGAACTCGCGGCGCGCGAGCGGGTCGGCACCGCTGGTGGGCTCGTCGAGGAACAGGATCTCGGGTTCGTGCAGCAGGCCCGTGGCCATGGCCAGGCGCTGCTTGTAGCCGCCGGGCAACTGGCCGCTGGGTACGTCGAGCGAGTGGGCCAGATCGAACTGGCGCAGCACCGTGTCCATGCGCTCGCGCAGCTTCGCGCCGCGCAGGCCGTAGGCGCCGCCGAAGAACGAGAGGTTCTCGCGCACTGTGAGGTTGCCGTAGAGCGCGAATTTCTGCGAGACATAGCCGATGCGCTGGCGCGCCTGCGCGCGGGCATGCCGCAGGTCGACGCCGGCCACGCGCAGCTGGCCGCCGCTGGCGGGCAGGAGGCCGCAGAGCATGCGGAAGGTGGTGGTCTTGCCCGCACCGTTGGGGCCGAGCAGGCCGAAGATCTCGCCGCGCCGCACCGAGAAGCTGGTGCTGGCCACCGCCACGAAGTCGCCGAAGCGGCGTACGAGGTCCTTGACTTCGATGACCACTTCGCCGGGCTGGCCTGTGTTCGGTTGCGAAGTGGCCATGCTGGTGGCCGGGGTGGCGTCGGCGTTGGGCGATGGCTGCGCACGCAGCAGCGTCATGAAGCCGTCTTCGAGGCGCGGCGCGACCGGCTCGGTGCGCACGCCTTCGAGCAATGCATCGAGCCGCGCATCGTCTGTCTCGCTGCGGCGAATGAAGCGCACCTCGCCACCTTGCGGCACCGCATCGATGATCTCCAGCCGCGCGTCGAGCAGGCGGGCCTGCAGCAACCGCGGCGGCTCGCCGTCGGGCGGTGTCGCGATGAAGCAGAGGCCGTGTGCCCGGTCGCGCAGCTCGGCGGGCGCGCCTTGCGCCAGCAGCTTGCCGCCGTGCAGCACGAACACATGGCTGCAGCGCTCGGCCTCGTCGAGGTAGGCGGTGCTGACGATGACCGAGAGCTTTTCGTCGTCTACCAGCTGCTGCACGATCTGCCACAGCTCGCGGCGCGAGAGCGGGTCCACGCCCACGGTCGGCTCGTCGAGCAGGAGCAGGTCGGGCGAGCGCACCAGCGTGCAGGCCAGCCCTAGCTTCTGCTTCATGCCGCCCGAGAGCTTGCCGGCCGGGCGATCGGTGAAGCGGCCCAGGTCGGTCATTTCCATCAGCCGCGCATAGCGTTCGCGCCGCTTGTCGCGGGGCACGCCGTGCAGGTCGGCGTAGAGGTCGAGGTTTTCCTGCACGCTCAGGTCGTCGTAGAGGCCGAAGCGCTGCGGCATGTAGCTGATGCGGTCCTGCACGGCCTGCGGATCGGCCGATACATCGATGCCGAGCACGCGCAGCTCGCCCGCGTCGGCGCGCATCAGGCCGGCCATCAGGCGCAGCAGCGTGGTCTTGCCGGCGCCGTCGGGACCGACCAGCGCGGTGAGCGTGCCGGCGGGCACTTCGAGCGATACGTCGTCGAGCGCGAGCACGGGTTCTTTCGACGCTTTCAGCAGGAAGCGCTTGTGCAGCGAGCGTCCGGCCACGGCCGGCCCGGTGATCGGCATCAGGGTTTGCCGGTGGCGGGCGACAGTTGCAGACGCACAGTGGCCGGCATGCCGAGCCGCAGCCGGTCTTGCGGGTCATCGACCATCACGCGGATCTCGTAGACGAGGCTGCTGCGCAGCTCCTCCGTCTGCACGGTCTTGGGCGTGAACTCGGCCACCGACGAGATGTAGCCAACCTTGCCGGCGATCGCTTCGCCGGGCTGGCTGTCGGTGCTCACGCGGGCGTCCTGCCCGGCGCGCACGCGACCGAGGTCGGGCTCGGCCACATAGGCGCGCACCCACTTGGGATCAGTGATAGCGAGCGTGAAGGCCGGGCGCTGCGGCGAGGCCATGTCGCCGGGCTCCAGCAGGCGGGCGCGCACGACGGCGTCGATGGGCGCCTTGAGCTCGGCCTCGGTGAGCTGGTGGTTCATGAGGGCGAGCTCGGCGCGGGCCGATTCGAGCTGGGCAATCGCCTGGCCGATGTCTTCCTTGCGCGGGCCGGTGATGACCAGCTGCTGTGCCTTGCGGGCGTTGTCGAGCTGCGCCAGCGCCACCTTGCGCCTGGCCTGTGCGCTGTCGAGGTCCTGCTGGCTCACGGCGCGGCCGGCCGTGCTGGCGCCGATGGCCTGCAGGCGCGTGAGCTGCTGCTGTGCCAGGTCGGCATCGGCCTGCGCGCCGGCCACCTGGGCCCTGGCCTGTGCCACTTCTTCGGGGCGGCTGCCGGTCTTCAGGCGCAGCAGGGCCTGTTCCTGCACGCCGATGCGCGCCTGCGACTGCGCGACGCGCAGCACCAGCGAGCGGGTGTCGAGCCGGCCGAGCACCTGCCCGGCGCGCACGCGGTCGCCCTCGCGCACCGTCAGTTCGGCCACGCGATCGTTGGCGTTGAAGGCCAGCGAGACCTGGCGCAGGTCGACGTTGCCGTACAGCACGAGCTGGTCGGAGGGCGTGGCGGATCGGTGCGTGTACCACCAGCCGCCCACCGCCGCGACGATGGCCGCGGCGGCGATGGCAATGAGGGGCTTCTTGTTCATGGCGTGTGTGTCCTGACGAGGCTGCTGCCCGGAAGTCGGTGCGATGTTATCAAATTGAAATTTGAATTTGAAGTATTCTTTTGTTTGGGTTAGCCTCGGGGCATGGCAACCCGCACTCCGCGTACCGACGGCAACACCACGCGCCTGCACATCCTCGAAACCGCCGGCCGGCTGTTCGCGGCGCAAGGCTTCGCAGAAAGCACCAGCAAGGAAATCTGCACCCGCGCCGGCACCAACATGGCCGCCATCAACTACCACTTCGGCGGCCGCGACGGGCTCTACGAGGCGGTGCTGGTCGAAGCGCACAAGCAGCTGGTGAGCCTCGACGAGCTGATGGCGCTGTCATTGGAGTCGACCGATCCGCGCCTGAAGCTGCGCGCCTTTCTCACGCACATGGTCGAGATGAGCGCCCAGCCGAAGGCGCCGTGGGGGTTCCGCGTGGTGCTGCGCGAGGCGCTGTCGCCTTCACCTGCCATGCCGGCGCTGATCCAGCGGGCTGTGTTGCCCAAGGCCAGGCTGATGCGCGGCATCGTCGGCGAGATCATGGGCTTGCCCGACGACCATCCATCGGTACAGCGCAGCCTGCTGCTGACAGTGCTGCCGTGCCTGGTGATGACGGTGGCGCCCAAGGACCTGAGCAGCAAGGTGCTTCCGGCCCTGAAGGACACGCAGGCCCTGGCCGAAGAAGTTGTGCGCTATGTGCTCGCGGGGCTCGATGCCGTGGCGAAGGAAGCCAAGGCGGCCGAGCCGTCCCCGGCGTCCACAACGCCTAAAGCTGGAAAGCGACGGTGAGCAGCAGCCCCTCGGCCACGTCGCGCATCAGCCCCGGGCGTCGCGCACGATAGGGCTCGCCGGCCGAGGCGGTGGTCTCGATCCACTCGGCCAACCATTCGATGTCTTCATGGCCGTAGAACACGACGGCCGCCTCGTGGTTCAGCAGCAGGCTGCGCAGGTCGAGGTTGATCGAGCCGCACATGGCGAGTTCGTCGTCCACCACCACGGCCTTGGCATGCGCCATGAACGGCAGCATGCTGAAGCTCACACTCGCGCGCGCCAGGTCGCGCATGGCGCGTGCACGCACGAAGTCGGCAAGGCGATGGTTCGACTGCGCGGGCATCGCGATGGTCACCTGCACGCCGCGCCGCGCGGCCAGCCGCAGTGCATCGCGCAGGCCGTCGCCGGGCACGAAGTAGGGCGTGATCGCGAGCACGCGGTGCTCGGCGCGAAAGCATGCATCGATCAGCAGTGCGTGTGCTGTGTCTTCGGTCTGGTCGGGGCCGCTCGGCAGGAACTGGGCCATGGCAGTGCCCGGGCCCGGGGGCACGTCGTCGGCGGTGATGGCGCGGGCCTTGCGGCTGCGCACCGAGGCCCAGTCGTGGTCGAACTGGCGCGCCGCCGCAGCGGCCACGCTGCCATGCAGGTCGAACGACAGGTCGCGCCAGGCCTCGGGGTGCTTGTCGTTGCCGGTGAAGTATTCGCCCGCGAGGTTGCGCCCGCCCGACCAGAGCCAGCCGTCGTCGGCAATGGTGAACTTGCGGTGGTTGCGCAGGTTGCGCGGGCCGATGCGGCGCAGGCTGAAGAAGGGGCGGAACACGGCCACCTCGCCGCCCGCCACACGCAGCCGGTCGAAGTGATGGCGCGGCAGCGACAGCGCGCCGAAGCCGTCGAGCAGCACCCGCACCTTGATGCCCTCGCGCGCCCGCTTCGCGAGCCGGTCGATCACCGCGTGGCCGAGCGGGTCGTCGCCGATGATGAAGGTGCACACGTCGATGCGCTCGCGCGCGCCGTCGATCACCTGCCACAGCGCATCGCGCGCGGCCTCGCCGTCGGCATGCATGCGGATCGCGCAGCGCCCCGGCGGCGCGAGGCCGAAGCTCTCGATCAGGTCGGCAGCCCAGTGGCCCGGCGGCACCGAGCGCGGCGGCCTGGGCGACCCCGCCGGGCGCAGCTTGCGCTGGCCGAACAGCAGGTACATCGGGAGGATGAAGTAGGGCATTAGCACCAGCCCCATGACCCAGGCGATGGCCGTGGTGGGGGCGCGCTGCTCGCGGCGCGCACGCGTGGTCAGCACGTAGACCAGCAGCGCGAAAGTGACGACGAGGAAATGCTGCGAAGGAGAGGGCAGCCAGTCGAACTCTTTGGTCGGCATGGACCGATGATGCCTCAGCGTTGCGGGCTGTGCCTTCAGTGCCCCTTCAGCGTTGCAGGAAGGCCGGCACGCCGCGCCCTTCCGAGGCCAGGAACCGCATCATCGGATCGACCACCGCACGCACAGCGGGCCGGTCGCCTACGCGCGTGCGCCAGGCCAGCAGGCGCGGCGTGGCGTCGGTCATGCCGGCGCCCTTGCGGTCGGCGAACACATAGGCCATGTAGAAGGCGATGTCGGCGAAGGAGTAGGGGCCGGCCAGGTACTCGCGTGTGGCCAGCAGGCCTTCCATCTCTTCGTAGAAGCGCGCGCAGCCGGCGCAGGCCGCGACTGCCGCGGCGCTCTGCATGTCGTGCTGCAGGCCGAAGAGCTTGATGACATTCGGGAAGAAGACCTCGTCGGACTTCTGCTCCAGCTGCCGCGCGCGGGCCCGTTCGGCAATGCCTTCAGGCCACAGCGCAAGGCTGGGATAGCGGTCTTCGAGGTACTCGAAGATCTGCGTCGAGTCGAACAGCGAGACCTCGTCGTCGACCAGCACGGGCACCTGCTGCTTGACGGGGTTGACCCGAACCACCTCGGGGTGCTTGGGCTCGTAGGCATCGTCCTTGGTGAAGGGCACCATGACCAGTTCGAAGGGCACGCCTTTTTCGCGTGCCGCGATCTCGACCTTGGCGCCGAACATGCTGAGGGGGCCTGAGTAGATGTGAGTCGTCATGCCCCGACTTCACCAGAAACGGCGCGTCAGGTCGAGCCCCAGACCTCCTGCGCGGTCTCGACCACCAGGCGCAGCTTGTTGCGCTGCGCTTCCACCGCGATGTTGTTGCCGTGCACGGTGCTGGAGAAGCCGCACTGCGGCGACAGCGCGAGCTGGTCGAGCGAGGCGTACTTGGCGGCGTCCTCGATGCGGCGCTTGAGCTCGTCCTTGTCTTCCATCTCGCCGAACTTCGTGGTCACGAGGCCGAGCACCACGGTCTTGCCCTTGGGCAGGTAGCGCAGCGGCTTGAAGTCGCCCGAGCGGGCGTCGTCGTATTCCATGAAGTAGGCGTCGAGGTCCATCTCCTTGAGTAGCGCCTCGGCCACCGGCTCGTAGTTGCCGGCCGCGGCGTGCGTGCTCTTGAAGTTGCCGCGGCACAGGTGCATGGCCAGCAGCATGCCCGGCGGTTTCTGCGCCACCACCTTGTTGATGAAGGCGGCATAGCGGTGCGGCAGTTCGTTCGGGTCGTCGCCGCGCTTGCGGGCGGCTTCGCGCATGTGCTCGTCGCAAAGGTAGGCGAGGTTGGTGTCGTCCATCTGCACGTAGGTGCAGCCGGCGGCGGCCAGCGAGCGCAGCTCGTCGCCGTAGGCCTTGGCCACGTCGTCGTAGAACGCCGGGTCGAGCTCGGGGTACGCCTCCTTGCTGATGCCGGCGCGGCCGCCGCGGAAGTGCAGCATGGTCGGCGAGGGGATCGTCACCTTGGGCGTGCGGCCCGCCGAGACCTGGCTCTTGAGGTACTGGAAGTCGGCGAGCTGGATGTCCTTGATGTGGCGCACCTTGTCGAGCACGCGCATCGCGGGCGGAGCGAGTTCTTCAGTGCCGTCGGGCTTGCGGATGGTGACCGGGATGTCGGTTTTCACGCCGCCGAGCTGGTCAAGGAAGTCGATGTGGAAGTAGGTGCGGCGGAACTCGCCGTCGGTGATGCTCTTCAGGCCGATGTCTTCCTGGAAGCGGACGATCTCGGTGATGGCCTTGTCTTCGACGAGGCGAAGCTGTTCGGGCGTGATCTCGCCCTTGGCTTTCTGTTCGCGGGCATCGAGCAGGTATTTGGGGCGCAGGAAACTGCCCACGTGGTCGTAGCGGGCAGGCAGGGCGGCGTGCTGTGACATGGATGACTCCGTCGTGATTTGGGGAACGAGCGGAACATCGTATCGCCTTCGAAATGCCGATGTCTGTATACAGATATCTCAGTGTTTACCCTCGAAATGCTTCAAAAGACTGGAAATTTCAGGTTTTCTGTATACATTGAGTATTCATGAAAACGCCCACGACCGCCTTTCCACTGAACGCCTGGTATGCCGCCGCCTACGACGTCGAAGTGCGTCACGCGCTGCTGCCACGCACGATCTGCAACCAGAAAGTGGTGCTGTTCCGCCGCACCGACGGACAAGTCGCCGTGCTCGAAGACGCCTGCTGGCACCGGTTGATGCCGCTGTCGCTGGGCCGCCTCGAGGGTGACGAACTGGTCTGCGGCTACCACGGCCTCGTCTACAACAGCCAGGGCCGCTGCACTCACATGCCGAGCCAGGAAACGCTGAACCCCTCGGCATGCGTGCGCAGCTTTCCGGTGGTCGAGAAGCATCGCTTCGTGTGGATCTGGCCAGGCGATCCGGCCAAGGCCGACCCGGCGCTGGTGCCCGACATGCACTGGAACGACGACCCGGCCTGGGCCGGCGACGGCAAGATGATCCGCGTCAACTGCGACTACCGTCTCGTGGTCGATAACCTCATGGACTTGACGCACGAGACCTTCGTGCACGGCTCGTCCATCGGCAACCGCGAAGTGGCCGAGGCGCCCTTCGTGGCCACGCACGGCGACCGCTCGGCCACCGTCACGCGATGGATGGAAGACATCGACCCGCCGCCGTTCTGGGGCAACCAGATCCGCCACGCACGCGGCTACACCGGCAAGGTCGACCGCTGGCAGATCATCCGTTTCGAAGGCCCGTGCACCGTGAACATTGACGTCGGCGTGGCCGAGGCGGGCAGCGGCGCGGTGCCCCAGGGCAGCAACCCCGGCGACCGCAGCAAGGGTGTGAACGGCTACGTGCTCAACACCATCACGCCCGAGACCGACAAGACCTGCCTCTACTTCTGGGCCTTCTCGCGCAACTACTGCCTCGGCGAGCAGCGCCTTACGCACGAACTGCGCGAGGGCGTCGCCGGCATCTTCCGCGAAGACGAGCTGGTGCTCGAAGCGCAGCAGAAGGCGATGGACGACCACCCCGATCACAAGTTCTACAACCTCAACATCGACGCCGGCTCGATGTGGGCGCGGCGTCTGATCGATCGCATGATCGAAAAGGAAAAGCCCGCGCGCGCCGCGATCCCGATCCGGCCCGCCCAGAAGGAAGCCGCGTGAAGGTCGCTGCCGTTTCCACCGCCGCCGAGCCCGGCGACAGCGGCAGTTCGCAGGCCGTGAAGGCGCAGCTGCGGCTGCGCGAGATGATCCTTGCGGGCGAGCTGCCCGGTGGCGCGCGCATTGCCGAGGTTGCCATCTCCGAGCAGCTCGGCGTGTCGCGCACGCCGGTGCGCACCGCGCTGATGCGGCTCGAACAAGAGGGCCTGCTCGAGGCGCTGCCCAACGGTGGCTATGCGGTGCGTACTTTTTCGGAGCGCGACGTGGCCGATGCCATCGAGCTGCGCGGCACGCTCGAAGGGCTGGTCGCCCGGCTTGCGGCCGAGCGCGGCGCGGCGCCCGTGGTGCTGCGCGAAGCACGTGCCTGCCTGCAGCGCATCGACGAGCTGCTGCGCGAGCCCGCGCTCGACGACGCGGCCTTCTCGCGCTACGTGACGCACAACGAGCGCTTCCACGCACTGCTCTGCGAAATGGCGGGCAGCCCCGTCATCGCGCAGCAGCTCGAACGCGTGATCAACCTGCCGTTCGCGTCGCCCTCGGGCTTCGTCATCGTGCAGGCCAACTCGCCGGCCGCACGCGACATGCTCGTGATTGCGCAAGACCAGCATGTGCAGGTGCTCGACGCCATCGAGTCCGGCGAAGGCTCGCGCGCCGAGGCGCTGATGCGCGAGCACAGCCGCATTGCGCGGCGGAACCTGCGCGATGCGCTGCACGGCACGCCGACCGCCGAACAGCGCCCGCTGCCGGGTGTGCAGCTGATCCGCCGGCGCGGCTGATCGGTTTCTTCTTTTTCCCTCCTCTTTCGTGTTGCTCCCCGATGAAAAGCGATCTTCAATGGATGCAGGCGCAAGTCGTTGCGCTGCGCGACGTCACGCCCACCGTGCGCGAATTCGAACTGCGCCCCGACGGCGGCTTTGCCGAATCCCATGAACCCGGCGCTCACCTGCAGGTGCAGGTGCTGACGGCGCAGGGCAAGGTGCAGACCCGCTCGTACTCGCTGGTGGGCGAGGGCGACGGCCAGTGCTGGCGCATTGCCGTCAAGCGGCTCGACGACGGCCGTGGCGGTTCGCTCGCGATGTGGCGACTGGCCGTGGGCGACCGCCTGCAAGTGAGCGCGCCGCAGAATCACTTTCCGCTCGACCTCTCGGCTCCCGGCTACCTGCTGGTGGCGGGCGGCATCGGCATCACGCCGCTGGTACTGATGGCGCAGCGGCTGGGCGCACATGCAAGGCGCACCGGCGTGCCGGTGAAGATGCTGTACGGCGCGCGGCATGCGGGCGAGCTCGGCTATCTGTCGCATCTGCAGGAAGCATTGGGCGAGGGCGTCGAAGCGCATGAAGGCTCGGCCCCCATCGACTTCGCCGCCGCCATCGCGGCACTGCCGCCCGGCGGCCAGCTCTACACCTGCGGCCCGGTGCCGATGCTCGAAGCCGTCAAGCGCGCGTGGCACGCAGCCGGCCGTGCCATCGAAGACCTGCGCTTCGAAACCTTCGGCAGCAGCGGCCGCCTGGCCACGCAGTCATTCCAGGTGCGAATTCCCCGGCACGACCTGGCCATCACCGTGCCGGCCGACTGCACGCTGCTCGAAGCCCTCGACGCAGCCGGCGTGCAGACGCTCTCGGACTGCAAGCGCGGCGAATGCGGCCTGTGCGCCATGGACGTGATCGCCGTCGACGGCGAGATCGATCACCGCGACGTGTTCCTCAGCGAGCACGAGAAGAAGTCGACCACGCGCATCTGCGCCTGCGTGTCACGCGCCGTGGGCACTCTCACGCTCGACTCCGCCTACCGCGCCGACAGCTGACCCGCGCGCTCCGCAGGCCGCCTTGCGCGATGATCGCGCAGTTCATTTGGCAATCGCGCAACAAAGGTCAACGGGAATGGCCGGCTAGGTGATTGCCTGCTCCGCCGGATGTTGCAAAGTGTTGAAAATAGCCCCGGTTCGCGTTCCGCCCCTCAAAGGAAAAAACATGCAAAGACGCCATCTCATCCAGACCGCCGCCCTCTCGGCACTTGCGCTTTCAATGTCGCTGGCCAGTGCCCAGGACGCCAACAAGTTCAAGATCGGCCTGATCCTTCCGATGACCGGCCAGTCGGCCTCCACCGGCCGCCAGATCGAAGCCGCGGCGCGCCTGTACATGGCCCAGAACGGCGATACCGTGGCCGGCAAGAAGGTAGAGCTGATCGTCAAGGACGACACCGGCCTGCCCGACGTGACCAAGCGCCTCGCGCAGGAACTGGTGGTGAACGACAAGGTCAACGTGCTGGCCGGCTTCGGCCTCACACCGCTGGCGCTGGCCGTGGCGCCGATTGCCACGCAGTCGAAGACGCCCGAAGTGGTGATGGCCGCGGCCACTTCGAGCATCACCGAGGCTTCGCCCTACATCATCCGTTCGAGCTTCACGCTGCCGCAGGTGTCGGTGGCCATGGGCGACTGGGCGCCGAAGAACGGCGTGAAGACGGTCGTCACGCTGGTGGCCGACTACGGCCCGGGCAACGATGCCGAGAAGTTCTTCAGCGAGCGCTTCCAGCTCAACGGCGGCAAGGTGCTCGACAAGCTGCGCGTGCCGCTGCGCAACCCCGACTTCGCGCCGTTCCTGCAGAAGGTGCGCGACGTGAAGCCCGACGCGCTGTTCGTCTTCGTGCCCTCGGGCGCGGGCGCGGCGGTGATGAAGCAGTTCCTCGAACGCGGCATGGACAAGGCGGGCATCAAGATGATCGCCACCGGCGACGTGACGGATGACGACCAGCTCAACGACATGGGCGACGGCGCGCTGGGCGTGGTCACCTCGCACCACTACTCGGCCGCGCACCCCTCGGCCATGAACAAGAAGTTCGTCGAAGCCTTCGAGAAGGCCAACCCCAAGATGCGTCCCAACTTCATGGCCGTGGGCGGCTATGACGGCATGCGCGTGATCTACGAAGCGCTCAAGACCACCAAGGGGCAGGGCGGCGGCGAAGCGCTGCTGGCTGCCATGAAGGGCCAAGTCTTCGAGAGCCCGCGCGGCCCGGTGCTGATCGATGCGCAGACGCGCGACATCGTGCAGGACGTGTACCTGCGCAAGGTCGAGAAGAAGGACGGGCAGCTCTACAACGTCGAGTTCGACGTGATCAAGGGTGTGAAGGATCCGGGCAAGGCAAAGTGAGGCTTGTCTCTGGGGGACGTTGTTGTTCGGGGCGCGTTCACGCCGACGGGGTACCTTGCTCCGCGAATGTCCCCCGGCCTTCGGCCTCCTCCTTTATTTCGCTGCGCAAGGCACCCCATCGGCGTGATCTTTCAGAGCGGTCGTTGATCGGCCGGCATAAGCACGCACCCCGAACGAAACGAACAGCCCCAGAAATAGCTTCGTAAAAAACACGACATGCTGACCATTCTTTTCGACGGCATCGCCTACGGCATGCTGCTCTTCGTGCTGGCGGTAGGCCTCGCAGTGACGCTCGGCCTGATGAACTTCATCAACCTCGCCCACGGCGCTTTCGCCATGGCAGGCGGCTACCTCACGGTGTTCGCGATGCAGAAGTTGGGCGTGCCCTTCCTGGCCTGCCTGCCGCTCGCATTCATCGTCGTCGCGCTGGCCGGGGCCTTGCTCGAACGCACGCTCTACCGGCCGATGTACGGCAAGCCGCATCTCGACCAGGTGCTTTTTTCCATCGGCCTCGCCTTCATGGCGGTGGCGGCCATCGACTACTTCGTGGGCTCTTCGCAGCAGAACGTGCAATTGCCTGAATGGCTGCGCGGGCGCACCGAGATCGGCGACGGCGCGCTGCTGCTGGGCATGGGGCACTACCGGCTCTTCATCATCGGCGTGTGCGCTGTGCTCACCGTGGTGCTGCAGCTCATTCTCTCGAAGACGCGTTTCGGCAGCCGGCTGCGCGCCGCGGTCGACGACCCGCGCGTGGCGTCGGGCCTGGGCATCAACGTGAACATCGTGTTCCTGCTGACCTTCGCCGTGGGCTCCGGGCTCGCGGGGCTGGGCGGTGCGCTGGGTGCGGAGATCCTCGGCCTCGACCCGACCTTCCCGCTGAAGTACATGATCTATTTCCTGATCGTGGTGTCGGTCGGCGGCACCTCGTCGATCACCGGGCCGCTCGCGGCGGCGCTGCTGCTTGGCATTGCCGACGTGGCGGGCAAGTATTTCATTCCGAAGATGGGTGCATTCACCGTCTACCTGCTGATGATCATGATCCTGATGTGGCGGCCCCAGGGCCTGTTCACTCGCAAGGGAGGCCGTTGATGAGTGCGCCTTCCACCACCGAGTTTCAGTCGGCCCTGCTGCGCAAGGCGCGATGGCACCCGCTCGAATTCGTGGCCTGGGCCGTGGCCTTCGCGCTGCCGCTCGTCATGCCCTCGCACTCGCTGCTGGTCAACGAGATCGCCATCGTCGCGCTGTTCGCGATGTCGCTCGACCTGATTCTTGGCTACACCGGCATCGTGTCGCTGGGCCATGCCGCCTTCTTCGGCTTCGGCGCGTATGCCGCGGCGTTGTTCGCCAAGCTCGTGATGCCGGACCCGACCGTGGGGCTGGTGATCGCGACCGTGCTCTCGGCATTGCTGGGCCTCGTGGCGAGCGTGACGATCTTGCGCGGCAGCGACCTCACGCGGCTGATGGTCACGCTCGGCACTGCGCTGCTGCTGCTCGAACTCGCCAACAAGCTCGACTGGCTCACCGGCGGCGCTGACGGCCTGCAGGGCGTGGTGATGGGGCCGGTGCTCGGCCTGTTCGAGTTCGACCTGTACGGCCGCACGGCCGCCTGGTATTCGCTGGCCGTGATGCTGGTGCTGTTCCTCGTGATGCGCCGGCTCGTGCATTCGCCGTTCGGCGCCACGCTCAAGGCCATCCGCGACAACCGGCTGCGTGCCATGGCGATAGGCGTTCCGGTCGTGTCGCGGCTCGTGGTGATCTACACCGTGGCGGCGGGCATCGCCGGCGCCGCGGGCGCGCTGCTGGCGCAGACCACCGGCTTCGCCTCGCTCGACGTGCTGGCCTTCGACCGTTCGGCCGACGTGCTGCTGATGCTGGTCATCGGCGGCGTGGGCTGGCTCTATGGCGGCGTGGCGGGTGCCATCGTGTTCAAGCTGCTGCAGACCTGGCTGTCGGCCGTGACGCCGCAGTACTGGATGTTCTGGATCGGCCTGATCCTGGTGCTGCTGGTGCTGGTGGGGCGCGACCGCCTGCTGAAGCCGTGGACATGGTTCGGCTTGGGCGGCAAGAAGAAGGGCGGTGCCGCATGACCGACACCGTGCTTTCGACCCACGGCCTCGTGATGCGCTTCGGCGGCATCACGGCCACCAACAACGTGACGATGGAACTCAAGCGCGGTGCACGCCACGCGCTGATCGGCCCCAACGGAGCGGGCAAGACCACGCTGATCAACCAGCTGACGGGCGTGCTCACGCCCACTGAAGGCCGCATCACGCTGCTGGGCGAAGACATCACCACGCTCGCGCCGCACAAGCGCGTGGCGCGCGGACTGGTGCGCACCTTCCAGATCAACCAGCTCTTCGACTCGATGACGCCGCTCGAAACGCTGGCGCTGGTCGTGTCGCAGCATCAGGGCATCGGCGCGCAATGGTGGCGGCCGCTCGGCGCCAGCAAGGCGATTGCCGAGCGCGCGGGGCAACTGCTCGAACAGTTCCACCTGGGTGATGTGGCGCAGCAGCAGGTGAAGCACCTGGCCTATGGCAAGCGCCGCCTGCTGGAGATTGCGATTGCGCTGGCCTGCGAGCCGCGCGTGCTGCTGCTCGACGAGCCTGTGGCGGGTGTGCCCGCCGGCGAGCGCGAAGAACTGCTGCAGACCGTGGCCGCGCTGCCCGCCGACGTGTCGGTGCTGCTGATCGAGCACGACATGGACCTGGTGTTCAGCTTTGCCGACCGCATGACGGTGCTGGTCAACGGCACGTTGCTGACCGAGGGCGACCCCGAAACCATCGCCAACGATCCGAAGGTGAAGGAGGTCTATCTGGGCCACGGGGAGAGCGCCCATGTCTGAGCTGCTGCGAATAGAAAACCTGAGCGCCGGCTACGGCGAGGCCGTGGTGCTGCACGACGTGGCGTTCGCGCTCGGCGAAGGCCAGACGCTGGCGCTGCTGGGCCGCAACGGCACGGGCAAGACCACGCTGATCAACACGCTCGCGGGCGCAACGCGCCAGCACGGCGGCAGCATCACGCTGGGCGGCCAGGCGCTGCACAAGCTTGCGCCGCATCAGCGCGCGGCAGCCGGCATCGGCTGGGTGCCGCAAGAGCGCAACATCTTCAAGTCTCTGACGGTGCACGAGAACCTCACGGCGGTGGAGCGGCCCGGCAAGTGGAGCCCGCAGCGTGTCTACGACATGTTCCCGCGCCTTGCCGAGCGCAAGACGAACCTGGGCACGCAGCTCTCGGGCGGCGAACAGCAGATGCTGGCCGTGGGCCGTGCGCTGGTGCTGAACCCCAAGCTGCTGCTGCTCGACGAGCCGCTCGAAGGCCTCGCGCCGATCATCGTGGAAGAGCTGCTGCGTGCCATCCGCCGCATCACGCAGGACGAGGGGCTGGCCGCGATCATCGTGGAGCAGCATCCGCAGGCCATCCTCGCGATTTCCGACGAAGCGGTGGTGCTGGACCACGGGACCATCGTGCATACCGACAAGGCCGCGACATTGCGCACGCAGCCTGAAGTGCTCGACCGCCTGTTGGGCGTCGCGCGCTAGACGAGTTCCGCCAGGCGCGCCTTCCAGTCTTCCGCGCGGCCGAGCCATGGGCCGATGTCGATGCGGCTGGCGCTGCCATCGGGCCGCGTCAGCACGAAGGTCGGAAAGCCCTGGCCGCCAGCGCGCTGCAGGAACTGGCGGCTTTCGGCGAAGTGCCGTGCGGTCGATTCGCCTGACAGGCGTTCGAAGGCCGACGCGAAGGCTTCGGCGTTGAAGCCGAGTTCGGCGGCGATCGCCTTCAGCACCTGCTCATCGGCGATGCGCTGGCCTTCGACGTAGTGCGCCCGCTGCAGGCGATGGATCATGTCCAGCCCACCGCCTGCCCGCAGCGACTCGGCCGCGAGGATGGCGGTGGTCGGCGGCTCGGAGTCCATCGTCGCGCCGGTGTCGCGCAGCAGTCCCTCGAAGTAGCCTTCGCCGAAGGGCTGGCCCGTGAGTTCCGCGATGCGCCGGTCGTGCGGCATCACGTACTCGCGCCACTGCGGCGTGATCGAGCGGCGGTTGGCGCCGGTCATCATGCCGCCGCCGTGGAACTCGACCTTCAGGCCCGGCACGCTGCGCGCCGCGTCGACCAGCGGCGCGGCGGCATAGCACCAGCCGCACAGCGGGTCGAAGATGTAGTGGAGCGTGGCGCCTTCGCTCACTGCCTCGCTCATTGCGGCCACTTCATTTCTCCCTTGATGACCTTGGCGCCGAGTTCCAGCGACGAGGCGTCTTCCAGCTTCGGGTAGCGCTTCTTCATCGCGGCGATCAGCGCTGCCGAGTCCTTGGCCTTGGCGGCTTCGGTTTCGAAGGCCTGCAGATAGCTTCGCGTGAATTTCACCGAGGCGAGCGAGTAGGGCGTGCTGCCGTCGGCATTCGGCAGGTAGTGGCCGGGCACCACGGTCTTCGGGTGCAGCGCTTCGATGCGGCCCAGCGTCTTGATCCAGTCGCGGCGCGATTCGGGCGTTTGCGTGTCCGCCACCCACACGTGGATGTTGGCCGACACCGGAATGCCGCCGACCACCGCCTTCAGCGAGGGAATCCACGCGAAGCTGCGCTCGGGCGTCGGGCTGTCGAGGCCGACGACCTGGATCTTGCGGCCTTCGAGCGTGAGGCTGTCGCCGGCCAGTGCTTCGGGCACGACCAGCGCCTTGGGCGCGTTGTCCTTCAGGATCGGTCCCCAGTGCGCGAGCTTGCCGTCCTTCGAGGCCTGGATGGCAGCCACGGTCTGGGGCGTGGCGACGATCTTCGCGTCGGGGAAGGCGGCCTGGATCACGTCGAGGCCGAAGTAGTAGTCGGGGTCGCTGTGGCTGATGTAGACCGTGGTGAGCTTCTTGCCCGTGGCCTTGATCTTCTGCACCAGCGCCTCGGCGTCGTTGCGCTGGAACTGCGCGTCGATCAGCACGGCGTCGGTCTGGCCGGTGACGATTTCCGAGGAGACCGGAAACATCGACTTCGTGCCGGGGTTGTAGACGTCGAGCTTGAGCGGCTGGGCGGCCTGCGCGGCGAGCGGAACAAGGCTCAGGGTGGTGGCGAGGGCGGCGGCGGAGAGGAGGGCTCTGCGGAACATGCGGTGGTCTTTCTGTGTGCGGTGTGAAGGAGTGACAGCTCTGACCTTTCGAATGTAGGTTGCGCGAATCGAAATAAAAACCTGCTCCAGGGCAATGAATAGTTTCGGATTCCGGTCGAATTGGGTGCTTGGCCGTCAATCCGTGGCGCGCCGCTCCAGGTGCGCGACCAGCAATTGCGCGGACGGCGACAGCGCCGCCTCACTGCGGAAGCAGATCGCAAAACGCCGCCGCGCCCACACATCGGTAAGCGGCATCAGGCGAAGGCCGAAGGCATCGGTGAAGGGCCGCGCGACCTCCGCAGGCACCACGCTGATTGCCAGCCCGGCGCGCACCACGCGCAGCGCCGCGTCGAAGTTGGACACCAGCACGCGGTAGACCAGCGGCTTGCCTGCCACTGCAGCCTCGCGCGCAAGCATCAGTTGCACCGCGCTGAGCGCGGGCATGCCGACGAATTCATGGTCGAGCACCTGCTCGAAGCGCACGTGCTCGTGCTTCGCCACCGGGTGCGAGGGATGCGCGACGATGGCGAGGTGGTCGGTGCGGTAGTCGCGCCGCTCCAGGCCTTCGAGGTCGGCCGCGTCCCAGCACAGGCCGATGGAGGCGCTGCCCTCGCGAATGCCGCGCACGATCTCGGGGCTCACGCGCTCTTCCATGTCGACGCGGATGTTGCGATGCGCCGGGTCTTGCAGAAAGTCGGCCACGTCCTCGGCCAGCGACTCGGCCATGACCGAGGCCGAGGCCAGGATGCGCACGTGCCCGCGCGCGCCGCCGGCATAGGCGGCCATGTCGCGCTCGATGCGGTTCACGCTGCCGAGCATGGCGCGGGCGTGCTCCAGCAGGGTTTCGCCGGCCGGCGTGGGCAGCACGCCGCGGCGCTTGCGCAGCAGCAGCGGTGTGCCGACGGCTTCTTCGAGCTGGGCCAGCCGCTTGCTGATGGCCGAGCCGACGATGCTGGCCTGTTCGCCGGCGCGCGCGATGCTGCGCGTTTCGCAGACGGCGACGAACAGGCGCAGGGTGGTCAGGTCGAGATCTCTCATGATGTTCCGTTCTGGAATCGGATGGCTTCCAAAATATACCTTCTGGATCAAATCGGAACTTCTAACATCGATTCCGTACCCTCACGACGGAGACAAAGTCTTGATTCACGCCTTCCTGCCGCCGCGCGCGGTCGTCCGCGAAGTGGGCCTGCGCGATGGCCTCCAGAGCATTGCCCGCGTACTGCCCACCGAACGCAAGCTCGAATGGATCCGCGACGCGCACGCCGCCGGCCAGCGCGAGATCGAAGTCGGCTCGTTCGTGCCGGCGCACCTGCTGCCGCAATTGGCCGACACGGCCGAGCTGCTGGCATACGCGAAGACGCTGCCGGGGCTCTTCGCCTCGGTGCTCGTGCCCAACCTCAAGGGCGCCGAACGCGCCATTGCGGGCGAGGCCGACCTGATGGTCGTGCCACTCTCGGCCAGCCACGCGCACAGTCTTGCCAACCTGCGCAAGACGCCCGATGAGGTGGTGGCCGAGGTCGGGCGCATGCGCGCGGCGCGCGATGCGGCGGGCTCCAAGACGCTGATCGACGGCGGCGTGGGCACGGCCTTCGGCTGCACGCTGCAAGGCCATGTCGAGCCCGACGAAGTGCTGCGGCTGATGCAGGCGCTGCTCGATGCGGGCGCTGACCGCGTCAGCCTCGCCGACACAGTCGGCTATGCCGATCCGGCGATGGTGCGCAGCCTGTTCGAGCGCGCCTTGCGCATCGCGGGCGACAGGCTGTGGTGCGGGCATTTCCACGACACGCGCGGCATGGGGCTCGCGAATGCGTATGCCGCGCTGGAGGTCGGCATCACACGTTTCGACGCCTGCCTGGCCGGCATCGGCGGCTGCCCGCATGCGCCCGGCGCCAGCGGCAATGTCGACACCGAAGACCTTGTCTTCATGCTCGAGAGCATGGGCGTCGCGACCGGCGTCGATCTGCCGAAGCTGCTCGACCTGCGCCGACGCGTGGCGAGCTGGCTCGAAGGCGAAACCTTGCAGGGCACGGTGTGGCGCGCGGGCTTTCCGAAGACCTTTGCCGCGACGGCGGGAGTCACGGCGTGAGCGCGGCAAAGACCGGAGAAAAGCGACTGCCGCTCACCGGCATCCGTGTGGTCGAGTTCACCCACATGGTCATGGGCCCCACCTGCGGCATGGTGCTCGCGGACCTGGGCGCGGAGGTCATCAAGGTCGAGCCCATCGATGGCGACCGCACGCGACACCTGCTGGGCGCGGGCGCGGGCTTCTTCCCCATGTTCAACCGCAACAAGAAGAGCATCGCGCTCGACCTGCGGCACCCGCAGGGGCTGGAAGCCGCGCTGCGCCTGTGCGCCACGGCCGACGTGGTGGCGCAGAACTTCAAGCCCGGCACCATGGACAAGTACGGCCTGGGCTACGCCGCGCTCGGCAAGCTCAACCCGCGCCTCGTGTACGTCAACCACACGGGCTTCTTGCCCGGCCCTTATGAGCACCGCACTGCGCTCGACGAGGTGGTGCAGATGATGGGCGGGCTGGCCTACATGACCGGCCGCCCCGGTGATCCGCTGCGCGCGGGCACCAGCGTCAACGACATCATGGGCGGCATGTTCGGCGCCATTGGCGCGATCGCCGCGCTGATGCAGCGCGCCGAGACTGGCAAGGGGCAGGAGGTGCAGTCGGCATTGTTCGAGAACAACGTGTTCCTGGTCGGGCAGCACATGCTGCAGTACGCGATCACCGGGCAGGCCGCTGCGCCGATGCCCGATCGCATCTCGGCCTGGGCGCTGTACGACGTGTTCACCGTGAAGAACGGCGAGCAGATATTCCTGGCCGCCGTGAGCGACGCGCAGTGGAAGACCTTCTGCGACGCGCTGGGTTTCGACGACCTGAAGGCCGACCCGGCCCTGCGCACCAACAACGACCGCGTGCGCCTGCGGCCCACGCTGCTGGCCGACTTGCGCGAGCGCCTGGCAGGCCGCTCGGCGGCGGAGCTGTCGGCGATCTTCGAGGCCAGCGGGCTGCCTTTCGCGCCGATCACGCGGCCCGAAGACCTCTACGACGACCCGCACCTGAAAGCCACCGGCGGCCTGGCCGACATTCGCCTGCCGGACGGTGAGCGTGCCGGAGAAATGGCGCAGACGACGCTGTTCCCGATCACGCTCGGTGGCGAGCGCCTCGGTGTGCGGCTGCATCCGCCGACGCTGGGCGAGCACACGCGCGAGCTGCTGGCCGAACTGGGCTACGCGCGCGAGCAGGTCGATGCGCTGCACGCCGAATCGGCCGTAGCCTGAGCAGAGTGACTTTTCAAGAACATAAAGAGAGACAAAACCATGACCCAGACGCTTTCCTCGATGAACCGCCGCGCGGTGCTCGGCCTCGGTGCGTGCGCCGCCGCCGTGGCCGCATGCCCCGCGCTTGCGCAGGGCTCCGACAAACCCATCCGCTTCATCCTGCCGATCAGCGCGGGTTCGGGCGTCGACACCATCGCGCGCGCTGCATCGGTCGCGCTCGGCAAGGCCTTCGGCCAGCCGGTGGTGATCGAGAACCTGCCGGGCGCGGGCGGCATCACCGGCGCCGCGGCCATCGTCAAGGCCGCGCCCGACGGGCTCACGCTGGGCATGGTGTCGAACAACCATGTCATCAACCCGGCGGTGTTCAAGAAGATGCCCTTCGACGCGATCAACGATGTCACGCCGATCAGCGTGGTGGGCGCGACGCCGCTGGTGCTGGTGGTGAACCCGAAGCTGCCCGCGAAGAACGTGAAGGAACTGGTCGCGCTGCTGCGCGCGAAGCCCGAGGGCTACAACTACGCCTCGTCGGGCAACGGCACCATCATTCACCTGGCCGGCGAGATGTTCATGGACGAGGCGGGCGTGAAGGCGCGGCACATTCCCTACAAGGGCACCGGGCCGATGGTGACCGACATGATCGCGGGGCAGGTCGAGATGGGCGTGGTCGCGCTGCCGGCCGTGCAGCAGCACATCAAGAGCGGTGCGCTGCGCGCCATCGGCCTGTGCGGCGCGACGCGTTCGCCGGCTGCGCCGGACATCCCGACCATCGCGGAGCAGGGGCTGCCGAACTACGCGGTCGAAGGCTGGTTCGCGGTGATCGGGCCGCCGAAGATGCAGGCGGCCGATGTCCAGCGTGTGCACGACGCGGTCGCCGCTGCATTCACCAGCGCCGAAGTGCGCGATGCGATGGACAAGCAGGGCAACGTCATCAAGCCCACGACACCGGAGCAGGCCGCGAGCTACTTTCGCAGCGAGGCCGCGCGCTATGCGGCGCTGGTGAAGAAGGCGAACGTGGTGCTTGAGTGAGGAGCGGCTCTTACGCCGGCCCCACAGCGCGATAGAGGGCGCGCACGAAGTCCGACTGCGTGATCATCCCCGCGAGGCGCTTCTCGCCATCGATGATCGGGATGTGGTGGTGCCCGCCCTCGGAGAACAGCGGCACCAGGTCGACCACGGGCCGGTCGGCGCTGGCTACGCGCACCTGCCGCGTCATGATCTGGCCGACCACCTCGGGCTTGTTCGACATCACGGTGCGCGTGGCGCGGATCAGGTCGCGCAGCTTGCCGGCGATGCCCTCGTGATGCTGCAGGTCGAGCTGGCGGAAGAAGTCGGCCTGCGTGACGATGCCGACCACGCGGCGCGTGCGGTCGGTGATGGGCAGGGCCTTGATGCGGCGCTCGTGCATCAGCGCCCACGCTTCCTGCAGCGGCGTGCCGAACTCCACCGAGACCGGCGTGCGCGACATGATGTCGGCGCAGTGCAGCGTGCCCAGGCGCCGCTTGTATGACTCGAGCTCGGTCTGCTGGATCAGCGATTGGAGGTCGTCGCGGCTGATGTCCAGCACCTGGTTGTAGCGGGCCAGCACGGCGTCGATGTCGGCCTGGCTGAAGCGCGCATCGGACGCAGGCGGGCGCGCCACCACCTGCACGTGCGGATAGCGCCGCCCGGTCAGCGAGTTGTAGGCCACGCCGGCCAGCACCAGCAGCAGCGAGTTGGTGAAGAAGGGGAAGAGGGCGGACGAGAAATGCGTGGTGTGCGTCAGCACCGCGAGCAAGGCGGCGGCACCACCCGGTGGGTGCAGGCAGCGTGCGCTGAACATCAGGCCGATGGCAGCAGCCGCTGCAACGGCGGCGCCCAGCGCCGGGTCGGGAATCCAGTTGGCGGCCGCAATGCCGACCACCGCCGACAGCGTGTTGCCGCCGATGACCGACCACGGCTGCGCGAGCGGACTGGCCGGCACAGCAAACACCAGCACGGCGCTGGCGCCCAGCGGCGCGATCAGCCAGACGGAGGCGGCGAGCGGGCCGGCCATCCATCGGCACAGCAGTGCCGTGACCAGCAGGCCGAGGCCCGCACCCGCCACCGCGCGCAGGCGCTCGCGGGCATCGACGGTGGTGCGGCCTGGCAGCCAGGCGCGCGCATGAGTCAGGAATGCTTCGAAGCGCATCGGAAACTCGCCCGCGCTCTCAGCCTTCGTGCGCCACCATGCGCCCGATCTCTGGCCAGCGGTCATGCAGCCACACCCAGGCGACAAGGCCGATGGCGAGCATGCCCATGGAGGTCAGTGCCAGCGCGAGTGTCGAATGCATCACCAGCGGCGCCACCGCGCCGGCCACGATGCCGTTGGCAGTGGAGCCGATCACGGCCTGCAGCGAAGAGGCCATGCCGCGGCGCTCGGGGTGCAGGTCGAGCACCAGCAGCGTGACCACCGGCACCATCAGCGCCCAGCCGAAGGCGAACACCGCCAGCGGCCACAGTGCCCAGGCCACGTGCGCCTGGAAGAAAGTGTTGGCCACCACGTTGACCACCGAGGTGGCCAGCATGATGACGAAGCCGTCGCGGATCTGCCGCTTGGGTGCGACCTTGCCGGCCATGCGGCCGCTGGCGCGCGCGCCGAGCATGATGCCGCCGATGGTCAGCAGGAAGAACCAGAAGAACTGCTGCGGCTGCAGCGCGAGGTGGTCGCCGAGGAATGCGGGCGCGGCCAGCACGTAGAGGAACATGCCGTTGAAGGGCACGCCGCTCGCAAAGGCCAGCAGCAGGAAGCGCGGGTCGGAGCACAGGTCCCAGTAGCCGCGCATCAGGTGCCGCACCTGGAAGGGCTGGCGGTGGTCCTTGTGCAGCGTCTCGGGCAGCAGCTTGTAGTTGGCAGTGAACAGCACCACGCCCACCGCCACCAGAAACCAGAACACCGCATGCCAGCCCGCGTGCACGAACAGGAAGCCGCCCACGATGGGCGCGATGGCCGGTGCCACGCCGAAGTAGATCGTGACCTGGCTCATGACCCGCTGCGCCTCGGCAGGCGGGAACATGTCGCGGATCACCGCGCGCGAGACCACGATGCCGGCGCCGGTCGACAGGCCCTGCAGCCCGCGGAACAGCACCAGCTGCGTGATGTTCTGCGAGAGCGCACAGCCCAGCGAGGCCAGCGTGAACACAGCC
The DNA here is from genome assembly GCF_900107295.1 of Variovorax sp. YR266. Classification (NCBI taxonomy): domain Bacteria; kingdom Pseudomonadati; phylum Pseudomonadota; class Betaproteobacteria; order Burkholderiales; family Comamonadaceae; genus Variovorax; species Variovorax sp. YR266. The sequence continues at coordinate 220,567 of NZ_FNPM01000007.1, forward strand.
AGGCCCCACAGCACCACGGGGCGGCGGCCGAAGCTGTCCGACAGCGCGCCGTGGAACAGGTTCATGAACGCGAAGCCGAACAGGTAGGCCGAGAGCGTCTGCTGCATCTCGGCCGGCGTCGCGCCGATGGATTGCGCAATGCCCGAGAAGGCCGGGATGTAGGTGTCGATGGAAAAGGGCCCGAGCATGCCGAGCACCGCGAGCAGCACGGCAAGCGCCCAGCGCGGGGCCTGCCAGAGTTTGTCTGCATCGGGATTCATGAGGTTTGCTCCGTTCTTTTTATCGCGAAGGCCAAAAAAGAAAGCGCCCTTGCGGGCGCCTCCTCGTCGGGAAATACCGGGAGACCGGCTTAGAGCGTATCAATAAAGCTGCGCAGCTTGTCCGAACGCGACGGATGCTTGAGCTTGCGCAGTGCCTTCGCCTCGATCTGGCGGATGCGCTCGCGGGTCACGTCGAACTGCTTGCCGACTTCTTCCAGCGTGTGGTCCGTGCTCATTTCGATGCCGAAGCGCATGCGCAGCACCTTGGCTTCGCGCGGCGTGAGGCTGTCGAGGATGTCCTTGACCACGTCGCGCAGGCCGGCCTGCATCGCGGCTTCGATAGGAGCCGTGTTGCTGCTGTCCTCGATGAAGTCGCCCAGGTGCGAATCGTCGTCGTCGCCGATGGGGGTTTCCATCGAGATCGGCTCCTTCGCGATCTTCATGATCTTGCGGATCTTGTCTTCCGGAATCTCCATCTTCGCGGCCAGGATGCCGGCGTCGGGCTCGAAGCCGAACTCCTGCAAGTGCTGGCGCGAAATGCGGTTCATCTTGTTGATCGTCTCGATCATGTGCACCGGGATGCGGATGGTGCGCGCCTGGTCGGCAATCGAGCGGGTGATGGCCTGGCGGATCCACCACGTGGCGTACGTCGAGAATTTGTAGCCGCGACGGTATTCGAACTTGTCGACCGCCTTCATCAGGCCGATGTTGCCTTCCTGGATCAAATCGAGGAACTGCAGGCCGCGGTTGGTGTACTTCTTGGCGATGGAGATCACGAGGCGCAGGTTGGCCTCGATCATTTCCTTCTTGGCATCGCGCGAAGACGATTCGCCTTCGTTCATGCGCTTGTTGATGTCCTTCAGCTCGGACAGCGGCACCACCACGCGCGACTGGATGTCGGCGAGCTTCTGCTGCAACTCCTGCACTGGCGGGATGTTGCGCGCGAGCACCGTGCTCCAAGGCTTGCCGGCGGCGGCCTGCTTCTCGACCCACTTGAGGTTGAGCAGGTTGGAGGCGATGCGGTTGCCGTTCTTGTCGTAGCCGCTGAAGTCGCGGATGAACTCGTCCTGCGGGAAGCCGCACTTGTCCACGATGATGCGGCGCAGTTCGCGTTCCTTCTTGCGAACGTCGTCCACCTGCGTGCGCACCAGGTCGCACAGCTTCTCGATGGTCTTGGCGGTGAAGCGGATGGTCATCAGCTCGTCCGACACGGCCTGCTGGGCCTTGACGTACGCCGGCGTGCCGTAGCCTTCCTTCTCGTAGATCTTGTGGATCTTCTCGAACATGCTGGCGATGCGGTCGAAGCGATCGAGCGCTTCACGCTTGAGTTCTTCGAGCTTCTTGGTCAGGGCCTTGGAGCCGCCCTTGCCGTCGTCGTCGTCTTCCTCGTCGAATTCGTCGAAGTCTTCTTCGGCCACGTAGTCGTCGGCCTCGTTGGGGTTCGAGAAGCCGTCGACGATGGTCGAGATGACGACCTTGCCTTCACGGATCGTTGCGGCCATTTCGAGGATCGCGGCGATGGTGGCGGGGGAGGCCGAAATGGCTTCCATCATGGCCATCAGGCCGCCTTCGATGCGCTTGGCGATTTCGATTTCGCCTTCGCGCGTCAGCAGCTCGACCGTGCCCATTTCGCGCATGTACATGCGGACCGGGTCGGTGGTGCGGCCGAATTCGCTGTCCACCGTGGAGAGCGCGGCTTCGGCTTCTTCCTCGGCTTCTTCCACCGTGGTGGCGGTGGGCGCGGTGTTGTTCAGCAGCAGGGTTTCGGCGTCGGGCGTCTGCTCGTACACCGCCACGCCCATGTCGTTGAGCATGGTGACCACGACTTCCATGGTCTCGGCGTCGACCAGCTTGTCGGGCAAGTGGTCGGAGATTTCGCCGTGCGTGAGGTAGCCGCGGGTCTTGCCCAGCGTGATCAGGGTCTTCAGGCGCGAGCGGCGCTTGGCCAGGTCTTCTTCGGAGAGCACGGTCTCGTCGAGGCCGAACTCCTTCATCAAGGCGCGTTCCTTCGCCTTGCTGATCTTCATGCGCAGCGGCTTGACCTTCTCTTCGGTGGTCGTCGCAACCGCGGGCTCGTCGCCGGCCAGGTCGTCCTCGATGTCCGACAGGTCGACGTCGCTCTCGGGGGCTTCCTTGTCAGCCTTGGGCTTGCGGCCGCGCTTGGCGCCGGTGGCGGGCGTGGCGGCGCCGGCGGCCTTGGGCGGGCGGCCGACTTTCTTGGCTGCGGGGGCGGCTGCTTTTTTGGGATCGTCGAGAGAGGTCGATTTCGTGGGCACGGTTTTCACTTTCGTTGCGGCTGCCGATTTGGATGCGGCGGCGGCCGTCTTGGTTGCCGGCTTCGCGCCGGCTTTCAACGGTTTTTCTGCTGCGGGCTTGGTGGCGACGCTTTTGGCAAGTGAAGGAGCAGGCTTCTTTGAACTGGGCATACGACCTCGTTACGGCAAGAAAGAACAAGCGGGATCACAGGCGCACCGTCACGCGGACAGCGCCACCACAGCCCGTGCACAGGCACGGACTAAAAACAAATGGGAAAGAGGAATTAATTCCTCAACAGGCAAGATGTCGGGCGAACATTTGGTATGCAGTCCTTGCGGTTATTGACCCTTTCCGCCGGAATTTACCGTTGGAGTGCGTTGCGCTAGGGGTCGGCCCGGAGGTGCTGCTGTCGCTCTTGCCTAATTTCGCCAGTTGCGAAGCCCTACATTATAGCGTGTTGCGCAAATTTCAAGCAGTTTCTGAACCCGAGGCGCGCAGACGGGCGCGCAATTCGAGCCGGCGGGTTTCCAGCGCCTTGTAGCGTTCCAGGGCCTTCGGGTCTTTTCCCACCGCGGCGATGGCCTCGCTCTGCTGGGCCTTGAGAAGGTCGTCGAGCATGAAATCGAGCACGCTGGAGAGTTCGCGGGCGGCGTCGGCCAGGTGCTGCGCCTCCTCGCCCTCGGGCACCGGACCGGCCTCGGAGACGGACATCAGCCGCTCGGCCAGCGGCTCGAAGTCGAGTCCGCGCATGCCTTCGCGCAGGGCCGCCCAGGGCTGGACGCCGTGCTCGTGCAGCTGGCTGTCGAGCCAGGTGAAGAGCGCGCCGTGCGAGCCGGGCAGGTCGCACAACATCACGTGGAGCTCGTGCGACAGGGCTTCCCATTGCGCCATGTTCGACAGCAGCAGCCGCACCGCCACATCCGGGCGGCTGGGCGGGGCACCGCGTCCGCGCAGGGGCTCGATGGGTTCCTCGAACTTGCCGCCCCAGCGCTTGCCCTTGACGAACTTGCGCGGCTGGAACTTGGGCTTGCTATCGCTTTCATAGCGCGGCGGTTCAAAGTCCTGCGGCGGGGGCATGTCCGGGTAGTAGTCGTCACCGCCACCGCCACCACCGCCGCCGTAGCCGGAGGGCTCGCCTTGGCGCTGCGGCGCGGGTGCGCCGCCGGCCTTGCGCGGGCCCGGCGTGGAGGCCCAGAGTTCCGACAGCGCCGGCGCGTCGAGCTGCACCAGCGTCGCGATCTCGCTCAGCAGCTGTCGCTTGAGGGCACCGTCGGGCATGGCGCTCCAGAGTGGGCGCACGTTGCTCGTCATGTGGGCGCGGCCCTCGGCGGTGGTCAGGTCGCAGCCTTCGCGGGCGGCTTCGAGCATGAAGCGCGACAGCGGCGTGGCCTCGTTGACGAAGCGGGCGAAGGCCTCGGCGCCGTGCTCGCGGATGAAGCTGTCGGGGTCGTGCTCGGCTGGCAGGAACAAAAACTTGATGCTGCGCACGTCGGTGGCGTAGGGCAGGGCACCGTCGAGCGCCTTGCGCGCGGCGCGGCGGCCGGCGGCGTCGCCGTCGAAGCTGAACACCACCGATTCGGTGAAGCGGAAGAGCTTCTGCACGTGCTCCGTGGTGCAGGCGGTGCCGAGCGTGGCCACCGCGTTCGGAAAACCGAGCTGGGCCAGCGCCACCACGTCCATGTAGCCCTCGGTGACGAGCGCATAGCCGCGGTCGCGGAAGGCGGCGCGGGCTTCATAAAGGCCGTAGAGCTCGCGGCCCTTGCTGAACACGGGCGTTTCGGGCGAGTTCAGGTACTTGGGCTTCTCGTCGCCCAGCACGCGCCCGCCGAAGCCTATGCATTCGCCCTTCACGTTGCGGATCGGGAACATCACGCGGTCGCGGAAGCGGTCGTAGCGCTTGGCTTCTTCGTCGCTGAGCTTGCCTTCCTCGTTGTTGACGATCACCAGTCCGCTCTCGGCGAGCAGCGGGTCGTCGTAGTCGGGGAAGACGCTGGCCAGCGCGCGCCAGCCGGCCGGCGCATAGCCGATGCCGAACTGCTTGGCCACCTCGCCCGAGACGCCGCGGCCCTTCAGATATTCGATGGCGCCAGGCGCCTGCCGCAGGTGCTTGCGGTAGGCGTCGCCGGCTTTTTCGAGTACGTCGGTCAGCGTGGCCTGCTTCTGGCGCTGGCTGGCGGCGCGGGCGCGCTCGGCGGGGGAGGCGTCGTCCTCGGGCACCTGCAGGCCGTACTGGCCGGCCAGGTCGTGCACCGCCTCGACAAAGCCCATGCCCGCATGCTCCATCAGAAAGCCGATGGCGTTGCCATGCACCCCGCAGCCGAAGCAGTGATAGAACTGCTTGGTCGGGCTGACGGAGAAAGAGGGCGATTTCTCACCGTGGAACGGGCACAGCCCCATGAAATTGGCGCCGGCCTTCTTGAGCTGCACATAACGGCCGACGATCTCGACCACATCGGCGCGCGCGATGAGTTCCTGGATGAATGAAGCGGGGATGGTCATGTAGGCGAAGAGCGGCAAATCATACGCAAGCGGGCGAAGGCTGGCGGCCGGACGGCATACTGAAAGCGACCGGAATCCATGCATGACGATGCCCAAACCCCTGCAACACATCGCGCCGCTGCTGCGCCACCCCCTGAGATTCGCCTGGGATGCGCTCAAGGAATTTCGCGCCAACCAGGGGCTGCTGCTCGCAGGGGCGGTGGCGTACTACGCGCTGCTTTCCATCGTGCCGCTGCTGATCGTGAGCGTGATCGCGCTGTCGCACGTCATCGAGCAGGCCGAACTGCTGCGCACCATCGGACAGTACCTGGGCTGGCTGCTGCCGGGGCAGTCGAAAGCCATCGTGGCCGAACTGTCGAGCTTCCTGGACCACCGCGACGTGCTGGGGCCGGTGCTGCTGGTGACGATGCTTTTCTTCAGCTCGCTGGCCTTCAGCGTGCTCGAAAGCGCCATGGCGGTGATCTTTCACCACCGCAAGGCCGACCACAAGCGCCACTTCCTGGTGTCGGTGGCCATGCCCTACATCTACATCCTGTGCCTGTGCGTGGGGCTGCTGCTGGTTACGCTGGTGTCGGGCGCGTTGCAGCTGGTGGGACGGGAAAGTGTCGACCTGCTGGGGCGCAGCTGGTCGCTGTCGGGCGTTTCGGGGCTGCTGCTGTACCTGCTGGGGCTGGGCGGCGAGATCTTCATGCTGACCTCGCTCTACCTCGTGATGCCGGCCGGGCGCATGTCGCTGCGCCATGCGCTGCTGGGCGGCGTGACGGCCGCGCTGCTGTGGGAGGCCACGCGGCGCGTGCTGATCTGGTACTTCTCGACCTTGTCGCAGGTGAACGTGGTCTATGGCTCGCTCACCACGGCCATCGTGGTGCTGCTGAGCCTGGAGATCGCCGCCACGCTGGTGCTGCTCGGGGCCCAGGTGATCGCGAACTACGAGCGCCTGGACCGCACCGGCAGCGCGAAGCTGCCAGCCTCCGAGGTCAGCGGGGAGCCAATCGAATCGCTCCGTCCAGGCGAATCACCTCGCCGTTGAGCATGTCGTTCTCGATGATGTGCTTGGCGAGCTTGGCATAGTCCTCGGGCGTGCCCAGGCGGGAAGGGAAGGGCACGCTGGCGGCCAGCGCGTCCTGCACTTCCTGCGGCATGCCGAACAGCATGGGTGTGCCGAAGATGCCGGGGGCGATGGTCATGTTGCGGATGCCGCTGCGCGCGAGGTCGCGGGCGATGGGCAGCGTCATGCCGACCACGCCGCCCTTCGAGGCGCTGTAGGCCGCTTGGCCGATCTGCCCGTCGTAGGCTGCGACAGAGGCGGTGGAAATCAGCACGCCGCGCTCGCCCGTGGCTTCGGGCTCGTTCTTGCCCATGGCGTCGGCCGCGAGCCGGATCATGTTGAAGCTGCCGATCAGGTTGACCGTGACGGTCTTGCTGAACACGGCCAGCGCGTGCGGGCCATTCTTGCCCACCGTCTTCTCGGCCGGCGCAATGCCAGCGCAGTTGACGAGGCCGACCAGCTTGCCAAGCTTGAGTGCGGCGGCCACGGCCGCCTGGCCGTCGGCTTCCTGGCTCACGTCGCACTTGACGAACACGCCGCCAATTTCCTTTGCAACGGCTTCGCCCTTGTCAGCCTGCATGTCGGCGATCACCACCTTGGCGCCGTTGGCGGCCAGCATGCGCGCCGTGCCTTCGCCGAGGCCCGAAGCGCCACCGGTCACGATAAAAACCTTGCCATCGATCTGCATTGAAGTCTCCTGGATGAGACCGGCATTATCGAAGACGCCCCGCCAGGCCAAAAAAAAGGCCTCATCCGAGGATGAGGCCCTGAATTGGATCCGTGAGGACCCAAGGAGACAACTGGTGGTGGTCGGCGGCTTAGCGCTTGCGCGAAGCGGTGGCGGTCTTCGCGGCGGCGACGGCTTGGGTCGACACGGCGTTGAAGTTGGCTTCGGCGACGTCCGACGCTTGCTTGACGGCCTTTTGAACCGATTCGAAAGCGTTGTTGGCGGCAGCCACTGCGCTCTTCAGCACGGCAACGGCGGTTTCCGAACCGGCGGGGGCGTTCTTGGAAGCGCTGTCGACCAGGCCGACGAAGGCTTGCTGGGCTTCAGCAGCCTTGGCTTCGAAAGCCTTGGAGAACTCGGCGCCGGTGCCTTGGGCGATGTCGTACAGGTGACGGCTGTAGGCAGCGGTCTTTTCAGCCAGGGGCTGGAACAGGCTGGCTTGCAGCGTCAGCAGTTCTTGTGCGTCCTTGACGCTCAGGGCAGCCTGGGCGGTGTTCTGGGCTTCGGCCAGGGCGGCCTTCGAAGCGGTCACGTTCAGTTCGACGAGCTTCTCGACGCCTTCGAAAGCCTTGGTGGTCAGGCCGAACAGGGTTTCGAGGTTTGCTTTTTGGGCGGCGAGGATTTGGTCAGCGGTCAGGGCCATTTGGGATCTCCAGAAGGGATGATTGAGTGGTCGGTTCACGTTGCGCTGTCTCGCCGTCTATGTTGCGGTGCAGCATGGCCTCAAGTATAGGCAGCTGAGTTTTGCGATCAAGGGGTTTTTGCTGCCCTGCAGCAATTTAGAAGCCGTCTTCTAAATTCGGCCGCCGGGCGGGCCCGTTCAAGTCCAAAGCCGCCTTCGACGGCAACGGCCGCTGGCAAAATGCCGCGCGATGAGCAGCGCCCCCACCAAACCCACCCCGCACGCGCGCAGCAGCTATCGCGCGTTTCGCAGCATCCCGACGCGCTGGGCCGACAACGACATGTACGGCCACGTCAACAACGTCGTCTATTACAGCTGGTTCGATACGGCGGTGAATGCTTTGCTGATCGAGCGCGGCGCGCTCGACATCCACCAGGGCCAGGTCATCGGCTTCGTGGTGGAGACGCAGTGCAACTACTTTGCGCCGATCGCGTTCCCGCAGACGGTGGAGGCGGGCATTCGGGTGGCCCAGGCGGGCCGATCGAGCGTGCGATACGAGATTGCGTTGTTCGCCGAAGGGGCTGACACCGCCGCGGCGCAAGGCCACTTCGTCCACGTCTACGTGGACCGCGCCACGCAGCGGCCAGTGGCGCTGCCCGAGGCGCTGCAGCGGGTGGTCGATTCGCTCAGGAACTGACCTGAGCAACCGAGGCCACCCGCCGCGAAGACCTTACATGGCCTTCTTCATGGCCTTGATGTCGGCCTTGCCCTGAGCTTCATCAGCCTTGGCCTGCTTCACGCATGCGGTCTTGGCTTCGCCCTTCTGGTCGTCGCACTTTTCCTTCGCGACTTCGTAGGCGGCCTTCACCTTCTCTTCAGCCACGTTGCGGGCGTGGCTGTCGCTCGGCTGGTACTGCTGCTCGAGCTCCGCCTTGGCAACGTCTTCCTTGCCCTTGGCTTCCTTCTGGCAGACGTCCTTGGCGTTGTCCTTCATCGTGTCGCACTGGGCCTTGGCGACCTTGTAGTCGGCCTCGATCTTTTCCTTGGCGACCTTGTATTCGTCCTTGGTCATGGCGCTGGCCTGCGTGGCCACGAAGCAGGCGGAGGCGAGAGCCAGCATGAGGAGGTGCTTTTTCATGGTTGTTTTCCTTCGGGGAGTTGATGAAATCGAGGGGGCGCTCAGCGCTCAGTAGCGTTCGAACCAGAGTGCGTCCGGCGTGCGGCCGTCGCGCGATTCCCAGTCCTTGACCTGCTTTTCGGCTTCCTCGCGGCTGATGCCGTGGCGTTCCTGGATGCGGCCGAGCAGCTGGTCGCGCTTGCCGGCGATGACGTCGAAGTCGTCGTCCGTCAGCTTTCCCCATTGCTCCTTGACCTTGCCCTTGAGCTGTTTCCAGTTGCCTTCGATGGTGTCCTTGTTCATGCGAATCTCCTTTGAGACAGTTGATTCGACGGGCTGTGTTCGCCGCCGTGAAATCACTGTCGCGGGGCTGATTCACCCTCCCGGTAGGACGTGCTGTTCAGGCCCCGTAGGCAGAGGCCGACGCGCCCCGTGATAATCGAACGGCCGCCGAAAAGTTTGAGACACCGCGCCCAGCACCATGATCATTCACAGCCTGCTCGACACCGACCTCTACAAGTTCACGATGATGCAGGTGGTCCTGCATCACTTCCCGGGGGCCCGGGTCGAGTACCGCTTCAAGTGCCGCAACCCCGGTGTCGACCTGGCCCAGTTCGCGGGACAGATCCGCGACGAGGTGCGCAGCCTCTGTTCGCTGCAGTTCCGCGATGCCGAGCTGTCCTACCTGCGCTCGATGCGCTTCATCAAGAGCGACTTCGTCGACTTCCTCGGGCTCTTCCGGCTCAACGAGAAGTACATCAACATCATTCCCCAGCCCTCGGGCGAGCTCGAGATCCGCATCAAGGGGCCGTGGCTGCACACCATCCTGTTCGAGATCCCGGTGCTGGCCATCGTCAACGAGGTCTACTTCCGCAACACGCAGAAGAAGCCCGACATCGCCGAAGGCCGCCGCCGTCTCGAAACCAAGATCACGCAGCTGCAGGACGCCGGCCTCGCCGACCTGAAGATCGCCGACTACGGCACGCGCCGCCGCTTCTCGAAAGACTGGCACGAAGAGGTGCTGCGCACTCTGACCGCCCGCCTCGGCGCCGTCACCTCGCCGCCGGTGCAGGCACCGCCTGGCACGCGGCTGCCGCAGCTCGCGGGCACCAGCAACGTGCTGTACGCCATGAAGCTCGGCCTGATCCCGCTGGGCACCATGGCCCACGAATACCTGCAGGCCTGCCAGGCGCTCGGCCCGCGGCTGCGCGACAGCCAGATCTTCGGTTTCGAGAGCTGGGCGCGCGAGTACCGCGGCGACCTGGGCATCGCACTGTCCGACGTGTACGGCATGAGCGCCTTCCTGCGCGACTTCGACCTGTACTTCTGCAAGCTCTTCGACGGCGCGCGGCACGACAGCGGCGACCCGTTCCAGTGGGGCGAGCGCATGCTGGCGCACTACATCGCCAACCGGGTCGACCCGCGCACCAAGACGCTGATCTTCAGCGACGGCCTCACGGTGCCGCGCACCATCGAGCTGTACCAGCAGTTCCGCGGCCGCTGCCAACTGGCCTTCGGCATCGGGACCAACCTCACCAACGACCTGGGCTATGAGCCGCTGCAGATCGTCATCAAGATGATCCACTGCAACGACCAGCCGGTGGCCAAGCTGTCGGACACGCCGTCCAAGAACATGTGCGAGGACGAAAAATACCTGGCGTACCTGCGCCAGGTGTTCGAAATCGAACAACCTCCGGCTTGAAGGCTGTACTGACCTGTCTGGTACGGTACAGCCCCCCATGCAAAAAACGATTCGACTGAAGGCGGCCGCGGTGTCGCTGCCGCTGCTTTTTCTTCCCGCCCTGGCCTCGGCCGCCGACTTCGACGGCGGCAGCCTCTCGCCGCTGTGGGGCGTGCCGTTTGCAGGCATCCTGTTGTCGATCGCGCTGTTTCCGCTGCTCGCGCCTGCGTTCTGGCACCACCACTACGGCAAGATCTCCGCGGCCTGGGCGTTGGCGTTCCTCCTGCCCTTTGCAGCGGCCTTCGGCGTACAGCTTGCCGGCGTTCAACTCGTGCACGCGCTGGTGGCCGAGTACATCCCGTTCATCATCCTGCTGACGGCGCTCTTCACCGTGGCGGGCGGCATCCACATTCGCGGCAACCTGCATGGCGCACCCGGCCTCAACACGGCGATCCTCGCCATCGGCGCGGTGCTTGCGAGCTTCATGGGCACCACGGGCGCATCGATGCTGCTGATACGGCCGCTGATCCGCGCCAACGACAACCGCGTGCACAAGGTGCATGTGATCGTGTTCTTCATCTTCATCGTGTCGAACGCGGGCGGTGCGCTCACGCCGCTGGGCGATCCGCCGCTGTTCCTGGGTTTCCTGAAGGGCGTGGGCTTCTTCTGGACCGCGCAGAACATCCTGCCTGAAACCTTGTTCATCCTCGGCGTGCTGCTGGCGCTGTTCTATGCCATCGACCGCCACTACTACCGCAAGGAAGGCGTGATGCCGGTCGATCCGACCCCCGACACGCCCGGCATCGGCTTCGACGGCGCTGCCAACTTCTGGCTGCTGGGCGGCGTGGTCGCGCTGGTGCTGCTCAGCGGCTTCTGGAAATCGCCCGTGGCCTTCGACGTGTTCGGCACCGAGGTCGGCCTGCCGGGGCTGGTGCGCGACGTGGGGCTGGCGCTGATCGCGCTGGTCTCGTACAAACTCACCGCGCCCAAGGTGCACGCCGACAACCAGTTCGAGTGGGAGCCCATGGCCGAAGTGGCCAAGCTGTTCGCAGGCATCTTCCTGACCATCATCCCGGTGATCGCGATGCTCAAGGCCGGCACGCAGGGCCCGTTCGGCGCCATCGTCTCGGCCGTGACGCGCGCCGACGGCCAGCCCGATCCGGCGATGTACTTCTGGGCCACCGGCGTGCTGAGCTCCTTCCTCGATAACGCTCCGACTTACCTAGTGTTCTTCAACACCGCGGGCGGCGACCCGGCGGCGCTGATGACCACCTACGCCTCCACGCTGGCTGCCATTTCGGCTGGCGCAGTGTTCATGGGCGCCAACACCTACATCGGCAACGCGCCCAACCTGATGGTCAAGGCCATCGCCGAGAGCCGCGGGGTGCGTATGCCGAGCTTCTTCGGCTACATGGCGTGGTCGGTGGCCATATTGGTTCCGCTGTTCGTCATTTGCACCTTCATCTTCTTCCGCTGACCTTCCTTCGCAGAGAGACAACATCATGAGCAAGCCCAAGATCCTGGTCGCGCGCGCGATCTTTCCCGAGACCATCGAACGCCTGTCGCAGCATTTTGAGGTCGAGTCGAACCAGTCGGACGAGAGCTGGAGCAAGGAACAGCTGATTGCCAAACTGCAGGGCAAGCAGGGCGCCTTCACCACCGGCAGCGAGCGCATCGACGCCGCCGTGCTCGACGCCTGCTCCGACCTGAAGATCTGCGCCAACATGGCTGTGGGCTACAACAATTTCGACGTCGATGCCATGACCGCGCACGGCGTGCTCGGCACCAACGCGCCCGACGTGCTGACCGAGACCACCGCCGACTTCGGCTTTGCGCTACTGATGGCCACGGCACGCCGCATCACCGAGAGCGAACACTTCCTGCGCGCGGGCAAGTGGCAGAAGTGGAGCTTCGACATGTTCGCGGGCTCCGACATCCACGGCTCGACGCTGGGCATCATCGGCATGGGCCGCATCGGGCAGGGTATTGCCAAGCGCGGCGCGCACGGCTTCGGCATGAAGGTGATCTATCACAACCGCTCGAAGCTCGACGCGGCGCTCGAAGCCGAATGCAAGGCCAGCTACGTGAGCAAGGAAGAGCTGCTCAAGACGGCCGACCACGTGGTGCTGGTGGTGCCTTATTCGCCGGCTTCGCACCACACCATCGGCGCGGCCGAGATCGCGCTGATGAAGCCGACCGCCACGCTCGTCAACATCGCGCGCGGCGGCATCGTCGACGACGCGGCCCTGGCCGTGGCCCTGCGCGAAAAGCGCATTGCCGCCGCTGGCCTCGACGTGTTCGAGGGCGAGCCCAAGGTGCATCCCGACCTGCTGACAGTGCCCAACGTGGTGCTGACACCGCACATCGCCAGCGCCACCGTGCCCACGCGCCGCGCCATGGCCGACCTCGCGGCGGACAACCTCATCGCGTACTTCGGCGGCAAGGGGCCGCTGACGCCCGTGACGCCAGTGCCTGGCAAATAGGCAGAGGCGATACCGCAACCTTGGACACTTCACTGGTTCTTATTGCACTGGCCGTACTCGCGGTCATCCAGCTCGTGCTGGTGATCTGGCTGCTGGCCCGCCAGCAGGCCCCGGCCGACCACAGCGACCTGCTGCGCGTGCTGGCCGCGCTGGGCTCGGCCAACGAGCGCACCGAGCGCGAACTGCGCAACGACATCGGCGAAAGCTCGCGCGGTGCGCGGCAGGAAACCGCACAGGCCTTCGCCACCTTCCAGCAGGCGCTGGTGCAGCAGGGCGCCGAGGCCACGCGCACGCAGAACGCGCAGCTCGATGCCTTCTCGCTGCAGCTCGCGTCACTGCAGAAGACGCTGGCTGACACGCTCAATACGCAGTTGCAGGGCCTGAGCGAATCGAACGCACGGCGCCTGTCGGAAGTGCGCGAGACGATGGAAACGCAGCTCGCGCAGCTGCAGCAGACCAACGCAGCCAAGCTCGACGAGATGCGCAAGACCGTCGACGAGAAGCTGCAGAGCACGCTCGAAGCGCGCCTTGGCGAAAGCTTCAAGCAGGTGGCCGACCGGCTCGAGCAGGTGCACAAGGGCCTTGGCGAAATGCAGACGCTGGCCGTGGGCGTCGGCAGCCTGCAGCGCGTGCTGACCAACGTGAAGACGCGCGGCATCTTCGGCGAGGTGCAGCTCGAAGCGCTGCTCGAACAGGTGCTCACGCCCGACCAGTACGCCAAGCAGATAGAGACCAAGCCGCGCAGCGGGCAGCGCGTTGACTTCGCGATCCGCTTTCCGGGCCGCGGCGATGACGGCGCACCGGTGTGGCTGCCCATCGACGCCAAGTTCCCGCGCGACGACTACGAGCGGCTCATCGATGCGCACGAACGAGCCGATGCCGGGGGCGCCGAGCTGGCTGCCAAGGCGCTCGAAGCGCGCATCCGCACCGAGGCCAAGTCGATTGCCGACAACTACCTCGCGACCCCGCACACCACCGACTTCGCCATCCTCTTCCTGCCCGTCGAAAGCCTCTATGCCGAGGTGCTGCGCCGGCCCGGCCTGATGGATGCGGTGCAGCGCCAGCATCGCGTGACGCTGGCCGGCCCGACCACCCTGCTCGCGATGCTCAACAGCCTGCACATGGGCTTTCGCACCCTGGCGCTGGAGCGGCAGGCGTCCGAGGTCTGGAAGGTGCTGGGCGCGGTGAAGACCGAGTTCGAGCGCTATGGCGAATGGGTCGCGCGCATCAAGGAGCAGGTGGCCAAGGCTTCGGACACGCTCGACAAGGCCGACACGCGCGCCCGGCAGATGCGCCTGGCGCTGCGCAAGGTCGAGGCGCTGCCCGAGGCGCAGGCCCAGGCGCTGCTGCCGCCCACGGCTGGCACTGACGCCGAATCCGACAACGAGGGCGAAGACACCCCGTGAAAGGCTCCGAACTGTTGCGTGTCATCGGCGCCCAGGTGTGCCTGCACGCCACCATGGCCGGCATGCGGCTCGCCACGCCGCTGCTGGCACTTCAACAGGGGTACAGCGCGCTGGCGGTCGGCGTGCTGATCTCGCTGTTCGCGCTGACCCAGGTTTTTCTCGCCTTGCCGGCAGGGCGTTTTGCCGATCGATACGGCTTCAAGCGGCCGCTGTGGCTGTCGGTCATCGCGGCGGTTGTCGGCGCGGGGCTGGTGGTGATCTTCCCGATCTTTCCGGTGATGTGCGTCGCGGCCCTGCTGACCGGCGGCGCCACGGGAGCGACGGTCATCGCGCTGCAGCGGCACGTGGGGCGCTCGGCCACCGACCCGACACAGCTCAAGCGCGTTTTCAGCTGGCTCGCCATCGCGCCGGCCGTGGCCAATTTCGTGGGGCCGTTCCTTGCCGGCATGCTGATCGACCATGCGGGCCGTGCGCCTGCGGACATGCTCGCGTTCCGCATCTGCTTCGCCGTGATGGCGGCGCTGCCCATCCTTTGCTGGATGCTCGCGCGCGGCGCGCACGAGCCGCCGCCCACCGCCCCGGTGGCGGGCGCCAAGCCGACGCGCGCCTGGGACCTGCTGCGCGAGCCGATGTTCCGCCGCCTGCTGTTCGTGAACTGGCTGCAGTCGTCGAGCTGGGACGTGCACGCCTTCGTGCTGCCGGTGCTGGGGCACGACCGGGGCATCAGCGCTTCGGTGATCGGCTCGATCCTGGGCGCCTTCGCCATTGCGGCGGCGGTCATCCGCGTGGTGCTGCCGGTGATTGCGTCGCGGGCATCGGAGCGCAGCGTGATCCTGAGTTCGACGGCGGTCACGGCGATGGTGTTCGCGATCTATCCGCTGCTGGACTCAGCCTGGACCATGGGCATCTGCTCGGTGGTGCTCGGGTTTGCGTTGGGTGCGGTGCAGCCGATGGTGATGAGCATGCTCCACCAGATCACGCCGCACACCCGCCATGGCGAGGCGCTGGGCCTGCGGCTCATGACCATCAATGCGTCGAGCGTGGCAATGCCGATGTTGTTCGGCTCGCTCGGCGCGCTGATCGGCATCGGTGGCGTGTTCTGGGTGGTTGGGGGCGTGGTGGCCATTGGCGCGCGCGCGACCTGGGGTCTCAAGGTCTGACGGGGCGAGGGCGCCAAATCCACGCTACAAATGCGATTAATTCTCATCTGATTGACAATTTACTGACCTGAAGTCAGTATCGGCGCCTTCTTCAACGACCTTGAAGGCGTCCATGGACTCCCCCATTCAGGCTGCGGCCGATCCGCGCCGCCGTCTCGCGCTGGTTGCCGCGGTGTACCTCGGCAGCTTCATCGCCACGCTCGACGTGAGCATCGTCAACGTCGCGCTGCCCACGTTGCAGCGGGCGCTTTCCACCGACCTCGCCGGGTTGCAGTGGGTGATCGACATCTACGCGCTGTGCCTCTCGGCCTTCATGCTGTCGGCGGGGCCGCTGGGCGACCGTTACGGCCGCAAGCGCGCGTGGCTGGCCGGCGTGGCTGTGTTCACCATCGGCTCGGCAATGTGCGCGATGGCCGGCAGCCTGCCGATCCTGCTGGCGGGCAGGGCGGTGCAGGGCGTGGCCGGCGCGCTGATGATTCCAGGCGCGCTGTCGCTGCTGGCGCATGCGTTTCCGGAGCCGGTCGCGCGGGCGCGGGTGATCGGCGGCTGGTCGTCGTTCTCGGCGCTGTCGCTGGTCCTCGGGCCGCTGCTCGGCGGGCTGCTGGTGGACCATGCGGGCTGGCAGAGCATCTTCCTCATCAACATTCCGATCGGGCTGCTCACGGTGGGGCTGGGGCTCTGGGGCATCAAGGAAAGCTCGCATCCCGAGCATGCCGCGCTCGACCCGGTCGGCCAGGTGCTCAGCGTGCTCTGGCTGGGAGCGCTGACCTACGGGCTGATCGCGGCGGGCGAGCATGGCTGGGGTTCCGTGCAGGCCGCGAGCGCGCTGGTGGCGGCCGCCATCGGGCTCGCGCTGTTCCTGATGGTGGAGGCGCGCGTGGCGCGGCCATTGCTGCCGCTCGGATTGTTCCGCGATGCGCGCTTCTCGGTCACCAATTTCGCGTCGTTCGTGCTCGGGTTCTCGGCGTACGCCAGCCTGTTCTTTTTCTCGCTGTTCCTGCAGCAGGTGCAGGGCTGGTCGCCCAGCGACACCGGCTGGCGGCTGGTGCCGCAGTTCGTTGCGACCGGTGTCGTGGCCTCGCAGTTCGGCCGTCTCGCGAAATGTTTCGACGTGCACACGCTGATGGTGGCGGGCTACGGGCTCATCGGCGGCGCGATGCTGCTGCTGACGCTGTTCTCCGCCGACACGTCCTATGCGTTGCTGGCGCTGCTGTTCGTGTTCCTCGGCGCGGGCACCGGCCTTGCCGTGCCGGCCACGAGCACGGCCGTGATGGCGTCGGTGCCGGCACAGCGTTCGGGCATGGCCTCGGCCACGATGAACGCGCTGCGCCAGGCCGGCATGCTGATCGGCATCGCGCTGCTCGGCACGCTGATGAGCACGCGCGCCACCTCGCTGCTTGCCGATGCGCTCGGGCAAGCGGGCATGGCCAACGCGCGGCAGGCAGCCGCCGCGGCGGTGGGCCGGCATGACCTGGGCGCGCTGGTCTCGCTCGATGCGTCCACCGCGCACAGCCTCCTGGCCAGCGCACTGGCCGGTGGCTTCCACGCCGCCGTGGCTTGCGCCGGCATCGCCGGCCTGCTGGCGGCGGGACTGCTCGTGAGCGTGCGGCCCCGCGCCGCCGCCTTGCCCGCGCGCGCCTGAGGCTTCGTCCAGCCATGCCCGCCGCATACGTGCCGGTGCGCTTTCGTGCGCGTCTTCGTTCGATTTTTTCCAAGGAGCTTTTCATGACCCATCACGAACTCAGCCAATGGCCCCTCGTCATCAGCGTCTCGGCCGGGCTTCAGACACCCGAAGGCATGCAGGCCTTCACCGAGGACTGGAACCGCTGGCTCGACCGCGGCGAACCCTTCGCCTCGCTGCGCGTGTTCGCCGACGCCGATGCGCTGGCCCACCCCGAAGGCAGCGCGCAGAGCGCCAGGCAATGGTTGCAGGAGCGCGGTGCCGACATCCGCAGCCATATGATGGGCATGGCGAGCGTGGTGCCCGCCGACCAGTACGAGAAAATGCGCAAGATGAATGTCGAGAAACTCTTCGGCGTGCCCGCCAGCATCTTTGCCGACGCCGACGACGCACTGGTGTGGCTCTGCGAGCGCGTAATGGCGCCGCGCGGCCTGCCTTTCGATCTGGCGGCCGTGCGTGCGGCGATCCGCTCGGCCCGCCTGGCGGCAGCCGTTTCCTGAGGCAGCCGATGGTCAAGAGCAGCGACACCGTCACGATTCCCGCATCTCCCGAGGGAGAGGCCGCGCCACGCCGCCGCACCAAGGCACCCGAAACGCGCGCCGCCGCGTTGATGGACGCCGCCGAGCGCCTCTTCATCGCGAAGGGCATCGCCACCACCAGCATCGACGACATCGCGGCCGGCGCGCAGGTGGCCAAAGGCACCTTCTATCTGTACTTCCCGTCGAAGGAGGCGATGCTCGGCGCATTGCAGCAGCGCTTTGTCGACACCTTCTGCGCGCGGCTGCAGGAGGCCATGGACCGCCATCGGCCCGACAACTACCACGAGCGCCTGAAGGCCTGGGTCGAAACGGGGCTCGAAACCTATCTGGACAACGTCGCCTTGCACGACGTGGTGTTCCACGAGTACCGGCCCGAAGACCGCCGCATGCGCAACGACAACGCGGTCATCACGCAACTGGTCGGGCTGCTGAAGCAGGGCGATGCCGCCGGCTTCTGGGACGTGGAGGACGCGACCCTCACGGCCGTGATCCTCTTCAATGCGCTGCACGGCGTGGCCGACGACGCGGTGGCGGTGGGGCAGACCGGTGAGGCGGAGCGCAAGCGCCGCGCGCGCACGCTCACGAGATTCCTCGAGCAGGCGCTGCACCCGGCCGAGGATGACAGCGCCGACTGAAGCCGGCGCGGTTCAGGTCAGAGCTTGTAGAAGCGCTTGATTGCGCTCCACGCATCTTCCGGCGCGTCGACGTATTCGAAGAGCTTCACGTCGCCCGGCGAGATCAC
The DNA here is from genome assembly GCF_900107295.1 of Variovorax sp. YR266. NCBI lineage: Bacteria > Pseudomonadati > Pseudomonadota > Betaproteobacteria > Burkholderiales > Comamonadaceae > Variovorax > Variovorax sp. YR266. The sequence goes on from NZ_FNPM01000007.1 coordinate 238,788, forward strand.
GCCCTCTTCGACCAGGAAGTCGAAGTCGATCAGCCGCTTCCAGTAGTCCGAGCCGAACAGCACGATCGGCACCGGCTTCGACTTCTTCGTCTGCACCAGCGTGATCACCTCGAAGAGCTCGTCGAGCGTGCCGAAGCCGCCCGGGAACGCCACCAGCGCCTTCGCACGCATCATGAAATGCATCTTGCGGATGGCGAAATAGTGGAACTTGAAGCTCAGCGCCGGCGTGACGTACGGGTTGGCTTCTTCTTCCATCGGCAGCGCGATGGCCAGGCCGACGGAGAGGCCGCCGCCCTCGTGCGCGCCGCGGTTGGCCGCCTGCATGATCCCGGGGCCACCGCCGGTGCAGACGAAGAGCTTGTCCTGCGGTTCCTTGTCGTTGCTGTACTGGGCGACCAGCTTGCCGAAGGCGCGCGCCTTCTCGTAGTAGTGCGAGTTGCGCGCGAGCCGGCGCCAGCGCTCGGACGCTGCTGCGTCACCGCTGGCATCGGCCTGGGCGATCATGGCGGCGGCGTCTTCCTCGCTGCGAAAGCGGGCGCTGCCGAACACCACCACGGTGTTCTCGATGCCATGGGCGCGCTGCTCGATGTCGGGCTTCATCAGCTCGAGCTGCATGCGGATGCCGCGCGTCTCGCGGCGCAGCAGGAACTCGGGGTCGGCGAAGGCGATGCGCGAGGGATCGGGGTCGAGCGGCAGGCCCTGGTCGGCATGGGACCGGAGCGTGGCCCAGGCATCGGCCAGGCGTTTGTCGTGAATGTTGTGCGTGTTGTTCATGGGGAAACCAGACAGAAGTACCTTGGAGATTGTGCAGCGTTGCAACCACCATGCCCACCAAACAAAAAAGGCTCCTTTCGGAGCCTTTTTCGAGGGTGATGGTCAGCGGTGAAGCCGAGACTCAGACGCGCTTGCGGTATTCGCCGGTGCGCGTGTCGATTTCGATCTTGTCGCCTTGCGAGACGAAGAGGGGAACCGGCACTTCGAAGCCGGTGGCGATCTTGGCGGGCTTGAGCACCTTGCCCGAGGTATCGCCCTTGACGGCGGGTTCGGTCCAGGTGATTTCGCGTTCGACGCTGGTCGGCAGTTCGACCGAGATGGCCTTGCCGTCGTAGAACACCACTTCGACAGCCATGCCGTCTTCGAGGTAGTTCAGGGCGTCGCCCATGTTTTCGGCTTCGACTTCGTACTGGTTGTAGTCGGCGTCCATGCAGACGTACATCGGGTCGGCGAAGTAGGAGTAGGTGCAATCCTTCTTCTCGAGCACGATCTGGTCGATCTTGTCGTCGGCCTTGAAGACCACTTCGGTGTTGAAGTTGGCGATCAGGCTCTTCATCTTCATGCGCACGGTGGCGGAGTTGCGGCCGCCGCGGCTGTATTCGGTCTTGAGGACGACCATCGGGTCCTTGCCGTGCATGATGACGTTGCCGGCGCGGATTTCTTGAGCGATTTTCATAACAGGGTCTCTGGATGTTGGCCGCTCGGTGCACGGGGCCATCGGCGACCGTCTCGATTATTTGGACGTTTGCCGCTATGTCTGGCCCCGCGGTACAGGTCCCGCGGCAGGTTTAGCGGAGAGCATCTCGGATCGATGAGATCCGGGCCGAAATCCGCAAAGCCCACTATTTTAGCTTTTTTGGGCGATCAGTTTCCGCAGTTGCGTGACCAGATCGTCCTGCGCTAGCAGCCGCTTGCGGGCATCCAGGGCCGTTTCGCGCCACGGGCCCTGCGTTTCCGGTGCGGGCAGGGCGCTGTCGCCGAAGCCGTTCCAGGCGTGGTGAAAAAGCCGCAGCGAGGGCGGGGCGCCGAGCCAGTCCAGCCAGGCATTCAGCTTGACGTGGTGGGCATCGTCATCCTGTGGGTAGATCTGCCAGACCAGCGGCGCGCCGGCCCAGAGGGCGCGCACCAGCGAATCTTCGCCGCGAACGAAGTTCAGGTCACAGGCCCACAGCAGATGGTCGAAATCGGGCTGCGTGAGGTGGGGAAGGTATGAAATTGATAGCGCACCGCGCCCGTGGGGCAATGGCGTGCTCGCAAAGCATGCCTGGACTGCCTGCGTGGCACGGCCCGCCGTCACCAGCAGGCGCGTGGGCTCTGGGCCTTCCGCCAGCCGGGCCAGCAGGGCGGCCAGCGCCGGCGGCTCGTAGCAGAAGAGCGACACCAGCCGCTCGTGGTTCTGCCACGGGATCTGCCGTGCAGCCAGCCACTGCGTGCGGTCGAAACGCGCCCGGCGTTCCATCAGATGGGGTTCCCGCGGCAGTCCGCCCGTAGCGGGGGTGAAGCCCGGATAGAAGAAGCGCTTCGTCAGCCCGGCGCCAGGGCCCTTGAACACCGGCGAAGGCAGCCCGTGAAGCCGTTCCACATACGGCTCGGCCGACAGGTATTCGAGGTTGATCCATGCAAGGCCCGGCCCTTCGGCAAAGCGGGCGATCAGTTCCGGCGCCGGCTCGCAGCCGAAGGCTTCGATCAGCACATCGGGCGCCGGCCCTGCCACGGCCGCCTGAAGTGCGGCGGGATCAAGCCAGTCGATCACCTCCACGCCGTCACGGCCGGTGCGAGCCTCGGGCGCCATCCAGAGCAGTGCCGATGCGTCGTCGACCCACAGCCGCGCGCGTTCACCAATCGCTGCCAGCTGGCAGGCCAGCCGCCAGCAGACGCCGAGGTCGCCGTGGTTGTCGATGACCTTGCAGAAGATGTCCCATTGCCTGGATTGCATGGCCGCGAGTGTGCCTGTCTTCGGTGGCTGGGCTGCCGGCCGTGCTTGCTATGCTGACGGCACAACCACCACCGGAGAGAGAACCCATGAGGATGCAGACCCGTCGCCGCTCGCCCCTGTCCTTTCGTTCCGCGAGAACCGTGCTCGCCCTGTCGCTGGCCTTGTGCGGCATGGCCGGTGCGTCGGCCCAGACTTCGGCTCCTGCGCTCACGCCGCAGCAGCAGCGCTTTCACGACATCTACAAAGAGCTGATCGAGATCAACACCACCCATTCGGTGGGCGACAACACCGTGGCCGCGCGCGCCATGGAAAAGCGCCTGGTCGATGCTGGCTTTGCGCCCGGCGACGTCCAGATCTTCGAACCCTTCCCGAAGAAGGGCAACCTGGTGCTGCGCTTCAAGGGCGACGGCAGCAAGAAGCCGCTGCTGTTGCTGGCCCACATCGACGTGGTCGAGGCCCGCCGCGAAGACTGGAAGACCGATCCCTTCAAGCTGCAGGAAACCGGCGGCTATTTCACCGCCCGCGGCGCCATCGACGACAAGGCGATGGCCGCGGCACTGGTCTCCGTGGTGGGGCAATTGAAGCAGGAGGGCTTCAAGCCCAAGCGCGACATCATCCTCGCGCTGACTGCCGACGAGGAGCGCGGCGATGCGCTCAGCAACGGCGCCTTCTGGCTCATCAACAACAAGCCCGAACTGCTGCAGGCGGAGTTCGGCATCAACGAAGGTGGAGGCGGCGAGCTGCGCGGCGGCAAGCCGAACCTGCACCGCATGCAGGTGGCCGAGAAGATGTACACCACCTACATGCTGGAGGCGCGCGACGTGGGCGGCCACAGCTCGGTGCCGACGAAGAACAACCCGATCTATGCGCTGGCCGCGGGCCTGGAGCGCCTGGGCAATTTCAGCTTCCCGGTGAAGCTTGCGGACGTCACCAAGACCTACTTCGCGCGCAGCGCACCGTTCGCCACCGGCCAGCTGGCCGACGACATGCGCGCGGTGGGCAGCGGCAATCCCGATCCCGCAGTCATCGAGCGCATGTCGGCCAACCCGGCCTACAGCGCACAGTTCCGCACCACCTGCGTCGCGACGATGGTGCAGGCCGGCCACGCCGAGAACGCGCTGCCGCAATCGGCCAAGGCCACGGTCAACTGCCGCATCCTGCCGCACGACGACCCCGAGGAAGTGGAGCGCCTGCTGACCCAGGCCATCGGCAACGACAAGATCGTGGTGCGCAACCTGGGCAAGCCGCTGCGTAGCCCCGCGTCGCCGCTGAACGGCGACCTCGTGAAGACGGTGGAGTCGATCACGCAGCAGATGTGGCCGGGCGTGCCCGTGGTGCCTGCCATGAGCACCGGCGCCACCGACAGCCGCTTCATGCGCAACGCGGGCATCCCGATGTATGGCGTGACCGGCATGTTCCTGGAGCCGGCCGACGCGCGGGCGCACGGGCTCGACGAGCGCATCGAGATCCAGCGGCTGTACGACGGCCGCGAGTTCCTGTATCGGCTGGTCAGCGAACTCGCGAAGTAGTAAGCGGCGCCTTCAAGACCCTCAGGGCGTGAAGGTATCGCCCAGCACGATGCCTTCGCGCCGCGGGTCGGCGCCGCCGGTCAGCACCGTCTTGCCACCGACGCTGGTGCGGATGACGGTGCTCACGCCGCTGGACTGCGCCGATACAGACACCTTGTGACCGAGCCCGATCAGGCCGGCGACCAGCGGATCGTTGAGGCCCGAGTTCGTCGCGTCGATGTTCGGATGCTCACCGCCGACGTTGGTGGTCGCGCTGTTGGAGGCGCCGAAGTCGACCAGTGAGGTGGCCTGCTGTGCGTCGAGGCCCCAGTCGAGCGCGCCGACCACCGTCTTCACGACGAACTGGATGATGGTGCCGCCGCCGGGCGAGCCGGTGCCCATGACGAATTCGCCCATGCTGCCGTCGCTCTGCTTCTTGAACACCAGCGTCGGCGCCATCGTGCTGCGCGGGCGCTTGCCCGGCGCGACGCGGTTGGCCACCTTGATGCTTGGGTCGACCGTGTCGTTCGGATTGGCCGAGAAGTCGGTGAGCTGGTTGTTCAGCATGAAGCCCTGCGTCATGTGGAACGAGCCCAGCGTGCTTTCCACCGTGGTGGTCATCGAGACCACGTTGCCCTGCTTGTCGACGATGGTGAAGTGCGTGGTGCCGTGCTCCTCGGTCTTGTCGATGCCCAGCGGCACCGCGCCCAGGTTGCCGGCCTGCGCGACGCCCATGCTCTTCGTCAGGCTGATGAGGCTGGCGCGGCTCTGCAGGTAGGGCTTGTTGATCATCGTGTCGACCGAGCCGCCCGGCAGCGGCACGAAGCCGGTGTCGGCCACGTACTTGTCGCGGTCGGCGTAGGCCAGGCGCTCGGCCTCGCTCACCAGGTGCACGCCCATCACGGTCGGCTTGCCGCCTTCGATGTCGATGGCGGTCGGCTTGTACAGGCCCATGTTGAAGGTCTCGAGGATGCCCAGGCTCGCCACCACCGCGATGCCGCCCGAGGACGGCGGCGACATGCTGCACACGTAGTAGTCGCGGTAGGTGCCGCAGACCGGGTCGCGCCGCTTGGCCTTGTAGTTGGCCAGGTCGGTTAGCGTGGTCATGCCGGGTGTGATGGCCGAGCCGTCGTTCGCGGCGGTGGTGATGCCGATCTTGTCGACGATGCCCTTGGCGACGTCGCCCGTGTAGAAGGCGTTGGCGCCCTGCGTGGCGATGGTGGTCAGCGTCTTCGCGTAAGCCGGGTTCTGCAGCCGCGTGCCCAGCGCCTTTGGCGTGCCGTCGGCGTTGAAGAAGTAGGCCGTGGCTTCGGCGTCGCGCTTCAGGCTCGTGGCCGACGACGAGATGGCGGCGGCCATGCGTCCGCCGATCAGGAAGCCGTCGGAAGCCAGCGTGATGCCGTAGCCGAAGAGGTCTTTCCACGGCAGCTTGCCGTGGTCCTGGTAGGCGAGGTCGAGCATGCGCACCGCGCCGGGCGTGCCGATGGAGCGGCCGCTGGCGCGCGCGCCGCCGGGCAGGGGCGGCGTGGTGTCGGCACCGGTCGGGTCGATGTAGCGCAGGTAGTTCTCGTTGGCGGCGGCAGGCGCGGTTTCGCGGCCGTCGTAGGCCTGCACTTTCTTGGTCGCGGCGTCGTAATAGAGCATGAAGGCGCCGCCGCCCAGGCCGCTGGATTGCGGCTCGACCAGGCCCAGCACGGCCTGCACGGCCACTGCCGCATCGACGGCGCTGCCGCCGGCCTTCAGCACGTCGCAGCCGGCGCGGGTGGCGAGCGGATGGTTGGCCACCACCATGTAAGTCTTGGCATACACCAGCTTGTGGCCCGGCGCATAGCCCGACGCCGCCTCGGGTGCAGCCGGGTCGCCTGCGTCGCCCGAGCCGACCACCACGGATGAATTGCCTGCCGAGGTGAGGCAGCCGTTGTCGGGAGCGGGCGGCTGGTTGGCCGCGTTGATCGCGGCGATGGTTGCAAGAATCGTCGCCGTGTCTTGGGCGTCGTTTCTGGAGGCGCCACCACAGCCCGCCAGGCCCAGCGAGAGGGCGATGGGCGAGAGCGCCCACCAGACGCGTCTGTTGTTTTTGTTCATGTGGATTTCCCGGGTAGGTATGTTGAAAAACCACGGGCGCTCCTCGCGCCCGTAGCCATCTTCAGCACATTCCATTCCAGCAACGTCGGGGTTTGCGCGCAGGCGGGCGCCGCACCGCGTGCCGCGCGCCACAATAGCCGCCATGTCAGACGTGCATTCCGATCAATTGCTAAGCGAAGTCGCGGCCCTGCCGCAGCTGCCCGGCGTCTACCGCTATTTCGATGCGGCGGGCGCGGTGCTCTACGTGGGCAAGGCGCGCAACCTCAAGAAGCGGGTTGCCAACTACTTCCAGAAGAGCCACGGCGGCACCCGCATCGGCCACATGATCTCGAAGATCGTGCGCATGGAAACCACGGTGGTGCGCTCCGAGGCCGAGGCGCTGCTGCTCGAAAACAACCTGATCAAGACGCTCAAGCCGCGCTACAACATCCTGTTTCGCGACGACAAGAGCTATCCCTACCTCAAGATCGCGTCGCACCAGTTCCCCCGGCTGGCCTACTACCGCGGCGCGGTCGACAAGAAGCACCGTTACTTCGGGCCGTACCCGACCGCCTGGGCGGTGAAGGAATCAATCCAGCTGCTGCAGAAGGTGTTTCGCCTGCGCACCTGCGAGGACACCGTGTATGCCAACCGCACGCGGCCTTGCCTGCTGTACCAGATCAAGCGCTGCAGCGGGCCGTGCGTCGGCTATATCGCGCCCGAGGCCTATGCGCAGGACGTGGCCAGCGCCGAAGCCTTCCTGATGGGCGACACGCAACTCGTGCTCTCGAAGCTCGAACAGCGCATGACGGCACACGCCGAGAAGCTCGAGTTCGAGCAGGCGGCCGAACTGCGCAACCAGATGTCGGCCATCTCGCGCGTGCTGCACCAGCAGTCGATCGAGATCGCGTCCGACAAGGACGTGGACATCCTGGCTGTGAAGGTGCAAGGCGGCAAGGCCTGCGTGAACCTCGCGATGGTGCGCGGCGGTCGGCACCTGGGCGACCGGCCATACTTTCCCGTGCATGTGGAAGACGCGGCGCAGATCCATCACGGCGAACTTGACGACGATGGAGACGATGCGCCGCCCGTTGCCGCAGACCCGATCGAAGTGCAGGTGCTCGAGGCCTTCATCGCGCAGCACTACATCGACGTGCCCGTGCCGGCCACGCTGGTGCTGAGCGAGCAGGTGAGCCGCGAGCTGATCGAGGCGATTTCGCAGCAGGCCGGCGCGCGCGTGACGGCGGTGTTCCAGCCGCACGAGCAGCGCCGGCACTGGCTGGAAATGGCCGAGACCAATGCCAAGCTGCAGCTGGCCCGGCTGCTGGCCGAAGAGGGCTCGCAGCAGGCGCGCACGCGCGCGCTGGTCGATGCGCTGGAGCTGGCATCGGACGACCTCGACAACTTCCGCGTCGAATGCTTCGACATCTCGCACACCGCGGGCGAGGCGACGCAGGCCTCCTGCGTGGTGTTCGAGCACCACACCATGCAGAACCGCGAGTACCGCCGCTACAACATCGAAGGCATCACGCCTGGCGACGACTATGCGGCCATGCGCCAGGTGCTGCATCGTCGCTACGGCAAGCTGGCAGAGGCCATGGCGGCCGAGACCGATGCCTTGCCTCCGGGTGACGCCGAAAGCGACGACACAGACGCGCCGCCGAAGCCCCGGATCGCACGCATGCCCGACCTGGTGCTGGTGGACGGCGGCAAGGGGCAGGTGTCGATGGCGCGCGAAGTGTTTGGCGAGCTGGGTCTGCCGCTGTCGCTGATCGTTGGGGTCGAGAAGGGCGAGGGCCGCAAGGTCGGACTCGAAGAACTCGTGTTCGCCGACGGCCGCGAGAAGGTCTACCTGGGCAAGGACTCGGCTGCCCTGATGCTGGTGGCCCAGATTCGCGATGAGGCGCACCGCTTCGCCATCACCGGCATGCGGGCCAAGCGTGCGAAGGTACGCGTCGGCGGCAGCCAGCTCGAAGACATTCCGGGCATCGGGCCGAAGCGGCGTGCGCGGCTGCTGCAGCGCTTCGGCGGCATCCGCGGCGTGGCTGCGGCAAGCGTGGAAGACATCGCGTCGGTCGAGGGCATTGCCTCCGACCTGGCGGAGGAAATCTACAAGGCGTTGCATTGAGGGCGTGACCCCCGAAGGGGGTTACTTCCGCCATGACACAATCAAGCGATGTTCTGGACACTACCGACCATCATGACCTGGACGCGCATCGTCGCGATCCCTTTGATCGTCGGTGTGTTCTACCTGCCGATGGCCGAGCCGATGCGCAACCTGATCGCCACGGTCATGTTCATCGTCTTCGCGGCAACCGACTGGCTCGACGGCTTCCTGGCACGCCGGCTCAATCAGACCTCGGCCTTCGGGGCCTTTCTCGATCCGGTGGCCGACAAGTTCCTGGTGTGCGCCTCGCTGCTGGTGCTGGTGCACCTGAACCGGGCCGACGTGTTCGTTGCGCTGATCATCATCGGCCGCGAGATCGCCATCTCGGCGCTGCGCGAATGGATGGCGCAGATCGGCGCCAGCAAGAGCGTGGCGGTCCACATGATCGGCAAGGTCAAGACGACCGTGCAGATGATCGCCATTCCGTTCCTGCTCTATGACGGGCGCCTGTTCAAGGTGATCGACACCGGTGTCTGGGGGCAATGGCTGATCTGGATTTCAGCCGTGCTCACCATCTGGTCGATGGTGTACTACCTGCAGAAGGCCATTCCGGAAATCCGGGCCCGCACCAAATGACCTCGGCGGCCACGGCCCCCGGCGGGGGCTGGCTGCGGGCGATGCCGGCGGTCTTCGTGCTGATCTGGAGCACGGGCTTCATCGTCGCGCGCTACGGCATGCCGTATGCGCCACCCCTCAAGTTCCTGGCCGTGCGCTTCGCCTTGTCGCTGGTGTGCTTCGGCGTGTGGGTCGCGCTGGCGCGGGTCGAGTGGCCGAAGCAGCGCGCGCAGTGGGGGCACCTGGCGGTCACGGGCATCCTGATGCAGGCGGGCTACCTGGGCGGCGTGTGGGCCGCGGTGCATGCCGGCATGGGCGCGGGGCTGGTGGCATTGCTGGTCGGCATCCAACCGGTGCTGACGGCGGTGTGGATGTCGTTCAACGGCGGGCGCATCTCGGGCCGGCAGTGGGCCGGGCTCGTGCTGGGCTTTGCGGGGCTGGTGCTCGTGGTGTCGCGCAAGCTCGGGCAGGGCGCCGAGGTCAATGCGCTGACGATGACACTGGTGGTGATGGCGCTGCTGTGTATCACGGCGGGCACGCTCTATCAGAAGCGCTTCGTCGCGCCCTGTGACGTGCGCAGTGCCAGCGCCGTGCAGATGGCGGCGGCGCTGCTGGTCACGCTGCCGTTCGCTGCGCTGGAGTCTCAAGGCATCGAATGGAACGCGTACTCGGGCGGCGCGATGGCGTGGTCGGTGCTGGCGCTGTCGCTGGGCGGCAGTTCGCTGCTCTACATGCTGATCCAGCGCGGCACGGCGACGGCCGTCACGAGCCTGCTGTACCTGGTGCCGCCCTGCACGGCGGTGATGGCATGGCTGCTGTTCTCCGAGCCGATCACGCTGGTGACAGTGCTGGGCATTGCGCTCACCGCGGTGGGCGTGAGTCTCGTGGTGCGCAGCGGGCGCTGAGCGGCCGGTTTCTTAACGTGCGCCGGCCTTGCCGGGCTTCCAGGGCTCGCCGCGGAACTGCTCCACGAGGTGATCGACCAACAGGCGCACGCGGCGCGGCGTCTTCGGCCGCCAGGGCGCGATCCAGTGGATGTCGGCTTCCGCCATCGCGTATTGCGGCAGCACGCGCACGAGTTCGCCGCTCGCGAGTTGCGGTGCGATGTCCCACAGGCTGCGCAGCATGACGCCGTGCCCGGCCACGCACCAGTCGCGCACCATCTCGCCCGAGTTGCTGGCCAGCGGCCCTTGAACACGCACGCGCGCCGTGCTGCCGTCGCGCGCATGGCGCAGGGTCCAGAGCGCGTACTGGCGCTGGCTGGCATCGCCGTTCTCGCGGGCGACCAGGCAATCGTGCGAAGCCAGTGCCTCGACGGTGGCCGGCGTGCCACGGCGCTTCAGGTAGCCGGGCGATGCCGCCAGCACGCGCTGGTTGCGCGCGATGCGCCGCGAGACCCAGTCGGCCGCATGGCGCTGCTGAACGGCCCAGAGCCAGACCGCGCCGTCGTAGCCTTCGGCACCGAGGTCGGGCAACTGTTCGGTCAACATCAGCTCGATCTGCAGCGCAGGGTGCCGCGCCTGAAAGGCCGCCACCGCCGGTCCGAGCCAGCGCCGGCCGAAGCCGAATGTCGCGGCCAGACGGACTGTGCCGGTCAGCTCGTTCTGGCGTTCGCCGAGCTCGCTTTCGAGTGCGGCAAAGCCATCGAGCAGTGTTCGCGCATGCAGGCAGACCGCCTCGCCTTCGGCCGTGACGCTGAGCCGCCGGGTGGTGCGGTCGAACAGGCGCTGGCCCAGGCGGGCTTCGAGCGCGCCCAGCCGCTTGGTGATGACGGAGGGCACGACATCGAGCGTGGCTGCCGCGCCCGCCAGGCTGCCGTGGTCGCGAATGGCCAGTACCAGTGCGAGGTCGCCGCGGTCCATCGAGGGTTGATTCATGCCAGATCGGAAAGTATGAATTGGCTGATTGTTGCTTGATGATCGTGGAGGCGCAACGCACAATCGTTCCCGTGACGGCCTCATTTCTTTCCCTTCCCACTTTCGACATCGAGCGCAACGGCGTGCGCATCCACGGCCGTATCGGCGGGAGCGGGGCTCCCTTGCTGCTGCTGCACGGTCATCCGCAGACACATGCGATCTGGCATCGCGTGGCGCCGGCATTGATGGAGCGGTTCACGGTGGTCGCGGTCGACCTGCGCGGCTACGGCGATTCGGGCCGGCCGGCGGCCGATGCCGAACACGCGGTCTACAGCAAGCGGGAGATGGCGCTCGATGCACTCGCCGCCATGCGGCATCACGGCTTCGAGCGCTTCGGCGTGCTGGCGCACGACCGTGGCGCGCGTGTGGCTCATCGGCTCGCGATGGACCATCCCGCAGCAGTCGAGCGCATGCTGCTGCTCGATATTGCACCCACGCTCGCGATGTACGAGCAGACTTCCGAAGCATTTGCCAAGGCCTACTGGCATTGGTTCTTCCTGATTCAGCCACCGCCGCTGCCCGAGGCGCTGATTGCGTCCGACCCCGTGCGCTACGTGCGCAGCGTGATGGGCGGGCGGCATGCCGGCCTCGCACCTTTTGCGCCCGAGGTGCTGGCCGAATACGAGCGCTGCGCCGCCATCGCGGGCACCGCCGAATCCATCTGCGAGGACTATCGCGCCTCCGCCACCATCGACCTCGTGCACGACCGCGAAGACATCGCCGCCGGCCGGCAGCTGGCGCAGCCGCTGCGCGTGCTGTGGGGCGAGCATGGTGCAGTCGGCAAGGCCTTCGACGTGCTCGCGCTGTGGCGCGACCGCGCCGCCGATGTGTCGGGCCGTGCGTTGCCGTGCGGCCACTACGTTCCCGAAGAGGCTCCGGACGAGTTGCTCGCCGAGGCCCAAGCATTCTTTCTACCTCTACAACACGCACACGCAGGAGCCAACCCATGAGCACCCACAGAATCGCAGTCATCGCCGGCGACGGCATCGGCAAGGAAACCATGCCCGAGGGCGTGCGCGTGCTCGATGCCGCGGCGCGCAAATTCGGCATCGACCTGAAGTTCGACCACTTCGATTTCTCGAGCTGGGACTACTACGAGAAGCACGGCCAGATGCTGCCCGACAACTGGAAGGACCAGATCGGCGGGCACGACGCCATCTTCTTCGGCGCGGTCGGCTGGCCCGAGAAGATTGCCGACCACGTGTCGCTGTGGGGCTCGCTGCTGATGTTCCGCCGCGAGTTCGACCAATACGTCAACCTGCGTCCGGCACGCCTGATGCCCGGCATCATCGCGCCCGTGGTGCGGCGCGACGGCACGCCGCGCGAGCCCGGCGAGATCGACATGTACATCGTGCGCGAGAACACCGAGGGCGAGTACTCCAGCATCGGCGGGCGCATGTACCAGGGCACGCCGCGCGAGATCGTGGTGCAGGAAACCGTGATGTCGCGCGTGGGCGTCGACCGGGTACTGAAGTTCGCGTTCGAGCTCGCGCAATCGCGGCCGAAGAAGCATCTGACCAGCGCCACCAAGTCGAACGGCATCTCGATCACCATGCCGTACTGGGACGAGCGCGTGGCAGAGATGGGCAAGAACTACCCGGGCATCACGCTCGACAAGTTCCACATCGACATCCTCACCGCGCACTTCGTGCAGCGGCCCGACTTCTTCGACGTGGTGGTGGCGAGCAACCTGTTCGGCGACATCCTGTCGGACCTGGGCCCGGCCTGCACCGGCACCATCGGCATCGCGCCGAGCGCCAATCTCAACCCCGAGCGCACCATGCCCTCGCTGTTCGAACCGGTGCATGGCTCGGCGCCCGACATCGCCGGCAAGGGCATCGCGAACCCGATCGGGCAGATCTGGTGCGGCGCGATGATGCTGGAGTTTCTGGGCCACAAGCAGGCGCACGACGCCATTCTTTCGACCATCGAGAAGGTGCTCGCGCCCCAAAGCGGAGCACCACGCACCCCGGACATCGGCGGGACGGCCAGCACCAGCGACCTCGGCAAGGCGATCGCCGAGGCGCTTTGAAAAAGGAGTTCACGAAAGGCCCCTAAAATCGCGCGCTCCGCTGATCGGCATGGCTCTGTGTCTTATTGACACCCTGCAGACCAGTGGTTGTAATCCTCGCTGGCAGTGCGCTGCCGAGGCGTCAGGCCTGCCAGGCTCTTGAGTCGCACCGTTTGCGGCCAGGTCGCAGCTGACGGAAGCCGACCAACTTTTTTTCTACAAGGGGCCCTTGTGAACAAGACCGAACTGATTGAGCACATCGCAAAGAACGCCGATATTTCCAAAGCCGCAGCGACCCGTGCGCTCGAATCCACCATCGGCGCCATTCGTACCACGCTCAAAAAGGGCGGCTCCGTTTCGCTCGTCGGTTTCGGCACTTTCGCAGTAGGCAAACGCGCGGCCCGCACCGGCCGAAATCCCCGTACCGGCGACGCGATTAAAATCAAGGCAGCCAAGATCCCGAAGTTCCGTCCAGGCAAGGCGCTGAAAGACGCGCTGAACTAAGACGTTAGACTCGGAAAGTATTCCCGGTGGGGTGCTTAGCTCAGTTGGTAGAGCGGCGCCCTTACAAGGCGTAGGTCGGGGGTTCGAGCCCCTCAGCACCCACCACCACCCGATGCAAAGGCGAACCACAAGTTCGCCTTTTTTATTGCCGTCCGACAGCCGTCGAAAAAGAGTGTTCAAGCATGTTTGATTTCTTCCGCAAGTACAACAAGATCGTCATGATTTTCTTGTTCTTGCTGATCATTCCCTCGTTCGTGCTCTTCGGTGTCGAGCGCTACCAGGGCTCCGGTCGCGACGAGAAGGTAGCCCGCATCGAGGGCCACGACATAACGAAGCCCGAATGGGATCAGCAGCACCGCGTTGAGACTGATCGCATTCGCCAGCAATCGCCCAACGTCGACCCGACGCTGCTCGACTCCGATGCCTTGCGCTACGCCACTCTGGAGCGCATGGTGCGCGACCGCGTGCTGGCCGCAGCGGCTGCCAAGGCCAACATGACGGTGTCTGAAGACCGCCTGTCGCGCATGTTTGCGCAGGACACCGGCCTGGCTGCGTTCCGTACACCCGACGGCAAGTTCGACCGCGATGCTTTCCAGCGTGTGACCGGTCGCACGCCTGAACAGTACGAAGCGTCGGTGCGCTCCGACATGGCAACGCAGCAGGTGCTGCTGGGCGTTTCGGGCACGGCCTTCACACCGCCTGCTCTGGCCGCCACCACCATCAACGCTTTCTACGACAGCCGCGAAATCCAGGTGGCCCGCTTCAGCCCCGAGAGCTTCGCATCGAAGGTGGCGGTGAGCGATGCCGACATCGAGGCCTACTACAAGGACCACACGGCACAGTTTCAGGCGCCCGAGCAGGCCAGCATCGAGTACCTCGTGCTCGACCTCGAGGCGGCCAAGAAGAACGTCGTCGTGAACGAGGCCGACCTCAAGACCTATTACGAACAGAATGCCTCGCGCTTCGGCGCCAAGGAAGAGCGCCGCGCCAGCCACATCCTGATCACCGCGCCAGCCAGCATGTCCGCCGCCGACCGCGAAAAGGCCAAGGCCAAGGCCGAGCAACTGCTGGCCGATGTGAAGAAGGCGCCCAACACTTTCGCCGACTTGGCCAGGAAAAACTCGCAAGATGATCTGACGGCGAAAAATGGTGGTCAGCTTGACATGGGGCCAAAGGGGAGTCTCATTGCCAAGCAATTGGACGATGCTGTATTTGCGCTCAAGAAGGGCGAAATTGGCAACTTAGTCGAGTCAGAGTTTGGCTTCCATATCGTTCAGCTCAACGAGATCAAACCGGCGCAGGTGCCGCCCTTCGAGCAGGTACGCGCGACCATCGAGAACGACATGCGCTCGCAGCAGGCGACCCAGGAGTTCGCGAAGGCTGCCGAAGCATTCACCGATGCCGTCTACCAGTCGCCCGAGAGCCTCAAGCCGGCGGCCGACAAGCTGAAGCTCACGATCAAGACGGCAGACAACGTCGCGCGCCTGCCTGCACCGGGCGCCACCGGTCCGCTGGCCAGCCGCAACTTCCTGAGCGCGCTGTTCGCAGCCGACTCGCTCGATCGCAAGCAGAACACTGAAGCGATCGAAGTCGGCCCCAGCCAGCTTGCTTCGGGCCGCGTGACGAAGTACACGCCGGCGCACCCGGTGCCATTGGCCGACGTGAAGGACGAGATCCGTGCGCAGCTTGTCACCGAGCGCGCTGCGGTGCTGGCCAAGACCGAGGGTGAGGCCAAGCTCGCCGCGTGGACCGCCAAGGCGGACGGCGCGACTTTCGGCGCACCCGTGACGGTGTCGCGCCGCGACGCGCAATCGCAGCCGCTGCCGGTCATCGACGCCGCGCTGCGTGCGGATGGCTCCAAGCTTCCCGCGATCGTGGGCGTGGACCTCGGCGCGCAGGGCTATTCCGTGGTCCGCGTGACCAAGATTGTTCCGCGTACGCCGCCGCCACCCGAGCTCGCAAAACAGGAGCAGGCGCAGGTCGGCCAGTCCGTGTCCGCGGCTGAAGATGCCGCTTACTACAACATGCTGAAGGACCGCTTCAAGGCTGAGATCCTGGTGCCGAAGCCGGCAGAAACCCTGCCGACTGCTGCGGGCCGCTGATACACACGAGCGTCGCCAGACAAAGCCCGAGCCAATCAAAGGCTCGGGCTTTTTTCATGGCCGCGCGAATTGGTCGCACGAGGGACAAGCGGCGTCTTCGCTTCTTGCCAGAATCCCGTGCATGGGAACCCTCTACCTCGTGCGCCACGGGCAGGCCAGCTTTGGCGCTGCCGACTATGACAACCTGAGCGAACTCGGACATCGCCAAGCTGTTCGCCTCGGTGAGTACTGGCGTGAGCGCGGCATGAAGTTCGATGCCGTCATCACCGGCACGTTGAAGCGCCATCGCCAGACGTGGGAAGGCATCGCCAAGGGCCTTGGTCTCGAGCGCGACGACGTGTTGCCGTGGCCCGGCCTCAACGAGTACGACAGCGAAGCGGTCATCGCCACCATCCACGAAGGCCAGCTGCAGAAGCCCGATTCGCCCGAGATGTACCGTCACCACTTCCGCCTGCTGCGCGAAGGGTTGAGCGCGTGGATGCAGGGCAAGACGGCGCCAGTCGGCATGCCGAACTATGTCGACTTTCTGGCTGGAGTGACGACGGCGCTCGACCACGTGCGTGACAAGCACCATGGTGCGAAGGTACTGGTGGTGTCGAGCGGGGGGCCGATCAGCACGGCGGTGGGGCATGTGCTCGGTACGAGCGCCGAGACGACGATCGAGCTCAACCTGCGCATCCGCAATACGTCGGTGACCGAGTTCGCCTTCACGCCCAAGCGGCACATGCTCGTGACCTACAACACGCTGCCGCACCTGGATGGTCCGGCGTATGAAGACTGGATCACCTACTCCTGAAGGCTTGCCGCATCAGGCCTGCCAGACGCCGTAGCCGGCCTTGCGCAACGCGATGCCGAGGTCGACCTCCATCAGGCGCGCGTCCTCGTAGGTCATCGGGTTGTAGCGTTCGTAGAGCGCGGGCAGCAAGCGAAGGCCGAACTCCTGCACGAAGGTGTTGGCCTGGATGCCGGCCTTGTGCTTGTCGAAACGGATGTCGGGGTCCAGGCCGGTCATGCCGACGTAGACGAAGGGCTTGCCGAGTTGGTAGTCGGGGTTGGCGCGCCTGAAGCGGCCGTTGTTCCATACGCGGTCGTCGAGTTCGACCACATAGACATGATGCTTGGCGCGTGGTTTGCGGGGCATCACGGTGGCCGTGCGCGCGGAGCGGCACGGCCCCTTTTTCGCATCAGCTCTTGCGCTTGATCAGGCCGTAGATGATGAGCAGCACGATCGCGCCCAGCACGGAGGCGATGAAGCCAGCGCCCTGGCCGGCGGTGTACCAGCCCAGCGATTGGCCGACGTACGTGACGATCAGCGAGCCTGCGACGCCGATGATGGTGGTGACGATGAAGCCCGCGGAGTCGTCGCCCGGCTTGACGGCCCGTGCCACAAGACCCACGACGAACCCGATCAGAATAGTCCAGACGATGCTCATGAAGAAATTCCTTTGGTGGTGAAGTGGTGGAAGTGGCCAGAAGCCATGCCCGTCTGCGCGGGCCGCATTCATGATAGCGGAGCGATATGCGTGTCGGTGCCGGCGACGCACATCGAACAGGCACACGAGAATTTGTGCCGGACTTCGTGACGTGGAGGCTGCGCCGCGTCCTACAGGTCCGCTGCCAGCGCCGCGATACACCGTTCGCATGCTCGAAAAACTGCCCGAAGTCATCGGCCAGGCGCTGCAGGGTGTGCGCGCCGGCCTGGACAACATCGTCTTCAACACTCTCGGCATGCGGGAAGGGATGGCCTCCATTGCGCTCACCAGTGTGGCCTTTGCGGACCATGCGCCGCTGCCGAGGCGCTATACCGCTGATGGAGAAGGCGTATCGCCGCCGCTCCAGTGGACCGGCTTGCCGGCTGGCGCGGCGTCGTTGCTGCTTATCGTGGAAGACGCCGATTCACCCACGCCGAATCCGCTGGTGCATGCCATCGTGGTGAATCTTGCGGTGGACAGCGGGGCGCTGGCCGAGGCTGCCATTCCCAGTCAGGGTAATGAGGGCGCGGGATTGCACGTTGGGCGCAATTCGACGCTGCAGGCAGCTTGGCTGCCGCCCGATCCGCCTCCTGGGCACGGGATCCATCGATACGCGTTCCAGTTGTTTGCGCTTGGAAGCGTTCCGGAGCTTTCAGACACTCCCGGCCGCGACGAGATCGTCGATGCCTTGCACGAACACGCTATTGCCAGCGGACTGTTGATCGGCACGCACGAGAGATCTGATGGCTCGATCAAGATTCAGGAGGGTGTGACCCCGGGCGGGCCAATGGCGGCCGGGTGAAAATGTGGCTTTCAAGCCTCGCCATTGATTGCTGCCGTCAAAACCGCGATTTTTAACGCTACAATCGTAGGCTCTGCGGTGGCTGTAGCTCAGCTGGTAGAGTCCCAGATTGTGATTCTGGTCGTCGTGGGTTCGAGTCCCATCAGCCACCCCAAAAAATATCTCATATCTCCTTTGTGCTATTGCGCAATAGCACTCAAAGGATCACAGCGCCGGGCTTGCCCCGGCGTTGCCATTTCTGGCCGCCGCAACTTCTTCTTCTGCCTGCGCGCCGCAGACTCTTTTCCCCATCTCACTCGCATATAACGCGTCCAAAGTGGTGCGCTTTACGTTGCGAGTTGTTGCATTAATGCAATGCGCCGCCATTTTTTTCGCTCGGTAAGGTACTTGTGGCAAATGTAAACTGAATTAAAATCCACCCGTTTTCAATTTCAGGAGTCCAACAATGGCTTCGACCCTCGCCGATATCAATTCCCAGATCAAGAAGCATGACGAGCAGATTGCGCAATTGCGCAAGCAGGCTGAAGACCTGCGCAACCAGGAACGCGCAGGCGTGGTTGAAGAGTTGCGCAAGAAGATCGCCGAATACGGTTTGACGGCTTCCGATCTGAAACTTACCGGCCGTGTGGGCGCGGCCAAGCGCAGTGCGGGAGCCGCTCCGGCCAAGGCTGCCGCCAAATACCGCGGCCCGACGGGCGAAACCTGGTCTGGTGGCCGTGGCCGCAAGCCGCGTTGGGTGACTGAGGCATTGGCCGCAGGCAAGTCGCTTTCTGATTACGAGATCAAGTAAGTGCCCCTGTTTTCGCTGGGCAGGTGCCCAATAAAAAAGCCCGCATGCGCGGGCTTTTTTATTGGGCGTTGAGGGGTGACGCGCTCAGTTCACCATCACCAGTTTTCCTTTAACGCCGCGCGAACCCATGTGGGCGTATGCGGCCTTCAATTCCGCCATCGGCATCGTGCTGTCGATCACTGGCTTGATCTTTCCCTGACCGTACCAGTGCGCCAATTCCGCCATCATCTGTGCATTGGCCTTGGGTTCTCGCTTGGCGAAATCGCCCCAGAACACGCCGACCAGCGAAGCGCCTTTCAGCAGCGTCAGATTCAATGGCAGCGACGGAATCGGGCCGGACGCAAAACCGACGACCAAATAACGGCCGCGCCAGCCGATGGAGCGAAAGGCCGGCTCTGCAAAATCACCGCCCACCGGGTCGTAAATGACGTCCGGTCCTTTGCCATCGGTGGCGGCCTTGATGGCGTCGCGAAAACCGTTGGGCAGCGCATGCGTCGTGTAGTTGATCGTCGCGTCGGCGCCGATGGAACGGCAAAGCTCGCATTTCTCGTCGGTGGAGGCTGCTGCGATCACTTTGGCTCCTGCAGCCTTTGCGATCTGGATGGCCGCCGTGCCCACACCGCCGGCCGCACCGAGCACCAGCACGGTTTCGCCGGCCTTGAGTTGCGCGCGGTCCATCAGTGCATGCCACGATGTGGCATAGATCATGATGAAAGCCGCCGCATCGACGTGACCGAAACCTTCAGGCAGTGGCATGCACAGGGCCGCGGGCGCCAGCGTATGGGTGCCGAAGCCGCCCGTACCCGAAAGGCAGGCCACGTTCTGCCCGACCTTGAGGTGCGTGACACCATCGCCGACCGCCTGGACGACGCCCGCATATTCAGAGCCCGGCACGAAGGGGAGGGGCGGCTTCATCTGGTATTTGTTCTGCACGATCAGCAGATCGGGGAAATTCAGGCTCGCCGCCTTGATTTCGATCAGCACCTGACCCGGGCCCGGTGTCGGTGTCGGCAGTTCTTTCCAGGTCAGCGCGTCGACGCCGGTGGGGTTTTCGCAAAGCCATGCGTGCATGCTCGGGTCTCCTTCGGGTAGGTAATGTTCGGCCAATGAATGCGGGCGATGATAGGTGGCGCGGTGGGGTGGGCTTGTCCCTGCTGCGACGCACCCGACGCCTACAATCTGAGCGCATCCAGGACACCATGAAGATACTAATTTCCAACGACGATGGCTTTCAGGCGCCGGGCATCGTCGCGCTGTACGACGCGCTCAAGGACATCGCCGAGGTCGAGGTGGTTGCACCCGAACACAACAACAGTGCCAAGTCGAACGCGCTGACCCTGGCGGCACCGCTCTACGTGCGCGAGGCGCACAACGGCTTTCGCTATGTGACCGGCACTCCAGCCGACTGCGTGCACATCGCGCTCAAGGGCCTGCTCGACTATCGGCCCGACCTGGTGGTTTCCGGCATCAACAACGGTGCCAACATGGGCGACGACACCATCTATTCAGGTACGGTCGGTGCGGCGATGGAGGCCTATCTGTTCGGCATTCCGGCCATTGCGTTCTCGCAGATCGAAAAGGGCTGGGCACATGTGGATGCGGCCGCCCAGGTGGCGCGTCGACTGGTGCAGCAGATCGAACGCGAACGCATGCTCGACGGCGGTGCTTTCCTGCTCAACGTGAACGTGCCGAACCTGCCTTTCGACGAGTTGAAGCCCGTCAAGGTCTGCCGGCTCGGCCGTCGCCACGCGGCTGAGAAGGTGATCACGCAGGACAGTCCTCGCGGCGAGACCATGTATTGGATCGCCGGCGCGGGCGGCGCCAAGGACAGCGGCGAAGGCACCGACTTCCATGCCACTGCAGCCGGCCACATCGCGCTGACACCGCTGCAGATCGACCTGACCGACCACGCCAACCTCGGCCAATGGCGCGAGACGGTGGCCCGTCTCGGCAACTGACATGGCCACACAGCGGCCCAGTTTCCCCGTTCGCCTTACACCTACTGCTTCTGCCGCCACGCGTGGGCGCATGCCCGCCGTGCCGGCCAAGCCCTTGGTGCACTCCACGCCCTCGATGGCGTCTGATGCCGTGCGCGCGCGCATGGTGCAGAGGCTTGCAGCACAAGGAATTTCCGATCCGCGCGTTCTGCGCGCGATGGGGGCCGTGGAGCGGCATCGTTTCGTCGACAGTGCGCTGGTCAATCAGGCGTACGAGGACACGAGCCTGCCGATCGGGTTGGGACAGACCATTTCGAAGCCCAACGTGGTGGCCCGCATGATCGAGCTGCTGATGGGTGCACCCGCACTGGCAGGAAAGCCGCAGGACAAACTGGGCCGCGTGCTCGAGATCGGCACCGGTTGCGGTTACCAGGCGGCCGTGCTGAATCATGTGGCGACCGAGGTCTACAGCATCGAGCGCCTGCGTGGCCTGCACGAGCGAGCGCGCGCCAACCTGCGGCACTTCCGTTTGGCCACGGTGCACCTGATGCTGGGCGACGGGATGATCGGCTATGCCAAGGGCGCGCCCTATGCCGGCATCATTGCCGCGGCAGGCGGCGAGGCGGTGCCCGAGGCCTGGATTGCGCAGCTCGCGGTGGGCGGCCGCATCGTGGCGCCGACCCAATCAGCGAGCGGTGGTCAAGCCCTTGTCGTCATCGACAAGACCTCACGGGGACTGGAGCGGCTCATTCTTGAGGCGGTTCACTTTGTCCCCCTAAAATCAGGTATCGCTTGAAGGA
Source organism: Variovorax sp. YR266 (assembly GCF_900107295.1). Lineage (NCBI taxonomy): Bacteria > Pseudomonadati > Pseudomonadota > Betaproteobacteria > Burkholderiales > Comamonadaceae > Variovorax > Variovorax sp. YR266. Next base: position 260,126 of record NZ_FNPM01000007.1, read on the forward strand.
ATAACAAATGCAGGGTTTTGGCAATCGGAGTTGGTTCGCTGGCGTCACGTTGGCCTTTGTGCTCGTGATCGCGGGCTGTTCCACACCGCGTGGGCCGGCACCGGTCGAAGACCGCGGCACCATGACGCGCGCGCCAGGCGCAGCAGTGCCTGGCGGCCCGCCCATCACCACAGATGCCAACGGCAAGCCACTCGCCGGTATCGAAAACTATGGCAAGCCTGGCTACTACGCTGTGCGCCCGGGCGACACGATCCGCCGTATCGGCAATGAAACCGGCCAGCGCTGGCAGGACATCGTTCGCTGGAACAACATCGATAACCCAGACCTGATCGAAGTCGGCCAGGTGCTGCGCGTGATTCCGCCAGTTGGTTCGGGAACGGCTGTTGCGGCCGCGCCCGCGACGCCTCCGGCCACTTCTTCCGAGGGTGCGGTCACGAAGCCTGTGACGCCGCAGCCTGCGGTGGTGCCCACGACGCCTGCCAGCGGTGCGAGCAAGCCACCGGCCCCGGTTACGGCTTCCCCAGCCAGTCCTGGCAGCGGCAACTCGGGTGATGAAGACCTCGGCTGGATCTGGCCCGCCAGCGGTTCGCTGATCGCGGGTTTCGACGAAGCCAAGAACAAGGGCTACGACATCAGCGGCAAGGCGGGCGACCCCGTGCTGGCCGCCGCCGACGGTCGTGTGGTCTATGCGGGTGCAGGTCTGCGCGGCTATGGCAACCTGATCATCCTGAAGCACAACAACACCTACCTCACGGCGTATGCGCACAACCAGACGCTGCTCGTGAAGGAAGACCAGTCGGTTCAGAAGGGCCAGAAGATCGCCGAGATGGGCAACAGCGATGCTGATCGCGTGAAGTTGCATTTCGAGATTCGCCGCCAGGGCAAGCCCGTCGATCCTTCGCGCTACCTGCCCGGCCGGTGATGCCATGGCTGCCTCCCGCCCCCGCCGCACGCTGTTGCCTGTGCGCGGGTCGGCGGGCAGGGGCGGCAGCAGCCCATCTTCCAGCAAGGGTCAGCGTGAGCTCACCAGCGAGAGCGCTGGTCCCCAAGAAGAAGGCGTAGATCCGTCGTCGACAGACACCGCGCTGCCCAATGGCGTCGCGAGCGAACTGATTGGCGGTGAGGGCGCGGATGCGCTGACCATCTACCTGCGCCAGGTCCGGCGCACCGAGCTCTTCACGCCCGCGCAGGAATACCAGACTGCATGCGCCGCGCGGGCTGGCGACTTCGCCGCGCGCCAATCGATGATCGAGCACAACTTGCGGCTCGTGGTCAACATCGCCAAGAGCTACCTGGGCCGGGGCGTGCCGCTGTCCGATCTCATCGAAGAGGGCAATCTTGGCCTGATGCACGCCATCACCAAGTTCGAGCCCGAACGCGGCTTTCGCTTTTCCACGTATGCGACCTGGTGGATCCGCCAGTCTGTCGAGCGCGCCGTCATGACGCAGGCGCGTGCGATCCGGCTGCCGGTGCATGTGGTGCGCGAACTGCAGCAAGTTCTGAGGGCTCGCCGCACCCTCGAAGGCGACGCCGAATTCCTTGCGCACCGGCCCGACGGCGTGCGCGTGGAAGACATTGCTGCGCTGCTGGGCCGCGAGGTGCAGGCGGTGGCCGACCTGCTGGCCCTGTCCGAGGCCCCGCGCTCGCTGGATGCGGGCGATGCCCGGGGAGACGAGGGCTTCACGCTGGCCGATACCGTGGCTTCTGAAGACGAGCAGAGTAGTCCGACTGGCGTGGCGCACACGCACGAGGTGGAGCGCCTGCTCGACCAATGGGTGCACGCCCTCGATGCGCGCGAACGCGAGGTGCTGGAGGGGCGCTATGGCCTGCACGACCGCGAGCCCGAAACGCTGGAGGTGCTGAGCGTGCGCCTCGGCCTCACGCGCGAGCGTGTACGGCAGATCCAGAACGAGGCGCTGGCCAAGATGCGCCGCCAACTGGCCCGTTCGGGCGTGGGCCGCGACGCGCTGTTCTAGGGGGCCCGGCCACGCTGAGACAATCGGGGGATGACGGAATCCATCGAAGAAAAGAAAGTCCCCACGAATCCCGGCGAAGAATGGCTGCAGGTCGAGTCTCTCGACCTCGATGCGCAGGGCGTGGCGCACAAGGCCGACGGCATGGTCGTGTTCATCGAAGGCGCATTGCCTTTCGAGGAAGTGCAGTTCAATGTCCATCGCCGCAAGAACAACTGGGAGCAGGGCACGGTCACGACCATCCGCCGCGAATCGTCGCAGCGGGCGCGCCCGGGCTGCCCGCATTTCGGCCTGCACACGGGCGCCTGCGGCGGTTGCAAGATGCAGCACCTGGACGCGGCCGCCCAGGTGGCCGTGAAGCAGCGCGCACTGGAAGACAACCTGTGGCACCTCGGCAAGGTCAAACCCGAGAACCTGCTGCGGCCGCTCGAAGGGCCGGCCTGGCACTACCGCTACCGTGCGCGTCTTTCGGTGCGCCATGTGGTCAAGAAGGGCACGGTGCTGATCGGTTTTCACGAGCGCAAGAGCCGCTACCTGGCCGACATGCAGGTGTGCCCGGTGCTGCCGAAGCAGGTCAGCGAGATGCTGATGCCGCTGCGCGCGTTGATCGGTTCGATGGATGCGCGCGAGACATGCCCGCAGATCGAATTGGCCTGCGGTGACGCACCCGATTCCACGCGGCTCGGCACGATCGCTTTGGTGCTGCGTCACCTCGAGCCGCTCTCGCGTGCGGACATCGATCGGTTGAAGGCTTTTGCCGCGGGCAACGAAGGCGTCCAGTGGTGGCTGCAGGCCAAGGGGCCGGAAACCGTGAAGCTGCTGGAAGAGGGCGGCACGCCGCTGGCGTATCGGTTGCCGGAGTTCGGCGTCACGATGCCGTTCAAGCCCACCGATTTCACGCAGGTCAATCCGCACATCAATCGGGCGCTGGTGGGCAAGGCGCTGCGCCTGCTCGACGTGCAGTCGGACGAGCGCGTGATCGACTGGTTCTGCGGCCTCGGCAACTTCACCCTGCCGCTGGCGAGCAAGGCGCGCGAGGTGCTGGGCATCGAGGGCAGCGACACGCTGGTGGCGCGCGCGACCGACAACTTCAAGAGAAACCAGCCTGCAACCTCGGCCCGCCGTGCGTTGTCGCCTGCAACCTTCGTGGCGCGCAATTTGTTCGACATGACGCCGGCGATGCTGGTGGCAGATGGCAGCGCCGACAAGTGGCTGGTCGATCCGCCGCGCGAAGGCGCGTTCGCGTTGGCCAAGGCCATGGCCGACCTACACCAGCAGCCCGAGTTGCGCACTGATGGCTGGACGCCGCCCAAGCGCATCGTGTACGTGAGTTGCAATCCCTCAACGCTCGCGCGCGACGCCGGCTTGCTGGTGCACCAGGCGGGCTACCGCTGCACATTCGCGGGGGTGGTCAACATGTTTCCGCACACCGCGCACGTCGAGTCGATAGCGGTCTTCGAGCTGGAATGAAAAAGGGCCCCTCGGGGCCCTTTGTTCTGGTGAGCGCGATTCGCTCGCTTGTTCGTTCGTTCAGTCGCGCTCGCCGCCGAAGATGCCCAGCAGCGCCAGCAGACTCTGGAACACGTTGAATAGGTCGAGGTATAGCGCGAGCGTGGCGCTGATGTAGTTGGTTTCGCCGCCGTCCATGATCTGCTTCAGGTCATAGAGCATGTAGGCAGAGAAGATACCGATGGCAGCCACCGAGATGACCAGCATGCCCGTGGTCGAACCAACGAACACGTTGATGATGGCGCCGAACATCAGCACCAGCGCGCCGACGAACAGGAACTTGCCCATGCCCGACAGGTCGCGCTTGATGACCGTGGCCAGCGAGGCCATCACGAGGAACACGCCGGCGGTGCCGCCGAAGGCCGTCATGATGAGTTCCGAGCCATTCTTGAAGCCGAGCACCATCGCGATCAGGCGCGACAGCATCAGGCCCATGAAGAAGGTGAAGGCCAGCAGCACCGGCACGCCGGCGGCGGAGTTCTTGGTCTTCTCGATGGCGAACATGAAGCCGAAGGCGCCGCCAAGGAAGACGATGAGGCCCAGGCCACCGGTGAGCGAGCGGGTGATGCCGGTGCTCACGCCGACCCAGGCGCCCAGAACGGTGGGCAGCATGCTCAGTGCAAGCAGCCAGTAGGTGTTGCGCAGTACGCGCTGGCGTTCAGCCTGCGCCAGCGGCTGGCCGTAGCCTGTTGAAGTATCTAGGGTGGTAACGCGGTCGTTCATGGCCGGAGCTCCTGTGATTGCTGCAATGACGCAGTTGGGCGCATTCTAGGGGGCTGCAAGAGGGGGTGTCGCAAAGACCGTATGCGGGGTGTTCTCAAGCCCTGAAGACACCCCTGGCAGCATGGCCGTTATGCTGTCGGGTTTTCACGCAAACTGAGCTCATCATGAAGACCAAATTTTTCCTCGAACTCGCCGACGTCAAGGCCATTGCCGCAGCGGCTGAAGCCGAGGCCCTGAAGAACAACTGGGCGGTGACGATCGCGATCTCGGACGACGCCGGCAACCTGCTCTGGCTGCAGCGCTTGGACGGCGCCGCGGCGCTGTCTTCGCACATCGCTCCTGCCAAGGCGCACACGGCAGCCATGGGCCGGCGCGAAAGCAAGGTCTACGAAGACATCATCAACGGCGGCCGCACGGCGTTCCTGACGGCTCCCGAAGTGCAGGGCTTGCTCGAAGGCGGCGTGCCGATCGTCAAGGACGGCCAGGTGATCGGCGCTGTTGGCGTGAGCGGAGTGAAGTCGAATGAAGATGCCCAGATTGCCAAGGCGGGCATTGCGGCTCTCGGCCTCTGAGTTTTTCTTCCGCACAAAGCAAAACGCCGACTTCGAGGTCGGCGTTTTCTTTTGGGCTGCTTCAGCGTGAAAAAAAGCTTGGCTAGTCGGCGAACCGTTGGCTAGCAAAAAACGACCCTTCGGAGATGAATCTCCTTGAGTCGCCCCACGATGAAACTTGCGCGAAGGGCGGGCTGGACGACTTACTTGGTCAGGATCAGCTTGCCGAGTTTGGTGGCTTGAAGCCGGTAGAGAGAACCGTTGTGCATGATGCCCACAGTCTTGCTTCCTTTCAGAAGCTCCGTGCTTTCAACCATCGGCACTGGACGCGTTGCCTGGATGGACGCATGGCCGCCACCCGACTGGTCGAGCGAAGGATGGTTCAGGACAGAAAAGGCATTCGGTGTGGCTGGCATCTGGAGTTCCCTTATCGAAGCGATGAGTGAATGATAATGATTCGCAATAAAAAGTCAATCGTCGCGATCAATTTTTTTTGGCTTGCGATTTCAGATCACTTCGCTTCAGGCTCTGTGATGAAGCCGATCTTGCGCACACCGGCTTCACGGGCTTCCGACATCGCCTTGGCCACGCGCTCGTAACGCACGGCCTTGTCGCCGCGGATGTGCAGCTCGGGCTGCGGTTCCTTGGCGGCTTCGGCGGCGAGGCGGTTGGGCAACTCGCTGTCATCAATCTTCTGTTCGTTCCAGTAGTAGGAACCGTCAGCCGTGACGCTGAACAGGATGTTCTGCGGTTTGGGCTGCTCTGGCTCGCTGGAAGCGCGCGGCAGGTCGATGTTGACTGCGTGCTTCATCACCGGCACGGTGATGATGAAGATGATGAGGAGCACCAGCATGACGTCGACCAGCGGCGTCATGTTGATCTCGTTCATCACCTCATCGGGTTCGTCTTGCGTTCCGAAAGCCATGATGCTCAGCCCTTCTTGAGCGGAACCACGACGGCATCGCCGCTGCCGCTCTGGACGCGGGCGCCGGTCACGAAGTAGGCGTGCAGGTCGTGGGCGAAGGCGTTGAGCTTGGTCAGCACGAACTTGTTGCCGCGCACCAGTGCGTTGTAGCCCAGCACCGCGGGAATGGCCACGGCAAGGCCGAGCGCCGTCATGATCAACGCTTCACCGATCGGGCCAGCCACCTTGTCAATGGTCGCCTGGCCGGCCGAGCTGATGCTCATGAGCGCGTGATAAATACCCCAGACAGTGCCGAACAGGCCGATGAACGGCGCGGTGGAGCCGACCGAAGCCAGGATCGCGAGGCCGGTCTGCAGTCGGGCGGTGAAGGCGTCGATGCCATTGCGCAGTGCGCGCGTGATCCAGTCGCTCACGTCGAGCGCATCGTGCAGATGGGCCTTGGTGTTGCGGTGGTGAGCAGCCGCCTCGCGGCCTTCAAGGGCCAGCGCGCGGAAGGGGTTGCTGTCGTCCTTGCCCAGTTTGTTCAGCGCGGTGGCGAAGTCTTCGCTGTGCCAGAAGTCCTGCGAATGCTTGGCAAGGCGCTTGTAGCGGACGACATCGAGTGCCTTGACGATGATCACGATCCACGACGCGAGCGACATGCCGACCAGCAGCACCGCCACGGCCTTGGTGACGAAATCGCCCTGATTCCAGACGTTCATCAAGCCAAATTGGGAATCCATACGAAGTTGCTCCAGAGAAAAATTAGTTCAGGACGTAATTGACGGGGGCGTCATAGGACATGGCCTGCACCACGCCGTTGACCTTGCCGGGCACAAACCGGCATTTCATGATGTATTCCACGGCCGCCTCGTCGAGGCGATCGAAGCCGCTGGATTTCTTGACCTCGGCGCTCTTGGGCAGGCCGTCGACACCGACGAGCACTCGCACGATCACCTTGCCCTGTTCGCCGAGCCGTTTGCTCATGGCGGGGTAGGTGGCTTTCGGATTCTGAAGATAGTCGGCGTTGCTCGACGGCAGCTGCACGGCCGGTGGCGCCGGGGGCGCAGGTGGCAGCGCGGGCGGCGCCGGTGGAGCGGGAGGTGCCGGCGGCGTTGCCGGTGGGGGTGGTTCCGTGACGCCGACGGGCGCCATGGGCGCCGGCGTGGGCTTCGGCTCGCGAATGGCCTGGGGCCGCGGCGGAGGCGGCGCCTTGGTCACCTTGGGTTGGGGCGGTGGTGGGGGCGGCGGAGGCGGGTCCGCCTTCGGCTTCGGTGGCTCGACGAACTGGCTCAGTATCTCGACGGGAATCACCACTTCGGCGGCGCGGCGCAGTAATCCGCTTTGAAGCGCCCAGAGCGCGGCCGCGTGAAACAGGATGACACCGCCGGCAATGACGACATTGCGCGAAAGGCCAAGGACGGATGGGGGGGGAGCAAAGCGGTCAGACACGATCAACCATTCGAATGCGGGCACCGCGAAAGGTGCCCCGATTGCAGCAAAACCGCTACGAAGACGCCACGCGCGCTACTTGCGAAAGATCCACCAGACCGAACCTGCGACCAGAATCAGGCTGCCGCCGAGTGCCGAGACGAGTTCCATGCCTTGCTTTCCTTGATGGAGTTGGCAAGCTGGATCGCTCTCGGACCCGAATCGCAATTCAGCGCGGCGACCGGATGCGAAGCGCTGCACTGCGCGACGATATCGCGCGCACAACCTTCACATTGACCACACTGGGTGGCCACGCCAAGTTCGAATTGCACTTCGTCAAAAGTCATGCCGGCCCGCACATGGCGTGCGATTTCTCGGTCGGAGACTCGGCGGCAGACGCAAACGATCATGGCTGTGAAAGCGGCAGTTGGCTGGCTGTTGGATGTGGTTGATTATAAATAAGAATCCATCGCATTTGCAATAACTATGTGTTACTGATTCATGCAACATCTTGTGCCTCCGGAATCAGACTTCCGACCAGAGCCGCAGCAGGTTGTGATAGTGCCCGGTCAGCGCCACCGTTTCCTCGCATTCGCCGAGGTGCACGCGCAGTTTCTGGATGTTCTGGTCGAGCTCGAACAGCATGCTGCGCTGCTGGTCGTTTCGCACCATGCTCTGCAGCCAGAAAAATGAGCAGATCCGCGCTCCCCGGGTCACAGGGTGAACGCGATGCAGGCTGCTGGCCGGGTAGAGGATGAGGTCGCCGGCCGGCAGCTTCACTTCATGTGAGCCGTAGGTGTCGATCACCTCCAGTTCGCCGCCCTCGTAGTCTTCGGGGTCGCACAGGAAGAGGGTGCACGACAGGTCAGTGCGCAGTTGCTGGCCACTGCCGGGCAGAGCACGGACCGCACCGTCGACATGAACGCCGTAATGCTCGCCCCCCTCGTAGCGATTGAACAGCGGCGGCACGAAGCGCGACGGAAGCGCTGCCGAGAAAAAAAGCGAGTGCCGGGCCAGCGCGGCCAGCACGATGTTGCCCAGCTCCCGGCCGACGGCCGACTGTTCCGGCAACTGGCGATTGCGCTTGACCTGCGCGCCTTGTGCGCCGACCGTCTCGCGCCCGTCGGTCCATTGCGTGGCATCGAGTGCGGTGCGCATTTCACGCACCTGGTCAGGGCTCAGCACTTCGGGCACATGCAGCATCATTTTCAGGAACTCCGCAATGAGAAAAGCCCCGGCGCGGGCCGGGGCTCGAGTTTCGCACCGCACCGGGCAAGCCCGGCGCGCGCAAGGACCGTCAGAACGCGAAGTTCGCGGTGATCTTGGCCGAGCGCGGCGTGCCCGGTGTGTAGCGGTAGCCGCTCTTGTTGATGGCCGCCACGTAGTCCTTGTCGAACAGGTTGTACAGGTTCAGCTGGATGTCGATGTTCTTGTTGATGCGATAGGAGGCCATCGCATCGAACACCCAGTACGAATCGACGTACGCCGGCGTTCCCACCGCACCGTCGGTGCCGCGCTGCAGCTTGCCGTTGTAGCGGGCGCCGCCGCCGACAGTCAGGCCGAACGGGAACTGGTAGGTGGTCCAGAGCGTGAAGGCCTTCTTCGGCGTGTAGGCGAGGGCGGTCGAGCCATCGGCCAGCACCGAGGGGCCGCTCGCCACACGGGTGTTCATGGTGGTGAAGCCCGAGCTCACGCCCCAGTTGTCGGTCAGCGCGCCTGATACGCCCAGCTCGACGCCCTGCACGCGCTTCTTGCCGGTCTGGAAGTACTGCTGCGAGACCGCGTCCTGCACGACTTCGTTGCTCACGTCGGTGCGGTACAGCGCCGCCGTCAGGGCCACGCGCTTGTTCATCACGTCCCACTTGGTGCCGACCTCGTAGGTCTTGGCCTTTTGCGGCAGGAAGTCGGTGCGCCCGGCGCTGTTGCCGGTACCGCTGGCGGCCAGCTGGAAGTTGGCGCCGCCCGGCGGCTGTGCGGCGGTGCCGTAGGCCGCGTAGACGCTGCTGTTCTCGGTGGGCTTGTAGACCAGGCCGATCTTGCCGGAGAGCAGGTTGTCCGACAGCTTCAGGTTGGTCGGCGTGATCGTCGAGGTCTGCGGGCCGTTGCCGGTGCGTGCCAGCGTCAGCGCGGTGGCGTTGTACGTGGTCGAGTAGTGGTCATAGCGCAGGCCGGCGGTCAGCTGCCATTGCTCGTTGAACTTGAGCGTGTCGAAGGCGTAGAGGCCGATGGTGTCGGTGCTGCCGTCCGAGCCGGTGCCGTTGGCAATGCGGTTGTAGCCGCTCACGTACGGGTTCGGGTTGTACAGGTTGGCGGCTGGCCACGAACCGGCCGCGGCCAGCGTGGTGCCCACGCTGGCAAAGCCTGGTGCGTAGAAGTTGTTGGCGGTCTGCTTCTCGCGGATGAATTCGAGGCCGCCGTTGAACGAGTGGCTGATGCTGCCCGTGTTGAACTTGGCCGACACGCTCGTCTGGTTGGTGAAGATCGTGTTTTCCTGGTCCTTGTTGGTGGGCAGGTTGCGCGTGACGGTCCAGCTGGCGGGAATCGTGGGGATCACCGTGTTGAGGAAGCCCGCGTTCGCGGCCGGCAGTTGGCCGACACCGGTTGCCGACGCCGTGAGGCCGCCGCCCATGAACGACGTCAGCATGTAGTCCTGCGAGGTCTTGCCGTAGCGCGTGGTGTTGCGGATGGTGATGTCGGGCGTCAGGTCGTGCTCGATGCGCGCGGTGAACATGTCCGCGGTCACGTTGTCGAAGTCCGAGCTGGTGCCGTAGAAGTTGCTCGAATCCACGCGCGCGGCGGCGTTCAGGTAGGTGCGGCGCGCCAGGCCGCGCGTGATCGCGGTGGCGTCAGGCGTGCTGTAGCCCGGCAGGCCGATGGTGGGCACACCGCCATCGGGAATGTTGTTCTGCTTGACGTGCAGGTAGTCGAGGAAGATACGCGTCGGGCTGTTCAGGCCGAGGGCCAGCGACGGGGCGATCGCCGTGCGCTTGTTCTTGACGAAATCGCGGCCGGCCACGCCGCCGTCTTCGGTTACTGCATTCAGGCGGAACGCCGCGCCGATGCCGTTGGCGCTGCTGAGCGACTTGTTCCAGTCGACGCTGCCGCGCTTGAAGTCGGCGCTGCCGAAGCTCAGCGAACCAAGGAAGCTGTCTTCGAGCTTCGGCTTCTTGGTGACGAGGTTGATGTAGCCGGTGGGCGAGGTGCGGCCCACGTCGGTGCCCGACGGGCCCTTCACGACCTCGATCTGTTCGATGTTGAACACGTCGCGCGACACCGAGCCCAGGTCGCGGATGCCGTCGACGAAGATCGCGCTCGAGCTGTCGAAGCCGCGCATGAAGACGGCGTCGCCCGTGTTGGTGTTGCCGTTTTCCCCGAGGAAGAAGGTGCCCACGCCGGGCGTGTTGCGCAGCGCCTCGGTCAGCGTGGTCGCGCCTTGGTCGCGAATGATCTGTTCCTTGATGACCTGGATGGTCTGGGGCGTGTTCACCAGAGGAGCCGTGAACTTGGGGTTCGACGAGTTGTCGGTCTTGTAGTCGGCGGCGGTGGAGTCCTGCACGCGGACTTCAGGCAGCGCGCCACCCGATTGGGCGAGAGCGGCTGGGGCCGCAATGGCCATCAGCGTGGCGGCGGCAGCGCCTGAGAGGTGTGGAACGGCGCGCGAAACGGTGTGTTTGCGGCTCTTGATGTAGGCCATGAAGTTCTTCTCCGAAAAGGGCGGCAGCAGGACTCGACTGGCGATGTCCTGGCGGCCTGCGTTTTCTGGAGAAGCGAGGGCGGACTGGCTGGGTGAGTCGACTTACAAAGCGTTTGTAAATCGCTGCGAATGATATTGCTTCTCAATACGAAGAAACGCAGATGGAGTACTTTCTAATCCAAAAGTTTTGCTTTCTGTTGCTATCGCGCAACTGAAGCAGGCGTGCGGGCCTCAATAGACGTCGCGGCGATAGCGCCCGCTGGCTGTCAGCTCATTCACCAGCGCCTCACCCGCAACCTGCCGCAACGCGGCGTCCACGCCCGACGCCATGCCTTGCAAGCTTCCGCAGACATAGACGGCCGCGCCGTCGTGCAGCCACCGCAGCAAGGCGTCGGCCGACTGCAGCAGCCGGTGCTGGACATAGAAGCGCTCCGCCTGATCGCGCGAGAACACCATGTCGAGCCGCTGCAGCACGCCGTTGGCCTGCCAGGTTTCGATTTCTTCGCGGTAAAGAAAGTCGTGGGCCGCTTGGCGTTCGCCGAACACCAGCCAGTTGTCGTGCCTGCCCGCGGCGGCACGGGCCCGCAGATGGGCGCGCAGACCGGCCAGGCCGGTGCCATTGCCGATGAGGATCAGCGGCCGCGTTTCGTTGCCGTCCAGGCGGAACCCTCGATGAGGCCGCAGCCGCAAGGCCACCGTGTCGCCGATGCTGAGGGTGGACGTGAGCAGCCCTGATGCAGCACCAAGCGTCCCGTCGGGATGCTGCTCCTGCCGGACGAGCAAGTGCAGTTCGCCGTCGGCGTGCACGGATGAGATCGAATAGTCGCGCGGGCGCGCCGGATCGCTCGCCACCGCCACCTGCGCCAGGTCGCCCGAAACCCAATGCGGCATCGCACCGGCCTGCGGCACAAGTCCGAGGTGGAAGACAGGTGCGCCCGCACTGCCTTGATTGAGCCGCTCGCGTGCAATGAGCCGCCACTGCGTGAAGCTGGCAGTCGTCGCGCTGTCGTCGGCCGCTGGCATATCGCCCCATTGCGCCTGCCATGCGGCCAGTGCCGCAGGGTCGCTGTTGTCGACCTCGATGCGATCGAACTCGCGCTTGGCGCCCGTCGCAAGCAGCCACTCGTCGAGCGCGCGGCCGAAGCCGCAGAAGTTGGCGTACTGGCGGTCGCCCAGCGCCAGAACGGCATAGCGCAGCGAAGGCAGCTTGGGTGGCGAATTCATCATCACGCGTTCGGCGAACACGCTGGCGCCATCAGGTGCGTCGCCTTCGCCGTAGGTGCTTGCGATGAAGAGTGCACGCCGCGCGGCGGCAAGCGTCGGGGCATCGAGCGTGTTCAGCTCCATCAAGCGAGCCGGCATGCCTGCGGCGCTCAGCTGCCGCGCGGTCTGCCAGGCGATGGCTTCGGCCTGTCCGGTCTGGCTGGCGAACAGCACGAGAACGGGGGGCTCGTCGCCGCTCCCTGAGAGCGCCACGGCGTCGCGTGCGGCAGCGGCTTGACGCCTGCGCTCGCGCATGTAGATCGACGCACAAAGCGCCGCATACGCCACCACGGTGGAACCCGCGCCCAGCGCGCGCAAGGTGAGGTCGTTCATGCCCCGGCCGGTGCGGGCCACGCGCGCGTGGCCTTTGCCGCAGGCGATGCGTCGCCGTGGCTCACGAACAGTGCGGCAACGTCGTGCTGCTGCGCAAAGTCGAATCCTTCGTCCGGGCCCAGCACCGTCAGCACGGTGGCCAGCGCGTCGGCCTGCATGCATTCCGCGTGCAGCACGGTGACGCTGGCCAGCGCATGAGCGATAGGCTCGCCCGTGCGCGGATCGATGGTGTGCGACCAGTGGCGCTCTTCGTGCGAGCGCCGATGCCAGCGGTCGCCCGATGTGGCGATGGCCATGTCGGCGAGCGCAACGCGCCGCGCCTTGGTCGGGTCGCCGTCGACGAGCACTTGCCAGGGCTGCCCACCGGGACGTTGCCCGGTGCCTCGCAACTCCCCGCCGACTTCAAAGAGAAGGTCGACAAGGCCAAGTGCGCGCAGCGCCTCGACGCCGTGGTCGACCGCGAAGCCCTTGGCAATGCCCGAAAGGTCGAGCGCGACGCCGCCCGGTTGCAGCAGCGAGCCATCGATCGAATCGAAGGCCAGCCGCGACCAGCCGACGCGCGCACGCGCATCGGCCAGGGCCTTTGCAGCAGGTAGGCCGCCTTCACGCGCTTCGGGGCCGAAGCCCCAGCAAGCGACGAGCGGACCGACTGTCGGATCGATCGCACCACCGCTGGCTGCTGCCCATCGCGCAGCACAGCGCATCACCTCGGCGAACTCCGCGGGCAGCACGTGCAGCGACCCGGCCGGCGCCCGGTTGAACCGGCTGATGTCCGAGTCCGGCTCCCAGTGGCTCATCTGCGCGATCACGCGGCCAAGCGCCGACTCGATGGCCGCGCGCACCTGCGCCAGCGGCAGCATCCGCGGATTGTCGAAGCGCAGCGACCAGGTGGTACCCATGGTCTGTCCGCCCAACTGCTGCAGGGTCGCGGGATCGGCGGGACGCGGTACGGCTGAGTTGGCGTAGCCGCCAGCGCGCCAGGTGCTGAACGAAATGCCCAAGGTGGCTTGCTGCGTCAGGGCATCACTTCAAGGGTGGCCGCGTAGTTCAGGCGGCGTTCCTTGGCTTGCGGCACCGTGGTCTTGTTGTCCTTGGTGCTGGCGTCGAGCCAGTACATGCCGGCGGCCGGCCAGGTCACGCTGAACTGGCCCTTGTCGTCGGTCTTGAGCTTGATTTCCTCGAGCTTGTCGCGGTACTGGGTGTTGCCTGCCGTCACTGTCACTTCGAGTCCCTTGGCGGGCTGGCCGTCGAGGTTCAGCGTGAAGGTGGCCTTCTCGCCCTTGACCAGGTCGGTCGGGCTGCCGGTGGCGATCAGCTCCAGCCCCTGGCCGGTCGGCTTGAGCACCGAAGGCTTGCCGACCGTCACGAAGGTCTCGATGCGGCCGGACGACTGGGTGACCGTCACGTCCTGCGCATCGGCCGGGATTTCCTTGCCGATGGTCTCGGCCGTGCCGCGCGCACGCTTGGTCTGGCCCGTGGCCTTGTCCTTCCAGCTCGCGAAGGCGCCGGCATTGATCACGGCGATGCGGTAGGTGCCCGATTGCGCCAGGCTCACGTCGAACACGTTGCGCAGCTTGAGCTTGGCCTCGGTCTCGGGCTTGATGGTGCTGCCGTCGGGCGCGGTGATCTGCAGGCCGTCGAGCCGCAGCGGTGCGTGGTTGGCAACGAACAAGTCGTTCGACACCGCGGCATCGACGCTCACGGTGTCGGCTTTGGAGAACACGGTGGAAGAGGGCAGCAGCCAGGCGTTGTGCGCCTGGGCGAGCGAAGCGACGGCTGACAGGGCAATGGCGATGGAGGCAGCGCGCAGGTTGAAATGGGTCATGGCAGTTCCTTGATGTGACGGGCTGGCGGTGAAAGGGGCTGTGCGGCGCAAGTCAGGGCTTGAGTTCGAGCTTGATCTCGCCGAGCTCTTCCTTGCCAGTGGCAGTTGGCTGCGCGGCTGCCGTCGGCGGCCACTGGAAGGGAATGCTCACGACCTCGCGGCCACCGACTTCGCGCGCGGCTTCCACCACGAGCTTGTAGGCGCCCGGTGCGAGCTTGGGCATGGGCGCCGTGCCTTCAGTGAAGCTCAGCTGATGCTTGCCGGCGGGCTTGGTGGCGCCCGTCACGCCATCGACCGGCACCGCGAGTTCGCGGCCGCCGCGGCGCCACCACTGGCGCATGTCCTTCAACCATTTCGTGCCTTCGCCCTCGGGGTTGTTGGTCTTGATGCGCACGTCGTACCAGACGGCCAGCGTGCCGGCGACGGTGTTGTCGGCGCGCTCGATCCAGGTCGCCACGTAGGGGCGGTGGTACTCGGAGACATTCAGCCGGGGTATCTCGATGTTGACGGCCAGTCCCGACGCGAAGGCCGGGGCTGCGAACAGCGCCGACATGGCCAGCGGCGCGAGTGAATAGCGAACGTGCACGGGAAACCTCTTTTCCTGGATCGACGATTGATGAATGAATCAGTGAATGAACATCAGCGCGAGCAGCACCGGTACGACGAGCCCCATGCCTACCATCGGCCAGGTGAACGGCCGGTTGCCTGCATGCATCTTGAGAATGAACAGGCCGGTGATCGAGAAGACCAGTGCGGCGCCCGCGAAGATGTCGATGAACCAGCTCCACGCGGCGCCGGTGTTGCGGCCCTTGTGGAGGTCGTTGAAGTAGGAGAGCCAGCCGCGGTCGGTGCGCTCGTATTCGATTTCGCCGTCGGCCAGGCTCAGGCGCAGCCAGGCATCGCCGCCGGGGCGGGGGAGCGACAGATAGATTTCGTCGTCCGACCACTCGGCCTCGCGGCCGGCGGTGCCGACGTCCCAGTGCGTCTGCACCCAGGTCTGGAGTTCGGTGGGCAAGGGCGCTTTCCCCTTGCTGGCCTTGGCGGCGGGCAACTGCTTTTCGAGTTGCGCGCGAAGGGCTTCGTCGATCGAACCGCTCAATTTCGTGACGGCCGGCTTGGCCTCGATCTGCCCCGCGTGGTTGAGCGTGAAGCCCGTGACGCTGAACAGGATCATGCCGATGAGGCAGATGGCCGAACTCACCCAATGCCATTCGTGCAGGGTCTTGAGCCAGTAGGCACGGCGGCGGTTGTCGGGGCGGGTGGCAGTCATCGAAGGCGCGGATTTTATCCGTGCAAATGAGAATGACTGTTATTCGTGCAGAGTTAAGTTACGTAAAGCAATAAAAAACGGGACCGAAGTCCCGTTGATTGGCTGGTGCGAGAACTTCGCCTTACTCGAGTTCGCCCATCTGCGATTGCAGGTAGTTCTGCACCCCGACCTTGTCGATCAGGTCGATCTGGGTTTCGAGAAAGTCGATGTGCTCCTCGGTGTCGTCCAGGATCTCTTGCAACAGATCGCGCGAGACATAGTCGCGCACCGATTCGCAATGCGCGATGCCGTCCTTGATGGTGGCCTGCGCGCCGGTTTCTGCGCCGAGGTCACAGCGCAGCAGTTCGGGCACGTCTTCGCCGATGTTCAGCTTGCCCAGGTCCTGCAGGTTCGGCAGGCCGTCGAGCATGAAGATGCGGTCCATCAGCTTGTCGGCGTGCTTCATTTCGCCGATCGATTCCTCGTATTCCTTCTTCGCCAGCTTGTCCAGACCCCAGTGCTTGAGCATGCGGTAGTGGAGGAAGTATTGGTTGATTGCAGTGAGCTCGTTCTTGAGCTGCGCCTGCAGATGTTCGATGACCTTGGGGTCGCCCTTCATGGTTTTTTCCTTGTTCTGAAAGCAGCGATTGTCAGAGGGGCGCAGTGGCACTTGCAAGCAATCCCATGCTGCGCCGGTCTGCATGCGTGTGATGGTGATACACGTTCGTATTGATGTATCGCCAAACGCGTTTCGCGGTCATCGTAAACATAGCAAGTCCCAATACTTTTAATAGATACTGACTATCAAATGTATTGAATTGGTAGTTATACTCATGGCTCGCACTTATCTTTGTCCAACAGCAGCATCTAAGGAATTTCAATGTCCCTGATCAACACCCAAGTCCAGCCCTTCAAGACCCAGGCCTACCTCAACGGCAAGTTCATCGATGTGTCCGACGAGACGCTCAAGGGCAAGTGGTCCGTGCTGATCTTCATGCCGGCGGCGTTCACCTTCAACTGCCCGACCGAAGTCGAAGACGCGGCCGACAACTACCCCGAGTTCCAGAAGCTGGGTGCCGAGGTCTACATCGTGACCACCGACACGCACTTCTCGCACAAGGTCTGGCACGACACCTCGCCGGCCGTCGGCAAGGCCAAGTTCCCCCTGGTGGGCGACCCGACCCACACGCTGACCAACGCTTTTGGCGTGCACATCCCCGAAGAAGGCCTGGCACTGCGCGGCACCTTCGTGATCAACCCTGAAGGCATCATCAAGACCGCCGAAGTGCACTCCAACGAAATCGCCCGCGACGTCAAGGAAACCCTGCGCAAGCTCAAGGCCGCGGTCTACACCGCCGCTCACCCGAACGAAGTCTGCCCGGCCAAGTGGAATGAAGGCGACAAGACGATCGCACCGTCGTTCGACCTCGTCGGCAAGATCTAAGCGTCTCCCGCGCGAAAGCCCGGGCGCTCACGAGGCCCCGGGCTTTTTTGTCCCCAGTTGATAGTTTTCAGTTATCGAAGGAGAGTCCCTCATGCTCGACGCAAGCACCAAAGCCCAATTGAAGAGTTACCTCGAGCGCGCCACGCAGCCGATCGAGATCGTCGCCTCGCTCGACGACAGCAAGGCCTCGGGCGAAATGCTGTCGCTGCTGAAGGACGTTGCCGAGTCGTCCCCGCTGGTCAAGCTGACCGAAAGCCGCGACGACAACCATCGCAAGCCCTCGTTCTCGGTCAACCGCCCGAGCGAAAACCACGGCCCGCGCTTTGCCGGCCTGCCGATGGGTCATGAGTTCACGTCGCTGATCCTTGCGTTGCTGCAGATCGGCGGCTATCCCCCCAAGGTCGAGCAGGCAGTGCTCGACCAGATCAAGGCGCTCGACGGCGACTTCGAGTTCGAGATCTACGTCTCGCTCACCTGCCATAACTGCCCCGACGTGGTCCAGGCGCTGAACCTGATGGCGGTGCAGAACCCGCGCATCCGCACCACGATGATCGAAGGCGGCACCTTCCAGGAAGAAGTGAAGGAACGCCAGATCATGGCTGTGCCCACCGTGTTCCTGAACGGCACCGAGTTCGGCCAGGGCCGCATGAGCCTGGAAGAAATCCTCGCCAAGATCGACACCAGCGGCGTCGAGCGCGAAGCGAAGAAGATCGCCGCCAAAGACCCGTTCGACGTGCTGATCGTCGGCGGCGGCCCTGCCGGCGCGGCAGCTGCGGTGTACGCAGCGCGCAAGGGCATCCGCACCGGCGTTGCCTCCGAGCGTTTCGGCGGCCAGGTGCTCGACACCATGGGCATCGAGAACTTCATCTCGATCAAGGAAACCGAAGGGCCGAAGTTCGCCCACGCGCTCGAAGAGCATGTGCGCGACTACGAGGTCGACATCATGAATCTGCAGCGCGCAAAAGCGCTGGTGCCCGGCAGCGACCTCATCGAGGTGAAGCTGGAAAGCGGCGCGTCGCTCAAGAGCAAGTCGGTCATCATTTCGACCGGCGCACGCTGGCGCAACATCAACGTGCCCGGCGAGCACGAGTTCAAGAACAAGGGCGTGGCCTACTGCCCGCACTGCGACGGTCCGCTGTTCAAGGGCAAGCGCGTCGCGGTGATCGGTGGCGGCAACTCGGGCGTCGAAGCGGCGATCGACCTGGCCGGCATCGTGGGCCACGTCACGCTGATCGAGTTCGACACGCAATTGCGCGCCGACGCCGTGCTGCAGCGCAAGCTCAGGAGCCTGAAGAACGTCGACGTGTTCACCAACGCACAGACCACCGAGATCACCGGCGACCAGAAGGTCAACGGCCTGGTCTACAAGGACCGTGCGACGGGCGAGCTGAAGAAGGTCGAGCTCGAAGGCGTGTTCATCCAGATCGGCCTCGTGCCCAACACCGACTGGCTCAAGGGCACGGTCGAGCTGTCGAAGCACGGCGAAATCATCGTCGACGCGCGCGGCCAGACCTCTGTGCCCGGTGTGTTCGCAGCGGGCGATGCCACCACGGTGCCGTTCAAGCAGATCATCATCGCGGCAGGCGACGGCGCGAAGGCGGCGCTCGGTGCGTTCGACCATCTGATCCGCACATCGGCCCCTGCGTGATCAGGTCTTCGGGTCTCTAGACGATAGCGACCTCAATAGACCAGCCGCTCGGGCCGCAGCTCCTGCAGGATCGTGGTCGCGATCTCTTCGATCGACTTGGTGGTCGTCGACAGCCAGCGGATGCCGGCGCGCCGCATCATCGCCTCGGCCTCGCTCACCTCGTGGCGGCAGTTCTCGAGGCTGGCGTAGCGCGAATTCGGCCGGCGCTCGTTGCGGATCTCGCTGAGCCGCTCGGGCTGGATGGTCAGGCCGAAGATCTTCTTGCGATGCGGAATCAAGGCCGGCGGCAGCTGCCGGCGGTCGAAATCTTCTGGAATCAGCGGGTAGTTGGCCGCCTTCAGGCCATGCTGCATCGCCAGGTAGAGCGAGGTCGGCGTCTTGCCGCTGCGGCTGACGCCCACCAGGATCACGTCGGCGCCCTCGAGGTCGCGGTTGCTCTGGCCGTCGTCGTGCTGCAGGCTGAAGTCGATCGCGGCGATGCGGTCGTTGTATTCCTTGCTCTTGCTGACGTCGCTGAAGCGGCCGATCCGGTGGTTCGACTTCACGGCCAGCTCGATTTCGAGCGGCCGCACGAAGGTGCCGAACATGTCCAGCAGCATGCCCTTGCAGCCGGTTTCGATCACTTCCAGCACGTCCATGTTGGCCAGCGTGGTGAAGACGATGGGGCGCACGCCCTCGAGTTCGGCCGTGTGGTTGATCTGTCGCACCGCCTGGTGGGCCTTGTCGACCGTGTCGGTAAAAGGTAGTCGGACATGGCGCGGTTTCATCTCGAACTGGGCCAGAACGGCGTTACCGAAGGTTTCGGCGGTGATGCCGGTGCCGTCGGAAATGAAGAAAACAGTGCGTGAATGCGTGGTCATGCGGCCTTGTCCTGCGGCGCGGGCAACCTTGCCACGCCTACAATCCGGGCCATTATCGGGAATCCGCTTCCCAGCCCCAATTCTTTCCATGCACACCGCGCCCGCACCCAAAGCAACGACAACGATCGTGCCGCGCCGTCTGCATGCGGCATCGGTTTCAACTTCTGGAGCTTCCCCATGTCTGCACTTTTCGACGCGACCGCCCTGGTCGTACCGTTTGAAAACCTGAGAATGACCGACGTCGAGGCGGTTGGCGGCAAGAACGCCAGCCTCGGCGAAATGATCTCGCAGCTGCCGCAGGGCGTGCGGGTGCCCACCGGTTTCGCGACCACGGCGCACGCATTCCGCCAGTTCCTGGCCCACGACGGCCTGGCCGACAAGATCAGCAAGCGGCTCGCAGCGCTGGACACCGAGGATGTGCGCGCGCTGGCCACCGCCGGCGCCGAGATCCGCGCCATGGTCGAGGCCCAGCCGTTCCCGGCCGACCTGCAGAAAGCCATTGGCGAGGCCTTCGCCACGCTGAGTGCCGGCAACCCGGCCGCCTCGTTCGCCGTGCGCTCGTCGGCCACCGCCGAAGATCTGCCCGACGCCTCCTTCGCGGGCCAGCAGGAAACCTTCCTGAACGTGGTCGGCATCGATGACGTGCTGCACAAGATGAAGGAGGTGTTCGCCTCCCTCTACAACGACCGCGCCATCAGCTACCGCGTGCACAAGGGCTTCGAGCACGACGTGGTCGCGTTGTCGGCCGGCGTGCAGCGCATGGTGCGCTCCGACCTCGGCGCCGCCGGCGTGATGTTCACCATCGACACCGAGTCCGGCTTCGAAGACGTGGTGTTCATCACCTCCAGCTACGGCCTGGGCGAAACGGTGGTGCAGGGCGCCGTGAACCCTGACGAGTTCTACGTGCACAAGCCGACGCTGCGCGCCGGCAAGAAGGCCGTCATCCGCCGCAACCTCGGCTCCAAGCTGATCCAGATGGAGTTCGCCACACCCGAAGAGAAAAAGGCGAGCGGCAAGCTGGTGAAGACCACCGACGTCAAGGCCGAGCAGCGCAACCGCTACTCGCTGAGCGACGCCGATGTCGAGCAGCTCGCCAGGTACGCCCTGGTCATCGAGGAGCACTATGGCCGCCCGATGGACATCGAGTGGGGCAAGGACGGCACCGACGGCCACCTCTATATCCTGCAGGCACGTCCCGAGACGGTGAAGAGCCAGCAGCAGGGCAAGGCCGAGCAGCGCTACAAGCTGCTGGGCAAAGGTGCCGTGCTGGCCGAGGGCCGTGCCATCGGCCAGAAGATCGGCACCGGCCCCGTGCGGCTGGTGCACAACATCAGCGAGATGGACAAGGTCCAGGCCGGCGACGTGCTCGTCACCGACATGACGGACCCCAACTGGGAACCGGTGATGAAGCGCGCCGCCGCCATCGTCACCAACCGCGGCGGGCGCACCTGCCACGCGGCCATCATCGCGCGCGAACTGGGCATTCCGGCCGTGGTCGGCTGCGGCGACGCCACCGACCTGCTGAAGGACGGCACGCTGGTCACGGTGAGCTGCGCCGAGGGCGACACCGGCTTCATCTACGACGGCCTGCTCGAAACCGAAGTGACCGAAGTGCAGCGCGGTGTGATGCCCGAGATCGACATCCAGCTGATGATGAACGTGGGCAACCCCCAGCTCGCCTTCGATTTCGCGCAGCTGCCGAACCATGGCGTGGGCCTCGCGCGGCTCGAGTTCATCATCAACAACAACATCGGCGTGCACCCGAAGGCGATCCTCGACTACCCGAACGTCGACAACGACCTGAAGAAGGCTGTCGAGTCGGTGGCACGCGGCCACGCCTCGCCGCGCGCCTTCTACGTCGACAAGGTTGCCGAAGGCATCGCGACCATCGCGGCGGCCTTCTGGCCCAAGAAGGTCATCGTGCGCCTCTCGGACTTCAAGTCGAACGAGTACCGCAAGCTGATCGGCGGCAGCCGCTACGAGCCGGAAGAAGAAAACCCGATGCTGGGCTTCCGTGGCGCCGCACGCTACCTGAGCGCCGATTTCGGCGAGGCCTTCGCCATGGAGTGCGAAGCGCTGAAGCGCGTGCGCAACGACATGGGCCTGACCAACGTGCAGATCATGGTGCCCTTCGTGCGCACCCTGGGCCAGGCCGAGCGCGTGACCACGCTGCTGGGCGAGCATGGCCTGAAGCGCGGTGAGAACGACCTCAAGCTGATCATGATGTGCGAGGTGCCGAGCAACGCCATCCTGCCCGAGGAGTTCCTGAAGTTCTTCGACGGCTTCTCGATCGGCTCGAACGACCTGACCCAGCTCACGCTGGGCCTGGACCGCGACTCGGGCCTCGAGCTGTTGGCAGCCGACTTCGACGAGCGCGACCCGGCCATCAAGGCGCTGCTGAGCCGCGTCATCAAGGCGTGCAAGGCCGAGGGCAAGTATGTTGGCATCTGCGGCCAGGGCCCCAGCGACCACCCGGACTTCGCGCTGTGGCTGGCGGAGGAGGGGATCGAATCGATTTCCCTGAACCCCGACAGCGTGATCGACACTTGGCAGCAACTCGCCAAGCGCTGAAGCCCGGACTGCGGAAATCCCCATGGGGGGATTCCCGCGACGGTGGGGTGTTATTGAAACGAATTGCGTAATTGATGCCAGACTTGTGAGATTCACGGGCGCATCCCGGAAGGGAAGACCACCATGATTCTTGTCAAGACGCAAACGGGCCATCAGGTTCTAAAGGACCGCTCGGTCCCTCTATCGCCGCGCCAGCGCTCGGCCTTCATCCTGTTCGACGGCAAGCGCTCGGTCGATGAGGTGCTGGCCAACGGCATGGGCATTGCCCGCGAAGACATCGACCAGATGGTGGCGTTGGGCCTGCTCGAGCCGGCGGAGGGCAGTGCAGCATCGCCGGCCGCCGGAGGCGCATCCGCTGAGGCAGTGGCGAAACCGGTCGCGCCGGCCGCACCCGCTGCTCCCGCTGTGAGCTCCTCCGGGCGCAGCAAGCAGCAGCGCTACAAGGACGCCTATCCCATCGCCACGCAACTCACCGGTAGCCTGGGCCTGATGGGGTTCCGGCTCAACCTGCAGGTCGAGGGCACGACGAGCTACGAAGACCTCCTGGCGCTGGCGCCCAAGATCCGCGCCGCGGTGGGCCCAGAGAAGGCCGCTGCCCTGGACAAGGCCCTCAACGACTGAGGTGGCTTGCCGAAGTGCGCGCGACAGGGCTATAATCGCCGGCTTTGCCTTGCCACACTGCGCCCGACGCTGCAGGTGGCTTTTCCTCTTCTTCGGAAGAATCCACAAGGAGTGCCATGCGTCACTACGAAATCATTTTGCTGATCCACCCGGATCAGAGCGAACAAGTTCCGGCCATGCTGGAGCGCTACAAGGGCCTGATCACGGCCGGCGGCGGCAAGATCCACCGCGTTGAAGACTGGGGCCGTCGTCAGCTGGCTTACCAGATCAACAAGCTCAACAAGGCCCACTACCTGTGCGTCAACATCGAAGCTGAGCAAACCGTGATGGGCGAACTCGAACACGCGTTCAAGTTCAACGACGCCGTGCTGCGCCACCTGACCGTTCAGAAGAAGAAGGCCGAAACCGGTCCTTCGTCGATGATGAAGACGGTCGAGCGCGAAGAGGCTCGCAAGGCCCAGCAGGCCGAATACGCCGCCAACAACAACTGATGGCGTGACTGCTGCCGCTGCGGCAACCGGGGTCAACCAGCTTCTGCTGACCGCCTCCGTTGCCGAACTCGGAGCATTGCGATTCACACCAGCCGGCTTGCCCGCCATAGACCTGAAGCTCGAACACGAGTCGACGCTTCAGGAGGCAGGTAAACCCAGGCAGGTGAAGACGGCCCTCAAGGCCGTTGCCTTCGGCGCCATCGCCGAACGGCTCGCAAAGCAGTCGATGGGAAGTCTCTGGCGTTTTCAGGGCTTTCTCGCGACACCGGGCAACGGCAAGCATCCGGTCCTGCACATCCAGGATTTTCAGCAAGATTAATTTTCGACAAGAGGTCCCCAAATGGCCACGTTCAAGAAATTCAACAAAGACAAGCGCCCGAAGCGCAACACCCAGTCGCTGCTGTTCAAGCGCAAGCGCTTCTGCCGCTTCACCGTCGCTGGCGTCGAGGAAATCGACTACAAGGACATCGACACGCTGCGTGACTTCATCAGCGAAAACGGCAAGATCATCCCCGCCCGCCTGACCGGCACGCGCGCGATCTACCAACGCCAGCTGAACACCGCCATCAAGCGCGCGCGCTTCCTGGCCATGGTGCCGTACAGCGACCAGCACCGCGTCTAAGGAGTCGACACCATGCAAATCATTCTTCTGGACAAGGTTGTCAACGTCGGCGGCTTGGGCGACATCGTCAAGGTCAAGGACGGCTACGCACGCAACTTCCTGATCCCGACGGGCCGCGCCCGCCGCGCCACCGCCGCCAACAAGGCCGAATTCGAAGCCAAGCGCGCCGAACTCGAAAAGGCTGCGGCCGCCAAGCTGGCCGAATCGCAAGCTCAAGGCGAAAAGCTCGGTGGCACGACCATCAAGCTGACGCAAAAGGCTGGCGTCGACGGCCGTCTGTTCGGCTCGGTCACCAACGGCGACATCGCCGAAGAACTGGGCAAGCAAGGCTACAAGGTTGCCAAGTCGCAAGTGCGCCTGCCCAACGGCCCGATCAAGGTCGTTGGCGACAGCACCGTGAGCGTGGCCCTGCACACCGACGTGGTGGTCGACATCACCGTGACGGTCTACGGCGAAACCGCCTGATCGTCCACGGCGCCTGTGCGCTGCAGCAAAAGCCGCCTTCGGGCGGCTTTTCTTTTTCTGCGCCTGAGTTTTCCAGTCGATTGCACTGGAAGATCACCGTTTATTCACAACCTTGTCCACACGCGCATCGGCGCGCGCGGCTTAGCATGCAGGGTTGCAAGGGAAGTCCATGTCCGCCGTTTTCTCCTATGCCGACAATGACCCGTCGGCCGATCGCCAAGTTGCCCAACTGCGCATTCCGCCTCATTCCATCGAGGCCGAATCCAGCGTGCTCGGTGGCCTGCTGCTCGACAACGGCGCCTGGGACCGCATGGGCGACCTGCTGGTCGACGGCGACTTCTACCGCCATGAACACAAGCTGATCTATGCCGCCATCGGCGGGCTGATCAACGCCAGCAAGCCGGCCGACGTGATCACCGTCTACGAGCAGCTGCAGAACCTCGGCAAGGCCGACGACATCGGCGGGCTGGTGTACCTGAATTCGCTCGCGCAGTACGTGCCCAGCGCGAGCAACATCCGCCGCTACGCCGAGATCGTGCGCGAGCGCTCGATCCTGCGCAAACTGGTTTCCGCCAGCGACGAGATCGCGACCAACGCCTTCAATCCGCAGGGCAAGGCGGTCGACAAGATCCTCGACGAAGCCGAACAGAAGATCTTCAACATCGGCGAAGAAGGCACGCGGATGAAGCAGGGCTTCCAGAGCATGGATGCCCTGGTGGTCGAACTGCTCGACCGCGTGACGGAAATGGCCGAGAACCCGAACGACATCACGGGCGTGCGCACCGGCTTCAACGACTTCGACAAGATGACCTCGGGCCTGCAGCCGGGCGACATGATCGTGCTGGCTGCTCGTCCCTCGATGGGGAAGACGTCGCTCGCGATCAACATCGCCGAGCACGTGGCGCTTGAAGAAGGTCTGCCGGTGGCGGTGTTCTCGATGGAAATGGGCGCCGCGCAGTTGGCGGTGCGTATCGTGGGCTCCATCGGCCGCATCGACCAGGGTCACCTGCGTACCGGCAAGCTCAGCGACGAAGAGTGGCCGCGCCTGACCGAGGCCATCGAGAAGCTGCGCACCGTGTCGCTGCACATCGACGAAACGCCGGGCCTCTCGACCAGCGAATTGCGCGCCAACGCGCGCCGCCTCGCGCGCCAGTACGGGCGCCTGGGCCTGATCGTGGTCGACTACCTGCAGCTGATGTCGACCAGCACTTCGGGCGACGAGAACCGCGCCACCGCCGTGGGCGAAATCTCGCGCGGCCTGAAGATGCTGGCCAAGGAGCTGAAGTGCCCGGTGATCGCGCTGTCCCAGCTCAGCCGCGGCGTTGAAAGCCGCACCGACAAGCGTCCCATGATGAGCGACTTGCGCGAATCCGGCGCCATTGAGCAGGACGCGGACATCATCATGTTCATCTACCGCGACGACTACTACAACAAGGAGTCGAAGGAGCCGGGCGTGGCCGAGGTGATCATCAGCAAGCACCGGAACGGCCCGACCGGCACCATCAAGCTGGCCTTCCTGAAGCCGATCACCAAGTTCGAGAACCTGGTGGGCTACAGCCACAACGACGAGTACTGAGCCGGCGCGGAAGGTCGTCAGCTGGCGCCGTTGCCGGACCAGGGCGGCGAGGCCGGCGGCTCCTGGGGCACCACCTTGCCCTGCTCCGTCTTGGCCTTCAACTGCCGCAGCATGTCGGCCAGCGTCTTGCCCGGCTCGTCACGAAAGCGCTCGGGCAGCACCGTGATCGCATCCATGCGATCCAGGCGAAAACCCCGGAAGTCATTGCGCAGCTCGCACCAGGTCGAGAGCGTCCAGACCTTGCCCCAATAGAAGCAGCCGAGCGGCCGCACCGTGCGCTCGCTGGCATCGCCCGATACGTCGTGGTACTGCAGCAGCAGCTTGTTGTGCGACTGCACCGCCTCGCGCAGCGTCTGCAGCCGCGCGCGCAAGGTGTCGTCCAGGCCCATTGCGGGTGCGTAGAGCGCCAGGGCCTCGGCCGAGACCCGCGCCGCCGGTGGCAGCACCGACAGGATCTTGCCCAGCCCGGTCTCGATGTCGCGTCCCAGTGCCGGATCGACCCAGCTCTGCGCGAGCCGCGCTGCGGCCACCAGGGCCGAGGCCTCGTCCTGCGTGAACATCAGCGGCGGCAGCTCGAAGCCCGCGCCCAGCCGGTAGCCCACGCCTGCCTCGCCCTCGATGGGCACGCCTTGATGCTGCAGATCGGCCACGTCGCGGTACACGGTGCGCTCCGACACTTCGAGGCGCTGCGCCAGGAACGCGGCCGTGGTCAGCCGGCGCCCGCGAATGAGCTGCACAAGTTGGAACAGGCGGTCTGCGCGGCGCATCAGCGTGTTCCGGTGAGCTTCTTCGCGAAGTCTTCGACGAAGTAGCGCTTGCCGCGCTGCACGACCGTGTGGCCTTCGGCTTCGAGCTTCGACATCTGCGCCTCGATGCCGCCGGGGTACTTGGCATTGAGTTCGCCACCGATCTTGAGGGTGCGCCAGTAGGGCGTTCGTTCTTCCGTCCTCTCTGCCTCCTCGGCCGCATGCGCGACCATGTGCGCAAAGATCGCCGTGGTCACGGTGCAGCCGATGGTCGCCTGGTGGCGCAGTGCGATGTCCTCGCCGATGCCCATCACCGTTGCGAGCCGGCCTTCTGGAATGCTGCGCATCGCGGCTTGCACCTCCTGCGGCGACGGCGTGGCGATGGTCCCTTCGCCGCGCCGGGAGCGCATGGCGACGGGAATCTCCTTGACGTTCGGCAGGTGAGGGTAGCTGGCCAGCCGGTCGCGCCAGCTCTTCTTGGGGCTCATGAAACTCCGATGTGGATCGCCACCTTGTCCGGCCCTTCGTAGGCTTCGAAATCGCTGCGGTAGCGGCGCGCGACTTCCGGGTGCGCCTCGAAATACTGCCAGATGCGCTGCCATGTGGCGATGACCATCTGCGGCATCTCTCCCTGGCCGGTGAACACGAGGTAGTCGCCGGCCTCGACGGCGCGGCTGCCCTCGCTGCCCGTGACGGCGACACCCGCCGTCACGTCGAAGGCGCCGTGGGCGTCGGATTCGTAGGCCGAGTAGACGCTGAAGATGCGAGCGTCGCCGGTGCGGTCCGGCGTCGATGCGTAAGTCTCTTCGCCGAAGAAGCGGCCCCACAGCTTGCCGATGCGGGCGGTTGCGGGCTCGTTCTCCTCACGGTTGGTGGTGCGGATGGTGAGGCCCGCGACGTGAAAGGCGTCCTGATGTTGACGGGTAGGTTCCATGGGGGGCTTCTCCTCAAAGCGACAGTGTTTTCAGATCGGCCTTCATGGCCTGGGCGATCTGTTTCATGTCGGCGTCGGTGACGTCGAACATGCCAAAGCGAAACTTGTAGCCCCATTGCTTGGGGTTCTCGATGAAGGTCAGGCGCTCGATCAGTGGTGCGATTGGCGCCTCGTGCCCGGCTGCATAGCTCACGTCGCGCCGCCACGGCACGAAGCCGTTGCCCATGTCGAACTCATACGGCTCGCCGGGTTGCACGACGCCGATCGACACGAAGCTCTGCAGCCTGTCCGTGCCACCGAACACCGTGGACGGTGAATAGTAGGCGACGCGGTCGCCCGCTGCGAGCCGCTTGAGCGGCGAATGCTTGCCGTGGCCGACCTGCATGAAGCCGAGCGGCCGGTGGTCGCGGCCGAGCCGCGCGTGCTCGGCGCTGGCCACGGCAATCCAGTTGCGTTGCGTCATGACGGGATCAATCCAGCGCGTGCAGGCCGACTTCGTTGCCTTCGGTGTCGCGCATGTGGGCGATGAAGCCCATGCCGGGAGGCAGCGCAGACTTTGGCGCCACGATCTGCCCGCCGGCGGCTTCGACCCGCGCCAGCACGGCGTCGATGCCGGGGTTGCAGTCGAGGTAGATACGGATGCCCGTGCCGGCGCGCGCGCTGGCGTTGGCACCGGCCTGCAGGGCACCGCCCGTGGCGGGATCGTCGTAGGGGAACACGGCCAGCGTCTCGCCGCCGAAGTTCTCGCGGCGCAGCTTGCGGGCCAGCACGGTTTCGTAGAAGGCCTGGGCGCGGTCCATGTTGGCGACCGGGATCTCGAACCAGCTGATGGCGTTCTGTTTTTGCATTCTGGGGCTCTCTTTCGTGTCGGTTGAAGGAGCCCTGATGGTGCGAGCCGCCTACTGACAACGTCTTGTCAGTAGCCTGTCACCGCAGGCGAAAAAAAGCCCGCGATGCTCCGGGGAGCATGCGCGGGCTTGTGTCGGCCGGTGCCGCTGGTTTTAGAGCACGTCGCTTGCGAAATCCGCCAACCGCGAGCGTTCGCCGCGCGCCAGCGTGATGTGCCCACCGTGCGGCCAGCCCTTGAACTTGTCGACCGCGAAGGTCAGGCCCGAGGAGCCTTCCGTCAGGTACGGCGTGTCGATCTGCGCGAGGTTGCCCATGCAGATGATCTTCGTGCCGGGGCCGGCGCGGGTGATCAGCGTCTTCATCTGCTTGGGCGTGAGGTTCTGCGCCTCGTCGATGATCACGTACTTGTTGAGGAAGGTGCGTCCGCGCATGAAGTTCATGCTCTTGACCTTGATGCGGCTGCGGATCAACTCGTTGGTGGCCGCGCGGCCCCACTCGCCGGCACCGCCGCCATCGCCCTTGGCCAGGAACTCGAGGTTGTCGTCGAGCGCACCCATCCAGGGGCCCATCTTTTCCTCTTCCGTGCCGGGCAGAAAGCCGATGTCTTCACCCACGCTCACGGTGGCGCGGGTCATGATGATCTCGGTGTAGCGGCGGTCGTCGAGCACCTGCGTGAGGCCGGAAGCCAGTGCCATCAGGGTCTTGCCGGTGCCGGCGGTGCCGGTCAGCGTGACGAAGTCGATCTCCGGGTCCATCAGCAGGTTCATCGCGAAGTTCTGCTCGCGGTTGCGCGTGTTGACGCCCCAGACCGCGTTCTTGCCCGAGCTGTAGTCCTTGAGCGTCTTGAGCACCGCGGTCTTGTCGCGG
This sequence comes from Variovorax sp. YR266, assembly GCF_900107295.1. Taxonomy (NCBI): domain Bacteria; kingdom Pseudomonadati; phylum Pseudomonadota; class Betaproteobacteria; order Burkholderiales; family Comamonadaceae; genus Variovorax; species Variovorax sp. YR266. Next base: position 289,275 of record NZ_FNPM01000007.1, read on the forward strand.
ATTTCGGTGACGCGGGCGTACATGCTCGGCTCGCCGGGCGCCTCGAAGTACACGAACTGGTTGATGTACAGGTTGGGCACCAGCGGACCGCTGATCCGGTAGAAGGTGTTGCTGCCGCTCTGCCAGCTTTCGACCGTCTTGCTCTGGCGGGTCCAGAAGTCGGGCGGCAGTGCGAGCGAACCGGCGTAGAGCAGGTCGCCGTCTTCCAGCGTCTTGTCGTTCTGGTAGTCGTCGGCGGCCAGGCCCAGCGCGCGCGCCTTGACGCGCATGTTGATGTCTTTCGACACCAGCACCACTTCCTGCTTCGGCTTGCCCGGGCGGTCCTTGGCGTACTCGTCGCGCAGCGCGTGCACCACGCCGAGGATCTGGTTGTCGGCCTTGCCCTGGGGCAGGCTGATCGGCAGCGAGTAGTCGAGCGGGGCGGTCTGGAAGAACAGCCGGCCACCGGCCTCGCGGTGGCCCGTGGTGTCGAGCTTCAGGCCCTTGTCGATGTCGGCGTCCTGGGCGCCGGCCAGCGCATCGAGCGTGCGGCTGGTCTGGCGGCCGTTGCGCGCGACTTCGGTGGTGCCTTTCTTGTGGCCGTCGAGCTCTTCCAGCACGATCATCGGCAGGAAGATGTCGTGCTCCTCGAAGCGGAACAGGCACATGGGGTCGTGCAGCAGCACGTTCGTGTCGAGCACGAACAGCTTGGCCGGGCCGGTGGACTTGTTGCGTTTGGGGCGCGTCGGCGCTTGCGGCGCTGGGGCGGGAGCCGGTGCGACTTCGACGACCGGCGCCTTCCTCGTCTCGACCTGCACCATGGCCTCCGGCTGCGGTGCGCTCACGGGCGCCAGTGCCGGCGCAGGTTTGGATCTGGCCCGGCGCGTCGGGCGCGTGGTGGCGCCGCCGGCGCCTTCAGTGCTGAGGCTGTCGAACAATTCCAGCGGCTGCGGGCTGTGCACCGTGGCTTCGTCAGCGCGCGAATCGCCGGAACGGCGCGAGCCCCTGTGCGAGGACCGGGCAGGCGCATCGAGTGCGTCCGGCGAGAGCAATGCAGCGCGTTTCGTGGGGGCGGGGGGCAGTGGCATGTGTCAGATCGCTCGCAGAAAGTGGGAACCAGAAAACGAAAAAGCCGCCTGAAGACCAAGGCGGCTTTGTTCGGGGGATGCGGTCGTGGAGCTCAACGGCATGAAACCATTATGCACACCGCAGATGACGCGCCGGAGGCTCTTTACGCGCTGCGTTGGGCATTCCCCACGCCAGAGCGGAAAAGTGCACGGCCGGCTCGCCGGGCGGCGGTCAGGCAGCTTTCTTGAGCGCCTTGACGGCCTTGAGCACGTCGTCGACATGGCCGGGAACCTTGAGCCCGCGCCATTCGGCCTTCAGGATGCCGTCGGCGCCGATCAGGAAGGTGCTGCGCTCGATGCCCTTGACCTTCTTGCCGTACATGATCTTGTTCTTGACCACGCCGAACATGTGGCACATCTTTTCTTCCGTGTCGGCGATGAGCTCGAAGGGCAGCTCGAGCTTGGCCTTGAATTCGTCGTGCGACTTCATGTTGTCGCGGGACACGCCGAACACCGTGGCACCGGCCTTTTCGAAGTCCTTGTAGCGGTCGCGAAACTGCATGGCTTCGGTGGTGCAACCCGGAGTGTTATCTTTCGGGTAAAAATACATGACCAGCACGTGGCCGAGATGCGAGGTATTCGAGACCTTGAGGCCGCCCGTGGCGTTGGCGTCGAATTCAGGAATGGGTTTGTTGACAACGATCGCCATGAAACTTGTTTTCTCCGTTAGATTCCGTTCCCGAGCCCTCTCGTCCCGTTTCGGACGGGACTTGCTCAAGGAATGGAGGATTGGTCGTTGCTAACTTTGGGGTAGCGGGCCTGTTCGCAACCCGGTATTTTACCCCGAAAATACCTCTCTCAGCCACCCGCCGGGCTCTCGACCAGCAGGGCGGCAATCACGTGCCGGCCTTCTCCGGCCAGGATGTTGTAGGTTCTGCAGGCCGCTGCGGTGTCCATGGTCTCGACGCCGGTGCGCTGAGCCATCAGGGGCTTCAGCCATGCGGGCTGGGGGAAGCGGATACGGTTTCCGCTGCCGAAAATGATCAATTCCGCACCCAGGGTCGCCAATTGCGCGAAATGTTCGGCGCCGAGCTGGTCGAAGCTTGAACAATTCCATTCGAAGCGCTCGCCGCGCGAGCCAACCACTACGCTGCCTTCGACTTTTTCGTTGTTGATTGCCACCCAGCCGGGGCCGTGTGCGGTGAGGGACTGAGCGTCGGATTTGTCGGGCTGGAGCTTCATCTGGGCACTGGGAACTGTGGTCAAATTATAGGTTTTCCCTAGTGCCACGGGGCTCGCAAGGGCCTTTGACTCCGCGGTGACCCCGCATCAAGCGCATCCAAGCAACTCCGTAACCCGCGCCCGGGAGGGCCTTTTGAAGCAGCTCAAGAAATCGGCCAAGCTGGCCAACGTTCTTTATGACATCCGCGGTCCCATCATGGACGCCGCCAAGCAGATGGAAGAGGACGGCCAGAAGATCATCAAGCTCAACATCGGCAATCTGGCCGTGTTCGGCTTCGATGCCCCCGAGGAAATCCAGCAGGACATGATCCGCAACCTGCCCGCCTCGGCCGGTTATTCGGACAGCAAGGGCGTCTTCGCCGCGCGCAAGGCGGTGATGCACGAGACGCAGAAGCAGGGCATTGCGGGCGTCACCCTCGACGACATCTACCTTGGCAACGGCGCCAGCGAGCTGATCGCCATGTCCACCAACGCGCTTCTCAACGACGGCGACGAACTGCTGCTGCCGGCCCCTGATTACCCGCTGTGGACTGCTTCCACGAGCCTGTCGGGCGGCACGCCGGTGCACTACCTGTGCGACGAGGCCAACGGCTGGATGCCCAACCTCGACGACATCCGCGCCAAGATCACGCCGCGCACCAAGGGCATCGTGGTCATCAACCCGAACAACCCGACCGGCGCGCTGTACTCGAACGACCTGCTCAAGAGCATCGTTGCCATCGCGCGCGAGCATGGCCTCGTGATCTTTGCCGACGAGGTCTACGACAAGGTGCTGTACGACGGCGTCAAGCACACGGCCATTGCCAGCCTGTCGACCGACGTGCTCACGCTCACCTTCAATTCGCTGTCCAAGAGCTACCGTTCGTGCGGCTACCGCGCCGGCTGGCTCGTGGTGTCGGGCGACAAGCGCAGCGCGCAGGACTACATCGAGGGCCTGAACATGCTCTCGAACATGCGCCTGTGCGCCAACGTGCCGGGCCAGTGGGCCATCCAGACCGCGCTCGGCGGCTACCAGAGCATCAACGACCTCGTGTGCGAGGGCGGTCGCCTGCGCCGCCAGCGCGACCTGGCCTACGAGCTGATCACCGCCATTCCGGGCGTGAGTTGCGTCAAGCCGAGCGCAGCGCTCTACATGTTCCCCAAGCTCGACCCCGAGGTCTATCCGATCGAGGACGACCGCCAGTTCTTCCTCGAGCTGCTGAAGGAAACCCGCGTGATGCTGGTGCAGGGCACCGGCTTCAACTGGGCCACGCCGGACCACTTCCGCATCGTGTTCCTGCCCCATGAAGACGACCTGCGCGAGGCCATCAACCGCATCGCGAAGTTCCTGGAGCAGTACCGTTTGCGCCGCAAGTCGCGCTCATGAAATCTGCCTGCATCGCTGCTGCGGCGCTGTCGCTCGCCGCGTTGTCCGCCGGAGCCGCCGACAAGGAGCTTGTCTCGTTCTCGCACAACGACTGGGAGCTGGCCTGCGACAACACGCGCACCTGCCGCGCCGCCGGCTACCAGCCGGACAGCGGGGCGAGCGAGCCGGTGTCGATGCTCATCACCCGCAAGGCCGGGCCCGGCACGGCAATAGACATCCAGCTGCAGATCGGCGATGACGACGGCGTCAAGGGCCCGCTGCGCTTCAAGGTCGGCAAGGCCACCGTCTCGGGCCTGGCTGCGGGCACCGCCAGCTTCGACGACAGCCAGGTCCGTACCGTCCTGCCCGAGCTGCTCAAGGGCGACGACGCCACGGTGACCGCCAACGGCGGCAAGAAGTGGACTCTTTCGCTCGCCGGCCTCAACGCCGTGCTGCTGAAGATGGACGAAGCCCAGGGCCGCGTCGGCACGCCGGGTGCGCTGGTGCGCCGCGGCAGCAAGCCCGAGTCTTCGGTGCTGCCGCCGGTGACGGCCCCCGTCGTGAACGTGGTCGTGCCGCCGAAGGCGCACCCCGGCGACGACGCACTCGCCGCGCGCATCTTCCCGTTCCTGAAGCTGGACAGCGCCAAGGAAGACTGCAACAACCGCGAAGACATCAACGCCAAGTCGCTGACCGTCTCGCGCCTGACCGACCGGAAGGTGCTGCTGTCGCTGGGCTGCGGCATGGGCGCCTACAACTATTCCAGCCTGCTCTGGATCGCCAACGACAAACCGCCCTATGCGCCGGTGTCCATCGAGGCGAATGGCGACTTCGACGAGAAGGAAGGCAGCGTCACTTCTGCCATGAAAGGCCGAGGCATCGGCGACTGCTGGTCGAGCGAGACCTGGCATTTCAACGGCAAGGACTTCGTGCGCACCGGCTCCACAGGCGACGGCATGTGCCGCGGCTTTGCCGGCGGCGCCTGGACCTTGCCCCGCTACGTCAGCCGCGTCGTGACTTCCACGCCGTCAGCCACCCCATCCAAACCATGAACGCGACTCTCCCAATGAAACCCATCCAAGTAGGCCTGCTCGGCGCAGGCACGGTCGGCAGCGGCACCTTCAAGGTGCTCCAGCGCAACCAGGAAGAAATCAAGCGCCGCGCCGGCCGTGGCATCGAGATCACCATGGTGGCCGACCTCGACACCGCCCGCGCCCGCGAAGTGGTCGGCGAAGGCGTCAAGGTGGTCAGCGACGCGCGCGAAGTCATCGCCAACCCCGACATCGACATCGTCATCGAGCTCATCGGCGGCTATGGCATTGCCAAGCAACTGGTGCTCGAGGCCATCGCGGCCGGCAAGCACGTGGTTACGGCCAACAAGGCGCTGCTCGCGGTGCACGGCACCGAGATCTTCGCGGCCGCGCACGCCAAGGGCGTGATGGTGGCCTTCGAGGCTGCGGTGGCCGGCGGCATCCCGATCATCAAGGCGCTGCGCGAAGGCCTCACTGCCAACAGCATCCAGTGGCTGGCCGGCATCATCAACGGCACCACCAACTTCATCCTGTCCGAGATGCGCGACAAGGGCCTGGACTTCGCGACCGTGCTCAAGGAGGCGCAACGCCTGGGCTACGCCGAAGCCGACCCGACCTTCGATATCGAAGGCGTGGACGCCGGCCACAAGGTTACGCTGATGAGCGCCATTGCCTTCGGCATTCCGGTGCAGTTCGACAAGGCCCACATCGAAGGCATCACCAAGCTCGCCGCGCAGGACATCAAGTACGCCGAACAGCTGGGCTACCGCATCAAGCTGCTGGGCGTTACCAAGCGCACCGCCAAGGGCATCGAGCTGCGCGTGCATCCGTCGCTCGTGCCGTCGAAGCGCCTGCTGGCCAACGTCGAAGGCGCGATGAACGCGGTGGTGGTGCACGGCGACGCCGTCGGCACCACGCTCTACTACGGCAAGGGCGCCGGCAGCGAGCCCACGGCCAGCGCCGTGATCGCCGACCTGGTCGACATCACCCGCCTGCACACCGCCGACGCCGCGCACCGCGTGCCGCACCTGGCCTTCCACCCCGACGCGATGAGCGACCTGAAGGTGCTGCCGATGTCGGAAGTCGTCACCAGCTACTACCTGCGCCTGCGCGTGGCCGACCAGGCCGGCGTGCTCGCCAAGGTCACTGGCCTGCTGGCCACCGCCGGTATCAGCATCGACGCCGTGCTGCAGCGCGAAGCCGACGAAGTGGGCGGCGAGGGCTCCACGCAGACCGACCTCATCATCCTCACGCACGATGCGCGCGAAGGCACCGTCAATGACGTCATTGCCGAGCTGCAGGCGCTGCCGACCGTGCTCGAACCCATCGTGCGCATCCGCAAGGAAGAGCTGAAGTGAACTACCTGAGCACCCGCGGCCACCCCGACCGCAAGCGCTTCTGCGAAATCCTTCTTGAAGGCCTCGCGCCCGACGGCGGCCTCTATCTGCCCGAAACGTATCCGCAGGTCGACACCGCCACGCTCGCCAAGTGGCGCGCGCTGCCGTACGCCGAGCTGGCCTTCGAGATCCTCTCGCTCTACATCGACGACATTCCGCCGGCCGACCTGAAGGCGATCTGCGCGAAGACCTATACAGCCGAAGTGTTCGGCACCGACGAGATCGTGCCGCTGCGCGAGCTCGAAGACGGCGTGTACCTCGAAGCCCTGTCCAACGGCCCCACGCTGGCCTTCAAGGACATGGCAATGCAGTTGCTGGGCAACCTGTTCGAGTACGAACTGGCCCGCCGCGGCTCCGAGCTCAACATCCTCGGCGCCACCAGCGGCGACACCGGCAGCGCGGCCGAATACGCCATGCGCGGCAAGAAGGGCGTGCGCGTCTTCATGACCTCGCCCGACGGCCGCATGAGCCCGTTCCAGCAGGCGCAGATGTTCAGCCTGCAGGACGCCAACATCCACAACATCGCCATCACCGGCGTGTTCGACGACTGCCAGGACATCGTCAAGGCGGTGTCGAATGACCTGGGCTTCAAGCGCAAGTACCGCATCGGCACGGTCAACTCGATCAACTGGGCGCGCCTTCTGGCGCAGGTCGTCTACTACTTCGCGGGCTACTTCCAGGCCACGGCGGGCAACGACAAGCCGGTGAGCTTCACCGTGCCCTCGGGCAACTTCGGCAACGTCTGCGCGGGCCACGTGGCGCGCATGATGGGCCTGCCGATCCAGACGCTGGTGGTCGCCACCAACGAGAACGACGTGCTCGACGAGTTCTTCCGCACCGGCGTGTACCGCGTGCGCGCGGCCGTCGATACGCACGAAACCTCCAGTCCGTCGATGGACATCAGCAAGGCCAGCAACTTCGAGCGCTTCGTGTTCGACCTGGTGGGCCGCGACCCCGCCAGGCTGCGCCAGCTGTTCGTGGACGACCTGGGCCTGCAGGGCAGCTTCGACCTGAGCGCTGACCCGGCGTTCAAGCAGGCCGCGGGGCGCTTCGGCTTCCGCAGCGGCCGCAGCACGCACGCCGATCGCCTGGCCACCATCCGCGACACCGAGAAGCGCTTTGCCACGCTGATCGATCCGCATACGGCCGACGGCCTCAAGGCCGCGCGCGAGCAGATCACGCCCGGCGTGCCGATGGTGGTGCTCGAAACCGCGCTGCCGATCAAGTTCGCCGCGACGCTGGTCGAGGCGCTCGGCGAAGAGCCCGCGCGGCCGAAGAAATTCGAAGGCATCGAGGCGCTGCCCAAGCGCGTCGTCAAGCTGCCGGCCGACGCGGAGGCCGTCAAGGCCTACATCGCAGAGAACTGTGACTGATCACGGCCGGGCTCCCGCATGAAGGTCGTCGGTTTTGCCGGCTATTCGGGCGCGGGCAAGACCACGCTGCTCGAGCGCCTGATTCCGGCACTCAAGCGGCTCGGCCAGCGCGTGTCGGTGGTCAAGCATGCGCACCACAAGTTCGACATCGACCATCCGGGCAAGGACACCTACCGCCATCGCGAGGCCGGCGCCTTCGAGGTGGTCGTGGCGTCGGACAAGCGGCTGGCCGTGATGCGCGAATTCGAAGTTTCCGTTGAACTCAGCGTGCACCAGTTGCTGGCCGAGGTGCACCCGGCGGCCGACTGGGTGCTGGTCGAAGGCTTCCGGCACAGCGACGTGCTCAAGATCGAGGTCTGGCGCGAGCCGGAAGCGGGCGAGCCTTCGCGGCCCGTGCTGTACACCAACGATCCCTTCGTCACCGCCGTGGCCACCGACGCGCCGGCCAGCCTGCCGTCGCCGACCGAACGGCCGCTGTTCGACCTCAACGACGCCGAGGCCATTGCGAAGTGGTTGATCGACAGCGGCGACCGCTTCGAATACAACCCCGATCACCATGGCTGAATCCCCCGTTCCTTTTTCCGCTTCTTCTTCGCGCCCGCCGCTGATGCCTTTGGACGAGGCCATCGCGGTCCTGCTCGCGAAGGCGCAGCCGAAGCTGCCCACCGAAAGCGTCGGCACCTTCGACGCCGACGGCCGCGTGCTGGCGCAAGACCTCGTCTCCGGCCTCACGGTGCCGCCGCGCGACAACAGCGCGATGGACGGCTATGCCGTGCGCATCGCCGACTGCGTCGCGCCGGGCGCCGAGCTGACAGTGGCGCAGCGCATTCCTGCAGGCACGGTCGGCACGCCGCTCGCGACCGGCACCGCGGCGCGCATCTTCACGGGTGCACAGATCCCGGAGGGGGCCGACGCGGTCGTGATGCAGGAAGACACCACGGCCACGCCGCAGGAAGGCAGCCTGGGCTCGGTGCGCATCGCCATCGTTCCGGCGGCCGGGCAGTGGATTCGCCGTGCCGGCGAAGACGTGGCCTCCGGTGACGTCGTACTGAAGCAGGGCGAACGCCTCACGCCAGCCGCACTCGGCCTCGCGGCCAGCGTCGGCTTTCACAAGCTGCAGGTGGCCCGCAAGCCGCGCGTGGCCATGCTCTCCACCGGCGACGAGCTGGTGATGCCCGGCGAGGTTGCGCCCGACGCGATGAAGCCCGGCGCCATCTACAACTCGAACCGTTTCTTCATGCGGGCCCTGCTGCACCGCCTGGGCTGCGAGGTGAACGACCTGGGCATCGTGCCCGACGACCGCGAAGCCACCATCGCCGCGTTGCGCAACGCGGCTGAGGCCAGCGATCTGATCATCACCACCGGCGGCGTCTCCGTCGGCGAAGAAGACCATATCCGCGCGGCGCTGCAGTCGCTTGGCGAGCTGCAGCTCTGGTCGCTGTCGATGAAGCCCGGCAAGCCTTTTGCCTATGGCTCCATTGCGCGCAGCTACGGGCAGGGCGCATGCCATGTGACGGGGCTGCCAGGCAATCCGGTGTCGAGCTTCCTCACCTTCCTGATGCTGGTGCGGCCCTTCCTGCTGACGCTGCAGGGTGCCACGCGCGTCGCGCCGGAGGCGGTGAAGATGCGCGCCGATTTCGACTGGCTGCGTGCCGACAAGCGCCGCGAGTTCCTGCGCGCGCGGCGCAATGCGGCCGGCGGCCTCGACCTGTTCGGCAACCAGAGTTCGGGCGTGCTCACGTCGATGGTCTGGGGCGACGGCGTGGTCGACAACCCGTCGGGCCAGACGATCAAGTCGGGCGACACCGTCAACTTCATTCCGTTCGCATCGCTGCTGGGCTGAATCCCGTCATGAAGATCCAGGTCCGTTATTTCGCCTCGGTGCGCGAGGCACTTTCCAGCAGCGGCGAAACCGTCGACACGCAAGCCGAAACGCTGTCGGCCCTGCGCGACGAACTCATCGCCAGGGGCAGCGCCTACGCCACCGCGCTTGCGCGCGGCAAGGCGGTGCGGATGGCGCTCGATCAGTCCATGAGCGACGAGGCCGCCGCCTTGAGCGAAGGCTGCGAAGTCGCTTTCTTTCCGCCTGTCACGGGCGGTTGAGCCGGGCATCCAGCGCCACGAGGCGCTCGCGCAGGCCGTCGGACGCGCGGGTCATCGGCGAGCGCAACTCGTCGCGCATTTCACCCATGTGCGCCAGCAATGCCTTCAGCGGGCCCGGGTTCGGCTCGGCAAACAGCATCTCCACCAGCGGTTGCAGCGCCTGCCATTCGGCGCGCGCCTCGGGCAGCCGGTTTTCCGCAAGCAGGCGTACCAGCCGGACGAAGCGGCGCGTCTGCACGTTTCCGCTGGCCGCGATGGCGCCCACGCCGCCTTCGGCCATGGTGCCGAAGATCTGGTGGTCTTCGCCTGTCAGCACCTGCAGCCGCCCATCGGCGATCACCGCGCGCGTCTTGGCCATGTCGCCGCCGCAGTCCTTGATGCCGTGAATGCGCGGATGCCCGGCCAGCGCCAGCAGCGTGTCGCGGGCGATGGTGACGCCCGTGCGATAGGGAATGTCGTAGACCAGCACCGGCACCGTGCTCGCATCGGCGATGGCGCGGAACCATTCGAGCAGGCCGGCCTGCGACGGGCGGATGTAGTTCGGCGCGGACACCAGAAGGCCCGCCAGCGGGCGTTCCGAGAGCTTGCGCGCCCAGGCCGTGGCCTTGCCCAGGTGGTAGCCGGAGATGCCCATGACGACCGGCAGCCCGCCGGCCGCGGCCAGCACGGTGTCGAGCACGGCCAGTTGCTCGGCCTCGTCGAGCGCGGCGGCCTCGCCAGTGGAGCCGCAGGGCACGAAGCCCGTCACGCCGTCGTCGGCGAGCCGCCGGGTCAGCGCGGCGAGGGCGGCATGGTCTACCGCGCCGTCGCGGAACGGTGTGACGAGGGCCACCCAGAAGCCGGAGAAGTCAGGGGTGGTGGAGCTTGGTTGTTGATGAGGCACGCGGGTTTCCTTTCAGGAATCGACCGATGGAAAGAACCACCGTCCGATGCGCGCGAAACCCATGAGAGGGCCAAAAAAACCTTGGCAGGTTCCGTCGCTCATCCGACGACGGAACCTCGGCTCCGGTCAGACGAGCTTTGGTTTTTTGGCTTTGTTGCTGCCTTGGCGCGCGCGGCGGCCTTCGGGGTGCGAAGGCACCGGGAAGAGCGTGGCGAGACAAGGCATTGCGGCAGTCTATCGCGATGCCACAATTCGGACATGAGCGTTGCGCGTGTTTCGATCCAGACGGCCGATTTCGACCTTTCGCAGGAGGTTGCTGCGTTGCGCGACGGCGACAAACGCGTGGGCGCCGTCTGCAGCTTCGTGGGCACCGTGCGCGACCGCAACGACGGCAGCACCGTCGCCTCGATGGAGCTGGAGCACTACCCCGGCATGACCGAAAAGGCCATCGAGGCCATGATCGACGAGGCGCACAGGCGCTTCGACATCCTCGGCGCGCGCGTGATCCATCGCGTCGGGCTGCTGCAGCCGCTGGACCAGATCATGATGGTGGCGGTGGTGTCGGCGCACCGCGGCCAGAGCTTCGAGGCCTGCGAGTTCCTGATGGACTATCTCAAGACTCAGGCGCCGTTCTGGAAGAAAGAGCAGACGCCCGAAGGCGCCCGCTGGGTCGATGCGCGCGTGGCCGACGACGCGGCGCTGGCGCGCTGGGGCATCAGCGCCCCGAATGCCTGAAGACGCTCAGAGGGGCTTGAAGCCGCTCGCCTGGATGATCCGCTCCCAGGTCTGCGTGTACGTGCGCACGCGGCCCGCGAACTGGCCCTGCGGCTCGTAGCCGACCGTCAGCCCCATCGTCGTGAGCTTCTGCTTCACGTCAGGCATCGCCAGCACCTTCTGCAGCGCATCGCCGTACTTGTCGATGATCGGCTGCGGCGTGCCCACCGGCGCGAAGATGCCGTAGTAGGGCAGGTCTTCCAGGTTCGAGAAGCCCAGTTCGGTGAAGGTCGGCACGTTCGGAATCACGGCCTGGCGCTTGGCGCCGATGGAGGCCACGATGCGCACCTTGCCCGCCTTGTGGTTCTCGATGAAGTCAGGCACCGAGGCGATGCCTGCGGTGATCTGGTTGCCCAGCATGTCGGCCGTCATGGGCGCGCTGCCGCGGTAGGGCGCGGGTTGCACGTCGATCTTGTACTTGTCCGAAATCATCTTCACGAGGAACTCGGGGATCGAGGCCGGCGCCGGGATGCCGATGGTTTCCTTGCCGCCCTTCTGCGTGCGGACCCACTTCACATACTCGTCGATGCTCTTGGCCGGCGTGCCGCCCGACACCGCCAGCACGTTGGCGAAGGTGGCGAAGCCGGCCACGGGCACGAAGTCGGTGGCGGGGTTGAAGCCCGGGTTCTTCACCACCTGCGGCAGGATCGAGATGGTGTGGTCGTGCGACAGGAACAGCGTGTGGCCATCGGCCGGGGAGGACTTCAGCACCGTTGCGGCAATCTGCCCACCCGCACCGGCGCGGTTCTCGACCACCACGGGCACGCCCAGCACGTCCTTGAGTTTTTCGCCCAGCGTGCGTGCAATGGCGTCGGTGCCGGCGCCGGCGGGGAAGCCCACGAGCAGGCGGATGGGGGTGCCGCTTTGCGCTTGCGCAAGGCCGGACAGGCCCATGGCGGCTAGAAAGAGGCCCACGCTGATCGCCCGGCGCACCGGTTGAACGCGCTGCATTGAAAAAACCATGATCGACTCCATTCGAGAGAGGGAAATGCCTACGGGCAGGGGAAACGGATCTTGTGCAATAGCCGTGCCCACGGCACCGGCGTAGCCGGCAGCCTTGAATCGTGCCCGAACAGCCCTATTTTGGATGCAGGAATACCACCATGCGACAAGACAAACTCACCACCAAATTTCAGGAAGCGCTGGGCGATGCCCAGACGCTCGCGCTGGGCAGCGACAACGCCTACATCGAACCGGCCCACCTGCTGGTCGCGATGCTGCGCCAGGACGACGGCCCACGCGCCCTGCTGGAGCGTGCCGGCGTCAACGTACCTGGCCTGACGCAGGCGGCCGAGGCCGCCATCAAGAGGCTGCCGCAGGTGCAGGGCCACGACATCGTTCAGGTCGGCCCCGAACTGGGCAAGCTGCTGCAGGCCACCGAAAAGGAAGCCCTCAAGCGCAATGACCAGTTCATTGCCGGCGAACTCTTCCTGCTCGCGCTGGCCGACAGCAAGGCCGACATCGGCAAGACCGCCCGCGAAAACGGCCTGAGCCGCAAGTCGCTCGAAGCCGCCATCGACGCCGTGCGCGGCGGGCAGGGCGTGAACAGCGCCGATGCGGAAGGCCAGCGCGAAGCGCTCAAGAAATACACCATGGACCTGACCGAGCGCGCCCGCCTGGGCAAGCTCGACCCGGTCATCGGCCGCGACGAGGAAATCCGCCGCGCCATCCAGGTGCTGCAACGCCGCACCAAGAACAACCCCGTGCTCATCGGCGAACCCGGCGTGGGCAAGACCGCCATCGTCGAAGGCCTCGCACAGCGCATCGTTGCGGGCGAAGTGCCCGATTCGCTCAAGGGCAAGCGGGTGCTGTCTCTCGACATGGCCGCGCTCCTGGCGGGCGCCAAGTTCCGCGGCGAGTTCGAAGAGCGCCTGAAGACCGTCTTGAACGAACTCGCGAAGGACGAAGGCCAGACCATCGTCTTCATCGACGAGCTGCACACCATGGTCGGCGCCGGCAAGGCCGAAGGCGCGATGGACGCCGGCAACATGCTCAAGCCCGCACTCGCTCGCGGCGAGCTGCACTGCGTGGGCGCCACCACGCTCGACGAATACCGCAAGTACATCGAGAAAGATGCCGCGCTGGAGCGCCGCTTCCAGAAGATCATCGTGGGCGAGCCCAGCGTCGAGGCCACCATCGCCATCCTGCGCGGCCTGCAGGAAAAATACGAAGTGCACCATGGCGTGCAGATCACCGACCCGGCCATCGTGGCCGCGGCCGAGCTGTCTGACCGCTACATCACCGACCGCTTCCTGCCCGACAAGGCCATCGACCTGATCGACGAGGCCGCGGCCAAGATCAAGATCGAGATGGACTCCAAGCCCGAGGTCATGGACCGCCTCGATCGCCGCCTCATCCAGCTGCAGATCGAGCGCGAAGCCGTGCGCCGCGAAAAGGACGAGGCCTCGCAGAAGCGCTTCGGCCTGATCGAGGACGAGATCGAGAAGCTGCAGAAGGAAATTGCCGACTACGACGAGATCTGGCAGGCCGAGAAGGCCCAGGCCCAGGGCAGCGCACAAGTGCGCGAAGACGTCGACAAGATCAAGTTCCAGATCGAAGAGTGGAAGCGCAAGGGCGACTTCAACAAGGTCGCCGAGCTCCAGTACGGCCAGCTGCCCGCGCTCGAAAAGCGCTTGAAGGAGGCCGAGGCCAGCGAGGCGAACAAGGGCAAGTCCAGCGCGCCCACGCTGCTGCGCACCCAGGTCGGCGCGGAAGAAATCGCCGAGGTCGTGGCGCGCGCCACCGGCATTCCGGTCGCCAAGCTGATGCAGGGCGAGCGCGACAAGCTGCTCGTGATGGAAGACAAGCTGCACGAGCGCGTGGTCGGCCAGGACGAGGCCATCGGTGCGGTCGCCAACGCGATCCGCCGCTCGCGCTCGGGCCTTTCCGACCCGAACCGCCCGACCGGTTCGTTCCTGTTCCTGGGCCCGACGGGCGTGGGCAAGACCGAGCTGTGCAAGGCGCTCGCGGGCTTCCTGTTCGACAGCGAAGACCACCTGATCCGCATCGACATGAGCGAGTTCATGGAGAAGCATTCGGTCGCGCGCCTGATCGGCGCGCCGCCGGGCTACGTGGGCTACGAGGAGGGCGGCTACCTCACCGAAGCCGTGCGCCGCAAGCCCTACAGCGTGGTGCTGCTCGACGAGGTCGAGAAGGCCCACCCCGACGTGTTCAACGTGCTGCTGCAGGTGCTCGACGATGGCCGCCTTACCGACGGCCAGGGCCGCACCGTGGACTTCAAGAACACCGTGATCGTGATGACGAGCAACATCGGCTCGCCCATCATCCAGGCCATGGTGGGCAAGCCTTCGGAAGAGATCAAGGAAGCGGTGTGGGACGAGCTGAAGAACTACTTCCGCCCCGAGTTCCTGAACCGCATCGACGAGACGGTCGTGTTCCATGCGCTCGACGCGAAGAACATCGAATCGATCGCGGCGATCCAGCTCAAGGTGCTGAAGGCGCGGCTCGCGAAGATGGATCTGGGCCTGGAGGTGTCGCCGGCAGCGCTGGCCGAGATCGCCAAGGTTGGCTTCGACCCGGTGTTCGGCGCGCGTCCGCTGAAGCGTGCCATTCAGCAGCGCATCGAGAACCCGCTCTCGAAGCTGCTGCTCGACGGCAGTTTCGGGCCGAAGGACACGATCGAGGTCACGACCGACCCGATCCAGTCGCCGGGCAAGTTCTCGTTCGCCAAGGCCGGGGAACCAACGGCGGCGGCTTCGGCCTAAAGTTGGATGATGAACTTCATTTTTCGCGTCATTCTTCTGCTCCTGGGGCTGGTTTTCGCGGCCAGCCTGGCCGTGGCGGTCATGCTGCTGGCGGCTGTGTGGGGTGTGCGCTACGCCTGGGGGCGTCTCACGGGCAAGCCCGTGACGCCTTGGGTCATGCGCTTCAATCCCCGCTCCGGCTTCGATAAATTTCGTAATGCGGCACAGCCGGCCGAACCGACCGCCGCCGACGTGGCCAACGCGCGGGCACGCGGCGAATCGGTGGAGCGTCCGGTGCGCATTCGCGGCAGCGCCAGCGACGTGACCGACGTGTCGCCGAAATCGGTCTCGCGCGGCTGAGCCACTGCTATTTCAGGCGCGACAACCCGTCGCGCCTTTCGCCGTCAGAATCGTCCTCCTGCAGCCGCCGCTGAGTGCGGCTTTCGCTTTCATCAGGAGAGACATTCCATGACATCGCGCGACATCTTCGTGGTCGGCACTGCCCGCACCGCCATCGGCACCTTCGGCGGCGCGCTGAAGGACGTGCCCAATACCCAGCTTGCCACCACCGCCGTCAAGGCCGCCATCGAGCGCAGCGGTCTCGCCGCCGATGCCATTGGGCATGTGGTCATGGGCAACGTGATTCCCACCGACGTGAAGGATGCGTACCTCAGCCGCGTGGCCGCCATTGACGCCGGCTGCCCCATCGAGACGCCGGCCTTCAACGTCAACCGCCTCTGCGGCTCGGGCCTGCAAGCCATCGTGTCGGCGGCGCAGGCCATCGCGCTGGGCGACTGCGACATCGCCATTGGCGGCGGCTCGGAATCGATGAGCCGCGGCCCGTACTTCGACACCTCGGCGCGCTACGGCGCGCGCATGGGCGATGCGGTGTTGGTCGACTACATGCTGGGCATCCTGCACGACCCGTGGGAGAAGATCCACATGGGCATCACTGCAGAGAACGTGGCTGCCCGCTACGGCATCACGCGCGGGCAGATGGACGAACTGGCCGTAAGCAGCCAGCAGCGCGCGGCAGCCGCCATCGAGGCAGGACGCTTCAAAGAGCAGATCGTTCCGGTCGAAGTGAAGACGCGCAAGGGCATCGTCTTGTTCGACACCGACGAGCACGTGCGCGCCGACACCACCGTCGACGCGCTCTCGAAGATGAAGCCCGCTTTCAAGAAGGACGGCCTCGTCACCGCCGGCAACGCCTCGGGCATTAACGACGGCGCCGCCGCGGTGGTGCTGGCGAGCGGCGAGAGCGTCAAGGCGCGGGGCCTGAAGCCACTGGCGCGGCTGGTCGGCTACGCACACGCCGGTGTCGAGCCCGCATACATGGGCATCGGCCCGGTGCCGGCCACGCGCAAGGTGCTGGAGCGCACCGGCCTGAAGGTGAGCGACTTCGACGTGATCGAGTCGAACGAAGCCTTCGCGGCGCAGGCCTGTGCGGTCATCAAGGAGCTGGGCTTCGATCCGGCCAAGGTGAACCCGAACGGCTCGGGCATTTCACTGGGTCACCCCGTCGGCGCGACCGGCGCGATCATCACGACGAAGGCGATTGCCGAACTGCATCGCACGGGCGGCCGCTACGCGCTGGTGACGATGTGCATCGGCGGCGGCCAGGGCATTGCCGCCGTCCTCGAAAGAGTCTGACCCACATGCTCCGTCCGCCCATCCTGATCGACCCCGACGAGGTCGACTTCAGCGCCATCCGTGCGCAGGGTGCGGGCGGGCAGAACGTCAACAAGGTGTCGAGCGCGGTGCACCTGCGCTACGACATCCACGCCAGTTCGCTGCCGGCCGACGTGAAGGAGCGGCTGCTCGCGCTGCGCGACAGCCGCATCACGCAGGAAGGCGTGTTCGTGCTGAAGGCGCAGCAGCACCGCACGCAGGAGATGAACCGCGCCGACGCGCTCGCGCGCCTGCAGGCGGTGATTGACAGCGTGGCCACGCCGCCGCGCGTGCGGCGCGCCACCAAGCCGACCTACGGCTCGAAGCAGCGCCGGCTCGAAGGCAAGAGCCAGCGCGCGCAGATCAAGAACCTGCGCGGACCGGTGCGGGACTGAGCGCGCCAGCGCTGCCGCGCAGCCGGCGGATCTGCAGGCCGACGCCGATCAGGTACAGCACGAACAGCACGCCGGTGATCGCCTTGAGCTCCGGCGCGTCGGCGTTCGGCAGCAGCGGGGTGCTGAGCGGCAGGCGCGTCAGCGTTTCGGTGAAGGCCGGAATCCAGTGGAACAGGAAGCTGGCCGAGAACGCGATGGCCTCGACATAGCGCGCCGACTTGCCGAAGAGCACGCCCCGGCCCGCGAGCGTGCCCACGGCCAGCGCCAGCAGCGTAATGATGCCCAGCGCATGCGGCTTGCCGAAGCCGCCGTGCTGGAAGATGCCGAAGCCCGTGAGGCAGGTGAGCACGGTGGTCCACACGAAGACCTGGCCGAGCCCGGTGCGCATCGTGATCTCCTTGTAGCGGAACAGGGCCAGCAGCCCTGCGGCGACGGCGATCAGGCTGATCGCGGTATGAACTGTGCCCAGGGACGTGAGTCCCAGCCATCCTGTCGGTGCCATGCGGATCCCCTCGTTATCGTGGTGCGGCATTTTGGCGCGTTGCATCAAATTTGTGGAATCTGGGATGAAATGAGTGCAAAAGGCTCTGCTTTACGGGCCTGAAACATCTCCCAAGCACAATCGTGGTCATGAGAAGGCTCTTTTCGCGCGCCGTGCTGGCTGCGCTCCTGCTTGTGCCGGCCGCGGCGCTCCTGACCGGCTGCGGTCCGGGAGTGGCGGCGCAGCAGACCGCGAGCGCCGCGCCGGCCCCCGAGCTCAAGTGGGAAGAGCTGATTCCCAAGAGCTGGGACCCGACCAAGCGCTACCGCAATATCAGCCTCGAAGCGCTGCGCGACAACGACCCGCGCGCGATCCAGATGCTCGACGAGATGCGCGCCGTCTGGGACAACGCACCGGTCAACGTGGCGCTGGACGACAAGCCGGCCAAGCTGGCGGGCTTCGTCGTGCCACTCGACAGCACGCAGGACGGCATCCGCGAATTCCTGCTGGTGCCGTATTTCGGCGCCTGCATCCACACCCCGCCGCCGCCCGCCAATCAGATCGTTCACGTGATCGCGGCCACCACCGTGAAGGACCTGCACGCGATGGACACGGTGTACGTCAGCGGCACGCTGAAGGCGGCGCGCTATTCGTCGGTGGACATGGGCGTGAGCGGCTACGAGATCAAGTCGGCCGCGGTCGAGCGCTTCGTGGCCAAGCAGCCGCAGTAAGCCGCGGTAATTGCCGGCCGCGCAGCTCAGGCCATGCGCTGCGACAGAAAGTCCAGGAACGACGTGATCCGCGCTGTCAACTGCGTGTTGCGGTAGTACACCGCGTTGACCGGCTGGCGCACGTCCGCCGTTTCTTTTGCCAGCACTTGCACCAGCGCGCCGCTGGCGCGGTCGGCACCCGTCATGAAATCCGACAGGCAGACGATGCCTACGCCGGCCAGCGCCAGCTGGCGCAGCGTTTCGCCGCTCGACGCCATCAGCGTCGGCGCGATGTTCCATTCGTCGCCATGCACGCCGCGCAGGGGCCAGCGGTTCAGCGACTCGGGCTGGGTGAAGCCCAGCAGCGCGTGCTCGGCCAGGTCGGCCACCTTGCGCGGCTTGCCGTGCGCTTCGAGGTATGCCGGGCTCGCGAGCACGCGCAGCCGGTGCGTGCCCAGTGGCCGCGCATGCAGCGTGGAATCGCGCAGCGGGCCGATGCGGATCGCGATGTCGGTGCGGCGCTCCAGCAGGTCGATGGGCAGGTCGTCGGTGTCGAGTTCGAGGCTGATCTGCGGGTAGAGCCTTCGAAACTCCGGCACCAGAGGCACGATGGCATGCAGCATGAAGGGCGAGGCCGCGTTCACGCGCAGCCGGCCGGCCGGCTGCTGGCGGCGCGCGGCCATTTGCTCTTCGGCGTCATCGATGGCATCGAGGATGGCGCGCGTGCGCTGCAGGAAGGCCGCGCCTTCTTCCGTGAGTTCGAGCCGCCGCGTGGTGCGGCGAAGCAGCGTGGTGTCGAGCTTCTGTTCGAGCCGGCTCAGGGCGCGGCTGATGCCCGAGACCGTTTGCGCCAGCTGTTCGGACGCGGCCGTGATCGAGCCCGTGTCCACCACCGTACGGAACGCGACCAGTTCTTCGATGGTGGTCTTCATGGGCGCTGGCGGGTCAGGCTTCTGCTTCCTGCACCGCGGGTATGCCGTCGATGCGCGGCATCAGCGCCGCGAGCGCTTCGCCGTCGGTGCGGTAGCTGAACAGCATCGGCCCCGGCGCCAGCAGGCCGGCGCGCTCCAGCACCTGCATCGCGGGCAGCTTCAGGCCGCTCAGGTGCAGGCGTATGCCCTTGGATTCCATCATCCGGCGGATCGAGCCGAACACCTCCGCGCCGGTGATGTCGATTCGGTTGATGGGCTGCGCGAACAGGCACACGTCGGTGAGCTCGGGCCGCTCGGCCAGCGCCACGGTGAGCGCGCGTTCGAGCGTGGAGGCCGAGGCGAAGTCGAGCTCGGCATCCATGCGCAGCGCATAGAGCTGCGGCGCCAGCGGCGGCAGCTTCCAGAGGTTGCGGTCGCGCAGGCTGCCGTCGGGGTGCAGGCCCACTTCGATGATGCGCGGGTGCAGGTGCCGGTACATGTAGTGCGCCAGGGCGGCCAGCAGCCCGCCGAGCACGCCCCAGTAGATGCTGGGTGCGGTCGCGATGGTCAGCACGAAGGTGCCGAAGGCAATGCCCGCCTCGATGCGTGAGATGCGCCACAGCGCGGTGAAGCTCGCCGGCTTCACCAGCCCGAGGATGGCCGTGACCACCACCGCAGCCAGCACCGCCTGCGGCACGTGATACAGCAGCGGCATCAGCCACAGCAGTGCGCCGGCCACGACGACCACGCTGAACAGCGTGGCCCAGCCGGTCTGCGCGCCCGCATAGAGCGTGATGGCCGAGCGCGAGAAAGACGAGCTGGTGGGAAACGCACCCGTGAAGCCCGAGGCCAGCTTGGCCAGGCCCTGGCCGATCAGGTCCTGGTTTTCGTTCCACAGCGTGCCGGCACGCGCGTTGTCGACCTTGGCGCTCGATGCGGTTTCAAGAAAGCTCACCAGCGTGATCATCAGCGCCGGCAGCACCAGCGCGCTGAAGGTGCTCACCGGCAGCAAGCCGGGCCAGTAGAACGAGGGCAGGCCCGAAGGCAGGCTGCCCACCACCGCGCCGCCGCGCAGCGCGTAGTCGATGACCCAGCTGATGGCGGCAGCGCCGGCCACCAGCGCCATCGTGGTCGGAAAGCGCGGCAGTGCGCGCTTGCCCAGCCATAGCACCGCGATGCTGCCGAGCCCGAAGGCGATGGCCACGAGATCGGGCAGCGGTCCGCCCTGCAGCACTTGCGGAATGGTGCGCCCCGTGAAGCCGAGCAGCGCGGGCAATTGCGAGATGGCGATCAGCACCGCCGCGCCCTGCGTGAAGCCGATGAGCACCGGCGAATTGACCAGCCGCAGCAGCCAGCCGAAGCGCCCCGCGCCGAGCACGATCTGGATCGTGCCCGACATCAGCGTGAGCCACACCGCCATTGCCACCCACTCGGCACTGCCCGCCACCGCCAGCGGCGCGAGCGAGGCGCCGACCAGCAGGCTGGTGAGCGCCGTGGGCCCGACCGACAGCCGCTGCGACGAGCTGAACATCACCGCGATCAGCGCCGGGAACAGCGCCGCGTACACGCCCGTGACCAGCGGCATGCCCGCCAGTGCCGCATACGCCACGCCTTGCGGAATGACCATCAGCGCCACGGTGATGCCAGCCATCGCCTCGTTGCGCAGCAGCGCGGCGGAAGGGCGCGGCCAGGCGAGACAGGGAACCCAGCGCGCGAGGCGCTGGCGCAGGGAGGGAGAGGGGGCAGCCGGGGTCATGGAGATTTGCGGGCGCACTGGGGAAAACTGCAAACGCATGCGCGGTGCGCCGCGCGGGAGCGATGTGGAATGCGGGTCGGGATCAGATCAGCGAACTCGCGTTCTTCAGAACGTAGTCGCAAGCCTTTTCCTTCACCTTCGACGACAGGCCCTTGAAGTTCAGCGACTTGCCGTCGCCGCCCTGCAGCAGGCCCTTGGCGCCGCTGGCGAAGCCGGTTTCCTGCTTCTTCTGCCCGGTGATCCTGGCGAGCAGCTTGTCTTTCACCGAGGCCGCGTCGCCGCCCAGGTAGTTGTTCTTCACGCAGTACTGCAGCACGCCGGCTGCGTTGCCCATGGTGCTGGAGCCGATGGCGGGCATCTTGAAGCCCAGGTTGCTGCCGAGGCTGCCGAGCGCAGATCCGCCTGCGCTGCCTTGCGAGTTGGAGGTAGCCGCTTCGCCGGCCTTTTCCTTCAATTGGTCGAGCAGGTCGTTGGCTTGCGCCGAGGCGCCTGCCGCAAGCAGAGCCAGGGCGATGAGGGTGGAACGAGCGTGCATGGTGTCCTCCTGTCGGTCAGCGTGATGGAAAGCGGCCACCAGCATACCGGAGACTTCCATGGGCGCACCCCCTCGGTGCACGCCCGCTTGCCTGCTTACTTCGCGCGGGGCGGTCGCTTCTCGAGCAACGGCGCGCTGGTGCCTTGCACGCCGACCAGGCCGAGCACCGTCACCAGCGAGTTCTGCGCACCCTTCCAGCCGTCGGTCACGTCGATCCACTCGGACAGCGCATGGAAGCCGCCGGTCTTGCCGCCGCCGCCGATGATGATCGCCGGGATGCCCAGCGACATCGGCACATTGGCGTCGGTGCTCGCGCCCGTCAGCAGCGTCTTGTGGCCGAAGGCGCTGTTCGCGCGCGTGGCGGCTTCGACGATGACGGTGTCTGATTGCGTGCGGCCACCCGGGCGATCGCCGATGAGCTTGGTGCTCACGCTCAGCGTGCTCACGTTCCAGCGCTTGTTTTCTTCGACCACTGCTTCGTCGATGGCGGCCAGGATCTTCTTTTCGGTTTCGAGCAGCGGCGCCATTTCGTCGGAGCGGATGTCGACCGCCATGCGGGCATCCGGCGCGATGGTGTTGACCGAGGTGCCACCGCCCACGGTGCCGACGGTGAAGGTGGTCTTCGGGAAGCTCGGCGTGCGGATATCGGCGATCTTGGCGATGGCACGGCCCATGCCGTGGATGGCGCTGGGCACCTGGCCGAAGGCACCGTAGCTGTGGCCGCCCGGGCCCTTGAAGGTCACTTCGTAGCGGTGGCTGCCCGTGCCCAGCATCAGCACCGAGCCGTCCGGCGCAGGCTCCAGGCCGACCATGCCGTCGATGTCGAGGTTGTCGCGGAAGATGGCCTTGATGCCGCGCAGGTTGCCGAGTTCCTCTTCGCCCACGTTGCCCACGAACAGCAGATCGCCCACCGTCTGGATCTTGTTGTCGTTCAGCACCTTGAGCCACGACAGCAGCACCGACAGGCCGCGCGTGTCGTCGGAGATGCCGGGCGCATAGAGCTTGCCGTCGCGCTCCTTCACCTTCACGTCGGTGCCGGCGGGGAACACGGTGTCGAGGTGGGCGGAGATCAGCAGCTTCGGGCCGTTGCCCGTGCCCTTGCGCAGGCCGACGACGTTGCCTTCGGCGTCGATCTTCGCGTCCGTCAGGCCCAGGGCCTTCATGCGGGCGAGAAAGGCTTCGGCGCGCTTCTGTTCCTTGAAGGGGGGCGCCTCGATCTCGGTCAGCATCTTCAGGTCTTCGACCGAGCGATCGTGGTCGGCCTTGACCGCGTCGAGCAGCTTCTGGATAGCGGGGGAGGCCATCAGCTGTGTGTAGGCCTTATCCACATCGGGCCGCACCTGCGTGGGCGTGGCCGCGACGCTGCCGCTCTGGGCGTGCACGAGGCCGGCGGCTGCGGAGGCCAGGGCAATAACGAGCGGGGCGAGGCGAAGCGACACGAGGCGGGGCATGGTGCGGGGATGTCCTTGTAGGCGAGCAACGCCGACGCGGCGTCTTCAGCGATTCTTACGGCTGTGTTAGCCGTGCGCTCTGGTTTAATCTTCGGCGTCGTCAGTTTTTCTAACAATGCCCGCCATGCGCCGCCACATCCCCAGCACCCGAGCGCTGCTGATCTTCGACGCGGTGGCCCGCCACCATGGCGTGGGCAAGGCCGCGGAGGAGCTGTGCCTCACTCACAGCGCGGTGAGCCAGCAGCTGCGGCTGCTGGAAACCCAGATCGGCGTGCGGCTGGTGCAGCGCACGGCGCGCGGCACCGAGCTCACCGAAGCCGGGCGGCGCTACCACGGGCAGATTTCAGGCGACCTGCTGCGGCTGCAGAACCACACGCTCGAAGCCATGGCACAGCGCACCGACGGCCTGCGCCTGCTGGTGGGTGCGGTGCCGGTGCTGGCCGAGGGCTGGCTGACGCCGCGGCTGCCGGAATTCATCGCGCGGCACCCGGGCTGCAGCCTGCACCTTCAGGTGTTCCCGACGCACCTCTACATGGAAGACATGTCCTTCGACGTGGGCGTGCAGTACGACGATGCGGTGTGGCCCGGCGCGAATGCGCTGCCGTTGATGGGCGAGTCCTGCGTGGTGGTGTGCTCGCCACAGGCAAAGGGGCGAGCGGCCATGGCGCGGGGCGATTTCCGCGCAGCGTCGCTGCTGCAACTGCGCACGCGTGTGGGCGCCTGGGAAGAGTGGTTTGGGCAGACGGCACATGCGCAGCGGCCCGAAAACCTGGTGACGGGGCACCGCTTCGACCTGTTCTCGTCGCTGGTTGCAGCGGTGCGTGCCGACCTGGGCGTGGGGCTGGTGCCCGAGTACTTCGTCGAGCGCGAGTTGCGTTCGGGCGAACTGGTGCTGGCATGTCCGCATCGGGCGCCGTCGAGCCGGGGCTACAGCGTGTTCGTGGCGCCGAGCCGCACGGACGATCCGTTGGTCAGCGCTTTCGTGGCATGGCTGTGCGCGGCGGCCGCACTGCCAGAAACTTTGCCTGCCTAGGCGCGGCGGAAGAGAAGCACTGAGTTCGTGCCGCCGAAGGCGAACGAGTTGCTGATGGCAGCTTCGAGCGACGGCGCCGCCGCGTCGTCCTGCGTCACCAGGTTCAGCCTGCAGTCTGCATCGGTCTCGCGGCAGTTGGCGTTGGGCGGCAGTTGCCGCTGGTGCAGAGCCAGCACGGTGATGAGCGCTTCGAGCGCGCCCGCCGCGCCCAGCAGGTGGCCATGCAGTGCCTTGGTCGAACTCACGCGCAGCGTGTCGAGCTCGTCGCCCCATACATCGGCCAGCGCATTGCGCTCGACCACGTCGCCGATGCGCGTGGCCGTGCCGTGGGCGTTGCAATAGCCCACGTCGCGCGGCTGCAGGCCGGCCTGGCGCAGGGCGGTGCGCAGCGCTCGGGCCTGGCCCGGTGCATCGGGCTTGGTGAGGTGGGTGGCGTCGCTGCTCAGCCCCCAGCCGGCCAGCGTGGCGTAGCTGCGGGCGCCGCGTGCGCGTGCCCGCTCGGCGGATTCGAGGATCAGGAAGGCCGCGCCTTCGCCGAGCGCAAAGCCGCTGCGGTCGGCGGCAAAGGGCCGTACCGCGCCCGCAGCTTCGCCGGGCTGGAAGGTGGCCAGCGTCTGCATGGCCTGCCAGGCCACGACCACGCCCGGCACGATCAGCGCTTCGCTGCCGCCGGCGATGGCGATGTCGACCTCGCCGCGCTGCACGGCCTTGGCCGCTTCGGCAATCGCCGCCGAAGAAGAAGCGCAGGCGACCGAGTAGGTGAGCACCGGGCCCTGAACACCCTGGCGCATTGCCACATGGGCGGCCGGCGCGTTGGGCATGAAGGCGGGAATGGTGAGCGGCGACACGCGGCCATTGCCGCGGTAGGCCGCTTCGAGCGCTGCGGCGCCACCCATGCCGCAGCCGGCAAAGACGCCCACGCGCTCCGCGTCGGCGTCGGCAACGGCCAGGCCCGCGTCGCGCATCGCCATGTCGGCGGCGGCCACGGCCAGCTGGCTCACGCGGTCGACACCCGCCAGCTGCAGCTTGGTGAACCAGCGGGTTTCATCGAAGGCCACGGTGGCTGCGGCGGCCGGCTTGGGCAGATCCGCAAAGATGGGCTGGATGGCCGATCGGCCCTGCAGCAGGGCCTGGAACAGCGCGTCGGGCTCGCCGCCGTGCGGCGCCATGACGCCCAGTCCGGTGACTGCGACCTCGTGGTTCACGCGACTTTCGCGGCTCGTACCTTGTCGACCAGCAGCGCGAGTTCGGCCAGGGTGTCGATGCTCGCGTCCTCGTCGGGCATGGTGATGCCGAAGTGGTCTTCGATGGCGAACAGAAACTCGGCGAGGGCCAGCGAATCGAGTCCGCCGGTTTCCCGCATCGAGGCGTGGGGGTCGAGCTTCGACGGTTCGATGCCGTACTTCTCGTGGATCAGGTCCTGCAATTCCTTCAGCGAACTCATCGTGCAATGCCTGTCGTCATGTGCCGTTGATCGATTGCCACCGTGTGGTGGTTGCCATTGAATCGATCCCTTCCTCGTCGGCCAGTGGTGAGTGTGGTCAGTGATTGCAGATGATATCCGCTCCGACCCGAGGGGCATCCCCTCGCTAACGCGCCCCCGGGCGCCAGCGCAACGAGGGTAGTGCGAAGGCCATACCCAGCAGCGCGCCGGCCGCCACGTCCAGTGCCACGTGCTGCTTGACCGCCAGCGTCGAATAGGCGATGGCGGCGAACCAGGCCCAGTTCAGCACGCGCCACAGGGCCGGCGTGCGCGCCTCGCGCAGCACGTGTTCGACGCGGATGGCGGTGAAGATGGCCACGGCCACGTGCATCGAGGGGCAGGCGTTGCCCGCCGCGTCCACGCCCTGCAGCATCGCGAAACCGGGGTAGCCGATGCCGTCGATGGCCATAGGGGGTATCTGGGTCGGCCAGAAGTAGAAGAGGCTCAGGCCGGTGATGCACAGCGCGCCGATCCACAGCCCGTAGACCACCAGTTCGCGGAACGTGAGCTGCAGCCCCGGCGCGATGCCCACGTACACCCAGAGCGAGAGGTACGCGCCCAGCGTGTAGGGCTGAAACGGAATCAGGTGGTCCAGCGGCGTCAGCGGCATCACCGCCACCGGAAAGGCCGGGTTGCGCAGCAGGTGGAAGTAGCCGATGAAGAACAGCCAAGTGAAGACGGTGGTGCCGACCGCTTTCAGCAGGAAATGGCGGCGCACGCGCAACCAGATCTCGGCGGTCCACGTGGGGGGCCGGGCGTCGGGCGCCATGTGCAGGGGGATCGGTGAGTGCATGGTGTTGTCGGTCGCCGATCTTGCCAGAGCACCATGAAGCATCCCCCGCGATGCCCCGCTGCATCAGGGGGTGGTGGGCCGCTTGCGGTGCTGGAACGAAGTGGGTGAGCGGCCCGTGGCGGCCTTGAACATCGCACAGAACGCGCTGTCGGTGGCATAGCCGCTGGCGGCCGCCACCTGGCTCACGGCCATGCCGCGCGCCAGCAGCGGCAGCGCATGTGCCATCACGGCCTGCTGGCGCCACTGCTGCCAGCTCATGCCGAGCTGGTCGCGGAACAGGCGCGCCACCGTGCGCTCGCTGGCGCCGATGGTGGCGGCGCGCTCGGCCAGCGTGGCGCGGTCGGCCGGGTTGCGCAGCAGCGCCTCGCACAGCTGGCGCAGGCGCTTGTCGGTGGGTAGCGGCACATCGATGCGGATCTGCGTGGCGCGCTCCACCTCGTCGACCAGCAGCGGCGCGATCATGCGCTCGCGCTGCGGTGCGTGCGGATCGGTCGGCGGCAGGCCGTCGGGCGTGGTGTCGAGAGCCAGCATCAGCGCGCGCAGCAGCGGGCTGATTTCCAGCACTTCGCACTTTTCCCAGGTGGGCGCGATCCAGGCGTGCAGGTAGACGGTACGCAGTTCGGCGTCTTCGATCAGCGTGATGCTGTGCGGCATGTTGGCCGGCACCCAGAGCGCGCGCGAGGGCGGCACGATGTAGCTGCCGTCCTGCGTGCTCAGGCGGATCACGCCGCGTGTGGAAAAAGTGAGCTGCGGCCACGGGTGCTCGTGCAGTTCGACCAGCGTGTCCGCGCTCAGGAAATGCTCCTTGGCGCGCAGCGGACGCACCGCGTCGGGGGCGTAGAGGTGCGGCGTGAGAGAGGCAACGCTGGTGATCGGGGCGGGGAGCGCGCCGCGCGGCCTGGCGGGCGCGGCGCTCCTGGAGGTGGGTGAGGCGGCGCTTGGCATGGTTTCGACAAATGTTGTCGCTGTATCGCCATTCTGCCGCGTCCCCGGCGCATAGCATCGATGCCTGCCCCGTTTTTTTGTAGCAATCCATGTCTTCCACTTCGTCCGCGAGCGCTGGTTCTCCTCCTCACAACAACACCTTGCGCACCGACGCCAAGCTGATCGGGCTGGTCGGCCTGGCCCATGCGGTCAGCCATTTCAGCCAGCTCATCCTGGCGCCGCTGTTCCCGTGGCTGAAGGACGCGTTCAACGTGAGCTATGTGGAGCTGGGCGCGGTGCTCACGGTGTTCTTCGTGGTCTCGTGCATCGTGCAGGCGGCCTCGGGCTTCATCGTCGACAAGCTGGGCCCGCGGCCGGTGCTGTTCGTCGGGCTCGGGGCACTGGGGCTGGCGGCTTTCGGCTACGCCGCGGCGCAGAGCTACTGGATGCTGCTGTTGTGCGCGGTGGTCGGCGGCATCGGCAACGGCGTGTTCCATCCGGTGGACTACACACTGTTCAACCGCAAGGTCGCGCCGACGCGGCTGGGCCATGCCTACAGCGTGCACGGCATCACCGGCAGCCTGGGCTGGGCGCTGGCGCCGGCCTTCGTGGTGCCGATCGCCATCGCCTTCTCGTGGCGCGTGGCGCTGGCTTCGGCGGGCGTGGTGGCTCTCGTGGTGCTGCTGGTGCTGTGGGCGTATCGCAGCGTGCTGTCGCTCGACGCGGCCGCCGTGCACAAGGCCACGGGGCAGGGCGAGCCCGCACCCGTCGGCGGCGAGTTCGACTTCCTGCGCATTCCGGCCGTGTGGATGTGCTTCGGTTTCTTCTTCTTCTATGCAGCGGTGATCAGCGTGGTGCAGACCTTCGCCCCGGTGGCCGCGGGACACCTGCATGCGGTGCCGGTGGCGCTGGTGGCGGTGTGCCTCACGGTCTACATGGTGGCGAGCGCCGCGGGGATGGTGGTGGGTGGCTTCCTGGCCTCCGATCCGACGCGCTGCGAGCGCATCGTGGGCGCGGGCTTCGGCATTGCGGCCGCGCTGGCGCTGGTGCTGGCGTTCGCGAGCTTTCCGCCGGTCGTGGTGCCGGTGCTGTTCGGGGCCATGGGTTTCGTCTCGGGTGTCGCCGGGCCGTCGCGCGACCTGCTGGTGAAGAAGTCGACGCCGCCCAATGCGACCGGGCGCGTCTACGGCGTGGTGTATGCGGGGCTCGACATCGGACAGGCCCTGGCGCCGCTGGTGTTCGGGCGACTGATGGACCATGGGCAGTACACGAGCGTGATCGTGGGGCTGGCGCTGGTGCAGGGTGTCCTGATCGCCAGCGCGTTCAACGTGCGCCGTGTGCGGCGCACGGCGCTGGTGCCTGCCTCGGCCTGAGTCCCTTCTTTTTGATCGAAGTGCGGTCGATATCATCGGCCGCATGCAAGCCTTGTATGTCTATGTGATCGCCGGTGCTGTATTGGCGGGTTTCGTGCAGGGCCTGTCGGGCTTTGCGTTCGGGCTGGTGGCCATGTCAGTCTGGGCGTGGACACTGGAGCCGCAACTCGCGGCGGTGCTTGCTCTCTTTGGCGCGTTGACGGGGCAGGTGATCGCGGCGGTCACGGTGCGGCGGTCTTTCGACAAGAGTGTTCTCTGGCCCTTTGTGCTCGGTGGGCTGGTCGGGGTGCCGTTCGGTGTCTGGCTGCTGCCGCACCTCGATCTTGTCGTCTTCAAGCTGTGTCTTGGCGTGCTGCTGGTGCTGTGGTGCCCGGCGATGCTGATGTCGCAGCATCTGCCGAAGGTTTCGTTCGGTGGGCGTTGGGCTGATGGCGTGGTGGGTGCCATGGGTGGTGCGATGGCGGGCATCGGCGGGTTCTCGGGGACCCTTCCCACGTTGTGGTGCACGTTGCGCGGCTTTCAGCGCGATACGCAGCGGGCTGTGATCCAGAACTTCAATCTGTCGATGTTGATGGTGGCGTTTGCCATTCATGTTTTCAGCGGGAGCATCGGGCGTTCTGTGGTGCCTCTGCTGGGGCTTGTTGCTCTGGCTGTTGCTGTGCCTGTGTTGCTGGGGGCTCGGCTTTATATCGGGATCAGTGAGGTGGCGTTTCGGAAGCTGGTGTTGGGGTTGTTGACTGCTTCTGGGGTGGCTTTGTTGGCTTCTGCAGTGCCTGCTTTGTTGCGGCGCTGAAGTTCTTTTTGAGTGGTGATGAGGGGTTGTTTCCCCGGGGCCGGGACTCGCCCCGGCGGGCGACCTACTTTTCTTTGCTTCGCCAAAGAAAAGTAGGCAAAAGAAAGGCGACCCCACTGTCTGCGACCCCTTCGCGTAGCGAAGGGGCAACCTGCGGTGCTCGCGTTTCGCGGGGTCTCGCCCAAACTCGCTTCGCTCAGACAAGGGCGAGCCCTTATCCGCGAAACGCTGCGCTCCTCGGCGCAGCCAGAGGGGAGGGGAGACGGAACGGGCCTTTGCTTCGCTCGGCTTGGTGTCGGCTGTTCAGAGGCCGAGCGCAGCGATGGCCTGTTGGGCTCCCCAATCCCTTCTGGCTGCGCCGAGGAGCGCAGACGTAGACGGGATCAGGGCCGCAGCTGTTTGAGCGAAGCGAGTTCTGCGGACCCCCGTCTACGTCGAGCACCGCAGGTTGCCCGTAGCGAAGCGGAGGGACGCAGACAGCAGGGTCGCCTTTTCTTTGCTTACTTTCTTTTGGCGAAGCAAAAGAAAGTGAGTCGGCCGCCGGGCCGAGACCCGGCCCCGGAACGCACTAAACCAGCAAGGCTTCACCGAGGCAGCGCCAAGGCAAACGGCAAACTAACAACCCCCAGCAAGGTAGACAACGTCACCAACCCCGCCACATAAGGCCCGTTGTACCCCATCCGAGCAGCCAGCACATAAGCACTGGAAGCCGTAGGCACAGCAGAAAAAGCCATCAACACGGCCGCATGCGTCGCATCCAGCCGCAACCAAAGCGCCAACCCCCATGCGACCAGCGGCAAGAACAGATGCCGTATCGCCAGTACCGAAACAGCCAGCACCTTCCCCGCCCCCAGCGTGGAGAACTTCATCCCAGCCCCCGCGGCCAGCAACCCCAACGCCAGCGACGCAGCCCCGATACGCGTCAACGTAGGCGTCGCCCAGGCAGGCACAGCCAGGCCCAGCACATTCGCCAGCAGCCCTGCCACCGTCGCGACGATCAGCGGGTTGCGCACCAGTTGCCGCACGAACCCGGTCTGCGCATGCCGCGTCATCGGCCACACGGCCGCGATGTTGAAGATGGGCACGCACACACCGATCAGCACCGCGATCAGCAGCAGGCCCTCGGCCCCGGCCAGCCGCTCCGCCAACGCCAGGCAAATGAACGAGTTGAAGCGGAACGCGACCTGCGCACTGGCCGCGTGGTCGCGTCGGTCGATGTGCGTGCGCAGGCCCGGAACGAAGGGCAGGGCATAGGCCATTGCGATGCCGCAGGCACCGACGCCGACGCCCGCCGTGAGCAGGCTCGACGTCGCACCGAAGTCGAGCGGGCTGCGCACGATCGAATGGAACAGCAGTACGGGAAAAAGAAAGTAGTAAACGAGGCTCTCGACCTGATCCCACACGCGGCGGTCGAGCGCGGTGTAGCGGCACAGGAGCCAGCCGATGGCGATGAGGGAGAAGTCGGGGAAAAGCAGCTGAGCGTAATTCACCGCTTCGAGGATAAACCCGCTTGACCATGGGTAATCCACAGCATGGAGAGCGCTCCTGAACCGCTAGCATCCGGGCTTCGTTTTTCGACATCATTCATTCAAATACCAAGGAGTTTTCGATGCAACGTCGTCAATGGAGCGCGCTGGTGGGAGGCGCCGCACTGGTCGCCATCGCGGGTCAGAGCTTTGCGCAGGGGTACCCCAACAAGCCCGTCGAGTTGAGCGTGCCCTTTGCACCGGGCGGCACGACGGACATCGTGGCGCGCGTGATCTCCGATCCGCTGGGCAAGGTGCTGGGCCAGCCCGTGGTGGTGATCAACCGCGCCGGTGGCGGCGGCATCGTGGGCGCGGCCGAAACGGCGCGTGCCACTCCCGACGGCTACAAGCTCGGCATTGCCACCGTGTCGAGCACGGCGGCCAACCCGGCCATCAACCCGAAGACGCCGTACGACCCGATCAACGACTTCACGCCGATCATCAACATCGCGGCCACGCCGAACATCATTGCGGTCAACCCGAGCTTTCCGGCCAAGAACTACGCCGAGTTCGTGGCCGAGCTGAAGAAGAACCCCGGCAAGTATTCGTACGCCTCGTCGGGCACGGGCGGCATCGGCCACCTGCTGATGGAGCTCTACAAGAGCCTGACCAACACCTTCGTCACGCACATCCCCTACCGCGGCGCGGGCCCGGCGCTGAACGACGTGGTGGCCGGCCAGGTGCCGATCATGTTCGACAACATTCCCTCGGCCATGCCCTTCATCACCAGCGGCCGGCTGATCCCCATCGTGGTGTCGGCGCCGCAGCGCCTGGCCGCGCTGCCCAATGTGCCGACCTTCAAGGAAGTGGGCCTGGAGCCGGTGAACCGCATGGCCTACTACGGCATCCTCGGCCCCAAGGGCCTGCCGAAGGAAGTGGTCGAAAAGATCAGCGCTGGCGTGAAGAAGGCCGTGGAAGAACCGGCGGTCCGCAAGCGCATCGAGGACACGGGCTCGCTGATCGTGGCCAACTCGCCCGAGCAGTTCGCCGCGCAGATCAAGGCCGAGTACGAGGTCTACAAGCAGGTCGTGAAGAAGCAGAACCTGAAGCTCGACTGATAACTCTTCTTCGCACGAAAGAAAGCCGCTCGCATGCCGGGCGGCTTTTTCTTTTGTTATCTTGCAAGGCATGACCGAGGCAGCCACGCAGACACCCGACATCGACGACTTCATCGACGCCCTCTGGCTCGAAGACGGGCTGTCGAAGAACACGCTGGCCGCCTACCGCCGCGACCTCGCGCTGTTCGCGCAGTGGCTGCACGCGCAGCGCAGCGGCGCCGGGCTCGATGCCGCGAAGGAGTCCGACCTGCAGGCCTACATGGGCGCGCGCCTGTCCACCAAGGGCAAGGCCACTTCGGCCAACCGCCGCCTCACCGTGTTCAAGCGCTACTACCGCTGGGCGCTGCGCGAGCGCCGCATCGTGGCCGACCCGAGCATCCGGCTCGCGCCCGCGCGGCAGATGCCGCGCGCCATCAAGACGCTGTCGGAAAAGCAGGTCGACGACCTGCTGGCCGCGCCCGACGTCGAGTCGCCGCTCGGCCTGCGTGATCGCGCGATGCTGGAGCTGATGTATGCGAGCGGCCTGCGCGTGAGCGAGCTGGTGGCGCTCAAGGCCATCGACATGAGCCTGAACGACGGTGTGCTGCGCGTGCTGGGCAAGGGCAACAAGGAGCGGCTCGTGCCCTTCGGCGGCGAAGCGCGGCGCTGGATCGAGCGCTACCTGGAGGAGTCGCGACCCGCCATCCTCGATGGGCAGCAGACGCCCGACCTGTTCGTGACCGCGCGCGGTGCGGGCATGACGCGCGTGATGTTCTGGATCATCGTGAAGAAGCACGCCACCGCGGCCGGCATCCACGTGCCGCTGTCGCCGCACACGCTGCGCCATGCCTTCGCCACGCACTTGCTGAACCACGGGGTCGACCTGCGCGCGGTGCAGTTGCTGCTGGGGCATGCCGACATCTCGACGACGACGATCTACACGCACGTGGCGCGCGAGCGCCTGAAGCAGCTGCATGCGCAGCACCATCCGCGTGGATGAAGGCGGACAATGAGAAGCGACGCAACCCTCGCAGACGAACGACAGACACCATGAATTTCCTTGCTTCCTCGAAGCCCTCGCACCGCATGGCGACCCGCCTTCTTGCTGCCGCCGCGCTGTGCGCCGCTTCCGGCGCGCACGCGCAGGCCCTGCCCAAGACGGTTCGGCTCATCGTTGCCTACCCGGCGGGCGGCGTCAGCGACGTGGTCGCGCGCGCACTGGGCGACCGGCTCGCCGCGCAGATGGGCATCACGGTGATCGTGGACAACCGCGCCGGCGCGAGCGGTGCCATCGGCATGGACGCCGTCGCCAAGGCCGCGCCCGACGGCGCAACGCTGGGCTTCTCGGCCATCAGCCCGCTGGTGCTGAGCCCGCACCTGGGCAAGCTGCCCTTCGACCCGCTGAAAGACGTGGCACCGGTGGCCAGCGTGATGTATTCGCCGGTGCTGCTGATCGCTACGCCGGCCAGCAAGGCGAAGGATTTCCGCGCGCTGATCGACGACGCCAAGGCGCATCCGGGTGCGGTGCGCTGGGCCACGTCGGGGCCGGCTTCGCTCGGGCACATCGTGCTGGAGCAGCTGCGTGCGGCGGCGGGCGTCGACATCACGCACGTGCCCTACAAGGGCGGCGGCCAGCAGCTCAACGATGCGATCGGCGGGCAGTTCGAGATCCTGTCGACCAACGCGAGCCCGACGCTGTCGTCGCACATCCAGTCGGGCAAGCTGCGTCCGCTGGCGGTGGGCGCCCCCGCGCGCCTCGAGAGCCTGCCCCAGGTGCCCACGCTGGACGAGCTGGGCTACAAGGCGGCCAACATCAATTCACTGTTCGGCGTGTTCGCGCCCGCAGCCACGCCGAGCGCTCTGGTTGCGAAGTACAACGCCGAGATCAACAAGGCGCTGGCCAGCCCCGAGCTGCGCGCCAAGCTCACGGCCACCGACAACGTGCCGACCGGCGGCACCGCGGCTGCGTTCGCGAAAGAGATCGCCAGCGAGTTCGAAAGCAACGGCCGCATCGTGAAGGCCGCGGGCATCAAGGCCGACTGACGCCTGGATGACACCTCGGCTTGCAGTGTGAATTTCCCTACCTTATAGTAGGTGGATGACCAGCGCCACAGCCCTTGCCACCGGCAGCACCCGCGAGCAGATCCTCGCGGTGGCGCGCGGGTTCATCGAAACGCGCTCCTACCTGGGCTTCAGCTTCCAGGACGTGGCCGACGCGGTCGGCGTGCGCAAAGCCAGCCTGTACCACCACTTCCCGACCAAGGAGGCGCTGGGTGTCGCGGTGATCCGCGCGGCCACGCAGGGCTTCAAGGACTGGGACGCCGCCCGGGCGCGCGAGCCGAAGGACGCGCTCGAATCGTATTTCCGCATGTACCGCAACACGCTGAGGGCCGGCTCGGGCATGTGTCCCGCCGGTGCGCTGGCGCCCGGCTGGGGCGTCATCAACGACGAACTGCGCCAGGCCGTGCAGGAGTTGCGCAACACGCAGGTGACGTGGCTCACCGGTGTGCTGGGCGCGCTGATGCCGGCGCGGAAAAAGGGCGCGTCGGTCGCTTCGCTGGCCGCCTATGTGTTTTCGGTCTGCCAAGGCGCGCTGCTGTCGGCGCGCATGACAGGGCGCGTGGACGACTTCGACGAAGCCGTCGCGCAACTCAGGAGTTCACTGCCCGGCTGACCGCCAGGCCTGATGCAGGCACGTTTCGGCGTGCCTATTTTTTGACCTCGTAGCCTACCGATTGGATGGTAGACAAACCTGTTGGAGCACACCCATGAAAGCCGTCATTTCCGCCTACGCCCGTTCCCCCTTCCACTTCTCGAAGAAAGGCGCACTCGCCGAAGTGCGGCCCGACACGCTCGCCGCCGGCGTGGTGCGCGGCCTGCTGCAGCGCACCGACCTCGACCCTGCACTGCTCGAAGACGTCATCCTCGGCTGCGCGTACCCCGAGGCCTCGCAGGGCAACAACCTCGCGCGCATCGTCGGGTTGCTGGCCGGCCTGCCGCACGAGGTGGGCGGCATGACGGTGAACCGCTTCTGCGGCTCGTCGATGCAGGCCGTGCACATCGCCGCCGCGCAGATCGAGGCGGGCATGGGCGACGCTTTCCTGTGCGTCGGCGTGGAGTCGATGACGATGGTGCCGCAGGGCGGCTTCAACTTCTCGCCGAACCCCGAGCTGAAGGAGAACACCGACGCCTACATCTCGATGGGCGAGACGGCCGAGAACGTGGCGCAGCGCTGGAACGTGAGCCGCGCCGACCAGGATGCCTTTGCGGTCGAGTCGCACCGCAAGGCGGCCGAGGCGCGCGCGCAGGGGCGCCTGGCAGGCGAGATCGTGCCCGTGCGCCTGGCATCGGGCGACATCGTCGATGCCGACGGCTGCATCCGGCCCACGACTTCGGCCGAGGCACTGGCGAACCTCAAGCCCGCATTTCGCCCCGATGGCGTCGTGACGGCCGGCACCTCGTCGCCGCTGACCGACGGCGCGGCCGTGGTGCTCGTCACCAGCGATGCCTTCGCGGCGAAGCATGGCCTGCAGGCGTTGGCGCGCATCAGGTCGTTCGCGACCGTGGGCGTCGACCCGGCCATCATGGGCATCGGCCCGATTCCCGCGACCCGCAAGGCGCTGGCGCGCGCCGGCCTGAGCGCGGCCGACCTTGATGTGATCGAGATCAACGAGGCCTTCTCCTCGCAAGCGCTGGCTTGCATCCGCGACCTCGGGCTCGACCCGGCGAAGATCAACCTCGACGGCGGTGGGCTTTCGATCGGCCATCCGCTGGGCGCGACGGGTGCGCGTATCACCGGCAAGGCTGCATCGCTGTTGGCGCGCGAGAAGGGCCGCTATGCGCTGGCCACGCAATGCATCGGCGGCGGGCAGGGCATCGCGACGATTCTCGAGCGGGTCTGAGCGTCCGAGAATGCGGGCAGAAACCACAAGGAGACCCGATGACGGCAAGCACTGAAGCCGGCGCGAAGCGCAAGCTGTACCTGGAAGACCTGGCGGTAGGCGACCGCTTCCAGAGCGGCGAGCACGTGCTGGACGTGGCGCAGATCAAGGCCTTCGCGCAGCAGTTCGACCCGCAGCCTTTCCACACCGACGAAGAGGCCGCCAAAGCCACCTTCTTTGGCGGCCTCGCCGCGAGCGGCTGGCACACGGCCGCCCTCACGATGAAGCTGCTGGTCGACAGCGGCATCCCCCTGGCCGACGGCATCATCGGTTCGGGCGGCGAGCTCCAATGGCCCAGGCCGACGCGCCCCGGCGACGTGCTGCACGTGGTGAGCGAGGTGGTCGAGATCACGCCCTCGCGCTCCAAGCCTGGCCGCGCGATGGTGACGATGCGCTGCCAGACGCTCAACCAGCGCGGCGAAGTGCTTCAGGCCTTCACGCCGAAGCTGGTGGTGCACAGCAGGCCAGCATCGGCCTGAGTTCAGACCACGCGCAGGCCCAGTTCCTCGACCAGCGAGGCGGCCTGCCGGTGTGAGATGGTGGCGCCCTTGAACTGGGCCGCGTTCGCGAGCCGCAGCCCGCCCAAGTCGACCTCGCGCAAGTCCGCGCCTTCGAAGCGCGCAAGCTTCAGGTGTGCGTTGCGCAGGCTGCCACCCTCGAATACCGCCTCGCGGAAATCGCAGCCCGACAGGTCGGCCTCGGAGAAGTCGAGTTGTTCGAGCTTCTGCTTGCGGAACGACATGC
Organism: Variovorax sp. YR266; assembly: GCF_900107295.1. Taxonomy (NCBI): domain Bacteria; kingdom Pseudomonadati; phylum Pseudomonadota; class Betaproteobacteria; order Burkholderiales; family Comamonadaceae; genus Variovorax; species Variovorax sp. YR266. The sequence goes on from NZ_FNPM01000007.1 coordinate 325,730, forward strand.
CGCGCAGGTGCGCATCCACCAGCAGCGAATCCTTGAAGCCGATGCCCAGCGCTGAGACTTCACCGAAGTGCGCGCCCGTGAGCTTCACGCCGGTGAAGAACGCCGATGCCAGCTTGGTGCGCGTCCACTGCGTGTTGTTCAGGTCGCAGTCCTGGAAGCGCGCGTTCGTCAGGTCCGCGAGGCCGAAGTCGGCCTGGCGTGCCCTGCATCCGGCCCAGCGGGTTTCCGACAGCAGTGCGCGGTCGAACGAGGTTTCGGCGAAGTTGCAGAGCGTGAACTGCGCGCCGCGCAGGTCGAGGCGGGACAGGTCGGCCTCGTCGAAATCGCAGCGTTCAAAATGCAGCGGCTCGGCGCCCTTGCGGTTTTGCAGGCAGGCCAGCAGGTCGGGGCGTGACCAGGTCTGGTCGGAAATCACATTGCTCATTCGGGGCGCGAGTCGGTCAGCGCACGCAATTCTTCGGGGCTGAAGCCCGCCCGGCTGCGTGCCTCGAGGTTGAAAGGCGGCTTGTGGCGCGGTGCGTCATAGCGCGCCACAAGCGCGGGGTAGGTCGCCTCCGCATCGAGGCCCGCGCCATCGCACAGCCAGCGGTACCAGTGGTTGCCGATGGCCACGTGGCCCACTTCGTCGCGCAGGATGATGTCGAGGATCTCCACCGCGCGCAGCGCATCGGGCGTGTTCACGCGCTTGAGCTTGCCCTGGATGAGCGGCGTGGCGTCGAGGCCGCGTGCCTCCAGCGTGCGCGGCACCAGCGCCATGCGGGCGAGCACGTCGTCCTTCGTTTTCTCGCACATGTTCCACAGGCCGTCGTGGCCGGGGAAGTCGCCGTAGCGCCAGCCCATGTCCTGCAGGTGCGTGTGCAGCAGGGTGAAGTGCAGCGCCTCTTCGTCGGCCACGCGCAGCCAGTCGCGGTAGTAGGTCTCGGGCATGCCGTCGTAGCGCCACACGGCGTCGAGCGCGAGGTTGATCGCGTTGAACTCGATGTGGCAGATCGAATGGATCAGCGCGGCACGGCCTTCGGTGGTGAAGGGCGAGCGCTTTTGCACGGCGGTGGCGGCCACGCGCAGCGGCCGTTCGGGGCGGCCCGGCACGCCAACATCGTCGCCGGCGGTGCGGATCGGGTCGGTTGCTATGGAATCGGTAGCGCCGGACAAAGATATGGCGCGCGTTGCGGCCACCTTTTCGTCGGGGTCTGTCAGGCGTAGCGCGGCGAGCGCGCTCAATCGGGGGTGCATCCCTACAATTCTAGGTTTTGACCTTCCATGGACTGAAAGCAATGGCGCTCTACGAACTCGACGGCGTGGCCCCCCAGATGGGCGAAGGAGCATGGGTGGCCGACAGCGCTGAGGTCATGGGCAACGTCAAGCTGGCGGACAACGCCAACGTGTGGTTTGGCGCCGTGCTGCGCGGCGACACCGAGCTGCTGACCGTCGGGCGCAACAGCAACATCCAGGACCTGTCGGTGCTGCACGCCGACATCGGCTGCCCGCTGATCGTTGGCGACAACGTGACCATCGGCCACCAGGTGATGCTGCACGGCTGCACCATCGGCGACAACACGCTGATCGGCATCCAGGCGGTGGTCTTGAATAACGCGAGGATTGGCCGCAATTCGATCGTTGGCGCCGGCAGCGTCGTGACCGAGGGCAAGGAGTTCCCGGACAACTCGCTCATCATGGGCTCGCCAGCCAAGGTGGTGCGCACCCTCGACGACGCGGCGGCCGCCAAGCTGCGACAGGGCGCCGAGCACTATGTGTTGAACGCCCGTCGCTTCGCGAAGGGCCTGAAAAAGATCGCCTGACCGCCCCGGTGGCAGGCACACAGAGAAAGAAGACGTTTTGAGCGAGCTGCACAAATTCCTGTTCGATGGCCTGCCGGTGCGCGGCATGATCGTGCGCCTGACAGATGCGTGGCAGGAGATCCTTGCGCGGCGCGCCTCCAACACCGCCACCGGCGCCTACCCGCCGCCCGTGGCCGAACTGCTCGGCGAGATGACGGCTGCCGCCACGCTGATGCAGGCCAACATCAAGTTCAATGGCGCGCTGATCCTGCAGATCTTCGGCGACGGTCCCGTGAAGGTCGCGGTGGCCGAGGCCAAACCCGACCTGAGCCTGCGCGCCACCGCCAAGGTGATCGGCGACCTGCCGGCCGATGCGCGCCTGCCCGACATGGTCAACGTGAACAACAAGGGCCGCTGCGCCATCACGCTCGACCCCAAGGACAAGCTGCCGGGCGCCACCCCCTACCAGGGCGTGGTGCCGCTCTTCGGCGACGAGGGCGAGAAGCTCGGCAAGCTCAGCGACGTGCTGCAGCACTACATGCTGCAGAGCGAGCAGCTCGACACCACGCTGGTGCTCGCAGCCGACGACAAGGTGGCTGCCGGCCTGCTGATCCAGCGCCTGCCTGTGAAGGGCGAGGGCAACCTCGAAGGCACCTCCGACAAGGATCACGACCAGGCCAACGAAGACCAGATCGGCCGCAACGAGGACTACAACCGCATCTCGATCCTCGCGTCTAGCCTGACGCGCGACGAGCTGCTGACGCTCGACATCGAGACCATCCTGCGCCGCCTGTTCTGGGAAGAAAAGCTGCTGCGCTTCGAGCCGCAGGCCGGCCTGCTGGGCCCGCACTTCGCGTGCACCTGCGGCCGCGAGCGCGTGGCGCAGATGATTCGCGGGCTGGGCGTCGAGGAGGCCGAGAGCATCCTCGCCGAGCGCGGCGACATCGAGGTGGGCTGTGACTTCTGCGGCAAGCAGTACCGCTTCGACGCGGTCGATGCGGCGCAGCTGTTCAAGCCGCTGGGCGACCAGATTCCGGGTAGTCCGGTCGTTCAGTAGTCCTGGGTGCCCGGGCTGGGCAGGCTCAGCGCGCGCCGTCGTCGAATTCGCTGAAAGCTATGTCGGGCGCGCTCGTGTTGTGCTTCGACGGCAGGCTGCGGCCGAAGCGCACTTGCGTGGCCTGCAGCGTCTTCACCTCGGGCAACGGCAGCACCTGCAGCGCCGCTTGAGGCGATGCCTGCCAGCGCACTTCGCTCACGTCGGCGTTGTCGGGCGTGACGTACATCGAGCGCAGCACAGCGAAGGGCTGTGCGCTCGCGGTGGGCTTCGACAGCGTCACGTCAAGCGCGGTGCGCGCGCGGCTGATTTCGTCCACGCGCACCGCGGCGCTGCCGCCGTCGGTGAAGCGCACGTTAATGGCCAGCGGCCGCGGCACGATGCGGATCGACGCGATGTTCACCACCGGCCGCGCGGCCGCCTCGACCGGGCCGAGCAGGAACGACGAGCCGTACACGCCATCGCCGAAGCGGGCTTCGGGCAGCGGCTTGATGCGCCAGTAGCCGTCGGACGGGTAGAGCACGATCGCTTCGAGCGCCTTGCCGTTTTCCTTCTTGAACACCTGCAGCAGGTGAAAGCCGCTGTCCTTGCGCTTGCCCACCTGCACAGGCACGCGCTGCGGCCGCCAGAAGGTCGGCAGCGTCATGCCGACGATGCGCCACTGGGCGTTGTCCATCAGCACCACGGTGCGCTTGCGGAAGCGGTGTGCCGGGTCGGTCGGGTGCGCGCCGCCGTCGAAATTGCAGCCCGAGAAGTCGGGTTTGGTGACGTCGTTGCCGATCTTGTCGAGATAGTCAGGCTGCAGCGCCTCGATGCGCATGTGGCGGATGCCGTCGCCGCGCAGGGTCAGCGAGACGTTGTCTTCCTCGGCGCAGGCGGTGGTGGTGGTGCCGTTCTCGACGGTGGCGGCAACGGGGGCTGCGGTAGCCTGGCCAGCGGCCAGCAGCAGGGCGGCCAGAGCGCCGGGAAGAAGCGTGACGCGTGCGACGGTCGAAAGGGGCATCGGGTCTCCGGTAAGAGGTGAGGCGCGCTGCTACTCGCGGCGCGCGATCAGGTCGCTGAAGAGCTTATGTTCGCATTCCGGGTCGGAGCATTTCTCGCAAGGCCACGACCATGAGGCGGGCTTCGCGTCGGACTGGACGCGCGTACGCGGACGGCCTTCGCTGCCCGCGATGGAATTGATGGCGTTCCAGGCATTGGCAAGCCGTTCGCCGCCCATGCCGTGCACCACGGCATACGAGAGCTTCGCGCCCGTGAGCGCGGCGCGCACCAGTGTGTCGGTCGGCTGGCGAGCATGCGGGCCGTCGCGCATGTCGTCGGCCACCCAGGGCAGGTCGAGCGCGGTGAGCAGCGTGATGGCATAGCGCCGTTGCGCGGCCAGGGCGCTTTCGTAGAGCTTGGTGTCGGCGAACAGCTGCTCGCTGTAGACCGCAGTCATGAGTGCGGTGGTGTCGGCCACCACCACGCCGGTGGCGGCCGCGGCGTCGATACGGCGGGTCTGCTCGTCGGCGATGGCCTGCTGCTCGTCGGGGCGTGGCGTGCGGCCTTCACGCTCGCACCACTCCCGCAGGTACTCGCCCACCAGCGTGGCCGGCGTGCCGCGGTCCTGCAGGCGCTGCGCGATGGCACGGGCCAGCTCGGTCTTGCCGGTGCTCTCGGCGCCCACGAGTGCGATGACGCAGCCGGTCGGAAGCGTGGGCGTCATGCGCGTACCGCCTGCGCGGGCATGCGCTGCCGCCACGCGATGTAGCCGGCCACGCTGAGCACGGCGAACACCGCATACAGGCCCACGGTGAGCCACAGCCCCTTGTGGATGAACAGGCCCACGCTCACAACATTCACGGCCAGCCAGATCAGCCAGTTCTCGATGAACTTGCGCCCGAGCAGGAACTGCCCGACAAGGCTCAGGCCGGTGGCGAAACCATCCCACCAGGGCACGTCGGTGTCGGTGAAGCGGCGCAGGAAGAGGGCGACGGCCGGCCACGCCAGTGCGCAGGCAGCAAGTGTGAGCGCGATGCCGCGCGGCGAGAGCCGGGTGACATGCAAGGCGCTGCCGTCGGCACGATGGCCACGCAGCCATTGCGACCAGCCCCATAGCGCGACGAAAGCGAAGAAGACCTGGAGCGAGGCGTCGCCGTAGATGCGCGCCTTGGCGAATACCGCCACGTAGAGCAGTGAACTGACGATGGCCAGCGGCCATCCCCAGTGAATCTCGCGCATGTTGCAGCCGACCATGGCGAGCGCCAGGAGCGAGGCCACGAGCTCGAGCCAGCTGACAGGAGAGCCCCACAGCAGAAATGCAGGGGCCGAGAGAAGCTCGAGGATCAGGTTCTCCCCCGGAGGGCACCGTCGCAGTCTGTGCGTGGGACACCGCGGAACCGGCTTTGCCGGGCCGCTGGTGTCGCCCCCTGGAAGGGGTTTGGCGAAGCGACACGAAGTGCGCGAAGACTGGGGGTCATCCTAATGTGCGATCTGTACGAACACTTCGTTCGGCTTCACCATGCCGAGTTCCGCGCGTGCACGCTCCTCGACCATTTCTAGGCCGTCCTTGAGGTCGTTGACCTCGGAGGTCAGGCGCTCGTTGGTCAGCGCAGCCTTGGCGTTGGCTTCCTTCTGGTCGGCCAGCTTGGTGCGCAATTGCGTCACGTCGCGCACGCTGCCGCGCCCGTTCCACAGCTGCCACTGCAGGATGGCCAACAGGAGCAGCAGGACGATCGGTGGAACGAGGCGGGCGCGCATGCCGCGTGGCGTCCGGGCGTTACTTCAGGTTGTAGAACGCGCCGCGGCCCGGGTAGACGGCGATGTCGCCGAGGTCTTCTTCGATGCGCAGCAGCTGGTTGTACTTGGCGATGCGGTCCGAACGCGACAGCGAGCCGGTCTTGATCTGGCCGGCGTTGGTGCCCACGGCGATGTCGGCGATGGTGCTGTCTTCGGTTTCGCCCGAGCGGTGCGAAATGACGGCCGTGTAGCCCGCGCGCTTGGCCATCTCGATGGCAGCGAAGGTCTCGGTCAGCGTGCCGATCTGGTTGATCTTGATCAGGATCGAGTTGGCGATGCCCTTCTCGATGCCTTCCTGCAGGATCTTGGTGTTGGTGACGAACAGGTCGTCGCCCACCAGCTGCACGCGCTTGCCCAGGCGTTCGGTCAGGTGCTTCCAGCCGTCCCAGTCGCCTTCGTGCATGCCGTCTTCGATGCTGATGATCGGGTACTTGTCGACCCAGGTCGCGAGCATGTCGGTCCAGCTTTCGGCCGTGAGCGAGAGGTTTTCGCCCGACAGCACGTACTTGCCGTCCTTGTAGAACTCGCTGGCCGCGCAGTCCAGGCCCAGGGCGATCTGCTCGCCGGCGGTGTAGCCGGCCTTGTCGATGGCTTCGAGGATCAGCTGGATGGCCGCTTCGTGGCTCTCGACGCTGGGGGCGAAGCCGCCTTCGTCGCCAACCGCCGTGCTGATGCCGCGGTCGCCCAGGATCTTCTTCAGTGCATGGAACACTTCGGCGCCATAGCGCACGGCCTCGCGGAAGCTCTTGGCGCCCACGGGGATGATCATGAATTCCTGCAGGTCGAGGCTGTTGTTGGCGTGCGCGCCGCCGTTGATGACGTTCATCATCGGCACCGGCATCTGCATGCCGCCCATGCCGCCGAAGTAGCGGTACAGCGGCAGGCCCGACTCTTCGGCTGCTGCGCGGGCCACGGCCATCGAGACGGCGAGGGTGGCGTTGGCGCCCAGGCGGCCCTTGTTGTCGGTGCCGTCGAGGTCGATCATCGTGCGATCGAGGAAGGCCTGTTCGCTGGCGTCGAGGCCGAGCACGGCTTCCGAGATCTCGGTGTTGATGTTCTCCACGGCCTTGAGCACGCCCTTGCCGAGGTAGCGGCTCTTGTCGCCGTCGCGCAGCTCGATGGCTTCGCGCGAACCGGTCGATGCGCCCGAAGGCACGGCTGCGCGGCCCATGGTGCCCGATTCGAGCAGCACGTCGCATTCGACGGTGGGGTTGCCTCGGCTGTCGAGAATTTCGCGGCCGACGATGTCAACGATTGCACTCATCTTTTGTCTTTCTCTTTCTGGTCTCTTTGGCGGATGAACAAATTGGGATCAGAGGCCTTCGACGGCGATCATGTTCATGATTGCCGCGCCGGCACGCGCTTCGCGTGCCTTGAGGTACTCGGGTGTCTCGTAGAAGGCCTTGGCCTTCTCGAAGCTGGCGAACTTGAGGATGACGATGCGCGTGGGCTTCCAATCGCCTTCGAGCGGTTGAATCTGGCCGCCCCGCACGCACACTTCGGCGCCGTGCGCCTGCATGGCGACGGTCGACCACTTCTTGTATTCCTCGTACTGCGTCGGGTTGGTCACCTCGACGTGGGCGATGACGTAGCCGCTGCTCATGCGACCGCCTTCAGTGTCTTGTTGGTGCTGCCGGCGCCCTTGTCCTTGTGCTCGAGCGCAGCCTTGATGAAGGCGTTGAACAGCGGGTGGCCGCCCCACGGGGTCGACTTGAACTCGGGGTGGAACTGCACGCCGATGAACCACGGATGCACGTCCTGCGGCAGCTCGACGATCTCGGTCAGGTGCTCGCGCTGCGTGAGCGCGGAGATCACGAGGCCGGCGTTGCGCAGCTCGTCGAGGTAGTTCACGTTGGCTTCGTAGCGGTGGCGGTGGCGCTCCGTGACCACGTCGCCGTAGATGCTGTGCGCCAGCGTGCCGGGAGCCACGTCGGAGCTTTGCGCGCCCAGGCGCATCGTGCCGCCGAGGTCGGACTTCTCGTCGCGCGTCTTCACCGTGCCGTCGCGGTCCTTCCACTCGGTGATCAGCGCGATCACGGGGGTAGGCGTCTCGGGGTCGAACTCGGTGCTGTTGGCGTTCTTCAAGCCGGCCACGTGGCGGGCGTATTCGATGGTGGCGACCTGCATGCCCAGGCAGATGCCAAGGTAGGGCACCTTGCCTTCGCGGGCGAAGCGGGCGGCCGAGATCTTGCCCTCGACGCCGCGCTGGCCGAAGCCGCCGGGCACCAGGATGGCGTCGTACTTGGCCAGGCGCGACACGTCTTGTGCCGAGATGGTCTCGGAGTCGATGTAGTCGATCTTCACGCGAGCATGGTTCTTCATGCCGGCGTGGCGCAGTGCTTCGTTCAGCGACTTGTAGCTGTCCGACAGGTCGACGTACTTGCCGACCATGGCAATCGACACTTCCTTTTGCGGATGCTCGACTTCGTACACCAGGTCGTCCCAGCGCTGCAGCTTGGCGGGCGGGGTGTTGATGCGCAGCTTGTCGCAGATCAGGCCGTCCAGGCCCTGCTCGTGCAGCATGCGGGGCACCTTGTAGATGGTGTCCACGTCCCACATCGAGATGACGCCCCATTCGGGCACGTTCGAGAACAGCGATATCTTGGCGCGTTCGTCGTCGGGAATCGGGCGGTCGGCGCGGCACAGCAGGGCGTCGGCCTGGATGCCGATGGCGCGCAGTTCCTTGGCGGTGTGCTGCGTGGGCTTGGTCTTGAGTTCGCCGGCGGCGGCGATCCAGGGCACGTAGCTCAGGTGCACGAAGGCCGAGTTGTTCGGACCCATGCGCAGGCTCATCTGGCGCACGGCTTCGAGGAAGGGCAGCGACTCGATGTCGCCCACGGTGCCGCCGATTTCGACGATGGCCACGTCCACCTCGTGCGCCGTGCCGATGCCGGCGCCGCGCTTGATGTATTCCTGGATTTCGTTGGTGATGTGCGGGATCACCTGCACCGTCTTGCCGAGGTAGTCGCCACGGCGCTCTTTTTCGAGCACGGTCTTGTAGATCTGGCCGGTCGTGAAGTTGTTGGCCTTGCGCATCCGCGTGTTGATGAAGCGCTCGTAGTGGCCGAGGTCGAGGTCGGTCTCGGCGCCGTCATCGGTGACGAACACTTCACCATGCTGGAAGGGCGACATCGTGCCGGGGTCGACATTGATGTACGGATCGAGCTTGATGAGGGTGACTTGGAGGCCGCGCGATTCGAGGATCGCGGCGAGCGAGGCGGAGGCGATTCCCTTGCCAAGGGAAGAAACGACACCACCGGTGACGAAGACAAATTTGGTCATGCCAGTTCCGGACGCTGTGAATCCGGGCAGTGGGAAATTGCGATTATAGGTGTGCCCTTCGCGACACCTTTCGCCAAGGGCTTGTTGCCGCTTGTTCGATGGCATGTGAGCAACAATACGGCCCATGCAAGATCTCGCCGGCAAACACATCGTCCTGGGCCTCACAGGGGGCATCGCCTGCTACAAGTCGGCCGAGCTGTGCCGCCTGTTCGTCAAGGCGGGCGCGACCGTCCAGGTCGTCATGACCGAGGCGGCGGAGCAGTTCATCACTCCCGTGACCATGCAGGCGCTCTCCGGGCGCACCGTCTACACCTCGCAGTGGGACACGCGTGAGCCCAACAACATGCCGCACATCAACCTGAGCCGCGAGGCCGATGCGATCGTGCTGGCGCCCTGCAGCGCAGACTTCATCGCGCGGCTGGTGCAGGGCCGCTCCGACGACCTTCTGAGCCTGATGTGCCTGGCCCGCCCCATGGACCGCGTTCCGCTGCTGATCGCGCCGGCCATGAACCGCGAGATGTGGGTCCATCCCGCCACGCAGCGCAACCTGATGCAGGTGTCGGCCGATGGCGCGACCGTGCTGGGCGTGGGCAACGGCTGGCAGGCCTGCGGCGAAACCGGCGACGGCCGCATGCTGGAGCCGGCGCAGCTGCTCGAGGACATCACCGCCTTCTTCAGCCCCAAGCTGTTGGCGGGGCAGAAGGTGCTGGTCACGGCCGGCCCGACCTTCGAGGCGCTGGACCCGATCCGCGGCATCACCAACCATTCGTCCGGCAAGATGGGCTTTGCCATTGCCCGTGCGGCCCGCGAGGCGGGCGCCGAGGTCACGCTGGTGGCCGGCCCGGTGCACCTGCCGACCCCGCGTGGCGTGACGCGCGTTGACGTGCTGTCGGCGCAAGACATGCTCGAAGCGACCACCCGCGCTGCGCAGTCTGCTAGCATTTTTGTAGCTACAGCCGCCGTGGCCGACTGGCGGCCCGCAATGCACAGCGACCAGAAGATCAAGAAGGACGGCAGTGGCAAGACACCGGTGCTGAATTTCGTGGAGAACGCCGACATCCTCCTCACGGTCGCCAAGAGCGAGCGGGCCCAGTCGAAGAAGCTCTTCTGCGTTGGCTTCGCGGCCGAGAGCGAGAACCTCGCCGAGCACGCCAAGGCCAAGCGTGAGCGCAAGGGCATTCCGCTGCTGGTCGGCAACATCGGCCCACTGACCTTCGGGCAGGACGACAACGCGCTGCTGCTGGTGGACGCCAACGGCGTGCGTGAGCTTCCGCGCGCGCCCAAGCTCACGCTGGCGCGCGAACTGATGACCGAAATTGCAGCCCGGCTTACCGACTGGAGTGTCTGATGAACCTGAATCCCCAATGGAACACGCCGCCGAACGGCGACTTCGCTCGCTATGTCGAGCGGCTGTCGGCGCAGGCCACGCTGCCGAAGAGGGCGGCGCAGCCCGGCGAGCCCGGGCTCGATGTCGGCATCACGACGGCGCCCGGGCAGCAGGGCGGCCCCGTGACTGCCGCCATGCAGCAACGCAACGAGGCAGCGTCGAACGGCGAAGTGCCGAAGTCACAGCCCGGGTCGTTCGACCCCCTGACCCTCAAGGTGCTGGGCGTCGGCGGCGCACTGGTGTTCCTCGTGCTGTGGGCGGCCGGCGTGCCGTTCGGCGTGCTGGTCCTGCTGGCGGGCCTGGCCGTCTGGTTCGGCAAGAAATTGAAGGGCGTGAAGCTCACCCCCGGCGTCGCCAAATGGCAGCAGGTGCTCGAGGAAGCCGCCCGCAAGCAAAAAGAACAGCAACAGAAGCAAGGCAGCAAGTAAGTGAAAGTCGACGTTCGTATCCTCGATCCGCGCATGGTGGATCAATTGCCCGCGTATGCCACTCCCGGAAGCGCCGGCCTCGATCTGCGGGCCTGCCTCGATGCCCCCATCACGCTGGAGCCCAATGGCTGGCAGCTGGTGGGCACCGGCATTGCCATCCACCTGGCCGACCCGGCCTATGCGGCGCTGATACTTCCGCGCTCCGGGCTGGGCCACAAGCACGGCATCGTGCTGGGCAACCTCGTCGGCCTGATCGACAGCGACTACCAGGGCGAGCTGAAGATCAGCGCCTGGAACCGCAGCGACACGCCTTTCGTGCTGCAGCCGATGGAACGGCTCGCGCAACTGGTGATCGTGCCGGTGGTGCAGGCGCAGTTTCGGGTGGTCACAGACTTTGCACCTTCGCAACGGGGCGAGGGCGGCTACGGCTCCACGGGCAAGCACTGAGCCGATCTGGGAGGGAAGTTGGGTTTCCGAGCGGTAAAGAGCGGAACCGGCAAAGGCCGGCCGGCCTCGAAGGTATCAGTGTGTGTTCTGACGTCATCGCAGCGGGCGCTGCGGCGTTAGTCAGGCAGGCACAAGCCGATGCATGCATTCTTCATGCATCGTTCTATTCGAGGAGCCTCCCAACATGAAGATCTCAATGCGCTTTGTTTCCGTCACCGCTTCCGTGCTGGCCGTGGCCACGCTCACGGCATGCGTGGCACCGGCGCCGGTCTACCAGACCTCGCGCTATCCGTACCAGGCGCCTCCGCAGGCCATTCAGTACCGCGAAGCTTCCTATGTCGAGTACGGCCACGTGGCCAACATCGAGGTGCTGCGCAGCGAAACCGCTGGCACCGGCACCACGGGCGGCGGCGCTGTCGCCGGCGGCGTCATCGGTGGGGTGGTGGGCAACCAGTTCGGGCGCGGCAATGGCCGTGCCGCAGCCACCGCGCTGGGCATCGTGGGCGGCGCCTTGCTGGGCAACACCATCGAGGCCCAGCAGAACGGCCCGCGCGCCTATGAAACCTATCGCGTGTCGGTGCAGACTGATCGCGGCGGCTTCCGCGCCTTCGACGTGCAGAGCCCGGGCGACCTGCGCATCGGCGACCGCGTGCGCATCGACAACGGTCAGATCTCGCGCATGTAAGTCGCTTCGTCCTTCGGGGCGTGAAAAAGCCGGGCGCCGCCCGGCTTTTTTGTGGGCACTCGCTGGCTGCCCTTCGGTCAGTGCAGCGTCTGGTTGCTTGGCGCCATCGGCGACACCTTGAAGAAGCCCGTGCCCGCCGAACCGCGGCCGACTTCCTCTTCGGTGGCCTCTCGCACCGAACGCACCGTGATGTCGAGCCGGATCGCGATGCCGGCCAGCGGATGGTTGCCGTCGAGCACCAGGTGATCGGGATAGATCTCGGCCACGGTGTAGATCGCGTCTTTTGGAATGTTGCTGTTCACGCCCTTGGGCAGGGCGGAGCCGTCGAAGGTCATGCCTTCTTCCGTGCCTTCGGGAAAGAGCGAGCGGGGCTCCAGAAAAAGCAACTGGTCGTTGAAGTCGCCGAAGCCCTGTTCGGGTTCAATTTGCAGCTGCACCCGGGCGCCGGGCTCATGGCCTTGCAGGGCTGCTTCGATCACGTCGAAGAGATCGTCGCCGCCGACCATGAATTCCACCGGCTCGTCGAGCACATCCAGCACGTCGCCGAGCGTGTCTTTCATGGTCCAGGTCAAGCCGACCACGCATTGTTCAGAGATTTCCATTGCAGAATTCTCCCATGGAGATTAACCAACCGCTGCCGTTGCTCGGCGGCCTGAGCGCCGCGCAGTTCATGCGGCGGTACTGGCAGAAAAAACCTTTGCTCGTCCGCCAGGCGATACCCGCGATGGTGCCACCGATCGAGCGTACTGAGCTGTTCGCCCTGGCCGAGCGTGAGGACGTCGAATCGCGCTTGATCCGCCACGGCAAGGCCGGCTGGTCGCTCAAGCATGGGCCGCTGGCCCGGCGCGCCCTGCCGCCGTTGAAGCAGCCGGCCTGGACGCTGCTGGTGCAGGGCGTCGACCTGCATCACGAGGGCGTGCACGAACTGTTGCGGCAGTTTCGCTTTCTACCTGACGCCCGCCTCGACGACCTGATGATCAGCTACGCGAGCGACACCGGCGGCGTGGGCGCGCATTTCGACAGCTACGACGTTTTCTTGCTGCAGGCACAGGGATGCCGCCGCTGGTCCATCGGCAAGCAGAGCGACCTGCGCCTGCAGCCGGGCGTGCCGCTCAAGATTCTCGAGAACTTCGAGCCTGAGCAAACCTTCGTGCTCGAGCCCGGCGACATGCTCTACCTGCCTCCGCGCTATGCCCACGACGGCGTGGCCGTGGGCGACGATTGCATGACCTGCTCCATCGGCCTGCGTTCGTCGGCCCTGGGCGAGCTCGGCGCAGACCTGCTGGCGCGCATGGCGCAGGCGTACGCGGAAGACCTGGAAGATGCAGGCCCGGCCGAGCTGGCGCGCTACCGCGATCCGGCACAGCCCGCGGTCGATGCGCCGGCCGCAATGCCTGCTGCGCTCCAGGGCTTCGCGCGCAAGGCCATCGAGGCCGCACTGCGCGACCCTGACGCCGTCGATCGCGCACTGGGCGAGTCACTCACCGAGCCCAAGGCCAACGTCTGGTTCGGAGAAGGCGGCGAGGCGCCCGATGCGATGCAGCACGTGGCGCTCGACCGCCGCACGCGCATGCTCTACGACACGCGGCACATCTACATCAACGGCGAGAGCTTTCGCGCGGGCGGTGCCGACGCGACGCTGATGCGCCGTCTGGCCGACCAGCGCGCGCTCGGCGCACGCGAGCTGGCGCGCGCGAGCGAAGGCGCACTCGCGTTGCTGGGCGAGTGGTGCGAGGCAGGGTGGCTTCATGCCGAATGACGACGCGCCCAGCCTATCGTTGCCCGAAGGGCGCTTCGATGGCCGCGAGGCCTTCGATGCACTCCTGCGCGGCGCGCTGTCGGTCGCGGCGCAGCAGGGCTGGAAAGAGGTCGTCTTCAGCGACCCCGACTTTGCCGACTGGCCCCTGGGCGAGCGCGCGACCATCGAAGCGCTGCAGGCCTGGTCGGCCAGCGGCCGCCGCCTGATGTTGCTCGCGCAGCGCTTCGATGTTCTCGAGCGCGGCCACGCGCGCTTCGTGCCGTGGCGCCGCATGTGGGACCACATCATCGAATGCCGCGCCACCGGCAAGGCCGCGGGCTCCGAAGTGCCGAGCGCCATCTGGACGCCCACGTGGTTCGTGCACCGCATCGACCCCGAGCGCAGCAGGGGCGTGAGCGGTGACGACGCGCGTGCGCGCCGTGCGTTGCGCGAGGCCATCGACGAGTGCTGGCGCCTTGCGCGGCCCGCCTTTCCGGCATCGACACTCGGCTTGTAAGCCAATGCCGCGAATGCGGCCGCGAGACATATTCGGGCGGGTATGCAGGTCTAGAATTTTTTCGTCCAGACCTTCATTGCCAAAGGAGATTCCATGAAGAAGTCATCGTCCGTCCTGATTGCCTCGCTGATTGCCGCTGCTGCGCTCGTCGCCTGCGGAAAGAAGGAGGATGCAGCGCCGGCTGTCGTGACGCCGCCTCCTGCGCCCGTGACCGAACCCGCGCCCGCTCCGGCCCCTGCGCCTGCCACCGATCCAGCCGCAGCGCCTGCACCCGGTGCTTCGTCTGCACTCGATGCCGCGAACGCAGCTACCGAGGCCGCGAAGAAGAATGAAGCGCCGAAGCAATAAGCAAGGCCTCGGCATTCGCCATGCAAAAAGCCGCCATGAGGCGGCTTTTTTTCTTAGGAGAGAGTGAGGACGCTTCGGCTCACACGTCGAGCCAGGGCGAGCCCTCTGATGCGGTGGCGGTAAGCATCTCGGCTTCATCACCGCCGAGCGCTTCGGCCATCAGGCGCCGCACGATCTCGGGCCGATTGTTCTGCTCGCTCAGGTGCGCCGCGACCACATGGCGCAGGCCGTCGTGCAGCACCGCGCGCGCGATCTCGGCCGCGGCCGTGTTCGACAAGTGCCCGTAGTTGCCGCCAACGCGGTGCTTGAGAAAAGGCGGATAAGCCGAGTTGGCCAGCAGATCGCTGTCGTGGTTGAACTCCAGCAACAGCGCATGCACGCCGCTCAGGCGGGCCAGCACGTGGGCCGTGGCGTGGCCCAGATCGGTCAGCACGCCCAGCGTGCGGTTGCCGTCGGTGCAGCGCAGCTGCAGCGGCTCGCGTGCATCATGGGGAACGGTGAAGGGCTGCACGCAGATGTCGCCGACCGCAAACTCCGCATCGTCGCGCGCCAGGTTCAGCAGGCCCTCGAAATCGCGGCCGCCGGTGGCGAGCCAGGTGCCTTCGCTCATCCAGACTGGAATTCGGTTGCGCCGCGACAGCGAATGGGCGCAGCCGATGTGGTCGCCGTGCTCATGGGTCACGAAGACCGCATCGATGTCGCCGGCGGCAAGGCCCGCCTGGGCCAACCGCAGATCGAGCTGCTTGAGGCCGAAGCCGCAGTCGATCAGGAGGCGGGAGGTGCGGCCGCCGCTGGTCGCTTCGACCAGCGCGGCGTTGCCCGTGCTGCCGCTGCCGAGACTTCGGAAGCGGAGCATGCGGGTTACTTCAGGTCGTCGGCGATGACCTTGACGATGCGCTCGGCATTCGCCGAGGTTTCGGGCGCACCGGTTTCGTTGAGCACCGACACCGTGGTGGCTTCGCCCTGGCCCTTGACCGAGATGCGGAACTTGAGCGGCGCTTCGGTCTTGCTCGAGCCGCTGAACAGCTTGCCGAAGAAGCCGGGTTCCTTCTTGTCGGGATCGGGCGTCACGTAGCGCACGTAGTACAGGCCGGCGCTGCGATCGCGGTCTTCCACGGTGAAGCCGGTGCGATCGAGCGCGAGGCCCACGCGGCGCCATGCGCGGTCGAAGCCTTCGCTGATCTGCACGACCGGCTGGTTGCCGACCTTGGCGATGGTGGCGGTCTTGGTCGGCGCGGTGGTAGCGGCCAGGATCTTCGACTGCTCTTGCGAGACGCCGAGCTTGACCATCAGGCGGCGCAGGAATTCGGTCTCGAGTTCAGGATCGCTGGGGCGGGGCTGCCACACGGTCTGGTCCTGGCGCGAGTTGTTGTAGACCTCTTGCATGCCGCGATGGCTGATGAAGATCTCGGTGCCGGTCGGCGTGCGCTCCAGGCGGGTGCGGAAGCGGTCGAGTTCGCCGGTCGAGTAGACCGAATCGACCAGCTTGCCCAGCGTGCCGCGGATGATGTCCTGCGGCAGCTTGGCGCGGTTCTCGGCCCAGTCGGTTTCCATGATGCCCAGGTTGCGCTGGTCGGTGGTCAGCAGGAAGCCGCTTTCCTGCCAGAAGTCTTTCACCGGGTCCCAGAGCTGGTCAGGCGTGCGGTTGACGATGATCCAGCGCTGCGTGCCCGAGCGCTCCATGCGCACGTCGCCGATGTTGCTCACGGCGGTGGGGATGCCGGGGGCGTTGGCGATGCCGGCCTGGTAGGCATTGGCAGTCACGGCGCCGCCGGGAATGGCATAGCGGTTGTCGCGCGAGAGTTGGGAGAGATCGGGTGGGACTTCGAGCGTCGGGGCCTTGCCTGCGCTCTTGTAGTCGATCTTGTCGCTCTCGAGGACGGAGCAGGCGGCGAGGCTGGCAACGAGGGCCAGCAGTGCAAGTCGCGAAAGGTTCTTCAACGTCGTCTTCCTTGTTGGAATGGTTCGGTCTATCTATGGGCCGCAGTGCCCGCCATCTCAGAGCACGGTTCGGGCAAAAGGTTGCTTAACCTTGCTGCGACCAGGGAAAAGGCAGTTCCGGAATGTAGGGGGAGGGGTGCTCAGCCCTTCAGCAGGCCGGTGGCGCGCAGGGCGCCTTCGACTGCGGGGCGGCTCGCTTCGCCGAGTTCGGTGAGCGGCAGGCGCAGCGCGCCGCCACAAAGGCCGAGTCGGGCCATGGCCCACTTCAGCGGAATCGGATTGGGCTCGACGAAGAGGTTGCGGTGCAGCGGCATGAGCTCGAACTGGATCTGCATGGCGCGCTTGACGTCGCCTGCCAGCGCCGCCACGCACAGCTCGTGCATCTTGCGCGGCGCAATGTTGGCCGTGACGCTGATGTTGCCCTGGCCGCCGCAGAGCATGAGCGCGACCGCGGTCGGGTCGTCGCCGGAGTAGACGGCAAAGTTCTTCGGCAGGTCGCGAATGAGCCACTGGGCCCGCTCGATGTTGCCGGTGGCTTCCTTGATGCCGATGATGCCGGGCACCTGCGCCAGGCGCAGCACAGTGTCGTGCGCCATATCGGCAACGGTACGGCCGGGCACGTTGTAAAGCACGATGGGCAGGTCACCCACGGCCTCGGCAATGGCCTTGAAGTGCTGGTACTGGCCCTCTTGCGTGGGCTTGTTGTAGTACGGCACGACCTGGAGCTGCGAATCGGCGCCAACGCCCTTGGCGAACTTGGCGAGCTCGATGGCTTCCTTGGTCGAATTCGCGCCGCAGCCGGCCATCACGGGCACGCGGCCCTTGGCCTGCTCGACCGAGACACGGATGATTTCGCAGTGCTCTTCGACATCAACCGTCGGCGATTCGCCGGTGGTGCCGACCACGCCAAGGCAGTCGGTGCCTTCTTCGATGTGCCAGTCGATGAGCCGCCGCAGGGCGGGGTAGTCGACACTGCCGTCGTCGTGCATCGGCGTGACGAGCGCGACGATGCTGCCTGTCAGTTGCTCCAAGGGGGAATCTCTTTGTCGGTGGACGAAAGCGCCGATTCTACTTACTCCGGCGCCCCGCAAGACAGCCGCCCCGGCCCCCTCAGTTTCCCTTAAGGAGGTGGCGGGCGGGCTGGCCGGCGTCGGGTGCGGCCGGGCGTATGGCCGCGATTCGCTGCACGAAGCGCGCCGGTTCGGGGATGAAGCCGTCTTCGTAGGCCACCACCCGCAGGCCGGCGCAGGCCGCCAGCAACTCGCCGGGCTGCAGCAGGAAGTCGGGGCGCGAGGGCTTGCCGACGGTCTCGTTGCCCGCGGCAAAGGTTTCGTAGAGCAGCACGCCGCCCGGCGCCACAGCGCCCACGATGTCGGCCATGCGCGGGCGCCAGAGGTAATTGGTGACGACGACAGCGCCGAAGGCCTGGCCGGTGAAGGGCCAGGGGCCGGATTCGATGTCCGCCTCGACGGTGCGGCCGAAGGCGCCGGCTGCCTCGATGGCTTCGGGCGAGCGGTCGACACCGGTGACCGGGTGCCCGCGGCCCGCGAACCACTGCATGTGCCGCCCGGCGCCGCAGGCCACGTCTAGCACCGAGGCGCCAGACGCAAGCAGGTGCGACCAGCGGACGATCCATTCGGAAGGCTCGGACAGGCCGTGCATGGGTGCTACGTCTTTCATGACCGGCCCGGCCTCAGAAGCAGGACCAGATCTGATCGACCAGCGTCACCAGAAAGTCCGGGTGCACGTAAAGCGCGAATACGCCACCCAGCACAGCCAGCGCGGCGGCCAGCCAGCCCGCGTGGATGATGTGGTGGCGCATTTGCGGAGTCATGGCCCTGGTTTATACGCAATCCCGTCAGCCTGCGGCACCGGCCGGCTGGGGCGACGAGCGCGCGATGGCGCTTTCCTTCACCGGCAGGTTGATCAGCGCCGCGAACACGCCCAGCGCGATCGCGATGTACCAGACGATGTCATAGCTGCCGGTGGTGTCGTACAGGTAGCCACCGAGCCACACGCCCAGGAACGAGCCGACCTGGTGGCTCAGGAACACGAAGCCGCTGAGCATCGAAAGATGCGCCACGCCGAAGATGCCCGCCACGATTGCATTGGTTGCAGGCACGGTGGACAGCCACAGGAAGCCCATTGCCGCCGAGAACACATACACGCTGAGCGGCGAGATTGGCGCCAGCAGGAACAGCGCGATCGACACGGCCCGCGCGAAGTAGATCGCCGCGAGGATCTTGCGCTTGGCCAGCTTCTGCCCCAGCAGCCCCACCGTATACGTGCCGAACACGTTGAACAGCCCGATCAGCGCCAGCGCGTAGCCAGCCACCTCGGCCGGCAATGCGCGGTCGCGCAGGTAGGTCGGCATGTGGATGCCGATGAACGCCAGCTGGAAGCCGCAGACGAAGTAGCCCGCCATCAGCAGCCCGAAGCTCGGGTAGCGGAAGGCTTCGCCCACCGCCTGCAGCACCGACTGTTCGCGGTGCCCGGCCAGCGCTGCCGTCTTCGGTTCGCGCAGGCCGAAGGCCAGCGGGATGATCACCAGCACCAGCACCGCCACAACGGCCAGCGCTGTCTGCCAGCCCAGGTGGCCGATCAGCCGCCCCTCGATGGGCGCCATCAGGAACTGGCCGAACGAGCCGGCCGCCGCCGCCACGCCCATGGCCCACGATCGCCGCTCGGCCGGAATCTGCCGCCCGATCACGCCATAGATCACCGCATAGGTCGAACCTGCCTGCGCTGCGCCAATCAGTACGCCTGCACTCAGTGTGAAGAGCAGCGGCGTCGGCGAATGCGCCATGCCGAACAGCCCCAGCGCATAGAACACCGAGCCGCCGATCAACACCCGGAACGCGCCGAACCTGTCGGCCAGCATGCCCGCGAACACACCGAAGATGCCCCACGAGAGGTTCTGGATGGCCAGCGCGAACGAGAAGGTCTGCCGGCTCCAGTCCTGCGCCTGCGTGATCGGCTGCAGCCAGAGCCCGAAGCCGTGGCGGATGCCCATCGAGAGCGTGACGATCATTGCCCCGCAGAACAGGACTTGCTTGACCGAGAGAGCAGGGGCGGCGGGGGATTGCATGACTTCGAATGTAACGATTCGCCTGCTTTGGCAGGTGGCACGGCGGCCAAAGCCATTGATGATTTATCGGGGCGGTTTTGATGCAATCGGCGCATCAAGCTGACGCGGGCCTCGTAAATCCATGTTTGTAATTCGTTACATTCATCTGCAGTGCTTTTTCCTCACGAGGAATTCAAACAATGAAAAGAACCGCCCTGAAGCTTGCCGTACTCACGGTGATGACGATCGCGATTGCGGGCTGCGCCGTTACCGGCACCAAATATCAGGACATGTCCGGCACCATTCCCAAGGTGAAGCCCGGCGAAGGCCGCATCTTTTTCTTCCGCGCTGCAACCCCCTACGGCTCGGCATTGCAGCCCCTCATTCGCCTCGACAAGGTGGTGGTGGGAGCTTCGAAGTCCGGTGGCTTCTTCTATGTCGACCGTCCCGCCGGCACCTACCAGGCTGCGACCATGAGCGACCTGAGGAAGACGCTCGGCATTTCCCTCGAAGCCGGCGAAACGAAGTACGTGCGCATGTCGCCGTCGTTCGGCCTGGTGACCGGGAGCATCGTTCTGGACATGGAGCCGGCTGAAAAGGCCAGGCCCGAGCTTGCCTCGCTGGCTTACACCGGTCAGGTCATCATCGACAAGTAGGCCCGGCCATCATGCAAACCTCTGGCTGCGGCCGGAGGCTCCTGTATGGGTATCCAGTCATTTGGCGGCGACTGACTACAATCCGCCCCCATGGCGACTCCCCCCAAGACTCCCCCCAATTCACCGTCCGCATCCTCCGGCTACTCGGAAGGCTCCATCCGCGTGCTCAAGGGCCTCGAGCCCGTCAAGCAGCGCCCGGGCATGTACACCCGCACCGACAACCCGCTGCACATCATCCAGGAAGTGCTCGACAACGCGGCCGACGAGGCGCTCGCGGGCTACGGCAAGAAGATCAAGGTCACCCTGCACATCGACGGCTCGGTCAGCGTCGAAGACGACGGCCGGGGCATTCCCTTCGGCCTGCACCCTGAAGAAAAGGCCCCCGTGATCGAACTCGTGTACACCCGGCTGCACGCGGGCGGCAAGTTCGACAAGGGCTCGGGCGGCGCCTACAGCTTCTCGGGCGGCCTGCACGGAGTGGGCGTGTCGGTGACCAATGCGCTGTCGAAGCGGCTCGAAGTCACCTCGCACCGGGAAGGCTCGGCCGCCAAGCTGGCCTTCAGTGCCGGCGATGTGATCGAGGCGCTCGAAATCCGCAAGCTCGAAGCGGGCGAGCGCAAGCAGGGCACCACCGTGCGCGCCTGGCCCGACGCCAAGTACTTCGAAACCGCCGTGCTGCCCATGGGCGAGCTCACGCGCCTGCTGCGCAGCAAGGCCGTGCTGATGCCCGGCGTGAGCGTCACGCTCACGAACGAGAAGACCAAGGAAACACAGCAGTGGCTCTACAAGGGGGGCCTGAGCGACTACCTGATGCAGACGCTCAACGGCGACCCCGTCATCCCGCTGTTCGAAGGCAGCGGCCATGCCGACAAGAACGCCGACAACTTCGCCGAAGGCGAGGGCGCCGACTGGTGCGTGGCCTTCACCGAAGACGGCCAGCCAGTGCGCGAGAGCTACGTCAACCTGATTCCCACCAGCGCCGGCGGCACGCACGAAAGCGGCCTGCGCGACGGCCTATTCACTGCGGTGAAGGGCTTCATCGAACTGCACTCGCTGCTGCCCAAGGGCGTGAAGCTGCTGCCCGAAGACGTGTTCGCACGCGCTTCGTACGTGCTGAGCGCCAAGGTGCTCGATCCGCAGTTCCAGGGCCAGATCAAGGAACGCCTGAACTCGCGCGATGCCGTGCGCCTGGTGTCGAGCTTCGTGCGTCCCGCGCTCGAGCTATGGCTCAACCAGCATGTCGACTACGGCAAGAAGCTGGCTGAGTTGGCCATCAAGGCCGCGCAGACGCGCCAGCGCGCCGGCCAGAAGGTCGAGAAGCGCAAGGGCTCCGGCGTGGCCGTGCTGCCCGGCAAGCTCACTGATTGCGAGAGCAAGGACATCAGCCACAACGAAGTCTTCCTGGTCGAGGGCGACTCTGCCGGCGGCAGCGCCAAGATGGGCCGCGACAAGGAAAGCCAGGCGATCCTGCCCCTGCGCGGCAAGGTGCTCAACACCTGGGAAGTGGAGCGCGACCGGCTGTTCGCCAACACCGAAATCCACGACATCTCGGTCGCTGTGGGGGTCGATCCGCACGGCCCCAACGACACGCCCGACATGAGCGGCCTGCGCTACGGCAAGGTCTGCATCCTGAGCGATGCCGACGTGGACGGCTCGCACATCCAGGTGCTGCTGCTCACGCTGTTCTTCAGGCACTTCCCGAAACTCATCGAAGCCGGCCACGTGTATGTCGCAAAGCCGCCATTGTTCCGGGTCGATGCGCCCGCGCGCGGCAAGAAGCCGGCCTCCAAGGTCTATGCGCTGGACGAGGGCGAACTGACCGCCACGCTCGACAAATTGCGTAAAGATGGCGTTCGCGAAGGCGCCTGGAGCATCAGCCGCTTCAAGGGCCTGGGCGAAATGAGCGCGGAACAATTGTGGGAAACCACGCTCAATCCTGACACCCGGCGCCTGATGCAGGTCCAATTGGGCCGGTTCGACTTCACGTCCACCCAGGGCGAGATCACCAAGCTCATGGGCAAGGGCGAAGCGGCAGCCCGGCGCGAACTCATGGAGTTGCGCGCCGACGATGTCGACATCGATGTTTGATTCCTCCACCACGCATGTCAGTTTTCAAGCGCTTGTTGCTATTGGCCTTCCTGCTGTGTACGCAGCAGGGGCTGGCGCACGCCGCTGACATCTACGGCTACATCGACAGCAAGGGCATCGCGCACTTCGCTTCCGAAAAGATCGACGAGCGCTACCAGATCTTCTTTCGCGGCGGCCAGAGCTTCGACACGGCGCAAGGCATTTCTCCGCTGGGCCGTGGTGGCCGCAAGCTCGACGGCAAGGTGTCACCCGCCTCGCAGAGCCTGCTCGCCATGTTCGAGGCATCGCCCGGTTACAAGACCGCCAAGACGGCGCTGCGCGACGCATCGAACAAGCATTCGATCGACTACGAACTGCTGCAGGCGCTCATCGCGACCGAGTCGGGCTTCGACGCGCAGGCCGTCTCGCCCAAGGGCGCCATGGGCCTCATGCAACTGATGCCCGCGACGGCTCAGCGCTACGGCGTGTCGGCGGACAAGCGCGCGACCATCGAGAAAAAGCTGTTCGACCCGCGCATCAACATCGCTGCCGGCTCGCGCTACCTCGGCGACCTGATCGCGATGTTCCCGGGCCAGATCGAGCTGGCGCTGGCCGCCTACAACGCGGGCGAGGGGGCGGTGCAGCGCGCGGGCAACAAGATCCCGAACTACAAGGAAACGCAGAACTACGTGCAGACCGTGCTGCAGCTGTATGCGTACCTGAAGCCGTCCGTGGCAGCGGGCGGTAGTGGCGGTGGTGCCGTGCGTGGTGGCAAGACGCCGGGCCGAATCCGCATGGAACTGACGGTGCCGCAGGGCGGGGCCATCGGCCGCGGCAACATGCCGTCCGACGCGCCGCGCAACATGCCGACCATGCCAGACATTCCCGAGCCTTCGGCGGTGCCGACCGGCGCGGCCGATGCGCCCGGCGCACCGCTGTCCTGATGAAGGAGCCCGCCATGCACCGTCGAAGCTTCGTCCTCGCGACCGCTGCCGGCATGGTGGCAGGCACTGCGCGTGCACAGCATCCGGCCACGCACGACACGCTGCCCGCAGTGCCTTCGTCGGCCGAGCCCTATGCCAAGCTGCAGGGCGGCGTGCCGCACCACATGACGCCCGACCAGGAGGCGCAGCGCTTCACCGAGAGCACCGCGCCACCCGGCCCGCAAGGCCGCTGGGAGCCGCGCGCGGCCTTGCCGATTCCGCGCAGCGAGATGGCCTGGGCCACCGCCGCGATGGGGCGCATGCACGTGGTCGGCGGATATGGCGAGGGCAAGGTCAACCGCGACTACCACCACATCTACGACCCGAAGGCCGACCGCTGGCTCGACGGCGCGCCCCTGCCGCGCGGCGCCAACCATGTCGCGGTGACGGCCGAGGGTGGCCGCGTCTATGCGCTCGGCGGTTTCGTCGAGCAGAACCGCCGCTCCGACACGAACGCCTACGTCTACGACATTGCCGCCAACCGCTGGACTGCCATCGCGCCGCTGCCGCGACCGCGCGGCGCGGCGGCTGCAGTAATGCTCGACGGCGCGCTGCACCTGATCGGCGGAGCGTCGGAGCCTGCTGCCGAACGCGCGAGCGTCAGCTGGCACGAGGTCTACGACCCCAAGGCCGATCGCTGGTCCACCGCCAAGCCGCTGCCCGGCGCGCGCGACCACGTCGGCTGCGTGTCGCATGGCGGCCAGATCCACGTGATCGGCGGACGCTTCAACACCTTCGAATACAACACCGACCTGCATCACGTCTACCTGCCCGCACGCGACACCTGGGAGCTGCGCTCGCCGCTGCCTACCGCGCGCTCGGGCCATGGCCTCGTGGTGTATCGAGGCCGCTTCTTCGCCATGGGCGGGGAGGGCGGCATTCTCGTCAGCGGCGTACCGCGCCAGGCCAAGGTGTTCGGCCAGATGGAAAGCTACAACCCCGTGGACGACACCTGGCAACGCCACGCTCCCATGGCCACGCCGCGCCACGCCGTGGGCGCGGCCGTCATCGGCGACTGGATCTACGTCGCGGGCGGCGGCGCGGTGCTCGGCGGCGCCGTGCAGTCCGCGGTCCACGAGGCATTCACACTGGGCTGATCGCGACTACCCTCGCGCACGGCCCGCAGCAACTGTTTTTCTCACCTTCTCTTTCATGGATTCCCAACCTCCGCTCGATCTCCAGGGTCCTACCGACGGCGACACGACCCTGACCCTCGCCGACTACGCCCAGACTGCCTACCTCGAATACGCGCTCAGCGTGGTCAAGGGCCGCGCGCTGCCCGATGTGTCCGATGGCCAGAAGCCGGTGCAGCGCCGCATCCTGTACTCGATGTCGCGCATGGGCCTGGGCTTCGGCGGCACCAACGGCACTGTGGGCGCCAAGCCCGTGAAGAGCGCGCGCGTGGTCGGCGACGTGCTCGGCCGCTTCCACCCGCACAGCGACCAGGCCGCGTACGACGCGCTGGTGCGCATGGCGCAAGATTTTTCGCAGCGCTACCCGCTGGTCGACGGGCAGGGCAACTTCGGCAGCCGTGACGGCGACGGTGCCGCGGCCATGCGCTACACCGAAGCTCGCCTGGCGCGCATCACCAGCCTGCTGCTCGACGAGATCGACGAAGGCACGGTCGATTTCATTCCCAACTACGACGGCAGCACCGAGGAGCCGCGCCTGCTGCCCGCGCGGCTGCCGTTCACGCTGCTCAACGGCGCGAGCGGCATTGCCGTGGGCCTGGCCACCGAAATCCCGAGCCACAACCTGCGCGAGATTGCCGACGCCTGCGTGGCGCTGATCAAGTCGAACGGCAAGCTCAGCGAAGAAGAGCTCTTCGCCATCGTGCCCGGCCCCGACTACCCGGGCGGCGCGCAGATCATCAGCAGCGCGAGCGACATCGCCGACGCCTATCGCACCGGCCGCGGCTCGCTCAAGGTGCGCGCTCGCTGGAAGATCGAGGACCTGGCGCGCGGGCAATGGCAACTCGTGGTCAACGAGCTGCCGCCGGGCGTCAGCACGCAGAAGGTGCTCGAGGAAATCGAGGAAATCACCAACCCGAAGGTCAAGACCGGCAAGAAGGCGCTCTCCGCCGAGCAGACCCAGTTGAAGGCCGCGATGCTGTCGGTGCTCGACGTGGTGCGCGACGAGTCCAGCAAGGACGCCGCCGTGCGCCTGGTGTTCGAGCCCAAGACCTCGCGCATCAGCCAGGACGACTTCATCACCACGCTGCTCGCGCAGACCTCGCTCGAAACCTCGTCGCCGATCAACCTCACGATGGTCGGCATCGACGGCAAGCCCACGCAGAAGTCGCTGCGCCAGATGCTCAACGAGTGGATCGCGTTCCGCGAGATCACCGTCGAGAAGCGTTCGCGGTTCCGGCTCAGCAAGGTGATGGACCGCATCCACATCCTCGAAGGCCGGCAGCTGGTGCTGCTGAACATCGACGAGGTGATCGCGATCATCCGTGCGGCGGAAGACCCGAAGGCGGCGCTCATCGCGCGCTTCAATCTCAGCGAAGTGCAGGCGGAGGACATCCTCGAAATCCGGTTGCGCCAGCTTGCGCGGCTCGAAGCCATCAAGATCGAGCAGCAGCTCAAGGAACTGCGCGAGGACCAGAAGAAGCTCGAGGACATCCTCGGCAGCCCGGCCGCGCTGCGCCGCCTGCTGGTGAAGGAAATCGAGTCCGACGCCAAGACTTTTGAAGACGCGCGCCGCACGCTGATCCAGGCCGAGAAGCGCGCAGTGGCCGAAGTGAAGGTGGTCGACGAGCCCGTCACCGTCATCGTGTCGCAGAAGGGCTGGGTTCGTGCACAGAAGGGCTGGGCCAGCGAGAAGGCCGCGGGCAATGGCGCGAATGGAGAAAAGGGCGCAACGCCCGAATACAGCTTCAAGTCGGGCGACTCGCTCTACGGCGCCTTCGAGTGCCGCAGCGTCGACACGCTGCTGGTGTTCGGCAGCGCCAAGGACAAGAGCGTGCGCGTCTACACCGTGCCCGTGGCCTCGCTGCCCGGCGCACGTGGTGACGGCCAGCCCGTCACCACGCTCATCGAGCTCGATGCCGGCACGCACGTCACGCATTTCTTCGCGGGCCCGGTGGGCGCCAGCGTGCTGCTGGCCAACACCGGCGGCTACGGCTTCATCGCCACGGTCGAGAACATGATGTCGCGCCAGCGCGGCGGCAAGGCCTTCATCGACGTGGGCGAGGGCGAGCAGCTGTGCCGTCCGTCGCTGGTGGGTGGCGCAAGTGGCGCCGAGCCGATGCTCCCGGCCACGCATGTGGCCTGCGCCTCGACCGGCGGCCGCATCCTGACTTTCGACATCACCGAGCTCAAGAGCCTGCCGAAGGGCGGTCGTGGCCTCACGCTGATCGACCTCGAGGCCAAGGACACCCTGGCCGGAGCCGCTGCCTACACGCGCAGCGTGAAGATCGAAGGCATCGGCCGCGGTGCCAAGGAGCGAGAAGAGACGCTGGAAATTCGCACGCTCAACAACGCGCGCGGCAGCCGCGCGCGCAAGGGCAAGGCGGCCGACCTGGGCTTCAAGCCGACGAGCATCGTGCGGGTGCTGTGATGGGTGGCATCGACATCAGCGTCATCGGGATCTTCATTGCCGTGGTCACGGGCCTCGGCAGCTACGTGCTGGGCCGTCGCATGCGCGAGAAGCGGGCGGCGAAGAAGCGCGAGAAGAACCGCATTGCGTCGCAGGCCAACGAGACGCGCCAGGTGCGGCGCGCGCGGGAGCGCAAGGAGCGCGGCGAGTAAACATGGCCGCTTGCGCTTGGAGTCGAACAGCAGGAGGAGAGAGCGTTATGGCAGTAGCTGAGGGACTGCTCGGTTGCGTTCGCTATATCGCGTTCGCAGGCGCAGCGGCTGTGTTGTCGGGGTGTGCGAGCGTCGAATACAAGGACGCGACGGGCGACAGGACTGCAAGGCTGCGTGTTGTCCAGAATGCGTCGGCCCGGGTGATCTCTTACTCCTTCGCGGTGCGCGAGAGTTGCCGCAGGGAGGGACCCAAGGGCGGTGTGCTCTTCAACGAGCGATCGGAGTCCAGGAGGGTAGGCATGGCGCCCCGTCTGAGTACCGACTTCATGAGCTCTGAGCGGATCATTCCGGCGGACGTTGAAGTGGTGCTGCTGGCTGGCGGCAGCACCGTGTGGTCGAATTGCGTGGGAACCGTTCGCTTCGTCCCTCGCAGCGGCGAACAGTACGAAGCGATTTTTCTCTGGCCTGCATCGGCGCCTCGCTGCACCATTCAGTTGCGCAGGATTGTTCTGGCCGGAAACGGCGAGGTTTCACGTATCGAGGAGCCCAGCGCCTCGCGTTGCGACTAGCGCAACCCTTGCCACCACCGCGTGTTGGTCCGCGCCTGCCCCACCGTCACCACTTCGCCGATCACCGGCGTCGCCAGCTCGATCTTCTTCGCCTCCGCCAGGTCAGCGATGCGGTCAAGCGGGTCGTGCCAGGTGTGGAACGCCAGGTCGAACGTGCTGTTGTGCACCGAGAAGAACACCTTGCCGCGCAGGTCTTCGAAGGCCTGCACGCTCTGCTCGGGCGTCATGTGCACGGCGGGCCACATGGTGTCGTAGGCGCCGTTTTCCATCAGCGCGATGTCGAAGCCGCCGAAGCGTTCGCCGATCTGCTTGAAGCCCGGGAAGTAGCCCGAGTCGCCGCTGTAGAAGAGGCGCTGGTCGCCGCTTTGCACCACCCATGAAGCCCACAGCGTACGGTCGCGGTCGTTCAGCGTGCGGCCCGAGAAGTGCTGTGCGGGCGTGGCGGTGAGCTTCACGCCGTCGTGTTCGCCGCCTTGCCACCAGTCGAGCTCTGTCACGCGCTCTGCCGGCACGCCCATCACTATCAGCCGCGCACGCACGCCCAGCGGCACGAAGTAGCGCTGCACGCTCTTCGAAAGGTATTCGATGGTTGCCACGTCGAGGTGGTCGTAGTGGTCATGCGAGAGGATCACGCCTTCGATGGGTGGCAGTTGTTCGAGCGTGATCGGTGGCTGGTGAAAGCGCTTCGGCCCGGCCCATTGCACGGGTGACGCGCGTTCGCTGAACACGGGGTCGATCAGCCAATACTTGCCGCGCAGCTTCAGCAGATGCGACGAATGGCCGAGGCGCACCACGTGGTTGGCTTTGACGTCGAGCGAATCGAGCGCACCGCGGTCCAGCGCCTTCACCGGAATTGCATCGACCGGCACGGTGTCGACCTTGCTGCCCACGATGAAGCGCGACCAGATGCGCCATGCGCTGGCTTGGGCGGGCAGGTCGGGGTTGGCCATGTTGTGGAAGCCGCCGTCCTTGAATTGCGGCGAGCTGTCATAGCGCGTCTCGCCGCTGCCGGCGGCACTGCAGCCCGCGACGAGGGCGCAGCCGGCCGCGGCCAGCACGGTGCCCCGGCGCAGCAGTTGGGGCAGGTAGGAGCCCTGGGAGCCCGAATCGTCAGCCATGAGAAAACCCTCTGGATCTTTGTTTGCAGGATGGCGCGAGAGTAGCCACGGCGAACGTTTCAATGGTTTCAGCGGTAGAAACATTTGGGGCGCGGGGGTATATCGGTCTCCCCTGCGCGAATGTCCCCCGGCCTTCCTATGCCATGAGCCGTATGGCGGGCCCCTGCCAGGTTCGGCACACTGGAAAGCTTCATCGACTTTCGACGAGGCGGCAGATTCCATGAGCAGCAATCGCTATCCCATCATCTACGTGCGCGGCTATGCCATGACCGAGTCCGAGCGGGACGAAACCGCGGCCGATCCGTTCTGCGGCTTCAACATCGGCTCCACGGTGTATCGCGCCACCGTCAAGAAGGAAGCGCCGGCGCAGAAGTTCGTTTTCGAATCGCCGATGGTGCGCCTGCTGGCCGACTTCCAGTACCAGAGCGTCTACCAGAACGGCCTGGACATCCTCGACCCCGACTGGAAACCCTCGCCGGACGAGAACGGCCGGGACGTCGACGGCATCCCCTCGGCCTCGGTCATCATCTACCGCTACTACGACTCGGGCTCCGAGCTGCTGGGCGACGGCCAGGCCAAGGACGTCAAGGTGTATGCGCAGGGCCTGAGCCAGCTGATATTGCGCGTGCGCGAGCTCGTGGCGCTGCGCGAGGGGCCGGGCTACTCGCCCGCCGACTTCCGCTGCTACCTCGTCGCGCATTCGATGGGCGGCCTGGTGGTGCGAGCCTTCCTGCAGAACCCCGCACTCGGTGATGCGGCCGCGCGTGCCTGCGTCGACAAGGTGTTCACCTATGCCACGCCGCACAACGGCATCGACATGGGCGGCATCAACGTGCCGGCCTGGCTCACGGTGAACGAGATGAACACCTTCAACCGCGAGAAAATGTCCGAGTTCCTGGCCACGCAGCCGATCAACGGCCGCATGGACTACCTGCCGGCCACGGCCTTTCCGGCCGAGCGCTTCTTCTGCATGGTCGGCACCAACCGCGGCGACTATGAAAGCGCCAAGGGCCTGTCGCGCATGTTCGCGGGCCACGGCAGCGACGGGCTCGTGCGCATCGAAAACGCCTCGCTCTGGTCCACCGATGCCGCAGGCAAGACGCAGCCGGTGGCCACCGCCTTCACCTACCGGTCGCACTCCGGCTTCTTCGGCATCGTCAATTCCGAGGAGGCTTACCAGAACCTCACGCGCTTCCTGTTCGGCGACGTGCGGGTCGACCTGTGGTTCGACATAGACGGCGTCACCTTGCCGCCCGACCTGCCAGCCGGCGCCGACGTCGATGCGCTCTACCAGGTCGAGTTGCTCGCCGCGCCGCGCGGCAAGCGCTGGTACCTGAGCCGGCGCGTGGCGGAAGAAGACTCGCCCGCCTGCCGCACGCACAAGGAACTGACCGACCCGGCCAAGGCCGACCGCCGCTCCATCTACCTCTCGACCGTGTTCCTCGCCAACAAGGCCCGCGTGAAGCAGGACCGCCCGACGCTTGCCTATGCCATGACGCTCGGCGTGCGCGTGCCCGACTACCAGGTCAACAACAAGTTCTGGCTCGACGGCCACTACGAGGGCAGCTCGCTGTTCCGCGACACGCTGATCATCGAGATCGCGCCGCCCCAGGCCGACGACCCGGCGCAGAACTGGAACGTCAAGTACGGCTGGCAGACCGACACGGCCGGGCGGGCCTCGCTGCCGATGAGCCCGAAGCAGCTGGCCGGCGGCAAGCTGCAGTTCGTGGTGCCGCTGTCGAGCCTTGGCGCTGCACCGGCCGCGCCCGGCATCAGCGGCAAGGTGCGGCTGGAGGTGAGCGCCTGGCAGTAGGGCGCAGGTCAGGCAGCGTGGGGCACAATCGCGCCGGTCAAGAACCCGCCGATTCCAGACCCATGAAAACTGCCGTTCTCGTCATCGACGTCCAGCGTGGCCTTTGCGACGATCCGCCGCGTCCCCATCAGGCCCACGAGGTGATGCAGCGCATCAACGCGCTCACCGAACGCGCCCGCGCGGCCGGCGTGCCGGTGGCCTTCATCCAGCACGAGAATGCGGTCGACCTCGAATTCGACTCCGAGCGCTGGCAGCTCGCCGGCGCGCTCAACACCGACTCGCGCGACGCGCGCATCCGCAAGACCACGCCCGACTCCTTCCTTCGCACGCCGCTGGAAGCCTGGCTCTCCGGGCACGGCGTGAAGCGCGTAGTGGTCTGCGGCTATTCGTCGGAGTTCTGCGTCGACACGACAGTGCGCCGCGCTGCCGCCCTCGGCTACCACGTGGTGCTCGCGACCGATGCGCACACTTCGCACGACAAGCCGCACGCCACGGGCGCGAAGATCCGCGAGCATCACAACGCCACGCTGTCGGACATCACGAGCTTCGGCGTGCCGATCCGCGCCGTGGCCAGCGCGGAAGTCGCCTTCGGCGACTGAACGCAGCCTGCCCGAACCGCGCGCGGCACGGGCGTGCGCCCGCAGGCGAAAGAGCCTGCATCGAATGGATGCCTGAATGCTCACACCCTGCGTGACACGGCAACCTTGTGCAGAAGCTCGATCAAGATCAATTGCTCGCCCTTGGAGAGGTTGCCGAGCACATGCTGCTCGCCTTCGATCACCAACCGTGTAGCGCTGCTGGCAAGCGTTGCGCCGGTCGGGGTGGTGCGAAGGTACTGGGCCCTTCGATCCGTTGCGTGCGGGGTGCGGCGGATCAACTCTCGCCTCTCCAGCCGTTCGAGCCATGCCGCGATGTTGGGCGCCGTGACCGCGAGTGCCTTTGCCAGGCGGGCGGCCGACACGTCGGGATTTTCGTGAATCAGGCACAGCACCGTGAACTCGACGGGGCGAAGGTCGAAAGGTGTGCCTACTCGCTCGGCGAACACTGCGTCGGTGACGATCGTCGCCTGCGCGAGCTGATAGCCGAGCACGTGATGCAGGGACGCTTCGACCAGCCGGCCGGCTGGTGTGGCATCTACCGGATTGCTTCTGTTCTTGGGCATTCCGGGCATTGTCGTTCTGCCTCCAAGTGATTCACTGCCTGATCTAACTGGCTCAGTGGATCATCGTTGGAGTGCAAACTGCTTAATGGAAAACCATAACTGGTTATCTTTGATAGTTAAGTAGATTAACTATAGGCGCTGCATCCAGGCGTCGAAGGAGACATTCTTGAAGACCCCCGCATCCCTGATCTTTGTCGCTTCATTGCTGACCGCCTGCGGCGGAGGAAATGGTGGTGGCGGCTTCGTCGGCTCGTTCCCGGCGACCGGCACGTCGACGAGCGCCCCGCCGGCCGGCAACGGCAATCCCGTGACTCCTCCCGACAATCCGCTGCCGCCTGTCGAGACACTGCCGGTGCTCGGCGCGGCCACCGGCGCGGCGCTCATCGATTGCGCCTCGCTCGCCGGCTTCACCTTTGCCAACGCGACGATCACTGCAGCCAATGCGATTGCCGCCGGCACCCTGAGCGTCGCCGGCAAGCCGGTGGGGGCGCATTGCCAGGTGCGCGGATCGATGTATCAGCGCACAAGCCCGGTCGACGGCCAGAGCTATGCGATCGGCTTCGAGATGCGCTTGCCGGTGAACTGGAACGGGCGGTATTTCTATCAGGCCAACGGGGGGCTCGACGGCAGCGTCGGCACAGCCACCGGGCCGGTGGGCGGAGGCGGTGTTCTGGACAACGCCCTGAACAAGGGCTTCGCGGTGATCAGCTCCGACGCGGGGCACC
Organism: Variovorax sp. YR266; assembly: GCF_900107295.1. Taxonomy (NCBI): domain Bacteria; kingdom Pseudomonadati; phylum Pseudomonadota; class Betaproteobacteria; order Burkholderiales; family Comamonadaceae; genus Variovorax; species Variovorax sp. YR266. Next base: position 358,025 of record NZ_FNPM01000007.1, read on the forward strand.
AGGCGCCCACGCCGTTCTTCGGCATCGATCCACAGGCTCGTCTCGACTACGGCTACCAGGCGGTCGGCAAGCTCACGCCGATGGCGAAGGCGTTGATCGCGTCGGCTTATGGAAAGGGCCCGGACCGCTCCTATATCGGCGGCTGCTCCAACGGCGGGCGCCACACGATGGTTGCCATGTCACGCTATGCGGACGACTACGACGGCTTCCTGGTGGGCGACCCCGGCTTCCGGCTTCCCCTTGCGGCCTCCGCAAACATCGTCGGCGCCCAGAACTACAACGCCCTGGCAACCACCCCGGGCGATCCGGGCACGGGTTTCACGCTGGCCGAACGTACCTTGGTCTCCAATGCAGTCCTCGCCAAGTGCGACGCCCTCGACGGCACCACCGACGGCATCGTCCAGGACACCGGCGCATGCCAGGCGGCTTTCTCGCTCGACCGCGACGTTCCCACCTGCAGCGGCTCGCGCGATGGCACATGCCTCTCGGCCGACCAGAAGCTTCGCATTGCGCAACTCTTCGCGGGTGCGCTCGACGGCAGTGGAAAGAAGATCTATGCGAGCTTTCCCTTCGATGCGGGCCTGAACACCACCGGCTGGTCATCGTGGAAGTTCTCGAATTCATTGAACCTCGACTCGGGCGCGGTCGCCTTCGTCTGGCAGGTGCCGCCCGAGAACCCGACCGGCTTCAATGGTCCCAATTTCACGCTCACGGCCAACATCGATTCGATCCTCTCGAAGATCACGTCGACCGACGGGCTCTACACCGAGAACTCGCTTTCGTTCATGACGCCGCCGAACCCTACGGATCTGAGTCGCTTGAAGAAGCGCGGCGCCAAGGTCATGGCCTACCATGGAACGAGCGACCCCATCTTCTCGAGCGACGATACGCAGCACTGGTATGACCAGCTGACGGCGGCCAACGGCGGCGATGCGTCCAACTTCGCACGGTTCTATCGGGTGCCCGGAATGAACCACTGCGCCGGCGGCCCGACCACCGATCAGTTCGACATGCTCGCACCGCTCGTCAATTGGGTGGAGAAGGGCGAGGCCGCCGATTCCGTCGTCGCTTCGGCGCGCGGTGCGGGCAACGCAGGCGGCGTGAACGGGGATGTTCCCTCCGGCTGGTCGCCCACCCGCAGCCGGCCGCTCTGCGCCTACCCGAAGGTTGCGCGCTACAAGGGCACGGGCGATATCGAGAAGGCCGAGAGTTTCAGCTGCCAATGAAAGGCTTCGCGGCTGGTAGCACTCGGCCGCGAGCGAAGTGCGTGGCTATACTGCGCCCGTCATGCCGAACAAGGCGTGATCGGGTTTAGCAGCCCGAAGCAATCTCTGCGACGTGAGCCGCAGTTTCCCCGCAGGACCTGCGGCTTTGTCATTCGCGCTTCCAGTTTTGGCGGCTCGGATGGGAGGGCTCGCGCCCTGCCGGTTTCTCGCAAGAGGTTGCCCGGTCTGCTAACCCGTCCGAGCTGCCGCCCCGTTTAGCAGCGGGTGTGGCGGTTTTTGCAAATCGCAACCTCGGGAGGTCGCTCGTGACCAAGTCTGCTCGCGTGCTCAAGCACGCGCCGAAAACCGATGCCGCCTCAACGCCGAAGTCGGCTCATCCCCATTCAAATGCCGAGTCGGTTGCCCTGCAAGCAGGCGACGACGTCGAGGGCATTCGCCAAGTGCACAGCGCCTACGTATGCCTCGAAAAGCTCGTCGTTCCGATGCAGGTGAATGAGCGCGAGGAGATCTATCCAACCCGATCCGAATTCGGCGCACTGTTCCGCCTGGTCAATGAGGAGCTGCAACGGCGGATCGACGCTGCGGACAGCACGATCGGCTCCTTGCGCGACGCTTTGAGCAAGCAAGTCTGCGAACCTGATCGATGAGTGGCTCGGGGCAAGCGCCGGTCAATCCGCCCCAGGCCGCCACACCCGCGCCAGTGCGGCCATCTTGCCCCTGAATCCCAGCCGGTCGTTCGACAGCGCATCGATGAAATCCGACAGCCGCTGCGACTTCACCATCGTGTAGATCGTCAGCCACGTCGTCGCGACGAACACCACGCCGAACCACATTGCCTTGCGCCACAGCGGCGCGTCGGCCTCAGCCAGCAGGTTCATGCCGAGGAAGCCGGTGGTGATGGTGCCGATGAGGCCGAACAGCGTGACCACCGTGAGCCGCACGACAGTGCTGGCCTGCCTGCGCAGGCTGTCGGCGTCGAGATACGTGTTCATGTCGGCGATGCGTGCCTTGACTTCGTCGTAGAGTGGGTCGAGCCCGAGGTGCGTGGCGCACATGTGCGAGAGCGCGCGCACCTGCGCCTGCTCTGAAATTTCGTGGAACCAGTAGCGGTGCGTGAAGCGCAGGAAGCGCTCGAAGCTCGCGCGGATGGCGCGCTTGAACTGCTTCACGCTCGGCGTGCTGCGAATGTCCAGCCGCTTGAGCGCCTCCACCAACTGGTCGGAGAACATCAGCAGCGAGGCCTTCTGGAAATGCGCAATGAGGAACAGCAGGAAGTGCTGATGCCTGAACTGCGCGAGCACGCCGCGGTCGCGGCAGCAGAAGAATTCGGAGTTCGCGTCGCCCACCACGATGAGCGCATGGCCGTTGCACAGGTAGCGCGTGTTGGGCGCTGCTCCTGCGTTCACCCAGAAGCGGTCGTAGCAGTACTTGTGCTCGAAGTCCGCGAGGTGATGTTCCGCGTAGGGCAGGTGGGCGTCGGTAGCGCCTGCGCCGGTGACCAGCGCGAGCCGCACGAAGTCGTCGCGAGTGAGGCGGCGCGGGTCGTCCAGCGAGAGATAAGCCATGACCGGCATGCGGTAGTACTCGATCTGCCGGTAGCGCAGCACGCCGGGGTCTTCCGAATGGTCGCTTACCAGCGGCTGCATCAGGTAGGCCCAATGGGCGGAGATGCGTGGCGCGCGATGCTGCGCCACGTGCGAGAGAAAGGCCTCGCGCTGCTGCGCGTCGGAGCTCGCGAGCACATGGCCGTCGGCGGCCAGCCATTCGACGCTGGCCATGCAGTGCAGTGCCGAGCCGTCGGGTTCCCAACCTGAGGGGTAGGCGCGGCCGAAGCGGTAGAGGATGTCTTGCGCCTGCGCGAGACTCAGGTTGTTCGCGCCGACTTCGAGGTTGAGCAGCACCACGTCGATGTCGAAGAAGAAGTACAGGTCGCAATGGATCACATCGAGCGTGACCGGCGCGTCGCCTGGCTGCGCCACCAGGCGCACGGCCGCAATGTCGTGGCGGCGGAAGATGCGCATCGGCGAATCGCCGTCGCCGCCCATGCCATCGCCACGCGAGCGGCCTTCGCCGTACAGGAAGCGCTGCACGTACGGCAGGAAGCTCACGAACTCGTTGTAGTGCCGCTCGTGAAAGCGGCTGCTGTCGCCGGTGTATTCGTCGACCTCTTCGCGCCACGGCGAGGCGTCGCCCATCTCGCGCAGCACATGCCAGGGGGCGTGATGGTGTGCAGCGTGCGGCGCAGGCATCAGCCGCAAGGGCCAGAGAAGGGCCTGGCGGAAATGCTGCACGGTGGGGGCGCCCGTGAGGGGCGTATGTGCCTCTGTGGGCATGGTGGCCGCGGGTGGGTTCAGCATGGGCTTCAGTGTAGGCAGAAGGTGAGACAAAACGACCACCTAGGGGAATCCCTATATGAGCATGAAACCGGTTTCATATAAGCTGCAAGCCTTGCTTTCGGGGCACGCACGCGCCCACCCGGCGCGCATTCGGGTCCGCCCACCATGAACTACCAGTTTCAATTCGACGCCGTCTTTGCCGCCTGGCCGCTGCTGCTCAAGGGCACGTGGATCACGGTCCAGCTCTCGCTCATTGCCACGGTGCTGGGCCTGGTGGTGGCCATCTTCTGTGCTTGGGGCAAGACCTCGGGGCCGGGCTGGCTGCGCTTTCTGGTCAATGCCTACATCGAGGTGATCCGCAACACGCCGTTCCTCGTGCAGCTGTTCTTTTTCTTCTTCGCGCTGCCGGCCATCGGGTTGCGCTGGTCGCCGCAGACGGCAGCGCTGGTGGCCATGGTGGTGAACCTGGGCGCCTACGCCACGGAAATCATCCGCGCGGGCATCGAGTCGATTCCCAAGGGGCAGATCGAGGCGGGCAGGGCGCTGAACCTCAAGCCCTGGGAAATCTTCCGCTTCGTCATCATCAAGCCCGCGCTGAAGGCCATCTACCCGGCGCTCACGAGCCAGTTCATTTTGCTGATGCTGAGCTCGGCCGTGGTGTCGGTCATCTCGGCCGACGACCTGACCTCGGTGGCCGCCAACCTGCAGTCACAGACCTTCCGCAGCTTCGAGATCTACATCGTCGTGGCCGCCATCTATCTCGCGCTGGCGCTGGCCTTCTCGGCCATGTTCAAGCTGATCTACAAGCGCACGCTCAACTACCCGGACCGCCGGTAAGAGACGACGGACGGAGACAACAACATGCGCACCTTCGGCTTTCCCGAATTCCTTTTCATCCTCGAAGCGGCCAAGTGGACGCTGGCGCTGTCGGCCATCGCCTTTGTGGGCGGCGCGATCCTGGGGCTCATCATTGCGCTGATGCGCACGTCCGAATCGACGTGGGCGCGGGCCGTATCGACCACCTTCATCCAGATCTTCCAGGGCACGCCGCTGCTGCTGCAGCTGTTCCTGGTGTTCTTCGGCGCGCCGGTGCTGGGGCTGGACATCAATCCGTGGGTTGCCGCCGGCGTAGCGCTCATCCTGAACAGCGCGGCCTTCCTCGGCGAGATCTGGCGCGGCTGCATCGAGGCCATTCCGCGCGGACAGTGGGAAGCAGCAGAGGCGCTGAGCCTGAAGTACAGCTCGCGCATGCGCGACGTGGTGCTGCCGCAGGCCTTCAAGATCGCGCTGGCGCCCACGGTGGGCTATCTGGTGCAGATCATCAAGGGCACCTCGCTCGCGGCCATCATCGGCTTTGTCGAGGTCACGCGTGCGGGGCAGATCGTCAACAACGCCACCTTCCAGCCGCTCATCGTGTTCTCGGTGGTAGCAGCCATCTACTTTGCGATCTGCTGGCCGCTTTCATTGCTGGCCGCGCGCATGGAGCGCCGCCGCGCCCGGGCGCTCGCGCGCTGACCCTTTTCGTTGTTCTTTTTCTTTCTCGTCGCTTCCTTCCCTTATTCAGGAGACACATCCAATGACCGTCATCACCTCCCGCCGCGCAGCGCTGGCAGCCCTCGGCCTCGGCGCCGCCCTCACCGTGTTCGCACCCTTCGCCTCGGCGCAGACCGTGGCCGACATCAAGAAGAAGGGCGAGATCACCATCGGCATGCTGGTCGACTTTCCGCCCTACGGCACCACCGACGCCAAGAACCAGCCCGACGGCTACGACGCCGACGTGGCCAAGCTGCTGGCCAAGGACTGGGGCGTCAAGGCCAACATCGTGCCGGTGACCGGCCCGAACCGCATTCCCTTCCTGCTGACCAACAAGGTCGACCTGCTGGTGGCTTCGCTGGCCGTTACGCCCGAGCGCGCGAAGCAGGTGCAGTTCTCGCAGCCCTACGCAGCCGCCACCATCGTGCTGTACGGTGCGACCAAGACCTCCATCAAGGCGGCAGGCGACCTGAAGGGCCTGCGCGTGGGCGTGGCTCGCGCTTCGACGCAAGACGTGGCCGTGACCAAGGCCGCACCGGAAGGCACCGAAATCCGCCGCTTCGACGACGATGCATCGGCCATGCAGGCGCTGATCTCGGGCCAGGTCGATGCCATTGGCTGCTCGGTGACCGTGGCAGCGCAGATCGCCAAGCGCGTACCCGCCAACACCTTCGAAAACAAGTTCACGCTGGTGCAGCAGTCGATGGGCATCGCGATGCGTCCGGGCCAGGAAGAGCTGCACAAGGCGGTGAACGAGTTCGTGCAGAAGAACACCGCCAACGGCGAGCTCAACAAGCTGTATCAGAAGTGGCTGCAGGCCGACCTGCCCAAAATGCAATAAGCAACCCCCGAGGCTGAAGGAATCCTGGCATGACGACGGAATCGATCATCCGCATGGAAGCGGTCAACAAGTGGTACGGTGAATTCCAGGTGTTGACCGGCATCGACCTGTCGGTGCGCCAGGGCGAGCGCATCGTGATCTGCGGGCCCTCGGGCTCGGGCAAGTCCACGCTCATCCGCTGCATCAACCGGCTCGAGACGGTGCAGAAGGGCCGCATCGTGGTCGACGGCATCGACCTCACGGCCGGCGGCAAGAACATCGACGCGGTGCGTGCCGAGGTCGGCATGGTGTTCCAGCAGTTCAACCTGTTCCCGCACCTCACCATCCTCGAGAACTGCACGCTTGCGCCGATGCGTTCGCGCGGCATGACGAAGGCGCAGGCGGAAGAGGTGGCCATGAAGTACCTCACGCGCGTGCGCATTCCGGAGCAGGCTGGCAAGTACCCCAGCCAGCTCTCGGGCGGCCAGCAGCAGCGCGTTGCGATTGCGCGCGCGCTGTGCATGACGCCCAAGATCATGCTGTTCGACGAGCCCACTTCGGCGCTCGACCCCGAGATGGTCAAGGAAGTGCTCGACACCATGATTGGCCTGGCCGAAGACGGCATGACCATGCTGTGCGTGACGCACGAAATGGGCTTTGCCCGCAGCGTCGCTGATCGCGTGATCTTCATGGCCGAAGGCAAGATCGTCGAGCAGGCGCCGCCCGAAGAGTTCTTCGGCAACCCGAAGGACGAGCGCACGCGACAGTTCCTCGGCCAGATCCTCAGCTCCCACCAAGCACACTGAATGTCTTTCTCCGTTCTGATTTCTCTGTCGTCCTTCGGCGCGGCCGAGGTGGGGCGGCATGGCCAGCTCTGGTGTTCGCAGCTGGCACGCGCGGCCGGCGCCGATTCGGTCGAAGTGCGCGGCGAGATGTTGCGCGACGCCGATGCCGAGTTGCCCGCATTGAACGGGCTCGCCTCCGTGTATTCCAGCCCCGAGGGCCTGTGGGCCCAGGGCGGCTGGCTCGACAGCGCCGCGCTCAAGCGCGGCATCGCTGCCGCCACGCGCGTGGGCGCGAAGCGGCTGAAGATGTCCATCGGCGACTTCCAGGCTTCCTCGCACGGCTCGCTCTGGGGCCTGAAGGTGGAGCTTGCGGAAACCCGCGTCGAGCTGCTCATCGAGAACGACCAGACCGTGCGCGCCGGCACGCTGCCCGCGCTGCAGACCTTCTTCGACGTGGCCGACCGCGCCGGCGTGCCGCTCGGCATGACCTTCGACATGGGCAACTGGCACTGGCTCGGCGAATGCCCGCTGCAGGCCGCGCAGGCGCTCGGCCACCGCGTGCGCTACGTGCATTGCAAGGGTGCGCAGCGCCTGCCGCACAAGTGGGTGGCAGTGCCGCTGGGCGACTCGGTCGCGCCATGGCGCTCGGTGCTGCGTGCGCTGCCTGCCGACGTGCCGCACGCCATCGAATACCCGCTCGTGGGCGACGACCTGCTGGCCGTTACCCGCGCGCAGATCGACTTCATCCGCGCCGCGCGGGCGTAGGAACAAAAACATGACAGAACCAACCGCCTTCGACGTTGCACTCTTCGGCGAAGCCATGCTGCTGCTCGTGGCCGATCGGCCCGGCCCGCTGGAAAACGCAGAGGCGTTCCACAAGCGCACTGCCGGCGCCGAGACCAACGTGGCCATCGGCCTCTCGCGCCTGGGCCTCAAGGTGGGCTGGGCCAGCCGGCTCGGCACCGACTCGATGGGCCGCGCGCTGCTGGCCGCGATGCGCGCCGAAGGCATCGACTGCTCGCACGTGATCACCGACGCAACGCAGCGCACTGGCTTCCAGTTCAAGGGCCGTGTCACCGACGGCAGCGACCCGCCGATCGAATACCACCGCAAGGGCTCGGCCGCGAGCCACATGGGCCCGGCCGACGTCGACGAAGCATGGTTGCGTTCGGCGCGTCACCTGCACGCCACCGGCGTGTTCGCCGCCATCTCCGACACCAGCCTGCAGGCCGCGCTCAAGACCATGGACGTGATGCGCGCCGCTGGCCGCACCATCTCGTTCGACACCAACCTGCGCCCCACGCTGTGGTCGTCCACCGAGACCATGCGCCATTGGGTCAACGAACTCGCCTCGCGCGCCGACTGGGTGCTGCCCGGCATCGAAGAGGGGCTGCTGCTCACCGGCCATGACAAGCCCGAAGACGTGGCGAAGTTCTATCGTGATCGCGGCGCGAAGCTGGTCGTCGTCAAGCTCGGCGCCGAGGGCGCCTACTACGACAGCGATGTGGCCGGCACCGGCCGTGTCGATGGCTTCCCGGTGAAGGAAGTGATCGACACCGTGGGCGCGGGCGACGGCTTCGCAGCCGGCGTGGTGAGCGCGCTGCTCGAAGGCAAGAGCGTGCCCGAGGCCGTGCGCCGCGGCGCATGGATCGGCGCGCGTGCAGTGCAGGTGCTGGGCGACACCGAAGGCCTGCCGACGCGGGCGCAACTCGAAGAAGCGGGGCTCTGAACACCATGGCGAATGTGTCGAAGAAGAACGTGCTCGTCTTCCGGCCGTTGCCCGAAGACCAGCTGGCGCGCCTGCAAGCCGCGCACCATGTGGTCGTGGCCGATCCGCGCAGGGAGCCCGAGGCCTTTGCCGCCGCGCTTCACAGCGCGCACGGGCTGATCGGGTCGAGCCACCCGGTCGATGCCGCGTTGCTCGATGGGGCGCCGCAGCTCCAGGTGATTTCGAGCGTGTCGGTCGGTGTCGACAACTATCCGCTGGCCGAGCTGCACAAGCGCGGCATCGTGCTGTGCCACACGCCCGACGTGCTCACCGAAACGGTGGCCGACACGGTGTTCGCGATCCTCATGGCAACGCAGCGCCGCGTGGTCGAGCTCTCGACGCTCGTGCGCGAAGGCCGCTGGACGAAGAACATCGGCGAAGAGCTCTTCGGCACCGACGTGCACGGCAAGACTCTGGGCATCCTCGGCTTCGGCCGCATCGGGCAGGCCGTGGCGCGCCGTGGTGCGCTGGGCTTCGGCATGCCGGTGCTGTATCACGCACGCCGCCCGGTCGACCTGGCAACGCAGGCGCCCGAATTGCAGGGCCGCGCCACGCACACGCCGCTGGACGACCTGCTCGCGCGCGCCGACATCGTGCTCGCGATGCTGCCGCTGACCGACGCGACGCGCGGCATGATCGACACCGCCTTCTTCGCGCGCATGAAGCCCGGTGCAGCCTTCATCAACGGTGGCCGTGGCGCCACCGTGAACGAAGACGCGCTGCTCTACGCACTCGACCACGGCACACTGCGCGCCGCCGGCCTCGATGTGTTCGCGAAAGAGCCGCTGCCGGCCGATTCGCCATTGCGCACCCATCCGCGCGTGACGCCGCTGCCGCACATCGGCTCGGCCACGCACGAGACGCGACACGCCATGGCCGAGCTCGCCACGACGAACCTGCTGCAGGTGCTGGCCGGAGAGAAGCCGACTGCGCCGTACGACACGGCGAACGCATGAGCACGAGCCGGTTTTTCTCCCTCCCCCGCTGGGGGAGGGCGGGAGCAAAACCATGAAGCCGACCGGCCGCGCCACCATCGCCGACGTCGCCGAAGCCGCCGGCGTCTCCAAGGCCACCGTCTCGCGCTTCCTCAATCACCGCGAGCGGCTGCTGAGCCCCGACATCGCCGCGCGCGTCGAAGTCGCCATCGCGGCGCTGGCCTATTCGCCGAGCCCGATGGCGCAGGCGCTGAGCCATGGCCGCTCGCGGCTCATCGGCCTGATCGTGGCCGACATCACCAATCCGTACTCGGTGGCGGTGCTGCGCGGCGCCGAGAAGGCCTGCCAGGACGCCGGCTACCTCGTGATGCTGTTCAACCTCGGCAACGAGAGCGAACGCGAGCGCGAGGCCATCGACGCGCTGGCGGGCTACCAGGTCGACGGCTTCATCCTCAACACGCTGGGCCGCGGCAGCAATGTGGTCGACGCGGTCACGCTGCACGGCAAGCCGGCGGTGCTGGTCGACCGCCGCCACACCGGCATGCACACCGACTTCGTCTCGCTCGACAACCACGCCGCGATGCAGGCCACCTGCGGTCATCTGGTCGAAGGCGGGTATCGCGAGCTGCTCTACGTCACCGAGCCGCAGAAGGGCGTGAGCTCGCGGCGCGAACGCACGGCCGCCTTCGGTGCCTGCGTGGCCGCGCACGAGCCGCGCGTGGCGGGCGAGGTGTTCGAGTGCGTCGAGGGCGAGAGCGATGCGCTCGACGAGGCCCTGCGCGCTCTGCGCCAGCGCGCCAAGCGCGGCCGCCGTGCCGCGGTGGTCGCGGGCAATGCCGTGGTCACGCTGCGCATCGCGCAGGCCATGGCGCGGCTGGGCTGGCAGTTTGGTGCCGACCTCGGCTTTGTCGGCTTCGACGATCCCGAATGGGCCTCGCTCATCGGCCCCGGCCTGAGCACCGTGGCACAGCCTACCGACGCCATCGGCCGCACGGCCGCTACCTGCCTGATCGAGAGGCTGCGTGGGCTGGATGCGGCGCCGCGCCAGTTGCTGCTGCCTGGAGAGCTGGTGGTGCGGGGCTCGTCGCAGGCGCTCTAGCGTCCTGCTGCGCGCGGTCGAAGGTGATCGGCCCGCGCATCCAGTCGGCCGCGCGTTCGGCAATCATGATCGTCGGCGCGTTGGTGTTGCCGCCGATCAGCGTCGGCATGATCGAGGCATCGACCACGCGCAGGTTCTCGATGCCGTGCACGCGCAGCTTTGCATCGACCACCGCCATCGCATCCGTGCCCATCTTGCAGGTGCCCACGGGGTGGTAGATGGTGTCGGCGCGCGCGCGAATGTGCTGAATGAGTTCTTCGTCGGTGTGCGCGTCGGCCGTGTAGAGCTCGTGGTGGCGGTACTTTTCGAGCGTCGGCGCGCGCAGGATCTCGCGCATCTTCTTCACGCCCTGCAGCAGCAGCGCCATGTCCTCGGGGTCTGACAGAAAGCGCGGATCGATGCGCGGCGGCGAGCCTGGGCCGGCATCGTTCAGGCGCACGTCGCCGCGGCCCTTGGGACGCAGCACGCACACGTGGCACGAGAAGCCGAAGCCCGCGTGCAGCTTGCGTGCATGGTCATCGGTGATCGCGATCACGAAGTGCAGTTGCAGGTCGGGCCGCCGCAGTTCGGGCGACGACTTGATGAAGGCGCCGCCCTCGGCGAACGGCGTCGCGATCATGCCCTTGCCGCTCTTGCGCCACTCGGCGATGGCCTTCACCAGATGCAGGCCACCCACCACGCCGATGCCGAACAGGTCGGTGTGCTTCGAGGTGTAGGCGAGGATGAAGTCGGTGTGGTCCTGCAGGTTCTGGCCGACGCCCGGCAGTGCATGCTGCACGGCAATGCCGTGGCGGCCCAACTCGGCCGGGTCGCCGATGCCCGAGAGCATCAGCAGTTGCGGCGAGTTGAATGCGCCGCCGCACAGCGCCACTTCGCGCCGGGCGTGAAGGGTCTCGATGCTGCCGTCTTTGCGCCGCACCTCCACGCCGGTGGCGCGCCGGTCTTCGAGCACCACGCGCAGGGCCTGCGTGTCGGTTAGCACTGTGAGGTTGGGGCGCTGGTTCATCACCGGATGCAGGTAGGCGGCGGCCGCCGAGCAGCGCTCGCCGTTGCGCGCGCCATCGTGGAACTGCGTGACCTGGTAGAGGCCCGCGCCTTCCTGTTCGGCGCCATTGAAGTCGTCGTTGCGCGGAATGCCGCACTCCGCAGCGGCCCGCACGAAGTCTTCGGCAATGGGGCGCGGGCTCTGTTGCTCCGAGACCTGCAGCGGCCCGTCGGCACCGTGCAGTGCGCTCGCGCCGCGCTGGTTGCCCTCGGCGCGCTTGAAGTAGGGCAGCACTGCGTCGAACGACCAGCCGGTGCAGCCCGCGCGCTCCCAGTCGTCGTAGTCGTCGCGATGGCCGCGCACGTAGAGCATGGCGTTGATCGCGCTGGAGCCGCCCAGGCAGCGCCCGCGCGGCTGGTAGCCTTTGCGCCCGTTCAGGCCGGGCTGCGGCACGGTCTGGTAGGCGTAGTTGTTGATGCGCGGGCGGCCCGGCAGCATTGCCACCGTGGCGGCAGGCGCCCGCACCAGGATGCCGCGGCCGTCGCCGCCGGCCTCGACCAGGCAGACCTTCACGGCGGGGTCTTCGCTCAGCCGCGAGGCCAGCGTGGCGCCGCCGGAGCCGCCACCCACGATGACGTAGTCGAATTCCATGGCGCTTCTTCCTTTTGTTCTGTGCTGCCTGCGTCCGCGCGGACGGATTCGACTGTAGGAATGAACGTGCAATCAGGGCTTGGCGTTTTCCCTTGTCTCCGAAGTCAGGTCGAGGTCATGCCGAGGTCGTGCAGATACCTCTGCAGCTCTTCGATGTGGGCGGAGTCGACGATGGCGCCGACATAGCCGTCCGGGCGCACCAGCACCCAGTCGCCCGACGCGAGCCCATAGGCTTCGCGGAAATGGCCGCCATGGTCGCGCAGGTCGCCTCTTTCGCCGAAGGTGTGGATGTGCAGGCCTGGGCGCGGTGCCACGTCGCGACGCTCGACCTCGCAGCCCAGCAGCGTCCACTGCGCGCCCTTGAACAGCTCGAACAGGCGCGTCGGTTGCCCGGCGGCGCCGGTGACCGGCGCATCGGGCGCGCGGTCACCCGCACGCAGGCCGCCAACGCGTGCCGGCTTCTCCATCGCGAGGGACGATTCGGCGTACCCGAGGTCGAGCTGATGCACTTCCCGCCCGCGCCGCATCTCGCCGCGCTTGGCTTCGCCGAGCAACTTCGTGGCAAGCCCGAGCATGTCCGCGGCAATCGGGCGGCGCTCCTCCTCGTAGCTGTCGAGCACGGTACCGGGTGCGCCGGCGGCAACTGCCGCCAGCTTCCAGCCAAGGTTGTAGGCGTCCTGCACGCTGGTGTTGAGCCCCTGGCCGCCGGTGGGGGGATGGACGTGTGCGGCGTCGCCGACCAGCAGCACGCGACCTGCCCGGTAGCGATCGGCCAGACGCGCGTTCATGCTGAAGGCCGAGGCCCACGAGACCGAGTGGATACGGATGTCGTCGCGGCCGGTGCGTTCGGCAACCATTGCTGCCAGCCCCTGTGCGGAGAGGTCGATGTCGCCCTCCAGCGGTATCGGTGCCTGCAGCTGGAACAGCTCCGTTCCGGCGAGCGGGCACAGGGACATCTGTGCATTCATCTCGCCTTCGTTGAAGCGGTGCCATGCTTCGCGCCCCAACCCTGACAGGACGACATCGGCCACCACGGCACGCACGCCCAGCGTCTTGCCCGGAAAGCCGATGTCCAGCGAATGCCGCACGAAGCTGCGGCCACCGTCGGCGCCGACGAGAAAGCGCACGCGCAGCGTTTCTTCACCCGCCGCGCTGGCCAGCCGCGCCGTCACGCCGTCCTCGTCCTGCTCGAAGCCGATCAGTTCGCGGCCGAATGCAGGTCGATGCCCGAGATCGGTCAGGCGCTCGCGCATCACGCCCTCGGTCAGGAACTGCGGGACCATCAAAGGAGAGCCATAGGGTTCAGAAGGTGTCGGTGCTTCGTGCGCCATCACCAGCGAATCGGCATGGCTGCCGTCAGCGCGGTATTCACGCGAGGGCGGATACAGGCCGCCGGCCGCGACGATCCGCTCGAGGATGCCCAGATCCTCGAAGACCTCCTGCGTTCGCGGCTGGATGCCCTTGCCGCGCGAGCCCCGGAAAGGCGTGTCCATCTTCTCGATCAGGCGGAAGGAAACACCTCGCCGCGCCAGGTCGATGGCGAGCGTGAGGCCGGCTGCGCCGGCGCCGCAGATCAGGACGTGGGCGGAAAACTGCTGTGTCATGGCAAACTCCAATATGTGTAATATGCACTCAATAGGAGCGGATGCTATGCCAAAGAAAATAAATGTGCAAGATACACATATGTCCGCGCAACTGCGGGCGCTGCACGGTGCGCTGCTGACCGTTGTGAGCGTCATGAATCGCCCGCAGCGCGACGAGGCGATGGTGCGCGAAGCGGGCATCTCGCTCGACCGCGCCTTGTTTCCGCTGCTGGTGGGCATCGAACGCGTAGGACCGATCGGCGTGGTCGAGCTCGCCGACCGTGTCGGGCGCGACTACACCACGGTCAGCCGGCAGGTCGCGAAGTTGGAGAGTCTTGGCCTGGTGGAGCGCCAGGGCGGCGTTCACGACCGGCGCGTGCGCGAAGCGATCGTGACGCCGAAGGGCAAGGTCATGACCGATGCCGTGGATGCAGCAAGGGAACGGCTGGGGCGCGCCATATTTGCCAAGTGGGAACAGCAGGATTTCGAGGAGCTGGTGCGGCTCCTGCAGAAGTTTGCGGTCGATATCGAGGCGGGCCCTGCAGGCGAGCGTTGATCGGGTTGAGGGGGCGCTGCCTCGCTGACCTTTGAACACATGGTGCGCGACCGGGGCCTCATCGGGTTTCCTCTGCCGCTGCGGACAGGCGATTGACAGCCACCGGCGCGACACTGTCGCAACCGGTCCATCCCGCAAGACAAGGAAGCCAGGAACATGGAAGAGACAACAACAACGACCCCCGCCATCTCGCGCCGCGGCCTGCTGCGCCTTTCCCTTGGCGGCACCGCCATGGCCTCGCTGCCCGGCATCGGCTGGGCAGCCACTGGCGCCGCGGTACCCACCTTTGCCGACGGCCTGCCGCGCAGCCGGCCCGAGGCGCAGGGCATTTCGTCGGCGTCGATCCTCGCCTTTCTCGACGATGCCGAGCGCGGCGCGTTCGAGCTGCACAGCTTCATGCTGTGGCGCAACGGCCATGTGGTGGCCGAGGGCTGGTGGGACCCCTACAAGCCCGAGCGCCGGCACATGACGCATTCGCTGACCAAGAGCGTCACCGTGTGCGCGGTCGGCATGGCCATTGCCGACGGCAAGTTCGGACTCGACGACAAGGTCGTGTCCTTCTTTCCCGAGCACCTGCCGCCCACGGTCAGCGCCAACCTCGCGGCAATGACCGTGCGCGACCTGCTGACCATGCGCACCGGACACGAGTCGATGGTGTCGGGCTCGGTGTGGCGACCCATTCGCACAAGCTGGATTGCCGAGTTCTTCAAGATCCCCGTGGTCTACACGCCGGGCAGCAAGTTCGTCTACACCAGCGCGGCTACCTACATGCTGTCGGCCATCGTGACGAAGACCACCGGGCAATCGACGGCCGACTACCTCAAGCCGCGTTTCTTCGAGCCGCTGGGCATCACCGGCTATGAGTGGGACGTGGGCCCCGAGGGCATTTCGCCAGGCGCCAACGGCCTGAGCTGGAAGACGGTCGATTCGCTCAAGCTCGGCATCCTGCACGCGCAGAACGGGCAGTGGAACGGCAAGCAGATCCTTACGAAGGCCTGGGTCGATTCGGTGCACGCGCCGCACACCAAGGACCGATACGGCTACCAGTGGTGGCTGGGCCAGCACGGCGCCTACAACGCCGACGGCCTGTTCGGCCAGTACTCGGTGGTGTTCCCCGAGCAGAACGCGGTGCTCGCGCTCAACTCAGCGCTGCCGCCCAAGGCCGGGTTCAACGCAAGCATCCTGTACAAGCACTTTCCCGCGGCATTCGGCGCTACTGCCGTGGCCAGCGAGAAGGACTACGCCGCGCTCAAGGCCCGCACGCGCACGCTGCAACTGCTGCCGCCGGTGAAGCCGACCAGCTCGCCCGTTGCCGCGAACGTGTCGGGCCAGCGCTTTGACTTTGCGGAGAACCCGGAGAAGATCAAGTCCATGCGGCTCGACTTCTCTTCCGCGGAGTCTTGCGTCTTCACCATGGAGGACGACCGCGGCACGCACAAGGTGCAGGTCGGCTTGCGCAAGCCCTTCGAGGGCGACACCACCATCACCGGCAACAAGCTGCACCACGAGTACCAGCCCGAGGTGATGCGCGTGGTGGCCAGCGGCGAGTGGCGCGACGCGCGCACCTTCGTCATGACGTGGACCTTCGTCGAGTCGGCCTTCCGCGACACCGTGGAGTGCCGCTTCTCCGGGCCGTACATGCGCTTCGACCGCAGCGTCAATGTGAACTCCAGCGCAACCGAAATGCCTACGCTCACGGGGACGCGCGCGAAGACTTAGCCACACTTTTTGAGAGGCGCTTTTACCGGCGCTTCACTTCCCGGACAAATTGACGGGCGCGGTTCGTGGCTCAATGTCCGTCATGCACATGCTTTCGGACGCCACGATCTTCACGCAGGTGCGCTTCTGGGTGCTGGTGCTCTGCTCGCTGGTGTGCCCGGCCGCGATCTTCGTCACGCTGTTCGTGCGGCGCGAGTTCTCCAAGAAGGCC
Source organism: Variovorax sp. YR266 (assembly GCF_900107295.1). Lineage (NCBI taxonomy): Bacteria > Pseudomonadati > Pseudomonadota > Betaproteobacteria > Burkholderiales > Comamonadaceae > Variovorax > Variovorax sp. YR266. The sequence continues at coordinate 374,232 of NZ_FNPM01000007.1, forward strand.
GTGCTTGCCTTCGGCCTGCTGCTGATCCTGCTCGCGGGCGTCGACATCTTCGTGCTGCGCGCGCTCTCGCTGGAGGCGCAGGCCACGCCTTCGCTGGCTGACGACATCGTCTTCTCGTCCGAGCTGTCGATTGCGCTTTACATCATTCCTGCTGCGTTCGGCACCTTCGGCCTCAATATGGTTTCGCATGTGCTCATGCACTACCTGAAGCAGAAGGAAGCGCGCTTCGAGGCGCACCGGCAGCCGTCGCAGCCGCTGCCCATCGTCAATGGGGCGCATCGGAATCGCCCGAGGGCGCCGGGCGGGCCGCGGATGCGGCCGACCGCCGTGGTGCGTCGTCGGCGCGAGGCGGTGCAGGTCGTCGCCAATGCGCTGCCTCGCGATCCGTCAGCGACGGAAAGACGTCGCGCAACTCCGCGAGCGGCACGCGGCCCGATTCGCGGTTCATGATGAACCACGTCGGTTCTGCCGCATGGCTCGACATTGAATGAGCTGCAACGAACAGTGCGGCCAGGGCGACGAGGGTGCGGGATGCTGCGATCAAGTCCGGGATCTCCAGGGAAGAGGAGGGACGTACATCCTGCTGCGGGAAGGGGACGGCATGGCATCATCGTGCGCCTCTCCCACTCGCATGCCCATGTCCGCAGATTCCTTTGTCCGCCGCGTCCGCAGCCAGCTCGACCAGTTGTCCGCAACCGAGCGGCAGCTTGCCGATTTCGTCCTGGAGTTTCCGGGCGAGCTGGCCAGCTATGCGGGCAACGAGCTGGCGGAACTGGCGGGGGTGTCGCCTTCGACGGTGAGCCGCTTCATCCGTCGCATCGGCTACGAGAACTACGAAGAGGCCCGGCGCCAGGTTCGCGAGGAAAAGCAGACGGGTTCGCCGCTGTTCCAGAACGCGACCGAGGCGTCGAAGCGCGGCCACCTTGTCGCCACGCATTTCCAGCAGTCGCAGGCCAACCTGGCCAGCACCTTCGACCGGCTCAACGACAGGCAGATGGCCGGCATCGTGAAGGCGATCATCGGCGCGGGGCAGGTGCTGATCTTCGGCAGCCGCAGCAGCCATGCCTTTGCCCTTTACCTGCGTTGGCAGATCGTGCAGGTGGTGCCGCGCGTCACCGCCATTCCGGGGCCCGGCGAGACGTTGGCCGAGCACCTGGCTGGCCTGACCGGGCGCGACTGCGTGATCGTCTTCGGCACGCGACGGCAGACGCGGCAGATGGACATCCTGCTCGCGGGCGCCAGCAAGGCCGGCGCGAAGATCGTCTACATCAGCGACAAGGCCTCGCCGGACTTCGCTGGGGCCACCTGGTCGCTGCAATGCGATTGCCGGGGGCCGGGGCTTCTGGACAATCACACTGCCGTGATGGGCATCTGCGACCTGATCGCCACGATGGTGATCGAAGCCTCGGGCTCCGCCGGTCGCAAGCGTCTGGCCGCGATCGAGCTCGAGCACGAGGAAAACGGCGAGCTTTGAGCGGCAGCGGCGCTCGACTGGCCTGATCTGGTCGGAGTGCACTGAAAAGACGCACGACCGTAGTGCGCATCTGCCCATCCAAGGTGCATCCGCAGAGGCTGCAACAGGTCTCGGATGCGCCCGCCTGTGACGGTCATCCCACGCTTTCCCCTCTGAAAAGTACCCCTGCGGCACGTGGCTTACGTGCGTCACGCGCAGGCGGGCATGTAGCTTGCGTAGGGATGTTTCGTATGAAATTGAGATTTCACAAAAACAAACTAGGTGAAATCGATATGTCAGACCGATGGAGTCGCCGATAGCATGCGAAGCGATTCCGGACTGCGCCGAGCAAAGCACTTCATACCTTTCTCAAGGGGTTTCCTATGGCTGGACCTGCACTCTCTTCCGGACCCGACTCGCCCCGGGTCGCCGAACTCGACAGAGCGCTCGACAAGATCGGCGTCACCCGATCGCACCACACGATCATCTTTTTGATCCTCATCGGCTGCCTGTTCGACAGCTTCGAGCAGAACGCCGTGGGTATCGTGGGACCGATGCTGCGCGAGCAGTGGGGGCTCAGCGCTTCCGACATCGGCTTGCTGAACACCGTTACCTTCGCCTGCGCGGCGGTGGGGCGGATCATCTCGGGCTTCATCGCCGACCGCTACGGCCGGCGCGTGATGCTGTCGATCGACCTGCTGCTGTTCACCCTCGGCGCAGGCATCTGCGCGATGGCGCCCAACCTGGCGGTGATGGCGCTGGGCCGCGCGGTCGTGGGTTTCGGGCTGGGCGGCGAGATCGCGATCGCCGTCACCATGCTGGCCGAGTTCTGCTCGACCAAGTTCCGCGGCACCGCTGTCGGGCTGGTGAACGTCGGTGCGGGTGGGCTCGGCAACTTCCTGGCGCCGGGCTTCGGCCTGCTGGTGTTCTGGATGTTCCCGGGCGACAACGCATGGCGCTGGCTGTTCGCCTGCCTGATGGTGCCGGCGCTACTCGGTGCTTTCTATCGCCGCTACATCCCCGAGACGCCGCGCTTCCTCCTGTCGCAGGGCAAGGTGAAGGAAGTCAATGCGGTGTTGTCGCGACTGGCGTCGGGCAGGCTTTCGAAGAAGAACGTGCCGCAGCATCAGTACATCACCGACGATGGGCTGGCCGCGCCGAATGCCCGCATCAAGGTACGCGTGACCGAGATCTTTCGCGGCGCACTGGCGCGGCGGACCATTCCGCTGTGCATCACGATCTGGATGACCTACGGCGCGCAGATCTCGGTGCTCACGCTGATGCCGACCATCCTTGTTGCCCTGGGCTACAGCATGTCGAAGAGCCTGCTCTTCACGATGGTGATGCAGGGCGGCAGCCTGCTGGGGGCCATCGCAGCCTCGCTGCTGGGTTTTCACTTTCCGCGCAAGCGCGTGCTGACGGCCGGCGCCGTGTGCGCCTGCCTGGCGGCGTTGACCATCGGCTTCGTTGCCAAGAGCATCGTGGTGATCCTGATTGCCGGCGCGGTGTTCCAGTTCTTCGTGCTGCTGCTCAACACGACGATCTGGATCTTCGCGCCCGAGCTGTACCCGACCCGGGTGCGAGCCTTCGGCACGGCCTTCATTCTTGCCACTGGCACAGCGGCAGGCGCGCTGATGCCGCTGGTGGCGGGCCGGCTCTTCGATGCCTTCGGCCTGGTCGGCGTGTTCAGCCTTGCGGCCGGTATGTACGCGGTCTTCGTGGTCAGCGTGCAGAGCGTGCCCGAGACCTATGGCCAGTCGCCCGATGCGTTGCCGCTGCCGGGTGAAAGCCCCGGCGACGACGCTGCCCCGACCACGAAGATCGTGCAGCCGGGTTGAATTTTCAGAGAGTCCTCACGCATGCAAGAAATCCTGCTCATCAACCCCAACTCGTCGTCGTCGACCACCGCAATGATGGCGAAGATCGCCAGCAGCGAGGCACCGGCCGGGTGCCGCGTGACAGGCATCACCGCGGCCGGCGGGCCGACCATGATCGTCAATGAAGACGAGCTGAATGCGGCTGCGACGGAGGTGTTGAAAGCCTGGCGTTCCGCTGCCGGCGGAAGGTGGAATGGCGTGATTGTCAGCGCCTTCGGCGATCCGGGCATCGAGTTGCTGCGCCGTGAAGCAGGCGTGCCGGTGGTCGGCATCGCCGAAGCATCGATGCTCGCGGCCAGCGAGGGCCGTCGCCGCTTCGGCATTGCCACGGTCACGCCCGAACTGGTGTCGCCCATCGAGGGCAGGGCGGCCGCGCTGGGACTGCGCGCTCTCTACACCGGCATCCGCCTGACGCAAGGCGACCCGCGCGCGCTGGCAGCTGATCCGCAGGCGCTGGAAGAAGCGCTGGCAAAGGCCGTGCAGTGCTGCATCGACGAAGACGGCGCCCAGGCGGTGATCATCGGCGGCGGCCCGCTGGGGCAGGCCGCACTGGCGCTGGCCCCACGGTTCGACGTGCCGGTGATCGCGCCCATCTCGGCCGCCATGCGACTGCTGTGTTCGCGGTTCGCATCAACCCGGGGAGCATGAGGAATGAGCACCGTGGACGTGTTCATCACAGTGTCGAGCTGGAAGCGCGAGTAGCCGCTTCGGGCTGCACGATCCGCAGCCACGGCCATCGTGCCTGGTAGTCCGCCGCCTTCTTGAGGAACAACTCGCGCATCGGGAGCAGCGGGTTCATGCGCAGAATGCCCGCTGCCAGGTCGTCCAGCCCGTCGGGCGCATAGAGCGTTCCGTCGGCCAGGTCGATGCCGACGCGGGTGCATGCGATGAGGTAGCGGTCGATCCCGTCGCGCGCGGACCCGAGCCGGGGGTAGGGCGACTTGAAGCGCTGCTCATACCAGAGGTGAACGCGCGCCTGGTTCTTGACCTCCACACTCACGCCCAGGTCGGCCACCGCTTTCTGCACGCGCTGGATCACGATGTCTTCGGCTTCCCACGACAGGTCGGTGTCGTCGAAGTAGAAGACGTCGTAATCCTTCACGCCCCAGCCGGGCGGTTTGTCGGAAAGACGGTTCCACGTCGCCTGGAACAGGCAGCCGGCGGTCAGGAAGCCCTGGCGAAGCCCGAGGCCGGGCAGGCGTGAAAGCAGCGCGGCGTTGACCGGGTCCTGCATGGCTTGCCCGATCAAGCCGGTGGGTGTCAATGGCATGGTGTCGACGCAATGCAAAGAGGCCTGACGACCATCGCCGTCAGGCCTCGAATCGTGGAGATGCGAAAGAAGCGGATCAGCCGACTTCAGCGATCAGCTCGATTTCCACGCAAGCCCCCATCGGCACCTGTGCCACGCCGAAGGCGCTGCGTGCATGCGCGCCCTTTTCGGGGCCGAAGACTTCAGCGAAGAACTCGCTCGCGCCGTTGGTCACCAGATGTTGTTCGGTGAAGGTGCCGACCGAGTTGACCAGGCTCATCACCTTGACGATGCGCTTGACCTTGTTGAGGTCGCCCACGGCCGCATGCAGCGTGCCGAGCAGGTCGATGGCGATGGCGCGTGCGGCCTGCTTGCCTTCTTCGGTGCTGATGTTGGCGCCGAGCTGGCCGGCCCAGACCTTGCCGTCCTTCTTCGCGATATGGCCCGAGAGGAACACGAGGTTGCCGGTCTGCACGAAGGGCACGTAGGCGGCGGCAGGGGCGGAGACCGGGGGCAGGGTGATGCCGAGGCTGGAAAGTTTGTCGTAAACGCTCATGGAGACTCCTTGTCTTGGGAAGGCGATTGTGTCCGGGTTTGCGGAAGGCCCTCGACCACTTCCCCCACTGGCTGCACGGTCACGCCGACCCGCAGCGTGTGCCTTGCGCCACCATGGAGTACGCCGCGCATCGGCGACACGTCGGAGTAGTCGCGGCCGATGGCGAGCGTGACGTAGTCTTCGCCCGGCTGGCGGCCGTTGGTGGGGTCGAAGTCGGCCCATCCGCCTTGACTGCCGACGCCTTCGGGGCCGTCGCCGGGCAGGTACACCGACACCCAGGCGTGCGAGGCGTCGGCGCCCACCAGCCGGGGCTGGCCGGGTGGCGGCTGCGTCAGCAGGTAGCCGCTCACGTAGCGCGCGGGCAGGCCCATGGTGCGGAAGCACGCGATCATGATGTGGGCGAAGTCCTGGCACACGCCCTTGCGCTGCGCGAGGGCCTCGACGGCGGGGGTGTTGATCTCGGTGCTGTCGGCGTCGTACGCGAAGTCTTCGTACATGCGCTCGGTGAGGTCCATCGCCACGTCGAAGGTGGGGCGGCCGGGCACGAAGCTGGCGCGCGCATAGGCCGTGAAGTCGTCGTGGCGCGGCACGTAGGGCGACGGAAAGACGAACTCCGAGGCCGCGTCAAAGGTGGCGTCCTTGCGGAAGCGGAAGCGCTCGCGCACGCTCTCCCAGGGCAGCTCGCGCGCCACGGTGGCGGGCAGCACGGGCACCGAGGTTTCGACCACGCTCTCGGCCGTGACGACGAGCCGGTCGTGCGTGGCCTCCAGCGCGAAGAAGGCACGCGTGTTGCCGTACAGGTCGGCCACCTCGCTGCGCTGTGCGGGCGCCGGCTCGATGGCGAGCTTGTGGCTCACGAGCCGCTGCGAGTCGGTGGCCAGCGGCTTCAGATGGGCGAGGTGCTGCGCCGTCTCGACCGGCGGCGCGTACTCGTAGCGCGTTTCGTGGGTGACGTGTAGCAGCATGATGGGTTGGCCTACTTCGACTCGGCGCCGAAATGCGAAGCGTAGATCTTGGCGTAGGTGCCGTCGGCCCGGATGCCTTCGAGGCCCTGGTTGATCTTGGCGAGCAGTTCGGTGTTGCCCTTCTTCACGGCAATGCCGTACTTCTCGACCGGAAAGTTCGCATCGCTCACCGTCTTGAAGCCGCCTGCAGTGTTGTTGGCGATGTAGTGCACCACCACGCCGTTGTCGGCCACCACGGCTTGCACGCCGCCGGCTTCGAGTTCCTTGAGCGCGAGCGGCGTCGATTCGAAGCGCTTGATGGCGGTGCTCGATTTGCCCAGCAGCTTGCCCACCACCTCGTCGCCCGTGGTGCCGTTCTGCACGCCGACCTTCAGGGTCTTGATGTCATCGAACTTCGTGACGGGCGAGTCGTTCTTCACGGCGATCAGCTGCCTGGCGTCGAAATACGACTGCGAGAAATCCATCGTCTGGCGGCGCTCGTCGGTGATGGTGATGGCCGACACCAGCAGATCGCGGTCGCCCTGGTCGAGCGCGTTGAAGATGCCTTCCCACGGCGTGTTGACGAACTTCACCTCGATGCCGGCTTTCTGCGCGACCGCTTTCACCACGTCGATGTCGAAGCCCACGATCTCGCCCTTGTCGTTCTGCGATTCGAAGGGCGTGTAGGCGGCGTCGGTGCCGACCACCAGCACCCGGGCGGCGGCAGGTGGAGGCGGTGCGCTGGCTGCGGCGGGCGCGGCAGGCTCCTGCTTGCTGCAGGCCGCGATGGCGAGCGCCGCGAGCAGGCCGGCGGCGGTGAGTGCGAAGCGGCGGTTGATGGCGATGCCTGACATGGATATGCCTCCTTGGAACTGTCTTTGTCTGGAAATCAGGCTCCGACCGAGCGCAGCGATTCGGATGTCAGCGTGAAGTAGCGTGTGCCGATCGCGTCGGACACATGGTAGGCGGCCGTCTCGCAGTTGGCGAGCAGCTCGACGAGGGCCGGGTAGTTGGCCTCGGGCCCTGCGGCGCAGAGGTGTTCGAGCGTCCAGCCGGCCGGGTCGGGCAGTTCGTACGACAGTGCGGTCAGCTTGCCGGGCGCGCTGCCGGCCAGCCGTGCAATGCGCCCGCGCAGGGTCTGCGTGACCCATGCGAGCGAGCGCGGGTTTTCGGCGTCGAGCACCAGGAGGTCGACCATGGTGGCGACGTCGCGGCGCTGCTGGTAGCGGGCGTGGAAGGTGATGGTGCTGTCGAACAGCGCCACCATCGCCTCGAAGCCGCTCACCTCGTGCACGGCGCCGTTGTCAAAGCCGGCCTCCAGCGCATTCGACAAGAAGCCCAGTCGCTCGATGTGGCGGCCGATGGACAGCAGCCGCCAGGCGTCGTCGCGCGTCATGCGGTCGGTCTGCGCGCCGGTCATGGCGGCCAGCGCGGTGCTGGCGGACTCGAGGGCGCGCAACGCGGCACTGCTGGCAAAGCTGCCCTCGCCAGCCTGCTCGGCCGCGCGGCGCAGGAAGTCGGTCTCGGCGCGCACGATCTGGTTCCAGTTGTCCTGCGACAGGCGCTCGCGCACGGCGGCGGCCGCTTGCCGGATGCACATCAGGCTGAAACCCACGCTGCCGCCGCGCTCCACATCGCCCAGTTCGGCGATGAGCGCGCGTTCGAACACGCGGCGCGATTGCGGCGCGCTCGGCACTTCGGCCGGCACCAGTGCATTTCGTAGCGCCATGCGGTGCAGCCATTCGAGCAACGGGCGCGAGGACTGGTCTTCGCTGCCCAGCAGGTTGAGCGTGAGGCGCGCAAGGCGCACGGCGTTTTCGGCGCGCTCGGTGTAGCGGCCGAGCCAGAACATGTTTTCCGCGGCGCGGCTGGTAACGGGCGCGCGGTGCCGCGCGAGCGATGCCGGCGTGGCGTGCGGCTGCAGCAGCGTGGTGCGGTCGACCTCGCCGTGGGTCTGCACCCACACGTCGGCGCTGCTGCCGCCACGTTGCATCGACGCGATCTGCGCATCGGGCCCCGCAAGCCGGGCCAGGCCGCCGGGCAGCACGCGCCACGACTGCGCGCCGTCGCTCACCGCGAACACGCGCAGCAGCACAGCGCGCGGCGCGATGTGGCCCGGGCCCATGTCGTTGGCCCAGGTGGGCATCTGCGACAGCGGCTGGTAGCCCTGCACGGTGTGCACGTCGCCTTCTCGCACGATGCGGCCGGCCCATTCGTCGAGCTCGCGCCGGCCGAGCTGGCTGCCGAGCACGGCGTCGAAGCTGGCGCGGCCGTCGAAGCCGGGGTAGGTGGGCTTGATGGCGCAGTCGGCCAGCTGCGGCAGCACCGATTCGAGCGCGGCACGCTCGCCGCACCACCAGGTGGGCAGCGCGGGCAGCTTGAGCTTTTCGCCGATCAGGCGGCGCGCCAGCCCCGGCAAGAAGCCGAGCAGCGCGGGCGATTCGAGGAACGCCGAGCCCGGCATGTTGGCCACCAGCACGTTGCCGGCACGAATGGCCTGCAGCAGGCCGGGCACGCCGAGCGTGGAATCGGGGCGCAGTTCCAGCGGGTCGAGGAACTGGTCGTCGAGCCGCTTGATGAGGCCGTGCACCGGGCGCAGGCCCTGCAGCGTCTTGAGGTAGAGCCGCTGGTCGCGCACCGTGAGGTCGCTGCCTTCGACCAGCGTGATGCCCAGGTAGCGCGCGAGGTACGCGTGTTCGAAGTAGGTTTCGTTGTACGGGCCGGGCGTGAGCAGCGCGATGTGCGGCGGTACGCCGGCCGGGCACATGCGCTGCAGGCCTTCCATCATGGCGCTGTAGGTGGCGGCCAGGCGTTGCACGTGCAGCGCCTCGAAGGCTTGCGGAAACTGCCGCGTGATGGCGAGGCGGTTTTCAAGCAGGTAGCCCAGGCCCGAGGGCGCCTGCGTGCGCTGCGAAACCACCCACCAGTTGCCGTCGGGGCCGCGTGCGAGGTCGAAGGCGGTGATGTGCAGCCAGGTGTCGCCCGGCGGCTTCACGCCGTGCAGCGCGCGCAGATAGCCGGGGTGGCCGCGCACCAGCGCCGGGGGAATGAGCCCTTCGGCCAGCAGCTGCTGCGGGCCGTAGACGTCGGCCATCACCCGGTCGAGCACGCGCACGCGCTGCAGCACGCCAGCCTCGATCTGGCTCCAGCTTTCGGGCGAGACGATCAGCGGGAACAGGTCGAGCGACCAGGGGCGCTGCGGGCCATTGGCGTCGGCGTACACGTTGTAGGTGACGCCGTTGTCGCGGATCTGCCGTTCAAGGCTGGCCGCGCGTCGGGGCAGGTCGTTGAAGCCGCCCGGGCCGAGCTGTTCGAAGAAGGCGTTCCAGGCGGGCGTGAGCGGCGGTTGTTCGCCGGAAGGGCCCTGTGTCTGCGTCTGGGATTGAGACTGCGACGACTGCGATTGGGACTGCGACTGCCCAGTGGCCGGTGGTCGTTCGACCGCGGCGTCGTACAGCAGCGGGGCGGGCGCAGGGGCTGGCGCAGCCCCCGGCACTGGCCGTACAGGCGCTACCGCGGTGGACTGCCCACGCAGTTCATCGAAATGGCCGGGCAGGGCCGGCGGGGCGAGCGCCGACGCCAGGGCCGCTGGAAACTCCAGTGCCTGGGCGTCGAACAGGGATTCGTTCAAAGGTTCCACAGGAGGGGGATTGTCACACTGCCTTCACGGGTATCCGTTTGGGCAGCGTGCTAAATGTCCCCTTATCGCCGCAGATCCAGCGTGAACGGGAATTCGCGGCTGCCCGGCAGCTCGATGGTCGCCGGGGGTGTGCGCATGAGTCCGGGTGTATGGCCGGTGCGGGTGAAGCGCGAGTGGCGGCGGCTTTCGGCCTCGTAGGCGTTGACCGGGAAGGTGTCGTAATTGCGCCCGCCCGGGTGGGCGACGAAGTACTGGCAGCCGCCCAGCGAGCGCTTCATCCAGGTGTCGACCAGGTCGAAGGTCAGCGGCGCGTGGGCCGGGATGCTCGGGTGCAGGGCCGAAGGCGGGTTCCACGCCTTGTAGCGCACGCCGGCCACGAACTCGCCGACCACGCCGGTGGGCTGCAGCGGCAGCACCTTGCCGTTGACGGTGATGACGTGGCGGCTCTCGTTCAGGCCGGTCACGCGCACCTCGATGCGTTCGAGCGACGAATCGACATAGCGTACCGTGCCGCCGGCCGAGCCTTCTTCGCCCATCACGTGCCAGGGTTCGAGCGCGTTGCGCAGCGAGAGCTCCACGCCCATCGCCTGCATCTGGCCCACCAGCGGGAAGCGGAACTCGAAGTGCGGCGCGAACCAGTCGGCATCGAAGGCGAAGCCTGCCTGGCGCATTTCGCTGATGACGTCGTCGAAATCCATCTTGACGAAGGTCGGCAGCAGGAAGCGGTCGTGCAGCTCGGTGCCCCAGCGGGTGACGGGGGCCTTGTAGGGCTCGTCCCAGAAGCGGGCGACCAGCGCGCGAATGAGCAGCTGCTGCGCGATGCTCATGCGCGCATGCGGCGGCATTTCAAAAGCGCGCAGCTCCAGCAGGCCGAGGCGGCCGGTGCTCGAGTCGGGCGAGTAGAGCTTGTCGATGCAGAACTCGCTGCGGTGCGTGTTGCCCGACACGTCGATCAGGATGTTGCGCAGCGTGCGGTCGACCAGCCAGGCCGGCATGTTCTGGCCATAGATCTCGCGGTTCTTCGCGATTTCCTTCAGGGCGATTTCCAGCTCGTAGACCTGGTCGTTGCGGGCCTCGTCCACCCGCGGCGCCTGGCTCGTCGGGCCGATGAACATGCCCGAGAACAGATAGCTCAGCGACGGATGGTTGTGCCAGTAGAGCAGCAGGCTGGCCAGCAGCTCGGGCCGGCGCAGGAAGGGGCTGTCGGCGGGCGTGGCGCCGCCCATCACGAAGTGGTTGCCGCCGCCGGTGCCGGTGTGGCGGCCGTCGGTCATGAACTTCTCGGCCGACAGGCGGGTTTCGAACGCGGCGTTGTAGAGAAACTCGGTGTGGTCGACCAGTTCCTTCCAGTTGTGGGCCGGGTGGATGTTGACTTCGATCACGCCCGGGTCGGGCGTGACGGCCAGCATCTTCAGGCGCGGGTCGCGCGGCGGCGGGTAGCCTTCCATCACGATGCGCACGCCCAGGTCGCGCGCGGTGGCTTCGACTGCTGCGACCAGGTCGAGATAGTCCTCCAGGCGCGCGAGCGGCGGCATGAAGACGTAGAGCACGCCCGATGCATTGCCCTTTTTCTCGGCCGAGGGACCGTTGGCGCGGCGCGGGTCGCGCACTTCGACGCACAGCGCGGTGCGCGTGACCCAGTGGGCCGATTCGCCGCGCAGCGGCTGGCGCGTGGTCGATTTGTCGTCCGCATCGTCAGTTGCTGCTGCAGCCGATGCATCGCCTTCGCCGGCGCCCGGCGCCTGCATGCGTAGCGAGGCGGGCACGACGGGCGGTGCGCCGAAGGCATAGGGCACTGCGCCGAGGTCGGCCCCTGTGCCGGTTGTGCCTACGGCATAGCGCGCGCGGTAGTCGGCCGCGCTCGGCAGGGCGCCGCGCGGCGCGGTCGGGTCGCGTTCGATCAGGTAGGGGTAGTCGCCCTTGCTGGCCCACGGCTGCGAGTCGAGCGGCAGGCGGTAGCCCATGGGCGAGTCGCCGGGGATCAGGTAGAGCCGGTCGTCGCGCAGGAACCAGGGGCCGGTCTTCCAGGCCGGGCCGGCGAGCGCGGGGGCGTCGCCGTTCGCATTGCCGGGCTCGATGGGCAGCATGTAGCCGATCACCGCGTCGAGCTTCTGCGTGAACACGCGGCGCAGGCGCACACGTTCGAGTTCGTCGTCGAGCTTCGATTCGAAGGGGTCGACGTTCACCGGCAGGCGGCGTTCGCGCCAGAGGTAGTAGTAGATGTCTTCGTAGCCGGGCTGGATGTAGCGCTCGGTCAGGCCGAGCTTGTGGGCCAGCACGGTGGTGAAGCGGCGCGCGTCCTCGCTCGTGTAGTGCGTGGGAAAGCGCTCGTCGGCAAACAGTTCGGGGTCGTGCCAAAGCGTCTGGCCGTCGGCGCGCCAGAAGATCGACAGCGCCCAGCGCGGCAACTGCTCGCCCGGGTACCACTTGCCCTGGCCGAAATGCAGGAAGCCGCCCTTGCCGTACTCGGCGCGCAGCTTGTGCACGAGCTCGGTGGCGTAGCCGCGCTTCGTGGGGCCGAGGGCGTCGGTGTTCCATTCGGGCGCGTCGCGGTCGCTGGTGGCCACGTAGGTCGGCTCGCCGCCCATGGTGAGGCGCACGTCGCCGGCCTTAAGGCGCGCGTCGACAGCGTCGCCCAGGGCCAGCACTTCGGACCACTGCTCTTCGGTGTAGGGCTTGGTGACGCGCGGCGATTCGTAGATGCGCGTGACCTTCATCTCGTGGCCGAACTCGACCTCGGATTCGTCGACGCCGCCCTCGATGGGCGCCGCGCTCGAAGGCGTGGGCGTGCAGGCCAGCGGAATGTGGCCCTCGCCAGCCAGCAGGCCCGAGGTGGCGTCGAGGCCGATCCAGCCTGCGCCCGGCAGGAACACTTCGCACCAGGCGTGCAGGTCGGTGAAGTCGACCGTGGTGCCGCTGGGGCCGTCGAGCGCCTTCACGTCGGGCGTGAGCTGGATCAGGTAGCCCGAGACGAAACGCGCGGCCAGCCCGCAGTGGCGCAGCAGTTGCACCAGCAGCCAGCCCGAGTCGCGGCATGAGCCGCTCCCGCTGGTGAGCGTTTCTTCCGGCGTCTGCACGCCGGGCTCCATGCGGATCAGGTAATTGACGTCTTGCTGGACCTGCTGGTTGATGCCGACCAGGAAGTCGATGGTGCGCTGCTCCTTGCGATCGATCTTGTCGAGGTAGGCCTGCAGCAGCGGCGTGGGCGCTTCGGTGACGAGGTAGGGCGCGAGCTCTTCGGCCTGCGAGGCCGTGTACTTGAACGGGAAGTTCTCGGCCTGTGGCTCGAGGAAGAAGTCGAAGGGGTTGTAGACCGCCATCTCGACCACGAGGTCGACCGTGACCTTGAATTCGCGCGTCTTCTCGGGGAACACGAGCCGCGCCTGGTAGTTGGCGAACGGGTCCTGCATCCAGTTGACGAAGTGCTCGGCCGGCTCGACCCGCAGCGAATACGAGATGACGTTGCTGCGGCAATGCGGCGCGGGACGCAAGCGCACGACCTGTGGGCCCAACTGCACCAGGCGGTCGTATTTGTAGTGGGTGACGTGGTGGAGAGCGGCGTGAATGGACATGCGTTTTTGTGTGCAGTACTGCGAGATTGCATCGAAAAGATGTCTCTTGTGAGACGCATACTAGCCCAGATGCCAAGCAATTAACGCGCCACTGAGCGTGACTTTGGGGAGGGTTTGCATCATGGGTTCGGGAGTTTTTCGTTGACGCCGTTTCGTGCGTCTGGCGGTGCCATGGGTGGAGCGGGGGCGTTCGTGGCGCTGGGTGGCTCGCTGCTGGGAGCGGCCTTGCAGTTGCAGCAGGCGGTGCTTTGGCCGGCGTGGGCCTACGCCGGCTTGCTGTTCGTGGCAGTGGCCGGCCTGTGTTGGCGACGCATGCCGGGCAGGGGCCTGATGCTCATCGCCTTGCTATGCGGCGCGATGGCCGGCGCAGGGCTCGCGGGATGGCGCGCGGCGGTCTATGCGAACGGCGCGCTGGACCCGGCGCTCGAAGGGCGCGACCTGCAGGTCACGGGCGTCGTATCGGAGATGCCTCAGCGCAATGAAGCTGGAACGCAGTTCCGCCTGGATGTCGAGTCCGCGGGTTGGGCTGATCCGGATGCGCAGGGGCGGCCCGCGGTGCCCGATCGCATTGCACTCGGCTGGTATGCCGAAGGCTCGAGCCTGTGGAGCCGTGCTTCCGAAAGCCGCACGCCCTTGGCCAGCACAGTCGGCTCCCTGCACGCCGGCGAGCGATGGCGGCTGACGGTGCGTCTGAAGGCGCCGCACGGCAGCCGCAATCCCCATGGCTTCGACAGCGAACTCTGGATGTGGGAGCAGGGCCTGCATGCCAGCGGCTATGTGCGAACCGGCGCGCGCGATGCGGCGCCCGTGCTGGTGGCAAGCACGTGGTGGCATCCCATCGAGCGCGCACGAGAAGCCGTGCGCGACGGCGTCTTCGAGCGCGTGCCCGACCGCGCCCAGGCCGGCGTGATCGCGGCCTTGGTCACCGGCGACCAGAGCGCCATCGACCGCTCGGGCTGGGACGTGTTCCGCGCCACGGGCGTGGCACACTTGATGTCGATCTCCGGCCTCCACGTCACGATGTTTGCCTGGCTGGCCGCGCACATCGTCGGCCTGCTCTGGCGGCGCAGCGCGCGGCTGATGCTGCGCGTGCCGGCGCAGCAGGCGGCGTTGATAGGCGGCGTGCTGCTGGCCACGCTCTACGCGCTCTTCAGCGGCTGGGGTGTGCCCTCGCAGCGCACTGTGTGGATGCTGGCGACGGTCGCGCTGCTGCGCCTCACGGGCCGGCGCTGGCCTTGGCCGCATGTGTGGCTGCTGACGGCGGCCGTGGTGATCGCGCTCGATCCGTGGGCCTTGATGCAGGCCGGCTTCTGGCTGAGCTTCGTGGCGGTGGGCGTGCTGTTCGCCACGGACGCCGCGGTGCCGGGCGAGCGGAAGACCGGCGCCGCTTCCCGCCTGTTGCAGTTCTTTCGCGAGCAATGGGTCATCACGCTGGCGATCACGCCGCTGAGCCTGCTGCTGTTCCAGCAGGTGTCGCTGATCGGCCTGCTGGCCAATGCGGTGGCGATCCCCTGGGTCACGCTTGTGATCACGCCGTTGGCCATGCTGGGCGTCGCCGTGGCGCCGCTGTGGGACCTTGCAGCCCGGGCCGTGCAGGTGCTGGCGCTGCTGCTGCAATGGCTGGCCGGGCTGCCGTATGCCACGCTGTCGATGGCCGCGCCGCCTTTGTGGATGGCCGCTTGCGGCGTGGCCGGCGGTGCATTGCTCGCCATGCGGCTGTCCTGGTCGCTGCGCAGCCTCGGCATTCCGCTGCTGCTGCCAGTGTTGCTGTGGCAGGCGCCCCGGCCGGCGGCCGGCGAATTCGAGTTGCTCGCTGCCGACATCGGCCAGGGCAATGCGGTGCTCGTGCGCACTGCCACGCACAGCCTGCTCTACGACGCCGGCCCGCGCTACAGCCTTGAAAGCGATGCCGGCCATCGCGTGCTCGTGCCGCTGCTGCGGGCGCATGGTGAGCGCCTCGACATGCTGGTGCTGAGCCACCGCGACACCGATCACACCGGCGGTGCGCCCGCGGTGCTCGCGATGCAGCCGCGGGCCGAGCTGCTGAGTTCCCTCGAAGCCACGCATCCGCTGCAGGCGACGCTGGCGGCACGGCGTTGCGAGGCGGGGCAGGCCTGGACCTGGGACGGCGTGCGCTTCGAGGTGCTGCATCCGTTCGACACCGACTACCGCGGCTTCACCAAGCCCAATGCCGTGTCGTGCGTGCTGCGCATCGGCAACGGGCGCGCGGCGGCGCTGCTGGCCGGCGACATCGAGCGGCTGCAGGAGGCCGCGCTCGTCGTTCGCACGCCGCAGCTGCTGCGGGCCGACGTGCTGCTGGCGCCGCACCACGGCAGCAAGACTTCGTCGAGCCCGGCCTTCCTCGATGCGGTGCAGCCGGGCATTGCCTTTGTCCAGGCGGGGTATCGCAACCGCTTCGGCCATCCGGCGCAGGAGGTGGCGGCGCGCTACCGGGACCGCGGCGTGCGGCTGGTCGAAAACACCCGCTGCGGCGCCGCGCACTGGACCAGCACACGCCCCGCCGACGTGGCCTGCGAGCGCGAGCGCCATGCGCGGTACTGGCAGCACAGCCCTGAAATCGTGAACTAATTGTCAAAAGTAGTCCGAAAGGCCACTTGTCAGCGTGCTCGTACTGGCGTCCCATGCGTTGTATCGTTTGGCTACAACTCAGAAGAGGGGACAGCATGAGCAACCGTCAAGGCCTTCGGTGGGACCTGTTTTCCGGGCATACGCCGTGACGGCCGCTGTTCCGGCCATCACCAGCACGAGCGCCGCGGCCGCACCCGGCGCGCGGCTCAAGATGCACCGCGAAGGCCCGGTGCTGGTGCTGACGCTGAGCAACCCCGCGGCGCGCAATGCGCTCAATCCGTCGGTCTACCGCGCGGCCGCCAAGGCGATGCGCGCTACCTCGGGTTTTCGCACCGTGCGTGCCATCGTGTTGTGCGGGGAGGGCGATCATTTCAGCGGCGGTGGCGACCTGCGACGCCTGGCCCGGCAACGCAAGCTGCCGGCCGCCGAGCAGCATGGCCACATCGATGCGCTGCATGAATGGATCATGGCGATCCAGG
This sequence comes from Variovorax sp. YR266, assembly GCF_900107295.1. Lineage (NCBI taxonomy): Bacteria > Pseudomonadati > Pseudomonadota > Betaproteobacteria > Burkholderiales > Comamonadaceae > Variovorax > Variovorax sp. YR266. The sequence goes on from NZ_FNPM01000007.1 coordinate 390,591, forward strand.
AGGCTCCCCAGCCCGTTATTGCCGCTGTCGAGGGCGCTGCCATGGGCGGCGGCTTTTCGCTGTGCCTGGCCTGCGACCTGATCGTGGCCGCGGAAGACGCGAAGTTCGCCATGTCCTATGTGAATGTGGGCCTCACGCCCGACGGCGGCGGCACCGATTCGCTGGTGCGCGCGTTGCCGCCGCAGGCTGCCATCGAAATGCTGCTCGACGGCACGCCCAGCACCGCGAAGCGGCTGCACGAACTGGGCGTGGTCAACAAGGTCGTGCCGCATGGGGAGGCCGGCGCCACCGCGCTCGCCTGGGCGCAGCAGCTCGCGCGCGGCCCGTTCGAGGTGCAGGCGCGCATCAAGCAGCTCGTGTATTCGGCGCGTGGGCGCAGCCGGCGTGAGCAGCTCGACGCCGAGCGCGAATCCTTCCTGGCCAGCCTCTACAGCGACGAGAGCGGGGAGCGCATCAAGGGATTTCTCTCGCCCCGCAAGAAGCTGACGGCCAGCGAGGAAGGGCCTGAGCGCTGAGCGAAGAAAAAGTCTTCCGGCCCGTCTCCGGCCTTGGCATAAGGGGTTCTACTGGCCCTGAACTTGCTAAGCTATAGCTCAAGGAGATTGGTCGTTCCATGCACAAATTTGACGAGATGTATGAGCAGTTGCCCTATGCGGGGGCTGCAATCCGACAGCACTACAAGCGCTACGACCAATGGCTCGCGAAGCAACCCGGTGAGGTGATGCGTTCGCGGCGCGAAGAGGCGGAATTGATTTTCCGCCGGGTCGGCATCACCTTCGCGGTGTATGGCGCCAAGGACGAGGACGGCTCCGGCACCGAGCGGCTCATCCCGTTCGACCTGCTGCCTCGCATCATTCCCGCCCACGAGTGGGACAGCATGGAAAAAGGGCTGGTGCAGCGCGTCACGGCGCTCAACCGCTTTCTTCACGATGTCTACCATGACCAGGAAATCATCAAGGCCGGCATCATTCCGGCCGAGCAGATCCTGAACAACGCCCAGTTCCGCCCCGAGATGATGGGCGTGAACGTGCCGCACAACGTGTACTCGAACATCTCGGGCATCGACATCGTTCGTGCCCCCGATGCCGACGGCAACGGCGAGTACTACGTGCTCGAAGACAACCTGCGCGTGCCCAGCGGCGTGAGCTACATGCTCGAAAACCGCAAGATGATGATGCGGCTCTTCCCGGAGCTATTCAACCAGAACCGCATCGCACCGGTCGCGCACTACCCCGACCTGCTGCTCGAAACCCTGCGCGCCAGCGCGCCGCCGGCCACGGCCGAGCCAACGGTGGTGGTGCTCACGCCCGGCATGTACAACAGCGCCTACTTCGAACACGCCTTCCTCGCCCAGCAGATGGGCGTGGAACTGGTCGAGGGCCAGGACCTGTTCGTCAAGGACAACTTCGTCTACATGCGCACTACGCGCGGACCGCGCCGCGTCGACGTGATCTACCGCCGCGTGGACGACGACTTCCTCGACCCCGAGGTGTTCCGCCCTACGTCCACGCTCGGTACCGCCGGCCTGATGCGCGCCTACCGCGAAGGCAACGTCGTCATCTGCAATGCAGTGGGCACCGGCGTGGCCGACGACAAGTCGATCTACCCCTACGTGCCGAAGATGGTCGAGTTCTACCTCGGCGAAAAGCCGATCCTGAAGAACGTGCCCACCTACATGTGCCGCAACAAGGACGAGCTGCAGTACACGCTCGACAACATGAAGGACCTGGTCGTCAAGGAAGTGCACGGCGCCGGCGGCTACGGCATGCTGATCGGCCCGGCCGCCACGCAGGCCGAGATCGAAGATTTCAAGAAGGCCGTGATCGCCAAGCCCGACGGCTACATCGCCCAGCCCACCCTGAGCCTGTCGACCTCGCCCACCTTCGTCGACGCCGGCATCGCGCCGCGCCACATCGACCTGCGCCCCTTCGTGCTCTCGGGCAGCGAGGTGCAGATGGTGCCCGGCGGCCTCACGCGCGTGGCGCTGAAGGAAGGCTCGCTGGTGGTCAACTCGTCGCAGGGCGGCGGCACCAAGGACACCTGGATTCTCGAAGCCGACCGCGCACCCAAGCCCAAGGCGGCGCCCGCGCAGTCGCAAAGCCAATCGTAGTAGGAGCACAACCGATGCTGTCTCGCACCGCCGACCATCTCTACTGGATGTCCCGCTACACCGAGCGCGCCGAGAACACGGCGCGCATGCTGGACGTCAACTACCAGACCTCCCTGCTGCCGCAGTCCGCCGAAGTGGCCAAGTACGGCTGGCAGGGCGTGCTCTCCATCAGCGAGCTGCTGCCCTGGTACAACAAGAAGTACGACCAGATCACGCCACACGACGTGATGGAGTTCATGGTCAAGGACGAGAGCAACGCCTCTTCGATCGTCTCCTGCCTGAAGGCCGCTCGCGAGAACGCGCGTGCCGTGCGCGGCGCGCTCACCACCGAAGCCTGGGAAACGCAGAACACCACCTGGCTTGAAGTCAACCGCATGCTGCGCGCAGGCGATTTCGAGCGCGACCCCGGCCAGTTCTTCGAGTGGGTCAAGTTCCGCTCGCACCTGTCGCGCGGCGTCACGCTGGGCACCATGCTGCAGGACGAGGCCTTCTACTTCTCGCGGCTGGGCACCTTCCTGGAACGCGCCGACAACACCGCGCGGCTGGTGGACGTGAAGTTCCATGCGCTCAACAGCGAGTTCTTCGGCGCCGCCACCGAGGAAGACCAGGAGTACGACTTCTATCACTGGAGCGCGATCCTGCGCAGCGTTTCGGCCTTCGAGGTCTACCGCAAGGTGTACCGCGATGTGATCAAGCCCGAGCGCGTGGCCGAGCTGTTGATTCTTCGTGCCGACATGCCGCGCTCACTGCACGCGAGCCTGGTCGAGGTGGTGAACAACCTCGCGAAGGTGCAGAACGAGCAGAGCGCCGAAACCCAGCGCCGCGCCGGCAAGCTGCTGGCCGATCTGCAATACGCGCGGGTCGACGAGATCCTTGCGACCGGCCTGCATGCCTACCTCACGCAGTTCCTCGACCGCGTGAACGAGCTGGGCGGGCGCATCAGCCAGGACTTCCTGGTTCCCGCGCACTGAGCGATAGAGAGCCGGTGCGCCGCTGGCGCCCGGCTCAGAGCTTGTGCGTCGACAGCAGGATGCTCGTCTCGGTGCTCGAAATGCCTTCGATCTGCCGGATGGCATTGAGCACCTTGTCGAAGGCTTCTAGCGAGTCGGCGCGCAGATCGGCCATCAGGTCCCAGCGGCCGTTGGTCGAGTGCAGGGCCACGACGTTGGGGTGACCGCGCAGAACTTGGCTCACGCGCTCGGCGCGGTGCCCTTCGATCTCGATGCTCATGATCGCGCGGATGCGGTGCGCCTCCGCTTCGGGCTTCAGCCGCACGGTGTAGCCGACGATGGTTCCGTCGTTCTCCAGTTTTGCAATCCGGTTCTGCACGGTCGCCCGCGCCACGCGGAGCTTCTGGGCCAGGGCCACCACCGGCATGCGCGCGTCGTCGCGCAGCAGGGCAATGAGTTGTCGGTCGATGTCGTCCATTGCCATTTGTCAAATTGCTAATCAGATCGAGCGAAATGTAAGGTTCAAGGGCTAACTTGACAAGTTGGAGGGTTCAGTCTGACATGTCTCCCCGGAACAATCGAAAGACGGCTGCGCGATGCTGCCGGACCGTTCAGGAGACCCCCATGACCCGCTTCATCGACGTTCCCGCCATGTCCCGCCTCGTGCAGGAGATCGGCGTGGCCCCCTTCATCGGCGCATTGGCCGACACCATCCGGGAAGACTTCATCCGCTGGCCTGATTTCGACAAATCGGCCCGTGTGGCAAATCACTCGGACATCGGCGTCATCGAACTGATGCCTGTGTCGAACGCCTCGCGCTATGCCTTCAAGTACGTCAACGGCCATCCGGCCAACACCGGCAGAGGCCTCTACACGGTGATGGCCTTCGGCGTGCTCGCCGATGTCGAGACCGGCTACCCCGTGCTGTTGTCTGAACTGACCCTTGCCACTGCGCTTCGCACGAGCGCGACCTCGCTGATGGCGGCGCGCGCATTGGCGCGGCCCGGCGCGCGGCGCATGGCGCTCATCGGCAACGGCGCGCAGAGCGAATTCCAGGCATTGGCTTTTCACTGCCACTTGGGCATCGAGGAAATCGCCGTGTACGACATCGACGCCCGCGCCACCGACAAGCTGGTGCGCAACCTCTCGCCCTTTCCGTCGCTCAAGATCATTCGTGCCGACTCCACGGCGCAGGCCGTGCGCGGCGCCGACATCGTGACGACCGTGACTGCCGACAAGGCCTGCGCCACCATCATCACGCCGGACATGATCGAGCCGGGCATGCACCTGAACGCCGTCGGCGGCGATTGCCCCGGCAAGACCGAACTGCATGCCGACGTGCTGCGCGGCGCGCGCGTGTTCGTCGAATACGAGCCGCAGACGCGCATCGAGGGCGACATCCAGCAGTTGCCAAAAGACTCTCCCGTGGTCGACCTGTGGCGCGTGCTGGCCGGCACGGCAACGGGGCGCGAAAGCGCTGAACAAGTCACGGTGTTCGATTCGGTCGGCTTCGCGCTCGAGGACTACGCCACCTTGCGCTATGTGCACGAACAGGCCGAGCGTCGCAACCTCGGCGTGGACGTCGAGCTGGTGCCCCGGGCCGATGACCCGAAGGACCTGTTCCGCCACACTCGCAGCGGCGCCTCGCGCGCTGTCATCCGAAGGGTGGCTTGATGATGCCGGCCGCGATCCGCTCCGTTCAGGCGCCGGCCGCCGTGGTCATGGTCCGTCCGCACAGGTTCACGCCGAACCCGGAGACTGCTGCCGACAACGCGTTCCAGACCGCAGCCGCCAAGGAGGCCGCGCAAGCCGTGGCCGACGCCGCCTATCGCGAGGTAACGGCAGCCGTCGAGCAGCTCGAAGCCGAAGGCGTGCACGTGCATCTGTTCGAAGACCGGGGCGAGCACGACACGCCGGACTCGGTCTTTCCCAACAACTGGTTCTCCACCCACCCGGGCGGGCACGTTGCCATCTACCCGATGCATTCGCCGAGCCGCCGCCGCGAGCGTCGCAGCGACGTGATCGAGATGCTCAAGGCCAACTACCGGGTGCAGGACGTCATCGACTATTCCGGCCTCGAGCACGACGGCCTGTTCCTGGAGGGCACCGGTGCGATGGTGCTCGACCACCTGGCGCGTGTGGCTTACACCGCTCGCTCCAACCGGGCCGATCCGGTGGCGCTGGAGCGCTTCAGCACGCACTTCAATTTCGAGCCGATGCTGGTGGATACGGCAGATGAAGCCGGCCGGCCGATCTATCACACCAATGTGCTGATGTGCGTGGCCACGGCCTTCGCGTTGGTCGGCTTCGACATGATCCCGGATGCGCATCGTGCGGCCGAGGTGCGCGCCCGGCTGGAGGAATCGGGGCGCGAGGTCATTGCGCTCACCGCAGGGCAGATCGCCGAGTTCGCAGGCAATGCAATCGAGCTGTCAGGCCGCGATGGCCGCGTGCTCGCGCTGTCGCAGCGCGCCTGCAACAGCCTGAACAGCCAGCAGAAGGCTGTCATCGAACGGTCCGCGCGGCTGCTTCCGCTGCCGGTTCCGACGATCGAGATGGCGGGCGGATCGGTGCGCTGCATGATCGCCGGCATTCATCTGTCGCCCCGGCACGGCTAGCGCGAAAACGATTCGACCGCCACCGGAATCGTGGGCGCCTGCCAGCGGTAGGCATCCTGCAGCACATCGCGTTCCGGCTTCTGCCCGTTCCACTGGATGTGGAGCAGGTCCATCAGCGTCCAGCCCGACCAGTCTGCGCGAAACGGGTGCTGCTGCGCCGCGGCCGACGGCAGCGGCTGCTGGTTGCGCCACACGACGGCCGGAATGCGATAGCCTGAAGCAGTCGCCGGGCTGTGTCCCGCGCGGTCGCTCACGTGGCCTACCTCCTGCCCGTGGTCCGACAGGTACATCCACGCGCGGTAGTCGCCCGGCTTGCCCGCGCTGCGCGTCTGCTGCAGCAGCTCGGACACCACGAAGTCGTGATACAGCAGCGCGGCGTCGTATTCCTGGCGGAAGCGGCGCACCCAGGCCGAGCGGCCGTCTTTCACGAGGCCGTTCTCGACCGCATCCACATCGTCGTCGAAGGGGTTGGCGTTGGCCGGAAAGCGCAGGCTGTAGTGCGGATGCGCGCCCATCAGATGGACCACGATCAGCTTGCGGTCGGTGCTCGTATCGGCCAGCGCCTCCTGCACGCAGTCGAGGATCTCGCCGTCCAGCGAGGCGCTGGCGCGGCCGGGCGTGCGGTTGACCATGTCGACCACGTCGGCGAGGCGCGCATGCTGCTGCTCGATGGCGAGGTCGTCATGGTTGCTGATCCACCAGACCTTGTAGCCGGCGGCGCGTGCCAGCGCCAGCAGGTGCGGCGGGTTCTCGCTCTCGGGCAGGCCGAAGTGGAACATGTTGCGCAGCGCGGGCAGGGTGCTGGCGTCGACGGACCAGGCGTTCTTCAGCACCGCCATCTGGTCGCCGGTCTGCGCCTTGTGCGCCAGCAGGCGGGGCGTGGTCGGGCGGCCGTAGCCGTACAGCGCCATGTTGTCGCGGTTGATGCTGTCGGTGATGACCAGCACCACCGTGGAAGGGCCGGTCTGCGAAATCACGGGTGCGATGCCTTTGGCTTGCGCCATCAGGCGGTCGCGCTGCTTCTGCTGGTCGGCCCAGGCGGTGCGCAGCGTGTGAACGGAATTCGCCCACTGCGTCCAGAAGACCGCGGGATGCAGCCGGCGCCAGGGCTTGCTCGCATAGGCCACGCATGCGACGAGAAGCAACAGCGCGACAAGCGCCACGGCCCATCGTGCGGGCCGGGCGGACGGGGCCGTCGCATCGGCTACAGCGCCGCGCCGCGCGAACATGCCCACGAGCACGCTCGCCACGACCAGCGCGGCACACCACACCGCAGCCGAACGCCAATGCATCCACAGGTATTCGGAGCCTTCGCGCGCATTGGTGTTGGCCGCTGCACCCAGCACCATCGCGCCGTCGGGCGCGGCCTGGTAGGCGTCGAGCAGATAGGCGCGCACCGCGCCGTCGAGTGCGAAGCCCATGGCCCAGAGCCAGACCAGCAGCGTGCGTATGCGCCGCATCCGCGCGCTGCGCAGCGGCCACGCAAGCCACAGCACCATCGGCATTGCGAGCACCGCGAGCTGCGCCATGCGGCGGCCGTCATGGCCCAGCGCGATGAGCGCCAGCAGCGTCGCGCCCACCACGCCGCAGGCGAGCAGCGCGTTGCGCGACGGAGAGACTTCGTTGGTTGGAGTGGTCAAGCAGGCAGCGCGGCAAGTCGGGGGCGGCCGAATTCTGCCCCGGGGCTCGTGCAGCGGACCTCAGTGCCCCGATGGTGGCGAGGTCTTTTGGATCATCAGGTCGCAGTGGCCTGGCGCACCGCGCGCTCCCAGCGCGCCATCGATTCCTCGGCCTGCGCGCGGCCCATGGTCGGCATGAAGCGGCGTTCGATCTTCCACAGCTTCGAGAGTTGGCGCGCGTCGGTGTAGACCCCGGTCGACAAGCCTGCGAGGTACGCAGCGCCCAGCGCGGTGGTCTCGATCACTTCGGGCCGCACCACCGGAATGCCCAGCAGGTCGGCCTGGAACTGCATGAGCAGGTCGTTCACGCTCGCGCCGCCGTCCACGCGCAGTTCGGCCACGGGCTTGCCGCCGGCGGCCACTGCGTCGCGGCTCATGGCTTGCAGCAGCGCGGCGCTCTGGTAGGCGATGCTTTCCAACGCGGCGCGCGCAATGTGCGCAACCGTGGTGCCGCGCGTGAGGCCGGTGATGGTGCCTCGCGCATCAGCATCCCAGTAGGGCGCGCCGAGGCCGGTGAAGGCCGGCACCATCATCACGCCGCCGGCATCGGGCACGCTCTCGGCCAGCGACTGCACTTCGGCGCTGCCCTTGATGGCCTTGAGCCCGTCGCGCAGCCACTGCACCACGGCACCGCCGACGAACACGCTGCCTTCCATGGCGTACTGCGGCGTTGCATCGGTCTGCGCGGCGCTGGTCACGAGCAGGCCGTTGTGCGAGGGCTGGAACGCGCCGCCCGTGTGCATCAACAGGAAGCAGCCGGTGCCGTAGGTGTTCTTCGCCATGCCGGCTTCGAAGCAGGCCTGGCCGAAAAGGGCGCTCTGCTGGTCGCCGGCCACGCCGCCGATGGGCAGCGTGTGGCCCAGCAGCGCCGCATCGGTGTCTGCGAAGTGCGAGCTCGAGGGCTGCACCTTGGGCATCAGCGCGGCGGGAATGTCGAGTGCCTTCAGCAGGTCGGCATCCCACCCGTTGCTGTGCACGTTGAAGAGCATGGTGCGCGAGGCGTTGCTCACGTCGGTCACGTGCACCTTGCCGCCGGTGAGCTGCCACATGAGCCAGCTGTCGACCGTGCCAAAGGCGAGTTCGCCGCGCTCGGCCTGCGCACGCGCGCCGGGCACGTTGTCGAGCAGCCAGCGCAGCTTGGTGCCGGAGAAGTACGCGTCGATCACCAGACCGGTTTTCTCGCGGATGGTGTCGGTCATGCCCTCGTCGCGCAGCCTGGCGCACAAGGGCTCGGCGCGGCGGTCCTGCCAGACGATGGCGTGGTGCACTGGCTGGCCCGTGGTGCGGTTCCACAGCACGGTGGTTTCGCGCTGGTTGGTGATGCCGATGGCGTGGATGTCGGTGGGCTTGAGCTTCGCCTTGGCGAGCACTTCGCGCGCGGTGGCGAGCTGGCTGCGCCAGATTTCCATCGGGTCGTGCTCGACCCAGCCCGGCTGCGGGTAGATCTGCGTCAGCTCTTTCTGCGCGATGGCGACGATGTGGCCTTCGCGGTCGAACACGATGCTGCGGGAGCTCGAAGTGCCCTGGTCGAGGGCGAGCAGGTAGGTGGTCATTCGTTCGTGTTCTTTCTTGTCAGTTCTCGCGCGCGATCTCGAGGCGCACCTGGGCGGTGTGCAGCAGGTCGGCGAATGGCGCCGGCGGCTCGGCATCGGTGAACAGCCGGTCGATCTGCGAGAGCGTGCCCAGCTGAATCATTGCCGGCCGGTTGAACTTGCTCGCATCCGCTGCGAGCCATACCTCGCGCGCCTGCGCGATGATGGTCTGCGCCACCTTCACCTCGCGCAGGTCGAAGTCGCGCAGCGATCCGTCGGCCTCGATGCTCGACACGCCGATCAGCGCGATGTCGACCTTGAACTGGCGGATGAAGTCGATGGTTGCCTCGCCCACGATGGCGCGGTCGCGTTGGCGCACCGAGCCGCCCGCCACGATCACTTCGCACGAGGTGTTGCCGCTGAGGATGGTGGCCACGTTCAGGTTGTTGGTGATCACGCGCAGGCCCGTGTGGCGCAGCAGCGCCTTGGCGATGGCCTCGGTGGTGGTGCCGATGTTGAGGATCAGCGAGCAGTCGTTGGGCACCAGCTCCGCCACGCGGCGGGCGATGCGCGCCTTGCCTTCGGCGTGCAGGGTTTCGCGCTGCTGGTAGCCGATGTTTTCCGTGGTCGAGCTGGGCACGCGCACGCCGCCGTGAAAGCGCGTGAGCAGGCCTTCGTCAGCCAGCCGCTGCACGTCGCGCCGCACGGTCTGCAGGGTGACGCCGAGCATGTCGGCCAGTTGCTCGACGGTGACGGAGCCGCGCGCGCGCACGGTGTCCAGGAGGTTGATCTGGCGCGGGTTGGAGTTCACAGGGGCGTCGTGGAAAGCAGGAAGACTGCGACCGAGGGTACAGAGCGCGCCACTTTAAAGCGAAAGAAAACGAAGCCATCTAAGGGAAAACTCGTAGGAAAATCGCGCCAAAAGGAATCCAAATGAAAAGACGCGAAAATACAATGGCCGCCGTTAGTGACCAAAGTCACGCTTCAACGGACCCAATTTCTGTGAGCGATTTCTCTTCCATTTCGCCCGCGCCGGCCACCGACTGCGACGTGCTCATCGTCGGCGGCGGCATCAACGGCTGCGGCATCGCGCGCGACCTCGCGGGCCGCGGCTGGCGCGTGGTGCTGTGCGAAAAGGACGATCTCGCCTCGCACACATCGTCTTCCTCCACCAAGCTGATCCACGGCGGGCTGCGTTACCTCGAGTACTACGAGTTCTCGCTGGTGCGCAAGGCGCTGCAGGAGCGCGAGGTGCTGCTCAAGAGCGCGCCGCACATCATGTGGCCGCTGCGTTTCGTGATGCCGCACGACCCGTCGATGCGCCCGGCCTGGATGATCCGCATCGGCCTGTTCATGTATGACCACCTTGCCAAACGCGAGGTGTTGCCGGCTTCGCGCAGCGTCGATCTGCGCCGCCACGCCGCGGGCAAGCCGCTGAAGGACCAGTACAAGCGCGGCTTCATCTATTCGGACGGCTGGGTCGACGATGCGCGCCTCGTGGTGCTCAACGCGCTCGACGCACAGGCGCGCGGCGCCGAAGTGCTGACCCGCACGCGCTGCGTGCACGCCCAGCGAGACGCCGACGGATGGACTGCCACGCTGCAAGGCGCCGACGGCAACAAGCGCACGCTGCGCGCCCGGGCGGTGGTCAATGCCGCGGGGCCGTGGGCCGAATCATTCCTGCGCGGCGTCGCGCAGTCGGCCAAGGGCGAGGCGCTGGCCACCAAGAGCCTGCGGCTCGTGAAGGGCAGCCACATCGTGGTGCCGCGCCTGTTCGAGCACGACCACGCCTACATCTTCCAGAACCCCGACAAGCGGATCATCTTCGCCATTCCGTACCAGGACGAGTTCACGCTGATCGGCACCACCGACATCGAACTCACCGGCGACGACCCCGGCGCCGCGCGCATCGCGCAGGAAGAAATCGACTACCTCTGCACCCAGGCCAGCCGCTACTTCGAGAAGCCCATCGTGCCGGCCGACGTGGTGTGGACCTACTCGGGCGTGCGGCCGTTGCTCGACGACGACTCGGGCGACCCATCGGCCGTCACGCGCGACTACATGCTCGAATCGAACACCACCGCAGCGCCGCTGCTGTCGGTGTGGGGCGGCAAGATCACCACATTCCGCAAGCTGGCCGAGGACGCGGCCGACGAGGTCGGCAGGATGCTGGGCCAGTCGAGCGCGCAGCGCCCGGCCTGGACCGACGGCGCCTTTCTCGCGGGCGGCGACCTGTCGGCATGGATCGGCGCGGCGAAGCGACCCGACGACGATTTCGAACGCTTCGTGTCGGCCGTGCAAACCAAATATCCGTGGCTCTATGGTCACCTTGCGCGCCGCCTCGCGCGGGGCTACGGCGCCCGCATCGCGGAGTTGCTGGGCGAAGCGAAGTCCTTTGCCGACCTGGGCGACGAAGTGGCGCCCGGCCTGTACGAGCGCGAACTGCGCTTCCTGCAGGACCGCGAATGGGCCGTGAGCGCGGAAGACGTGCTCTGGCGGCGTTCCAAGCTGGGGCTGCACTACACGCCCGAAGAGCGCGAGCAGGTCGCGCGCTGGCTGTTGCAGCAGCAGGTCCGCGTCAAAAACAACTAGACCGAATACAAGGGAAAGAGCGCCAATGCAATTGACACTGGAGCGCGTCACCAAGAAGGTGGGTGCGCAGACATGGCTCTACGAGCAGAGCATCGCGCCCAGGAGCGGCGCGGTCACCGTGCTGCTGGGCGCAACGCAGGCCGGCAAGACCAGCCTCATGCGGCTGATGGCGGGGCTCGACACGCCCACCGAAGGCAAGGTGCTGGTCGACGGCAAGGACGTGACCGGCATGCCCGTGCGCGAACGCAATGTCGCGATGGTCTACCAGCAGTTCATCAACTATCCGTCGCTCAAGGTTGCGGACAACATTGCCTCGCCGCTCAAGCTGCGCGGTGAGTCGAACATCGATGCACGCGTAAAGGCGCTGGCCGACAAGCTGCACATCGGCATGTTCCTCGACCGCTATCCGGCCGAACTCTCGGGCGGCCAGCAGCAGCGCGTGGCGCTGGCGCGCGCGCTCGCCAAGAACGCACCGCTGATGCTGCTCGACGAGCCGCTGGTCAATCTCGACTACAAGCTGCGCGAAGGCCTGCGCGAAGAGCTCACGCAACTCTTCGCGACTGGCGATTCGACCGTGATCTACGCGACCACCGAGCCCGGCGAAGCATTGCTGCTTGGCGGCTACACGGCCGTGATGGATGCCGGCGAGCTGCTGCAGTACGGCCCGACGGCCGAAGTGTTCCACGCGCCGCAGTCGCTGCGAGTGGCACGGGCCTTCAGCGATCCGCCGATGAACCTGCTGGCCGGCACCGCGACCGCCGGCAAGGTGCAACTGGCTGGTGGTCCCGCGCTGGCTCTGGCTGTGCCTGAAAGCGTTGCAGGCGCCGTCACGGTCGGCCTGCGCGCGAGCGCACTGAACGTGGATGCGGGGCAGGGCGACATCGCCTTGCCCGGCAAGGTGGAGCTGGCCGAAATCTCGGGCTCCGATACCTTCGTGCACGTCGAGACGGCGGTGGGCGAACTGGTGGCGCAGCTCACCGGTGTGCACCGCTTCGAGCTGGGCGCCTCGATCACGCTGTACTTCAGCGCGTCGCAAGCCTATGTGTTCGATGCCAGCGAAAAGCTGGCGCTGGCGCCGGCATGGCGCAAAGGAAACTAGTCATGGCACGCATCGACCTCGACCTGGCCCACGCCTATCGCCCCAACCCGACGCAGGACAGCGACTATGCGCTGCTGCCGCTGAAGATGAGCTTTCGCGACGGCGGGGCATATGCCTTGCTCGGCCCTTCGGGCTGCGGCAAGACGACCATGCTGAACATCATCTCGGGCCTGCTCGTGCCCTCGCAGGGCACGGTCACCTTCGATGGCCGCGACATGACGCGCGCCACGCCGCAGGAGCGCAACATCGCGCAGGTGTTCCAGTTCCCGGTGATCTACGACACCATGACCGTGGCCGAGAACCTCGCGTTTCCGCTGCGCAACCGCAAGGTGCCGGCCGACCAGATCAAGAAGCGCGTGGGCGAGATTGCCGAGATGCTCGACATGAGCGGGCAACTCAACCAGCGCGCCGCCGGCCTCGCTGCCGACGCCAAGCAGAAGATCTCCCTCGGGCGCGGGCTGGTGCGCAGCGACGTGTCGGCGGTGCTGTTCGACGAGCCGCTCACTGTGATCGACCCGCACCTGAAGTGGCAGCTGCGCCGCAAGCTCAAGCAGATCCATCGCGAGCTGAAGCTCACGCTCATCTACGTGACGCATGACCAGGTCGAGGCGCTCACCTTCGCCGAAGAGGTGGTGGTGATGACGCGCGGCAAGGCCGTGCAGGTGGGCAGCGCCGAAGCGCTGTTCGAGCGGCCGGCCCACACCTTCGTCGGGCATTTCATCGGCTCGCCGGGCATGAACTTCCTGTCCGCGAAGAGCGCGAACGGCACCATCGAGGTTGCGGGCACGCCATTGGTGCCCACGCGCGAGTTGCCGCAGGGGCCGCTGAAGATCGGTATCCGCCCCGAGTACCTGCGCCTGTCCAACGCGGGCGCCGCCGGTGCGGTGCCGGCCGTGGTGAAGCAGGTGCAGGATGTGGGCACGCACGTGATGCTGAGCGTGGAGGCCGACGGCAGCGTGCTGAAGGTGCGGCTGCACTCTGACGACCAGCCGCCGGCAGCGGGAGACACGGTGTGGGTGCGAGTACTGGATACGCACACCTGCTATTACAAAGACGAGGAACTGGTCGCATGAACGCAACCAACAAACCGATCAACCAGAAGGCGTGGTGGCTGGTGCTGCCAGTGCTCATCTGCGTTGCGTTCTCGGCCATCGTGCCGCTCATGACGGTGGTCAACTACTCGGTGCAGGACATCATCTCGCCCGAGCGCCGAGTCTTCGTCGGCACCGAGTGGTTCGCCTCGGTGATGCGCGACGACGAGCTGCACGAGGCGCTGTGGCGCCAGCTGGGCTTCTCGCTGTCGGTGCTGCTGGTCGAGATTCCGCTGGGCATCGGCCTGGCGCTGTCGATGCCGGCCAAGGGCTGGAAGTCTTCAGCGGTGCTGGTGGTGGTGGCGCTGTCGCTGCTGATTCCATGGAACGTGGTCGGCACCATCTGGCAGATCTATGGCCGTGCCGACATCGGCCTGCTGGGCCATGCGCTGCAGACGATGGGCATCGAATACAACTACACCGGCAGCGCCACAGACGCGTGGCTTACCGTGCTGGTGATGGATGTGTGGCACTGGACGCCGCTGGTGGCGCTGCTGTGCTACGCGGGCCTGCGCTCGATTCCCGACGCCTACTACCAGGCTGCGCGCATCGACGGCGCGAGCAAGTTCGCGGTGTTCCGCTTCATCCAGCTGCCCAAGATGCGCGGTGTGCTGATGATCGCGGTGCTGCTGCGATTCATGGACAGCTTCATGATCTACACCGAGCCCTTCGTGCTGACGGGCGGCGGGCCGGGCAACGCAACCACCTTCCTGAGCCAATACCTCACGCAGAAGGCAGTGGGGCAGTTCGACCTGGGGCCTGCAGCGGCGTTCTCGCTGATCTATTTCCTCATCATCCTGCTGTTCTGCTTCGTGCTCTACAACTGGATGCAGCGGGTCGGTACGCAGGAAGCGGAGGTGGAGAAATGAACGAGAAGAGATTTCACAAGCGCAGCATCTTCCTGGTGCTGTACATCCTGTTCGCGCTGTTGCCCATCTACTGGATGATCAACATGAGCTTCAAGACGAACGAGGAGATCCTGTCGAGCTTCTCGTTCTTTCCGCAGCAGCTCACCTGGGCCAACTACGCGCGCATCTTCACCGACGAGTCGTGGTACTCGGGCTACATCAACAGCCTGATCTATGTGGCCATCAACACGGTGATCTCGCTCACCGTGGCGCTGCCAGCGGCCTATGCGTTCTCGCGCTATTCGTTCCTGGGCGACAAGCACGTGTTCTTCTGGCTGCTGACCAACCGCATGACGCCGCCCGCGGTGTTCCTGCTGCCGTTCTTCCAGCTGTACAGCACGGTCGGCCTGATGGACACGCACCTGGGCGTGGCGCTCGCGCATCTGCTGTTCAACGTGCCGCTGGCGGTGTGGATCCTGGAAGGCTTCATGAGCGGCATTCCGCGCGAGATCGACGAGACGGCGTACATCGACGGCTATTCGTTCCCGCGCTTCTTCCTCACTATCTTCCTGCCGCTCATCAAGGCCGGCGTGGGCGTGGCGGCGTTCTTCTGCTTCATGTTCAGCTGGGTCGAGCTGCTGCTGGCGCGCACGCTCACGAGCGTGAACGCCAAGCCTATCGTGGCGACGATGACGCGCACGGTGAGCGCCTCGGGCATGGACTGGGCAACGCTGGCTGCGGCTGGCGTGCTGACCATCGTGCCGGGCGCCATCGTCATCTGGTTCGTGCGCCATTACATCGCGAAGGGTTTCGCGATGGGTCGTGTTTAAGGAGGCCGAGAGATGTTCGACTGGATGGTCTGGACCACCCCGGTGGCCGTGTTCTTCATCTGCATCGCGCTCATGCTGGTCGGCATGACGGTGTGGGAATTCAAGTCGCCCACCACGCTGCGGCGCGGCTGGCTGCCGATGGCCACCACACGTGGCGACCGGCTCTTCATCGGGCTGCTGTCGGCGGCGTACCTGAACCTGGTCTTCATCGGCCTGGCCGGCAAGTTCCAGGAGTGGTTCAGCCTCGAGGCCGAGCCTTCGATCTGGATCAGCTTCGTGCTGTCGATGGGCCTGCTTGCGCTCGTGATGCGCAAGGGCTGAGCAGGCACGGCTCTTAGAGTTCAACCAAATGCGTTCCGGCTCTCCGCCTCCCCGGAGCCGTGATCGAACACAACACCGGGGAAGCAACAACCGAGGAGACAACTTCATGAAGATGCGCTACACGGCATTGGCACTGGCAGCGGCGATGTTCGCCGCGCACGGTGCGGCAACGGCCGGCGAGGCTGAAGCCAAGAAATGGATCGACAGCGAGTTCCAGCCATCTACCTTGTCCAAGGACAAGCAGATGGAGGAAATGAAATGGTTCATCGATGCGGCCAAGAAGCTGCAGGCCAAGGGCGTGAAGGAGGTGTCCGTCGTCTCCGAAACCCTGACCACCCACGAGTACGAATCGAAGACGCTGGCCAAGGCCTTCGAGGAAATCACCGGCATCAAGGTCAAGCATGACCTGATCCAGGAAGGCGACGTGGTCGAGAAGCTGCAGACCTCGATGCAGTCGGGCAAGTCGATCTATGACGGCTGGGTGTCCGACTCCGACCTGATCGGCACGCACTACCGCTACGGCAAGATCATGTCGCTGACCGAGTACATGGGCGGCGCGGGCAAGGAGTTCACCAACCCCGGCCTCGACCTGAAGGATTTCATCGGCACCAGCTTCACCACTGCTCCCGACGGCCAGCTCTACCAGCTGCCCGACCAGCAGTTCGCCAACCTGTACTGGTTCCGCGCCGACCTGTTCGCGCGCAAGGACCTGCAGGACAAGTTCAAGGCCAAGTACGGCTACAACCTGGGCGTGCCGCTCAACTGGAGCGCCTACGAAGACATCGCCGAGTTCTTCAGCGTCGACGTGAAGACCATCGACGGCAAGCCGATCTACGGCCACATGGACTACGGCAAGAAGGACCCGTCGCTGGGCTGGCGCTTCACCGATGCGTGGCTGTCGATGGCCGGCTCCGCCGACAAGGGAATTCCCAACGGCATGCCGATCGACGAATGGGGCATTCGCGTGGCCGCCGACAAGTGCACGCCCACCGGCGCCTCGGTGTCGCGTGGCGGCGCCACCAACTCGCCGGCTGCCGTGTACGCGCTCACCAAGTACATCGACTGGATGAAGAAGTACGCGCCCAAGGAAGCCATGGGCATGACCTTCGGCGAATCCGGCCCCGTGCCGGCGCAGGGCCAGATCGCCCAGCAGATCTTCTGGTACACGGCCTTCACGGCCGACATGACCAAGAAGGGCCTGCCCGTGGTGAACGACGACGGCTCGCCGAAGTGGCGCATGGCCCCCGGCCCGAACGGTCCGTACTGGAAGCAGGGCATGCAGAACGGCTATCAGGACGTGGGTTCGTGGACCTTCTTCAAGGGCCATGACGCCAACAAGACGGCGGCAGCCTGGCTCTACGCGCAGTTCATCACTGCCAAGACCACCTCGCTGAAGAAGTCGATCACCGGCCTGACCTTCATCCGCGACAGCGACATCCGCTCGGACTACTTCACGCAGAACGCCAACAAGTACGGCGGCCTGATCGAGTTCTACCGCAGCCCGGCACGCGTGGCCTGGACCCCGACCGGCACCAACGTGCCCGACTATCCGAAGCTCGCGCAGCTCTGGTGGAAGAACGTGGCCGAGGCCGTCACGGGCGAGAAGACCCCGCAGAAGGCAATGGACAACCTGGCCGACGAGATGGACAACGTGATGGCCCGCCTCGAGCGCGCCGGCATGGCCCATTGCGCGCCCAAGCTCAACCCCAAGGGCGACCCGGCCAAGTACCTGAGCGACGACCACGCCCCGTGGAAGAAGCTGGCCAACGAGAAGCCGAAGGGCGAGACCATCGACTACAACAAGCTGCTGACCGCCTGGAAGGAAGGCAAGGTGCGCTGAGCTTCCCTCGCGCACCACGACAGGGGCCGTGCCGCAAGGTACGGCCCTTTTTTCTTGTTCTTTTTCCGCATCGCCGGCCATTTGACCGATTCGACCGTCTGATTGCCGCGACGCCATGACCATTGGCAGATGCGCTCGCTACAGGCATCGCGTACATTCGACGGCCCCCGAAACGCCACCGCCAGTGACTTCCAGCCCCTCCAGCCCCCCTCGAAGCGTCAAGCGCGTCCTCGTTCTTCGCTATTCGCAATCCGGCCAGCTCGACGAGGTTGCAGACCGGATCGTGGCGCCGCTGCGCGCCGATCCGTCGATCGAGGTGCACGAGGAAACGCTGCGCCCACTTGCGCCGTACCCCTTTCCCTGGCCCTTCCTGAGCTTCTTCGACGCCTTTCCGGAGTCGGCCCACATGAAGCCGCAGCCGCTGGCGCCGCTGTCGCTCACGGGCGAGGAAGACTTCGACCTCGTCATCCTCCCGTACCAGGTGTGGTTCCTGGCGCCTTCACAGCCCGTGGCGGCCTTCCTCAAGCACCCGGTGGCGGCGCGGCTGCTCAAGGGCAAGCCGGTGGTCACGGTCATCGCCTGCCGCAACATGTGGCTTCTGGCCCACGAAAAACTCAAGGGCATGCTCGACGACGTCGGCGCGAGGCTGATCGACAACGTGGTGCTGACCGACCCCGGCCCCACGCTCGCCACCTTCTTTACCACGCCGGCCTGGCTGATCTGGGGCCGCAAGCGCGGCTTCTGGGGCATGCCCGATGCGGGACTCAGTACCGAACAGATCGAAGGTACAGGCCGCTTCGGCCGTGCCCTGCGCGATGCCCTGCACAACGACCTGGAGCGCGGCACGCAGCCGCTGCTGGCCGGCCTCGGGGCGGTGCAGGCCAATGCCAGGCTGCTCATCAGCGAGAAGGCCGGCACGCGCAGCTTCTACCTCTGGGGCAAGCTGATCATGGCCGCCGGCGGGCCCGGCGCGTGGCAGCGCAAGCCGCTGCTGCTGCTGTACGTGCTGTTTCTGCTGGTACTGATCATTACGGTGGTGCCCGTGAGCCTGAGCCTGCAGGCACTCTTGCGACCTTTGTTCAGAGGGTGGCTGACTAAAATGACAGCCCAATTCGAGTGCCCGTCGGGCTCTGCCACGGACCGCACCCCCCTCTATGACGACTGATGTCTTCCTGACCCGCACCGCCGCCTTTCTGCCCTTTTCCCCGGTCAGCAATGAAGACATCGAAGACGTCCTCGGTCGCATCGGCGGCAAGGCGTCCCGCGCGCGGCGGCTGATCCTGCGCAGCAACGGCATCCAGTCGCGCCACTACGCCATCGACCGCGCCACGGGCGAACTGGCGATGACCAACGCGCAGCTCACTGCATCCGCGATCCGCGCGCTGGGCGACGTAGGGCCGGTCGACTGCCTCGTCACCGGCACCTCGCTGCCCGACCAGCTCATGCCCAACCACGCGGTAATGGTGCACGGCGAACTCGGCTGGCCGCGGCTCGAAGTAGTGGCCTGCGCGGGCATCTGCCTGGCCGGTGCCACCGCGTTGAAGCATGCATGGCTCTCGGTGCGCGCGGGCGATGCCCGGCGCGCGGTGGCCACGGGTTCCGAGCTGGCCTCGGCCGTGATGCGCGGCTCGCGCTTCGAGGCCGAGCTCGAGCACAAGCTCGAAGCATTGGAGGCGCGGCCCGAACTGGCCTTCGAGAAAGACTTTCTGCGCTGGATGTTGTCCGACGGCGCGGGTGCAGTGCTGCTGGAGCGCGAGCCACGCGGGCCGCTGTCGCTGCGCATCGACTGGATCGACCTGTCGTCCGCCGCGCACGAGCTGCCTGTGTGCATGTACGCCGGCGCCGAGAAGAATGCCGAAGGCGGCCTCGACGGCTGGGGGCGCAAGTCGCCCGAAGACTGGCGGCGCGAGTCGACCTTCGCCGTCAAGCAGGACGTGCGCCTGCTCAACGACAACATCGTGCGCGCCACGCTGGGCGAGCCGCTGGCGGCCATCATCGAGCGGCGCGGGCTGAAGACGGCGGACATCGACTGGTTCCTGCCGCACCTGTCGTCGCAGTACTTCGTCGAGCCGGTGAGCCAGTGCCTCGAATCGCTGGGCCTGCCGATTCCGCGCGAGCGCTGGTTCAGCAATCTTGCGAGCAAGGGCAACACAGGTTCGGCGTCGCCGTACATCATGCTCGACGAGTTGTTCCGCTCGGGCCGCATCAAGCGCGGCCAGAAGCTGCTGATGTTCGTGCCCGAAAGCGGCCGCTTCTCCAGCGGCTTCATCTACATGGAAGCGGTGTAGCCATGGATCTCGACGCTGTACCGCAGGAGGGCAATGCGACCCTCGACGGCCACTCCAAGCTGATGTACGCCCGCGATGCGCAGGGCTGCGTCGTCACCACCACTTCGCGCGGCTGGGAGGCGGAAGAGATCGTCACCAGCCATGCGGTCGACGTGCTCGTCGAACAGGCGCAGGCCGCAAAGGAGCGCGTGAAAGCGGGGCAGGCCTCGCCGCTCGAATACTGGATGTACGAGCGCCGCATGGACGTGGCGCTGCTCTCGCAGACCAGCGGCTTCTGGCAGTGGCGCGTGCGGCGCCACCTGCAGCCGCGCCATTTCGCCGCGCTGTCGTCGGCGCAACTCGCACGCTACAGCGAAGCGCTGGGCCTGCCCGTTTCCACCTTGCAAGGCCTGCCGTGAACTTTCAACACCAACAGGCGGCGCATTGCGAAAGCGGCGTCATCTCCAGCCTGATGCGCCACCACGGCGCGCCGATGAGCGAGAGCATGGCGCTGGGCCTGTCGTCCGCGATTTCGTTCGCGTACCTTCCCTTCATCAAGCTGTCGGGCCTGCCGCTGATCTCGTACCGCATGCCGCCCAAGGCCATCATCAAGGGCCTGCTGGCGCCGATGGCCGCGCGCTTCCGCTTCGAGACCTTTCGCAGCGCCGAGGCGGGGCAGCAGAGGCTCGACGCGCTGCTGGCCGATGGCCAGCTGGTGGGGCTGCAAACGTCGGTGTACTGGCTGCCGTACTTTCCGCCGAACATGCGCTTTCACTTCAATGCGCACAACCTGCTGGTGTACGGCAAGGACGGCGACGACTACCTGATCAGCGACCCGGTGTTCGAGGAGCCCGTGCGTTGCGCGAGCAGCGACCTGGCACGTGCCCGCTTCGCCAAGGGCGTGCTGGCCCCGAAGGGACTCATGTACTACCCGCAGGCCATCGACCGCAAGGTCGTCGATGCGGCCTCGGTGGTCAAGGCCATCCGCAAGACAGTGCGCAACATGCTCGCGCCCATTCCCATCGTCGGTGTGCGCGGCATGCACACGCTGGCCAAGCGCATGCAGAAGCTGTCGCCGGCCGATCCGCGCAGCGTCGACTTCATCGGCCACGTGGTGCGCATGCAGGAAGAAATCGGCACGGGTGGGGCGGGCTTCCGCTTCATCTATGCGGGCTTTCTGCAGGAGGCGGCCCAGCTGCTCGACAAGCCGCAGCTGCAGCAGATGTCCGAGCGGCTCATCGCCATCGGCGACGGCTGGCGTGCATTCGCGCTCAAGGCAGCGCGCATGGTGAAGGGGCGCGAGGCGGTCGACCCGGCTGCGCTGGCTGCGAAGCTGCGTGAGCAGGCGCAGCAGGAAGAAAGCTTTTTCCGCGACCTGAAGGCAGCCGTCGCCTGATGTTAGAGCTGCGCCAGCTCAGCTACCGCTACCCGCATGCCGACGCGCCCGCGCTGGCCGACGTATCGCTCGCGGTGCCAAAGGGCTGCGTACTGGGTTTGCTGGGACCGAACGGCGCAGGCAAGACCACGCTGATCTCGCACCTGTCGGGCGCGCTGGCCGTGCAGTCGGGCGAGATCCGAATCGATGGCCAGCCGCTGCAGCAGGTGCGCGCGAAGACACCTACGCGCATTGCCGTGGCGCCACAGGAGCAGGCTTTCTATCCAATGCTGACCGTGGCCGAGAACCTTGCCTGCTTTGCCGCGGCTGGAGGCCTGTCGGGTGCGCGCAAGAAGGAGCGCATCGCGGCCTGTACGCAGTTTGCGCAGCTGGAGCAGTTCGCTGGCGTGCGCGCCGAGCGGCTCTCGGGCGGCCTCAAGCGCCGGCTCAACCTGGCCATTGCCCTGCTGCCCGAACCCGAGCTGATGCTGTTCGACGAACCCACCGTGGGCGTCGATCCGCAATCGCGCGCCTTCATCCTCGACGCCATCAAGAGCCTCGCGCAGCAGGGCGCGGCAGTGATCTACGCCTCGCACTACATGGAAGAGATCGAGGCGATCGCTGACCGTGTCGCCATCCTCGACCGCGGCCATGTGCTGCGCGAAGGCTCGCTCGACGAACTGCTGTCGAAGAACGCGATGCTGCTCACGCTGGCTGCTGACGGGCTAGATGCCGACATGCTCTCGCGCTTCGGCACGGTGGAGCAGGTGGGTGTGCACTGGCGCATTCACCTGAACGCCGGCAGCGGCCCGGGGCCTGTGCTGGCCGCGCTCGAAGCTGCGGGCATCGAAGTGCGCCATGCCGAGTTCGGCCGCCATGACCTCGAGCAGCTGTTCATGGCGCTCACCCATCGCTCGCTGCGCGACTGAACCCCATGCTCCTCGCGCTCATCAAGAAAGAACTGCTCGCCCTCGTGCGCGACATGCATGGCCTTGCCGCGCTGTTCCTGATGCCGATGGTCTTCATCGTGCTGATGTCGCTCACGCTGAAGGATATCTATCGCCCGCCACTGGCCGAGCTGACTTATGCCATCGACATGCGCGACACGGCCACGCCGGCCAAATGGCTGCAGCAGCTCTGGCAGCGCAGCCATGGTGCACCGCAGCCGCTGGGCAGCGACTGGCAGGCGCGGCTGCGCAACGGCTCGCTCAAGTACGTGATCGTGATGGAGCCGGGCCTGTCTGAAGAACTGGAATCTGCCGCGCTGTCGACGCAGGCGCGCATCCATCTGCTGACCGAGCCGGGCATCGACGCCAACCTGTTCAACGCGCTGCGTGCCGAACTCATCGGCGCGTCGGGCGAACTCAAGGCGCGCCTTGCGCTGGCGGTGCCCGGCACAGCCAGCCCTGCGCCAGAGGCCTCCATCGAGGCGATGGTGCGTGCCGAGCGCTTCTCCACCGCCGGCCCGCGGCCGACCTCGGTGCAGCAGAACGTGCCGGCATGGCTGGTGTTCGGCATGTTCTTCGTGGTGGCCTCGCTCTCCAGCCTGTTCGTGCAGGAGCGCAGCTCGGGCGCGCTCGGCCGGCTGCAGAGCCTGGGCGTGTCGCGCACCATGCTGTTGGCATCGAAGGCGCTGCCGTACCTGGGCGTGAACGCGCTGCAGGCTGTGCTGATGCTCGCGGCCGGCATCTGGTTCATGCCGCTGATCGGCGGCGATGCACTGTCGCTCGCGGGCATCCATTGGGGTGCTCTGCTGCTGTCGCTGGGGGCAGTGAGCCTGGCGGCGGTGAGCCTGTCGCTCGCGCTGGCTTGCCTGGTGCGCAGCCATGCGCAGGCCGCCACCATCGGGCCGATGGTCAATGTGCTGATGGCGGCGGCGGGCGGCATCATGGTGCCCAAGTTCGTCATGCCGGGCTTCATGCAGCGGCTGGTCGAGATCTCTCCGATGAACTGGGGGCTCGAGGCGCTGCTGACCGTGCTGCTGCGCGGCGGCGGCGTGGCCGATGCCCTGCCGCAGATCGGCCGGCTGGTCGTGTTCGCGGCGCTGATGTTTCTTCTGGCCGTTTTCCTGTTTCGCAGGCGCGCACCGTGAGCACCACCGTCACCCCTGAATTCATTGCCAGCCTCAAGGCGATGGTGCTCGAAGCCGTCGAGAAAGATGCGCCCCCGGGCGGCCTCGGCGACGACGAGCCGCTGTTCGGCCCCGAGGCCCGGCTCGACCTCGATTCGCTCGACGCCCTGCAGGTGTCGATGACGATCCAGCAGCGCTTTGGCGTGCGTATGCCCGACAGCAAGGAAACGCGCCGGGCGATGACTTCCATCGCCCATCTCGCGGAGCATCTGGCGCAAGCGGGCAAGGCATGAACGATGTCTACCTGGCCGGCATGGGCCTGGCCTGTGTGCTGGGTGACGACATGCCGTCCGTGCTGGCCTCATTGCGACATGGTGGCGTGCCCCCGACGCCGGTGGCCGTGGCGGACGGAATCAGCTGGCCGGTCTACGCGCTGGCGTCGAGAGAAGGCGACTGGACGCAGCGCCTGTGCAGCACCGTGCGCAGCGTGGTTGCGCAGACTGACAAGACCGGTGATTTGGGACCACGCACCGCGCCGCTGTTCGTGGCCTCGTCGTCGCTCGACATCGGCTTCATGGAATACGAGAAACAGGATCTGCGGCTAGGCGGTGATCTGCAGGACTTTGCCGGTGTCGTGGCCCGCGCGCTGGACTGGCAGGGGCCGGTGTTCACCGTCTCGACCGCCTGCACCTCGGCGCTGAACGCCGTGCTGGCCGCCGCCGACCTGATCCGAAGCGCGGAGGCCGACGAAGCGCTGGTGATCGGCGTCGAGATGGACAACCGCTTCACCGTGGCCGGCTTCGGCGCGATGCAACTGCTGGCGCCAGACAGCGCGCAGCCCTTCGGTGCGCAGCGCAAGGGGCTGGTGCTCGGCGAAGCGGTGGCTGCATTGCGCCTGACATCGCAGCCCGCGCGATGGCAGATCACGGGTGGCGCCAATGTGGTCGATGGGCGCAACCCCTCGGGCACCGAAGCCTCGGCCGTGCTCGCGATGTGTCGCGGCGCGCTGACGCAGAGCGGCCTGCAGCCCGGCGACATTGACCTGATCAAGGTGCAGGCGGCTGGCAGCCCCGTCAACGACGCCATCGAGGTGGAAGCGCTGAAGCAGGTGTTCGATCCGCTGCCGCCGCTGGTGTCGCTCAAGTCGGCGATCGGCCACACGCTGGGCGCGGCGGGGGCGGCGGAATTGGCCCTGCTGGTTGGCTGCATCGAAGGTGGCGTCTGGCCCACCGTGGACTATCCGCTCGACGCCTCGCTCGGCATTGCGCTGAGCGAGCGGGCGCCGCAGAAGCTGCGCAACATCCTGCTCAACGTGGTCGGCTTCGGCGGCGGGCATGCCTCGCTGGTGTTGAAGGATGTCGGCTCATGAGCACCTGGCGCACCGCAGCGCATTTCGTCGCGCATCCGCCGCCCGCCGACTGGCGCGACGACCTGGCCCGCCGCATCGGCCGCCGGCCGCGCCGCGTCGGCCTGTGGACCGAACTGGCGATGTACGGCGCGCGCTGCTGTCTAGACGCCGCTGGCGAGGCAGCGCTGCCGGCCGGCGCGCGCATCCGCGTTGCCAGCATGCGCGGCGCATGGGGCGCCACGCATGCGGGGCTGACCCAGCTCGATGCGGGCCTGCCGATGCCCTTCACCTTCATGCAGAGTCAGCCTGCGCTGATGCTGGCCGAAGTCGGCCGGTGCCTTGAATGGCAGGGCGACGCCAGCTTCGCGCTGTGCCGCGATGCGGCGCGCACGCTGCAGCTGGCGAAGCTGGGTGCGTCGCGTAATGGACTGTTGTTCGGCATCGTTGAAGAGGAGCGCAACGGCGAACTGCCGCGCTCCGAGTGGTGGCGGCTGATGCCCGACTGACGGGCAAGGCCAGTCAGCCGGCGATGGAGCGTTGCAGGTTGGCGCGCGCCTGTGCTTCGAGCTGCGCGTGCATCCGCGGTGTTGCGTAGATGGCCTGGCGGTCGAGAAAGCGCTGAAGGATCGCGCGGCGGCGCGGCAGGCGCACTTCATCCGGAACGAAGGCGTACTCGGCATGCACCTGGCGCTCGTACTCGTCGAAGCGTGTGCGTTCAGCGCCGAGGATCGACAGGTCGATGTCGATCAGCAGTTCGGCATCGCGGCCTTCGGGCACCGCGTCGTGGCGCGTGGCCATGACGAGCGCGTGAACCCGTTCGGCTGCTGCTTCGTCCACGCCGGCTTCAAGCAGGGCCTGGCGCGCCCAGTCGGCGCTGCGAGCTTCGTTGTCGTGGGCGTGCACGTCGTAGGTCGCGTCGTGGAACCACAGCGCAAGCGCCACTTCGCCGGGGCGCTCGGCCGATGTCTTCTCGCGCTCGAACCACGCGAGGCATTCGCCCAGGTGCTGCATCGTGTGGTAGTGGCGCTGCGGCTCGCCGTAGCGGCGCTGCAGCTCGGTGCACAGCGCATCGCCGGGCGATTCGACGCCCAGCGCACGCCATGCGTCGGTCCAGTTCGCGTGCAGCGCCTCGGGTGTCATGGTGCCTATTGCTCCATTGCCGCCTTGACCTCTTGCCCGAGGTCGAGCACGGACATGGCGTAGTAGCTGCTCCAGTTGTAGCGCGTGATCACGTAGAAGTTGCGCGTGCCCGCCACGTAGGTTGGCAGTGTGTCGGCACCGTTCTGCAGTTCGATCAATGCGAGCAGGCCCTTGTGCTTGATGCCTTCACCTTCGGGCACCGCGCCAGCGGCCACGAAGCTGTCGGCGCTGAAGGTCGGCAGGATGTCGGGCGCCAGCAGCAGCGCCTTCTGCAGCCGCGCTTCCTCGAAATGCACCGGGTAGATGGCCGGCATGCCGGGTGTCCAGCCGAAGGACTTGAAGTAGTTGGCGACCGAGCCGATCACGTCGGCCGGGTTGTTGACGAGGTCGATGCGGCTGTCGCCGTCGAAGTCGACCGCGTACTTGGCCATGCTGCTGGGCATGAACTGCGGCATGCCCATGGCGCCGGCATAGCTGCCCAGGGGCGTGAGCGGATCGTCGGCGGTGCGGCTCTCGGTGCTCAGGAAGCTTTCGAGTTCGCCGCGGAAGAATGCCTGGCGCTCGGCGGCGCGTGGGTGGCCGTCGGGGAAGTCGAATGAGAGCGTGGCCAGCGCGTCGATCACGCGGAAGTTGCCCATGTTGCGGCCGTAGATGGTTTCCACGCCGATGATGCCGACGATGATTTCAGGCGGCACGCCGTACACCTGCTCGGCGCGCGCCAGCGTGTCGGCGTTGGCGCGCCAGAAGCGCACGCCGGCCGCGATGCGCACCGGGTCGATGAAGCGGCTGCGGTACGTTTGCCAGTTCTTCACGGTGCCGACCGGGCCCGGCAGCATCAGGCGCGGCACGTTGGGCAGGAAGCGCGCGCTGCCGATGGTGGCGCGCACCCAGTCGCGGTCGAGTCCTCGGCGCTCGGCCACGTCGTCGGCGAATTGCATCGCGTCGTCGCGCGTGGCGTAGGGCGTGCTGCCGCGCACCGGGTTGGCGGCTGCATTCCGGCCATTGGAAGGGCCGTTGGAAGATTTCTGGGCCATGGCCCCCGTGGACCAGGCGCAGCATGCGGCGAGAAGAGCGGCTGCCGCAGCGGCGCGCGAAGGCGTAGGGAGAAAAAATCGCATCGGCCGATTGTGCCGTCCGCCCGCGCCGCCCCTCTTCAGGGACACATGTGGTTTCAGCCGCGTGCGTTGGCGCTGGGCCAGGCGAGGTGGCGGAACTCCGAGCGCAGGGTGGAGAGCGAGTCTGGCGTGGCCGGCGCGTAGCGCTGCGCTTCGAGCTTCAGCAGCCAGTCGCGCACGGCCTGCGCGGCAGGGCCGAAACGCGCGTCGGCTGCCTGCGCCATCTGGCGGGGCGGGGCGGTGTCGGGCAGTTGCAGGCCGGCCTTGGCGAGGCGCGCGCGCGCCTGGCCCAGCAGGCGCAGCCACGGATCGTGCCGGCTGCGCTCCCACAGCGTCCAGGCGGCACCGGCCAGGCTCGCGCCCACCAGCAGGTAGAGCAGCACGTAGGCCAGGTCTTCGAGGCTCGGCGCTTCGAAGCCGATGTTCTTCAGCAGGTTGAGCTGGCGGCTCTGCGTGTAGTTGAGCACCCACTGGTTCCAGCCGTTGTTCACGGCCTCCCAGGCGGCGCGGATGTTCTGGGCGAGCGTGGGGCTCATCGAGCCGATGGCGCCCGCGAACAGGCCCGGTTGCGGCACGAGCCGTTGCGTCTGGCCGATGCGCCCCGGGGCGACGGAGCCTGTCGGGTCCACGCGCGTCCAGCCGGTGCCTTCCTGCCAGATCTCGGCCCACGCGTGGGCATCGCTCTGTCGCACGATCCAGTAGTTGTCTACGCTGTTGAGTTCTCCGCCCTGATAGCCCGTCACGATGCGTGCCGGAATGCCGAGGTTGCGCATCAGCACCACGAAGGCCGAGGCAATGTGCTCGCAGAAGCCTTCCTTGCGGTCGAACCAGAACTCGTCGGCGGTGTTGTCGCCATAAACGCCCGGCTCCAGCGTGTAGGTGTAGCCGCCGGTGCGAAGGCGCCGCAGGGCGGCCTGCACGAATGCCTGTGCATTGGCGTTGGCCAGCGCGGGATCGGCGCGCATCTCGGCGGCGAGGGCGGCGGTGCGCGGGTTGGTGCCAGGCGGCAGCGCCAGGTAGGCCTGGAGCTGGCCGCCCGTACGCTTCACCGGGCCGCTCTGGAACTGCGTGTAGCTCTCGGCGCGGTAGCGCACCAGATCGGTGACGGGGCGGTTAGCGAGCCATTGCAGGTCGGGCGTGCCGGTGACTTCGAATCCGGGAGCCTCGGGAGGGCGCTGCGAGGCGTCGAGGGTCAGCAGCCAGGGGCGGTTGTTGGCTTCGAGCGTGATTTCGTAGCGCACGGGCTCGCCGCTCACGCGCAGGTTGGCGGACCACTGCGCGCCGCGCGCCCATGACGGGAGCGCGGTCCACTCACGGCCGTCGAACTGCGCCAGCACCGGCCCGCGAAAGTAGAGCTGGCTTTGCGGCGGCGCACGGTCGCCATCGAACTTGATGCGTGCGGCAATCCTGTCGTCGAGCGCCAGTTCGGCGATGGTGCCCACGCGCATGGTGTTCGACAGGCCGGTGCGGCCCGCCATGGCGTCGCTGGGCGTGCCCCACAGCGGTGCGAAGCGCGGGAACAGCAGGAACAGCGCGAGCATGATCGGTGCGCCCGCAAGCGCCATCCATCCCGCGGTGCGCGCGGCCTGCATCAGCGGAGGCCGGCCCACGGGCATGTGCGCGTTGACCAGTGCCGTCAGCAGGCCCAGCAGCGCCAGCAGCATGGTGAAGGCGGTCAGCAGCGATTGCGAATAGAAGAAGTTCGTGAGCATCGTGAAGAAGCCCAGGAAGAAGACGACGAAGGCGTCTCGCCGCGCGCGCAGTTCCAGCGTCTTGAGTGCGAGCAGGCTGACGATCAGCGTGACGCCCGCGTCCCGGCCCAGCAGCGTGCGGTGGGTGGCGTAGGTGGCGCCGATCGTCAGCATCAGCAGCGCAAGGCGCCACCACTTGCTGGGAAGGGGGCGTGCCTGCACGGCCAGCGAGGCGCGCCAGAGCAGCACCATCGCCGTGATGGCCGTGCACCACCAGGGCAGGTTCTCGACCTGCGGCAAGAGGATCAGGCCGATGACGCAGAGAAGGAAAAGGGTGTCCCTGGCATCGCGGGGAAGCGAGGCGAGTTCGCGTGCAACTCTGTTCATTCGACGGTCTCGTTCAGCACAGGGCCAATGCCTCCAGGCAGGCCCGCCGGTGGGCTTCGCCCTGGGACGGCTTCACGACCCGGCCCGCCACCCGCACGCCGTAGTCCACGCCCAGCCGGTCTGACATCAGCACCCAGGCGCACAAGCGCGAGATGCGGGCCTCGGTGTCCGCGAGGCCGGTGGCCTGTGCATCGAGCCAGAGTTCTTCGCGCTGGGTCTGCTGCGTGTCGCGGCTGACGAGGTCTTCCGACCCGGCTGCCTGCGCCCGCGCGGCCTTCTTCCAGACCACGAGCTTCAGCGGATCGCCGCGCCGGTAGGCCCGCACGCCATCGTATTCGCCGGAGTTGTGTGCCCGCAGCGCGGCGGACACCGCTGCCGGCCCCGACAGGGGCTCGCCCGGCGGGAGCGGCGGCGGATGCGCTTCGGGCGTGGGGTACACCAGCATCTGCGCGGCCGGCCGCCAGACCGTCCACACGCGGAACGTGCCGAGCGGGAAGCGTGTTTCCGCCGTCAGCGGCGGCACTGGATGCAGCCCGCGCCGCTCGGGCTTGAATGCGATCTCGACCGTCGACGTGCCCTCGGCCGGCACATCGGTCCAGGCCCATTGCCCGCTGCCGCGCACGGCCATGCCGATGCCGTAGCGCACGCTGCGTCGCGTGTTGTGCAGCACCACCCGGAAGACGGCGGCGGCGCCTGCGTAGTGGGCGTCGGGCGCCACCATGTGCATGGCCAGTCCGCGCAGCGTGCCGTGGCAAACGTGCATGCCCACGGCCACGCTGCCGGCGAGCAGGAAGGTCAGCAGGTAGCCCAGGTTGAGCTGGTAGTTGATCGAGGCGATCAGCAGCACCAGCAGCGTTGCCGCCAGCGTCCATCCAGCCCGCGTGGGCACGATGTAGACATTGCGCTGCGTCAGCTCCAGCGTGTCCGACGGCGGACGGCGCGACAGGAACCAGCCGTCGATGCGCGAGCGGAGGGCGCCTGCAGGGCTCACGGCAGCGGCACTGCGGCGATCATGGCGCGCACCTGCTCGACGGCGCCGCGGCCAGCGTCGCCAACCGGCGTGAGGCGGTGCGCGATCGTCTGCGGCAGCACGGCCTGCACGTCATCGGGTGCGACGTAGTTGCGGTTGGCCAGCAGCGCTTGCGCCTTGGCCGCGCGCAGCACCGCGATGCCGGCGCGCGGCGACAGGCCCTGCAAAAACCAGCGGCCAGAGCGCGTGGCGGCGATCAGGTCTTGCACGTAGTTGAGCAACGGATCGGTCGCATGCACCTGCTGCACACGCTGCTGCAGGGCGGTCAGCTCGCCGGCGGTCAGCATCGCGGGCAGGGAGGCCAGCATTTCTCGGCGGTCGACGCCCGAGAGCAGCTGGCGCTCGGCGGCGCGGTCGGGGTAGCCGAGCGAGATGCGCATCAGGAAACGGTCGAGCTGCGACTCGGGCAGGGCGAAGGTGCCGAGCTGGTCCTGCGGGTTCTGCGTGGCGATCACGAAGAAGGGCGTGGGCAGGGGGCGGGTCTCGCCTTCGACGGTGACCTGCTTTTCTTCCATCGCCTCGAGCAGCGCACTCTGGGTCTTGGGGCTGGCGCGGTTGATTTCGTCGGCCAGCAGCACCTGCGCGAAGATCGGCCCGGGGTGGAACACGAAGGCCTGCTGGCCCCGGTCGTAGATTGCCACGCCCGACAGGTCGCCCGGCATCAGGTCGGCGGTGAACTGCACCCGGGAGAATTGCAGCCCGAAGGTATGCGACAGCGCGTGGGCGAGGGTGGTCTTGCCGACCCCCGGCACGTCCTCGATCAGCAGGTGCCCGCCTGCCAGCAGACAGGCCACGCAGTCGCGCACTTGGGCCTCTTTGCCCACGATCACCGTGTTAAGCTGAGTTAACAAAGTGGCTAGCTTTGCAGCAACGTCCATATTTGTATCCATATGCAAACGATACCGTAAGACCTGCCGGCCCCATGCCGCGTGAGGTCTAGACGTGGCGACAGAGACACATGGGCAAGACAGGCTACTTCACACATCGCGACTTCTGGAAGCACGACATGGGCGGGGGGCATCCCGAATGTCCCGGGCGCCTGGATGCCATCGAAGACCGCCTGCTGCTTACCGGCGTGGGTGACGCACTGGAGCACTGCGAGGTGCCGCTGGCCACCCTGGAGCAGCTCACCCGGGCGCACAGCACGGAGCACGTCGAGTACCTCGAGGAACTGCATCAGCGCCTGGTGGCCGACGAGCCCGCCGGCGGCCCCGACCACGCGCAGGTCGATCCCGACACGATGCTCACCCGCTTCACCCTGCTGGCCGCGCGCCGCGCCGCTGGCGCCGCGATTGCCGCGACCGACGCGGTGATTGCCGGCGATCTGGAAAACGCCTTCTGCTCGGTGCGCCCACCTGGCCACCACGCTTGCCGGGAGCAGGCGATGGGCTTCTGTTTCTTCAACAACATCGCCATTGCCGCGCGGCACGCCATCGACGTGCACGGCCTGGAGCGCGTGGCCATCGTCGACTTCGACGTGCACCACGGCAACGGTACCGAGAACATCCTGTCGAACGACCCGAACGTGCTGATGGTCGGCTTCTTCCAGCATCCGTTCTACCCGTACAGCGGCACGGTGCACCCGGCGTCGAACATGCTGAACCTGCCGATCCCGGCCTACACCCGGGGCATGGACGTGCGTGAGCTGATCGAGGCGATCTGGATGCCGCGGCTGGAAGAATTCAAGCCGCAGATGATCTTCATCAGCGCCGGCTTCGACGCCCACCGCGAGGACGACCTGGGCCAGCTTGGCCTCAACGAGAACGACTTCGCCTGGATCACGGGCCGCATACAGGATGTTGCCAGGCGCCATGCGAAGGGCCGTATCGTCTCGATGCTCGAAGGCGGCTACAACCTCGATGCGCTGGCGCGCAGCGTCGAAGCCCACATCCGCGTTCTCGCGGACCTGTAACGCAGCCGGCGCGAATGGCGCCCACGCTTCCGTTTTCTTTCAATAGATGAATTTCAACGATTTCACCCAACGCCTCGCCCAGGTCGATGCGCGCGGCATCGGCGTCGAATTGGTTGCGCTGGTGGCCTGCGTGGCGCTGGCCTGGGCCGTGAGCAAATGGTTCGGCCGCGACCAGCCCAAGGACTCGATCTGGTTCGGCGAAAGCACCTTCGACGGACTGCTGTTCCCGCTGCTGGCGCTGGTGCTCACCGATCTCGCCCGGCGCGTGGTGATCGATTTCCAGACCGTGCTGGTGCTGCGCATCGCGGTGCCAGTGTTCCTGTCGCTGGCGGTCATCCGGCTGTTTGCGCGGGTGCTGCGGGCGGTGTTCCCGGCGTCCAACGTCGTGCGGCTGATCGAGCGCACAGTCTCCTGGCTGGCCTGGATCGCGGCGGTGCTCTGGATCGTCGGACTGCTGCCGCCGGTGCTGGCCGAACTCGACCAGATCACGCTGGCCTTCGGCAAGACGCGCGTGAGCCTGCAGACGATCTTCCAGGGCGTGCTGTCGGCGGGGCTGGTGCTGGTGATCTCGCTGTGGATCTCCAGCACCATCGAAAAACGCATCCTGCGCGAGGCCGTCACCGACCTGTCGATGCGCAAGGTGGCTTCGAACGCGGTGCGCGCCTTCCTGCTGCTGGTCGGCCTGCTGTTCGCGTTGTCGGCGGTGGGGGTGGACCTGACGGCGCTGTCCGTGCTGGGTGGCGCGCTCGGCGTGGGCCTTGGCTTCGGGCTGCAGAAGCTGGCGGCCAATTACGTGAGCGGCTTCGTGATCCTGCTCGAACGCTCGATCCGCATCGGCGACAACGTGAAGGTCGACACCTTCGAAGGCCGCATCACGGATATCAAGACCCGCTACACCCTCATTCGCGCGGGCAACGGACGCGAGGCCATCGTGCCGAACGAATCGCTCATCACCAGCCGGGTGGAAAACCTGTCGCTGGCCGACCGCAAGTTCAACATCACGACCACCATCGTGGTCGGCTATGAGAGCAACGTGGTGCAGGTGCAGACCATCCTGTGCGATGCGGCCAAGGCCCAGCCGCGCGTGATGACTGACCCGGAGCCCGTGGCCTTCCTCATGAACTTCGCGCCCGACGGCCTGGAGTTCACGCTGAACTTCTGGGTGGCCGACCCCGACAAGGGCAAGGACAACCTGCGCTCGGCCATCAACATCGCCATCCTCGACGGGCTGCGCGGCGCGGGCATCGACATTCCCTATCCGCAGCGGGTGGTGCGTGTGGAGTCTTTACCGGATGGACTCGCCCAGGCACCCAACGCTGTTTTATAATCACGGAAAAGCACGATCGTTCTTTTTTCTTGGCGCCTGTGCCGATGAGAAGAACGGAGAGGCCGCAAAGGTCGCGTCCTAGAATGACCGGCTGCCCTCGAAGCCCCCTTTTTGCAATCCAATGGAGTCAAGTCAATGAAGGTTCTTGTACCTGTCAAACGGGTCGTCGACTACAACGTGAAAGTGCGCGTCAAGAGCGACGGCACCGGAGTGGACATTGCCAACGTCAAGATGAGCATGAACCCCTTCGACGAGATCGCCGTTGAAGAGGCCGTGCGCCTGAAGGAAAAGGGCGTAGTCACTGAAGTGATCGCAGTCTCCTGCGGTGACGCCAAGTGCCAGGAAACCCTGCGCACCGCCATGGCCATCGGCGCCGACCGCGGCATCCTCGTGGAAACCAACGAAGAGCTGCAACCCCTGGCTGTCGCCAAGCTGCTCAAGGCGCTGGTGGACAAGGAACAGCCGTCGCTCATCATCCTGGGCAAGCAAGCCATCGACGACGACGCCAACCAGACCGGCCAGATGCTGGCGGCTCTTGCTGACCTGCCCCAGGCCACCTTCGCCTCCAAGGTCGAAGTCGCTGGCGACAAAGCCACCGTCACCCGCGAAGTCGACGGCGGCCTGGAAACCATCTCCCTGAGCCTGCC
>NZ_FNPM01000008.1:0-420163 GCF_900107295.1 Variovorax sp. YR266
CGATGATAGTGCGGGTTCCCGTGTGAAAGTAGGTCATCGTCAGGCTCTTACAGCCCAGAAACCCCCAGTCAGAAATGACTGGGGGTTTTTGCTTTGGAGGACGCAATCAGGAAGCGAACTAGGTATTGCGAATACCTGAAGTGCTCATCTCAGCTGCGCCTGCGGCAACCAATTCCGCCAAGATCTCCTTAGTCAATTGATCTAAATCGACAGCGCCGAAAAAGCGTGATCGAATGGCTTCGAGATAAGCGGTACTCCGCAACCAGGTATTCCAATCCGCGGCAGAGATCGATTGCACCTCCAGCAGCTTGAACTTCATCAACACCTTGATGGCGTGCCGTGCGTGTTTCACGGGATCGCGCTGCAAGCCATCGAGCCTCCGACGCGCGATGGACAAAGCCTTATCGACGTCATCGAAAACAGCGCCATGCCCCGGAATCACCTGCTTCGGTGCGAGTTCCCCGATCAGATCCAGCGTAGCGCCCACATCTGCGAACGACGGTTCGCCGGCCAGCTCGGGAAACGCAATGCCAAATCCGTTCTCCCACAAGGCATCCGCTGAAATCAGCGTCCGTGATTCCGCGTCGAACAGAATGACCGAATGAGGATCGTGGCCCGGTGCGGCATGCACCTGCCACGGCCTGTCCCCGAGCACGCATTCCGTCCCAGGCTGCAGCAACCCCGTAAAGCCAAATCGTGGACACGTCTGCCCCGTAGCCAGGAAACTCAACCCGCGTTGATCCCAACGCTTCACCAGTGCAGCCTCGCCTGGCGGAATGTCCGTGCGAGCCAACGGATAGCGTGCCTGCAGCGCCGCGTTCCCCCCGCAATGGTCGCTATGGAGATGCGTATTCAGGATGCGATCAAGCGGCCGCTCCTTCAGTACTGATTCGACCAAGGCCAAGGTCTGATCGGCATGCGTCGCATACCCCGTATCGACCACAGCCGTCTCTTCATCGCCCACGAACAGAACATTGTTCGAAGACAACCATCCTCGCTCGAACACAATGACATTCGCTGGCAGCCCGGCGCTCGCCGACGAATGACTCATTCAGGCGACTGCAGCGGTGCGAAGCTCACGGCGCAGGATCTTCCCCACGTTGGTTTTCGGCAGCGATTCCCGGAACTCGATGTGCTTCGGCCGCTTGTAGCCCGTGAGCTGCGAGTGACAGTACTGGAGCACGGCATCTTCGGTCAGCGTCGGATCCCTGCGGACCACGAAGACCTTGATGGCCTCGCCCTGCTTCTCATCAGGCACACCCACCGCCGCGCACTCCACAACGCCAGGGCACAACGAAATCACGTTCTCGAGCTCGTTCGGGAACACGTTGAAACCGCTCACCAGAATCATGTCTTTCTTGCGGTCGACGATGCGGCTGTAGCCGTCTTCCTGCATCACGGCGATATCTCCGGTGCGCATGAAGCCGTCTGCAGTGAAGGCCGCAGCGGTCTCGGCGGGCTGGTTGTAGTAGCCCGTCATCACGTTCGGCCCCTTGATGCAGAGCTCGCCAGACTGGCCAATCGGCAGCGAATTTCCGTCATCGTCCTTGATCGCGATCTCAATGCTGGGCAACGGTAGCCCAATCGTCCCGGTGAACTTGGTGTTCGATACCGGATTGTTCGTCCCGATCGCGCAGGTCTCACTCATGCCCCAGCCTTCGATCATCGGACAGCCGGTGGCCTCGAACCACTTGCGCGCCGTACCTTCCGAGGCCGCCATGCCGCCCGCCTGCGAAACGAACAGCGTCGAGAAATCGATTGACTTGAACTCGGGATGCATCAGCAGCGCATTGAACAGCGTGTTCACCGCTGGCAGCATGTGGAACGGCCGCTTCTTCAGCACGGCGATGAACTTGTTGAAGTCCCGCGGGTTCGGGATCAGCGTCATGTGCGAGCCCTGGCGGATCACCAGCAGGCACAGCGTCAGCGCGAAGATGTGATACAGCGGCAGCGCTGCGATGCTGTTGACCTTCGCTAGATCGCCGGCGCGCGACAGCGCCGGCGTGAACCAGGCCTCGGCCT
This sequence comes from Variovorax sp. YR266, assembly GCF_900107295.1. Lineage (NCBI taxonomy): Bacteria > Pseudomonadati > Pseudomonadota > Betaproteobacteria > Burkholderiales > Comamonadaceae > Variovorax > Variovorax sp. YR266. The sequence goes on from NZ_FNPM01000008.1 coordinate 2,023, forward strand.
GCAGCGTTGCGGCGACGATGTTGCGATGGGTCAGCACCGCGCCCTTCGACAAGCCGGTCGTGCCGCCCGTGTACTGCAGGAATGCGATCGAATCGAGCGTGCTCTGATCGGGCCCCAGCGTGCGGCCGCGTCCTTCGGAAATGGCCTGGGTGAAGGGCGTCACCGTGCGCCCATCGCTCAACGGCAACTTGTAAGCCGGCACGAGCTTCGCCAGATGGCGCACCGCCACAGTGATCCACGCGCCGTACAACCCACCCAGCAGGTCGCCCATCGACGTCATGACCACGTGCTTCACGGGCGTACGCTCGATCACCTTTTCAAGCGTTGCCGCGAAGTTCTCGAGGATGACGATGGCCGTTGCCCCGGAGTCCTTCAGCTGGTGCTCCAGCTCCCGCGCCGTGTACAGCGGATTGACGTTGACGCAGGTGTAGCCCGCACGAAGCACTCCGCACATGGTGACCGCGAACTGCGGAATGTTGGGCAGCATGATCGCCACGCGCGCCCCAGGCTCGAGCCCGCGCGACTGAAGCCAGGCGCCCATTGCCTTCGACAGCGTGTCGAGCTCCCCGTAGGACATCCAGCGCTCCATGCAGACCGAGAACGGTCGATCGGCATAACGACCGAAGGCCTCGTCGAACATGTGAGGCAACGACCGGTACTGCTCGGGATGAATCTCGTGCGGTACGCCGGCCGGATAGTTTTGTTGCGCGGATGTTGTCTGCATGCAAGCTCCTTTGGCGCGGATTGTGGGAGGCAGTGCGCCTCCGCCGCCAGCGGGCTTGTCCTAGGGGGCGGGTGTGTGCTGTCGCGCGCGCGATAGCTGCGCGGCGCGACTCACAACCCTTCAGGAATTCAGGCCTTGCCCGATTCGCCCGGTAGCAGCACCCCGGCTTCGATATCGGATGCGACCTTCAGTGACTCGTACAACGGCGTGAAGTCGGGTGCCGTGAAGTCGAACAGCTGCGCAAAGCTGTCGATCACGAAGTAGTTGGCCTGGTAGGTGTCGATCTTGTAGCGCGTGCGCATGGTGCGCAGCAGATCCAGCGGCAGCCGGCGCGGCTCGTCGCTGAGCACCGCGTGCTTCAGTTCGCCCACCGAGCTCAGGATGCCGGCGCCGTAAGCGCGCAGGCCGTCTGGCTGGCGGATCAGCCCGAACTCCACCGTGTACCAGTAGAGCCGCGCGAGCTTCTCGCCAGCGCCCAGTTCGTGCGCCTTGATGCCGCCTGCGCCGTAGCGCTGCACGTAGTCGGCGAAGGTCGGGTCGAACAGCATCGGCACGTGGCCGAACAGGTCATGGAACACGTCGGGCTCGACGATGTAGTCGAACTCTTCGGGCTTGCGGATCCAGTCGGTCACCGGAAACTTGCGGTTCGCGAGCAGCGTGAAGAACGGCAGCTCCGGAATCAGCCCCGGCACCGCCACGATCTCCCAGCCCGTTGCGCGGTGCAGCCGTTCGTTGAGTTCCTCGAAGCGCGGGATGCGGTCCTTCACGCCGAGCGAAGGCAGTGCCTTGATGAAGGCGTCGCAGGCCAGCCCCGGCAACTGCGCTGCCTGGCGCTCATAGAGCCGGCGGTACGTGTCGTGATCGGCTTCCGTATAGCTGGCCCAGTCCTGCGGGCAGGTGTAGTCGGCCAGCACCGCGCCGCCGCGCGAGTAGTCGCCGCGGGGCGGGCGGTCCGAGGCGCCGTAGACGGCAGGGGTGACAACAGCGGCAGGGGTTTCCATGAGATCGGTCTTGAGTTACTTGAGCCAGCGGTCCATCGTGCGCTGGAAGTCGCCGCCGGCTTGCTGTAGGTGCAGCCATTGGTCGACATACGACTTGAAGGCCACGTCGTCTCGCGGCAGCATCCAGGCCATTTCGCCGTACTGCAGCGGCTTGTCGGGGTTGATCGCGCACAGGCCCGGCTTGAGCTTTTGCTGCGTGATGGCCTCGGCCGCTTCGGTCACGAAGACGTCCGCACGGTTGGCGAGGATCTCGTCGAAGATCGTCACGTTTTCGCCGTGCAGCGTGAGCTTGGCCTGCTTGAAATTGGTCCGGGCGAAGCGTTCGTTGCTGCCGCCCGGGTTGAAGATGACGCGCACCGACGGCTTGTCGATGGCGGCCACGCTCTGGTACTTGGACACGTCGGCGCAGCGCGCAATGGGCGTCTTGCCGTTGACCATGTAGGGGGCGCTGAAGAAGGCGCGCTTCTGCCTGTCGGTGGTGACCGACACGCCGCCCACGGCGATGTCGCACTTGCCGGCGCTCAGGTCGGGCAGCAGGTTGGCCCAGGTGGTCTTGACCCACTCGGGCTTCGCGCCGAGGCTGGCGCTGAAGCCAGTCATCAGGTCGACGTCGATGCCCTCGAAGGCGCCGTCCGTCTTCTGGAAGCTGAAGGGCTTGTAATCGCCCGGCGTGCAGATGCGCAGCACCGCGGCCTTCTGCACCGCATCGAGGTGCGAGCCGGCCACCGGCGCGGCCGCCGGTGCCATGGCACAACCCGAAAGAACGGCGGCAGCTGCCGCGATGAAGGTCAAACCGATTGAAGACGTAAAGCTGCGCATGCGGGCTCCAGAAGCAATAAGGGAAGGGGCCCTTATTTTGCGGCGCTCAGCACGCCGCGGCGCATCTGGTCGAGCTCGATGCTTTCGAACAGCGCCTTGAAGTTGCCGTTGCCGAAGCCGTCGTCGCCCTTGCGCTGGATGAACTCGAAGAAGATCGGGCCCAGTTGGTTCTCGCTGAAGATCTGCAGCAGCAGCGCGTCCTTCTTGCCGTCGATCAGAATCTTGCGCTTTTGCAGCTCTTCCACGCTCTCGCCGTGGCCGGGGATGCGCTTGTCGACCAGCTCGTAGTACGTGTCGATGGTGTCGAGCAGCGTCACGCCGTTGGTGCGCAGCGCGTCGACCGTGCCGTAGAGGTCATCCGAGCCCATCGCGATGTGTTGGATGCCTTCGCCTCGGTACATGTCCAGATACTCCTGGATCTGGCCAGCCTGTTCCTTGCCCTCTTCGTTGATCGGGATGCGGATCTTGCCGCAGGGGCTGGTCATGGCCTTGCTCTTCACGCCCGTCACCTGGCCTTCGATGTCGAAGTATTTGATCTCGCGGAAGTTGAAGAGCTTCTCGTAGAAGCCGGCCCAGACGTTCATGCGGCCGCGATACACGTTGTGCGTCAGGTGGTCGATGTAGGTCAGGCCGTTGCCGAATGGCGAAAGCGCCTGTTCCGGCGCAACGCCTGGCAACGCCTCGAAGTCGACGTCGTAGAAGCCGATGTTGCCGATGTCGCCGGGCTTCGCGCCGTTCTTGCCGGGCCAGCGGTCCACCAGGTAGATCAGGCTGTCGCCGATGCCCTTGATGGCGGGAATGTTCAGTTCGCCGGGACCGGCCTTGTCGGCAAAACCCCATGCGCCGAGTGCCGTGGCGCGTTCGTAGGCTTGCTTGGCATCCTGCACGCGGAAGGCGATGGCGCACACGCTCGGGCCGTGCTCGCGAGCGAACTTCTGCGCGAAGGAATCGGGCTCCGCGTTCAGGATGAAGTTGATCGTGCCCTGGCGGTACAGCAGCACGTTCTTGTGGCGGTGCTTGGCCACGGCCTTGAAGCCCATGCGTTCGAACACCTTGCCCATGGCGACCGGATCGGGTGCCGCGTACTCGATGAATTCGAAGCCGTCGGTGCCCATGGGGTTCTCCCAGGGCGTGAAGGCGGGTGCGTCGGCTTGGCTCATGTGCGGTCTCCGGTGGGGTGGAAATTGAATGAATAAGGCGCTAAATCGGCCGGTCATGCAATGTAGGGTGGATGCCTCTCAGGTTTTCTGCGTTTCCGGGCGCTCATGGTGGCTCTTGCGCAGTAAAACTGCAAAAATGCTGAAATGGAAGCTCTGGACAAGATTGATAGGATGATTTTGCGCACGCTGCAAGCAGACGGGCGCGCAACCTACGACCAGATCGCGGAGCAGGTGAGCCTGTCGCCCAGCGCCGTGCTGCGGCGGGTCAAGCGCCTGGAAGAACACCGCGTGATCGACCGCTACGTGGCCCTGGTCCAGCCCGAAGCCATCGGCCTGGGGCTGACCGCCTACCTCAACGTGCGGCTCGAAAAGCACACCGAGACTCACAAGCGCAACCCGATGGACCTGTTCCGCGCCAGCGTGCAGACCTGGCCGGAGGTGGTTGAGTGCGCCGCGCTCACCGGCGACATGGACTACCTGCTGCGCGTCGTGGTGGCCGACATGGCCCACTACAGCCGCTTCATCATGGACACCCTGCTCAAGCACCCCAGCGTGGAAGATTGCAAGACCAGCTTCGTGCTGGACCGTGTCAAAGCCACAACAGCTGTTCCGGTTTAGCTACATCTGGTTGCGTGAGCGCCACGTCCCTCGGTACTGGTTCACGAATGTGTCCCGCGATTGACCCTGTAGACTTGTTGTTTAAGGGAAAACCCTTACATTTGAGCCATGCTTACCGCCAAGACCCTTCTCAAAGCGTCTCTCGGCCTCGGCTCTTTCCTGAAAGCGCCGATGGTTGAAGCGCAACCACGCGCCGTCAGCGCGCCTCAACCCGTCATGGTGCCGATCCGCTCGATCGGCCCGCGCGAACGGGAGCGCATCGCCCGCCACCTGCTCGAACTCACCCCGCATGACCGCTACCTGCGTTTCGGCTACGCCGCGGCCGACGAACAGGTCCAGCGCTACGTCGACAGCCTCGATTTCGAGCGCGACGAGCTCTTCGGCATCTACAACCGCCGCCTCGACCTGATCGCGATGGCGCACCTGGCCTTCGCGCCCGGCGATGAGCACAGCGACTGCGCCGAATTCGGCGTGTCGGTTTCGGCGCACGCTCGCGGCCGGGGCTACGGCGCCCGCCTGTTCGAGCGCGCCGTGGTCGTGGCCCGCAACGAAGGCGTGGGCATGCTCTTCATCCATGCGCTGAGCGAAAACGCCGCCATGCTGAAGATCGCCCGCAACGCCGGCGCCACCGTGGTGCGCAGCGGCTCCGAAGCCGAAGCTCACCTGGAGCTGCCCAGCGCCACCTTCGACAGCCGCATGAGCGAAATCGCCCTGGAGCATTACGCCGCGGTCGACTTCGCGCTCAAGAGCCGCGCCAAGCAGTTCTGGGCCTTCCTGGCCAGCCTGCAGGAAGTGCGCAGCGGCATGCGCGACGCCCGAAAAAAATCGGCTCCCTGAGGGAACGCGGCGCCTCCAACCGGCTTATGCCGGCCGTGGGGTAGAGCGTGTCACACGCAATCCGGTATCCTTGTCCCTCCTCAACTAAGCCCTCCCGCAGTGGCCGACCCTCACCCTGAACGCGCTCCCGTTGAACGGGAAGACAAGCGCGGCTTTCTCCAGAAGCTCGCCGAATTCATCCACCCCGGTCCCGACTCGCGCGACGAGCTGATCGAAACCCTGGCGGACGCCGAGGACAACGAGGTGATCGGCGCAGAGTCGCGCGTGATGCTCGAAGGCGTGCTGCGCATGGCCGACATGACCGCCGGCGACGTCATGGTCGCCGCGCCGCGCATGGACCTGGTGAACATCGACGCGCCGTTCGATGCACTGCTGCACCTCATCATCGACACCGCGCACTCGCGCTTCCCGGTGTACGAGGGCGAAAAAGAAAACATCATCGGCATCCTGCTGGCGAAAGACCTGCTCAAGCTGCAGCGCGCGCCGGGCCTGAACATCCGCGCGCTGCTGCGCCCGGCCACCTTCGTGCCCGAGAGCAAGGGCCTGAACGACCTGCTGCGCGAGTTCCGCGGCAACCGCAACCACTTGGCCATCGTCATCGACGAGTTCGGCCGCGTGGCCGGGCTCATCACCATCGAGGACGTGCTCGAGCAGATCGTCGGCGAGATCGAAGACGAGTTCGACATTGCGGAAGACGAGGGCGACATCTTCGGCCTTGCCGACCACACCTACCGTGTTTCGGGCGACACGCCCATCGAGCGCGTGGCCGAGGCCTTCGGCATCGTCTTCGACGAAGAACAGCTCAGCGAAGACTTCGACACCATCGGCGGCCTGATCGCGCACGAGATGGGCCACGTGCCCAAGCGCGGCGAGCACCATGCGATCGGCGGCTTCGACTTCGTGGTGCTGCACACCAAGGGCGGCGCGGTGCGCTGGTTCAAGGTGTCCCCGGCCCGCGGCGGCGACGCGGCCGACTGATGCGCGGCGCGCCGGCTTCCTCTTCCGCCAACCTGTTCCGCCTGCTCGGCTTCGGTGTCGCCGGGCTCGCGCAGGCGCTTTCGATGGCTTCGCCTGTGGGCGGCAAGCCGCTGTGGTGGCTGCAGCTGCTGTCGCTCGGTGCGTTCGTGTGGCTGCTTGACGGCCTGCGGGCGCAGGGCGCGGGCTGGCGTCGGGCCGGCCTGCATGGCTGGCTGTTCTCCACCGCCTGGCTCACCGGCAGCTTCTGGTGGCTCTTCATTTCGATGCACACCTACGGCGGGCTGCCGGCGCCGCTCGCGGCCATCGCCGTGCTGGCGCTGGCCGCAGCGCTCGGGCTGTACTACGCCGTGGCTGCTGCCTGGTTCGTGGTGTGCGGTCCGAAGGGGCGGGTAACGGGCGCGCTCGTCTTCGCTGCGCTGTGGACGTTGGCCGAGCTTGTGCGCGGCAGCTGGTTCACGGGCTTTCCGTGGGGCGCTGGCGGCTATGCGCATGTCGAAGGTCCGCTGGCCGCGCTCGCGCCGTGGGTCGGTGTCTACGGCATTGGTGCCGCGGCTGCGCTGGTCGTTACGCTGGTCGCGCTGCATCGACCCGTTCGCGGCCTGGAGCTTGCGCAGGGGCTGGTGCTGATCGCGCTGGTGTTCGCGGTGCCGCACTTAGTGCCACCATTGAATGGCGACGTGCAAGGCGCCAAGGGTTCGACCGGCAAGCTCCAGGTCGCGCTCCTGCAGGGCAACATCCCGCAAGACGAGAAATTCATCCCCGGCGGCGGCATCGAAACTGCGCTGCGCTGGTACGGCGAACAGTTGCGCGATGCCAAGGCCTCGCTCGTCGTGACGCCCGAAACCGCCTTGCCGCTGCTGCCGCAGCAGTTGCCGGCCGGCTACCTCGATGCGATCCAGGCGCGCTACAGCCAGGGCACGCAAGCCGCCATCGTCGGCCTGCCGATGGGCGGGCAAGGCAGCTACAGCAACTCGGTGCTCGGCTTCCAGCCCGGCGCGGCGCAGCCCTACACGTACAGCAAGCACCACCTTGTGCCTTTCGGCGAGTTCATTCCGCTGGGCTTTCGCTGGTTCATCCAGATGATGAACATCCCGCTCGGCGACTTCGAACTCGGCGGGCTCGCGCAGGCGCCTTTCGTCTGGCAGGGCCAGCGCATCGCGCCGAACATCTGCTACGAAGACTTGTTCGGCGACGAGATCGGCGCGAACTTCCGCGACGAGGTCACTGCGCCCACCATCCTGCTCAACGTGAGCAACATCGCGTGGTTCGGCGATTCGGTCGCCATCGACGAGCACCTGTCGATCTCGCGCATGCGCGCCCTCGAGTTCGCGCGGCCGATGGTGCGCTCCACCAATACCGGTGCGACCGTTGTGATCGATGCCGAAGGTCGCGTGACACACGAGCTGCCGCGCCTCACGCGCGGCGTGCTCGAAGCGAGCGTCGAAGGCCGGCGCGGGCTCACGCCCTATGCGCGCTGGGTGGCGCCATTCGGCCTCTGGCCGCTGTGGATATTGGCGATGGCCATCGTGGCAGCAGCCTTCGTGCAAGGCCGCCGCCGGCGCTGAATCTCAGGCGGCGGGCGCAGCCTTCACCGGCCAGTCGCGCAGCTTGCCCGGGTTCAGCAGGCCCATCGGGTCGAAGCGCTTCTTCACCGCGATGACTTCGGGCGGCAACGGCCCGCCGGCCTTGCCGTCTTCCACGATGTTCACGTGCGGGTTGTTGATGTGCACCTGATGCGCGCGGTGGATATCGATGATCTCGTTCAACCGCTCTTCAGTGCTGAAGCGCACCAGCTGCAGCCCGCTGCAGGTCATGAGCCCCGCCACGTTGCGCAGGAACTCGATGTGCATCATCACCTCGCCGCCTAGCAGCTTCTCCATCTCGATGACCTGTTCGACGTGCCTGCCGGGAATGAACCCGCTCTGCAGGTAGGTCAGCGTCGGGTCGACCTTCAGCGCGTGCAGCGTCGTGTGGTTCCAGGTGAACTCCATCAGCGTGCGGTTGCTCTTCTGCACCTCGTCCGCCGTCTTGCGGTAGCTCACGGTGCCGCCGTGCGCCTCCACCAGCAGCATCATTGCCGGCTCGCTCGACTCGGCCACCAGCGACAGCACCGTGTGGCAGCCCTTCGGCAGGTGCGCGGCCAGCTGCGCGAGGTGGTCGGAGATCGGCGCTGCGAAGAAGGAGATGCCGCGCTTGATGATGCCCGGCGCGTGCGCGAGCTTGTCCGCGAAGTTCAGCGCGTTCTCGAAGTCGTCGAAAGTCACCAGCGTTTCGAGCCATGGATGCGCGGGCGCCAGTGCGATCTCCAGCTCCAGCACGAGGCCGTTGGTGCCCCACAGGTGGTGCATGCGCATCGCCTCGGCGCCGCGCAGCTCGACCACCTGCGGCTCGGCCTCGATGGTCATCGCGCGAATGCCGAGCACATTGCCAGGCGCACCCAGCGGCCCATAGTTGATCGAGCCCACGCCGCCGAAGCCGCCGCCGAACAGGCCGCCCAGCGTCGCACTGCGGTAAGTCGAGGGCACGCAGCGCATCTCCTGCCCCGTGGGCTTCGTCTGCTTCTCCAGCTCGCCCAGGCGGATGCCGGCCTGCGCCCGCGCCACGCCGGGCCGCACCCACAGGCAGGTGTTGTAGCCCGTCATGTCGAGCACCACGCCGCCGGCCAGCGGCGTGGTCTGGCCGTAGTTGCCGGTGCCGCTTCCGCGGATGGTGATCGGCACGCAGCGGCGCGCACAGGCACCGACCACCGCGCGAATCTCTTCCTCGGTGCGCGGGCGCACGACCACGTCGGCGCGTTTGTCTTTCAGCTGGCGCGTGAGGACGGGGCTGAACCAGGAGAAGTCTTGCGAGAGCCGCGTGACGCGGCTTTCATCGGTGATCCAGTCGAGATCGGGCAGTTCGAGCAGCAACTGCTCGATGGCGCTGTCGAGCGTGAGGGTAGGAGCATTCATGGTCAAGGTTCAATCCTGGGAAAGTTCGCTCGCATGCCACGAGCCCAGCGCCAGCTTGGTCAGCCAGGCCATCAGCACGAAGAGCGCGACACCGGTCAGAGAAATGAGCAGCAGGGCCGCGAACATGCGCGGAATGTTCAGCTGGAAGCCCGCCTGCAAGATCTGGTACGCGAGCCCCGCGCCCGAGCCACCTGTGCCGGCCACGAACTCCGCTACCACCGCGCCGATCAGCGCAAGGCCGCTTGAAATGCGCAGCCCGCCGAAGAAGTACGGCAGTGCGCTCGGAATGCGCAGCCGCACCAGCTGCTGCCAGCGCGTCGCGCGGTTCAGCTTGAAGTAGCTCTGCAGATCGGGGTCGATGCTGCGCAGGCCGAGCGTGGTGTTGCTGATGATCGGGAACAGCGCCACCAGCGCCGCGCACACCGTCATGGCGGCCACCGGGTTCTTCACCCAGATGATGATCAGCGGCGCCACCGCCACGATGGGCGTCACCTGCAGCAGCACCGCGTACGGAAAGAGCGCGGTCTCGATGCGCTTGCTCTGCACGAACAGGAACGAGATCAGCACCCCCGCCACGGTGGCCAGCAGGAACGACAGCACCGTGATCTTCAGTGTGACCAGCAGCGCATTGCCCAGCGGCGCCCAGTCGGTCACCAGCGTCTGCATCATCAGGTAGGGCGAGGGCACGAGGTAAGGCGGCAGCTCCATCGCCACCACCATCCATTGCCACAGCGCGACCAGCACCACGCCGATCAGCACTGGGTAAAGCACGCGCTGCACGCGCGGCTGGTTCAGCAGGGGCGTGGCTTTCACTTTCGTCATCGCGAGATCTCCTCGTCGGTGCTGCTGGCGCGCAGCAGGCTGTCCTGCAGCCGCTTGGCGTAGCGCGCGAACTCGGGCGTCACCATGAAGTCGGCGCTGCGCGGATAGGGTTCGTCGATGCGGAACTCTTCCACCACGCGGCCCGGCCGCGCGGCCATCATCACCACGCGGCTCGACAAAAACACCGCCTCGTGAATCGAGTGCGTCACGAAGATCACCGTGAGCTTCTTCTTGCGCCACAGCTCCAGCAGATCGGCATCGAGCTTGTGGCGCGTGATTTCGTCGAGTGCACCGAAGGGCTCGTCCATCAACAGCAGGTCGGGCTGCGTGACGAGGCCGCGCGCAATCGACACGCGCATCTGCATGCCGCCCGAGAGCGCACGCGGCAGCGCATCGGCAAACTTCTCGAGCCCCACCAGCGCAAGCGATTCCATCACCCGCGCATCGGCCTCCTTGCGCGGCACGCCGGCCAGGTCAAGCGGCAGGCGCACGTTGGTCCGCACGCTGGCCCACGGCATCAGCGTGGGCGACTGGAACACGAACGAAAGCTTGTGCGGGCAATCGTGAAGCTGCGCCACGGGCCTGCGCCACACCAGCAGCCGGCCGTCGCTGGGTTCGAGCATGCCCGCCACCATCTTCAGCAGCGTGCTCTTGCCGCAGCCCGAGGGGCCCAGCAGCGTGACGAATTCGCCCTCGGCGATCGACAGGTCCACCGGCAGCAGCGCCTGCGTGCCGTTGGGATACGTCTTCTCGGCCGAGAGCACTTCCACCGCGGGCATGGCAGGCGCCGTTGGCGGCGCGAGGGTGTGAGGTTCGATGCGATTCATGAAAGGCTGAGGCTCGTCAGGGCAGGACCTTGGCGTCTTTCACGAACTCGGTCGTGTAGGTCTTCGCCAGTTCGACCTTGGCCGGGTCGAGCAGCTTCGCGGTCACGAGGAAGTCGTAGCTCGCCTTGGAGCGCGCATCCGTCATCACGCCGATGCCGAGCTTGGCCGCGTCTCCGCCGGTGACCATGCCCATCTCCTTGAGCTTGGCCACGCTGTAGGCCAGCTGATCGTCGGTCATGTTGGGGTTGTCTTTCTTGATGAGCGCGTTGGCGGGCGCCGGGTCGGCGAGGTAGCTCTTCCAGCCCTCGGCCGAGGCCTTCACGAACGCGGCGACCTGCTTGCTGCGCTCCTTCACCGTTTTATCCATGCACGACACGGTGGTCGCGTACGCGGGGAAGCCGTGGTCGCTGAACATCAGCACCGTGCTCTTCACGCCTGCCTTCTGGATGGCGTAGGGCTCGGAGGTCAGGTAGCCCTGCTGCGCGGTGTTCTTGTCCGCCACGAAGGGCTGGATGTTGAAGGTGTAGGGCCGCGTCTGTTCGTCGGTGAAGCCGAACTTGGCCTTCAGCCACGGCCAGTAGCCGCGCTGGGCCTGCGCGCCGATCAGCAGCGTCTTGCCCTTCAGGTCTTCGAATTTCTTCACGTCGTCGTGGGCGATCAGCACCTGCGGATCTTTCTGGAAGAAGGCCGCCACGTTGACCACCGGCACGCCGCCTTCGCGCACCTGCATCATCTGGATGTCGCTCGAACCCATGATGCAGTCGGCCTGGCCGGCGGCCATCATCTGCGTGATGTTGACCTGCGGGCCGCCCATCTTGATGGTCACGTCGAGGCCGTACTTCTTGTAGATGCCCTGCGCCACTGCCTGGTAGAAGCCGCCGTGCTCGGCCTGCGCGTACCAGTTGGTCATGTAGGTGAATTTGTCCTCGGCCTGCGCGGGCGCGGCGGCGAGGAAGGCGATGGCGGCGGCGCCGGCCAGGGACAGTGCGAAGGAGCGCATGGTGGAAACCTCTAGAGGGCAGGGAGTTGAAGGAAGAAGAAGCGAGAAAGCGAAGGGGTCGTTGCAAGAAGCGGGCTCAGGCCCACCTCAGGCCGGTTGGAAGCTCTGCTGGATGAAGCCCTGCTGATGGCCGCGCTCCCAGGTGGCCTCTTCGCGCACGACCCAGCGCAGCGCGTACAGCTCGGTCAGCGCCTGCACCCAGCTGTCGGAGAGCGTGTCGAGAATGGCTTCGCCCTGTTCGCGCGTGGCGGTGGTCGGGTCGCCGATCACGCCGCTGGGGCCGAAGTCGCGCGCGGTCCATGCGCAGGCCGGGCGGCCGTCGGCCGACAGCAGCTTGATCGGGAAGGGCGGCGGAAAGTTGGCGACCGCGCGCTCCATGTGCACCGTGTCGGGCGCGAGCGCGAGCATCAGCGCGGTTTCGGAATGGCCGGCGTGCATCGCGAGCTTTTTCTCCTGCTCGCTCACCTGTTTGCTCGCCGCACTTGGCAGGCGCGACACGCCATGCGGCACGATCACGAAGTCGCCGTGGCGCAGGCGCAGTTCGCGCGCCGCCATTTCCAGCACCTGCGGCTGCCCGCCGTGGCCGTTGGCGAACAGCAGCTTGCGAAAGCCCGAGCGGTACACCGATTCGCCGATCTCGATCACCGTCGACAGCAGCGTGGTGCCTGTGAGCGTCATGGTGCCGGGGAAGTGCAGGTGCTCTTCCGACTTGCCATACGTGATGGTCGGCAGCGCGAAGGCGCGCACCTCGGCGGGCAGCTTCTCCAGTGCCTTGCCCATCACGCCCGAGCAGATCACGCTGTCGACCGAGCACGGCAGGTGCGGCCCGTGCTGCTCGATGGCACCGCAGGGCAGCACGATGACGGTGTTCTCGCGGTCGGGCAGCGCGGCGATTTCAGTCCAGCTCAGATAGGGCAGGAAGCGGTGGGGCGGGATGTAGCCGTGGAGCATGGGGAATCCTTGTGCGTTCGTTCGTTACCGGGGAAGGAAGGGCGTTGCGTCGCCGTGCGTCACGCGGCCATCGCGCAGCACCACGCGGGTGGCGGTGCGCGAAGGCCAGCCATGGCGGTCGGCCTGCGTGAACAGCACCAGGTCGGCGGCGCGGCCCACCAGCGCGGGCGTGGCGGGCGCGGGGGCGCGCTGCAGCCAGTCGCTGCGGCACAGCGCCTGCGACCAGGTGTCGAAGGGCTCGTCGAGCTGTGCCACCAGCGCGGCCGTGCCCAGCGCTTCGACAGGGTCGAAGCTGCCGAGCCGGCAGAAGGGGTCTTGCACGTTGTCGCTGGCAAACAGCAGCGGAATGCCGCGCTCGCGGGCTTCCTTCACCAGCGTGATGCCGCGCTGGCGCGGCGTGCGGCCGGTAACGGCGTCCTGCAGCAGCAGATTGGTGGCGGGCAGCGAGACGACCGTGATCGGCGCACGCGCCACCGCGTCGAGCGTGGCGAAGGCCTGCGCCTCGGGCTGGGCAGCGAGAGCGCAGATGTGTCCGCAGACCACGCGGCCTTCGTAGCCGATCTCGCGCAGGATGCGCGCCGTGGTCTGCAGGCCGACCGCCGAGGCGTTGAGTTCTTCGTCGACATGCAGATCGATGTCGAGATCGCAGGCCTGCGCCGACACCAGCAGGTTGCGCAGCGCGTTCTCGCTCCAGTTGGTGGAGTGAACGAAGCCGCCGAGCAACGCATGCGGCCCTGTGGCCTTCACCTGCTTTGCGAGGCGCATCGCCTGCGCCGCGTCTTCGAACAGCGGCAGCTTGATGAGGCTCACCTGTTCGAGCCGCACCCTGCCGGCCCATTCCTGCGCCAGTTCGGCCATCACGGGCCAGGCCATCGGCACCGAGTCGGGCTCCCACCAGTCGACGTGCGTGCGCACGTGCGTGGTGCCGCACTCCCATGCCCACTGCAGCCCGCGCGCGGCGCGCTCGCGCACGTCGTCGGGCGTCCAGTGCACGCGGTCGCTCAGCATCGCGTCGATGGCGCCGAGCAGGCCGGGCTGCACCTGTTTCATGCGCGGCAGGGTGAAAGCCTTGTCGAGATGGGTGTGGGCGTCGACGAAGCCGGGCAGGGCCAGCGTGCCGGCAAGGTTCCAGGCTGACGGTGACGACGGCGCTGCGGACGTGGCGGGCTGCACCGATTGCACGCGGCCGGCTTCGATCGCAATGCGCGCCAGCATGGGAACGCCGTCGCGCTGCGGCCAGCCCGTGGGCAGCAGCCAGCGCGGCAGCCGCACGTTGTCGAGGAGCGAGGGCGCGTTCATGCGAAACGCGCCATGGCTTGCCCCACGCGCGCCATGAAGCGCTTGAGCTGGGGCTCGGTCGCGATGTTCATGTGGTAGTGGGCGTGGTAGTCCACCTTCGCGCGCTGCCCGGTCAGCCGCTTCATGTATCGCGTGACGATCTTGCGCGGCGGATCGCCCATGTAGATCGCCATCCAGCGCGGCCGGCCGTAGGTAACGACGGCGCTGATGCGCTTGATGTGCGTGAGCATCGGCTTCACGTTCGCCGGGTCGCTGATGTCGAAGGCCACGCCCGGCATGAAGAGCCGGTCGAAGTAGCCCTTGAGCATCGCCGGCAGGCCGAAGCACCAGGTCGGAAAGCAGAAAACGATGCCCTCGGCCCACTGCAGCCGCTCCACATAGGGCTTCAGCGGCAGCTGGTTGGCCGGCACGTCGTGGTAGCCCAGCCGCTCCTCTCGCGACAGCACCGGGTTGAAGCCCTCGGCGTAAAGGTCGCAGTCGTCCACCTCGTGCCCGGCGGCGCGCAGGTTCTTCAGCACCTCCTGGTGCAGGGCGGCGTGGAAGCTGGTTTCGACCGGATGGCAGTAGACGACGAGCACGCGCATGGTGTGTTTGACCGCTTAATCAGAGCAAGTGGTCAGGTTATGCAAGCGACGTGCCAGTGCGGGTGCACCGGTTTGGGGAGGCGTGGTTACGGAGCGACGCGGCGGTTAGAAGGCTCGCCCTGGCTCGACCGAATTTCGTAACAAAAGTCACGGAAGTCCGCAAAAACGCAACGAGCTACGAGCGACCTCTACGCTTTACGTAACACTCTCACACCCTTTCCTCTAATTGTTAACTAAAATTCACACTTCCGAAGTTGTGAACTTTGGACCTCATTTATCCTCTTCATCAACCCAATCGATTCACCGAGAGCTCATCTTGAAAAAACTACTCCTGGTTGCAGCCATCGCGGGCGCCATTCCTTTCGCTGCGCAAGCAGAGTCCAATTTCACGAGCGCGGCTTCGGGCGCGCTCAGTGCCACGGCGCGCCTCAACTTCACGGTGACGATTCCTCGCGTGATGTATCTGCAGGTCGGTACCGGTACCAACTTCAGCACCGTCAGCACGGTCGACGGTCTGACCTTCACGGTGCCGGGCGCATCGGTCGGCGCGGGTGGCGCCATCGCCGGCGCGGGCGGTGACCTGACCGGGGGCGCAGTCACGGTCCGCGTGCTGGGCAACGCCGGCAACCTGTCGCTCAACTCCGGCGTGACCGGCCAACTGAGCAACGGCACCAACACCATTCCCTGGAGCGCCATCACCGTGACGGCGGCTCCGCTCACCGCAGGCACGACCGCGGGCTTCACCAACGCCGCCATCACCCACCCGGCCTTCAGCGCCACAACCGGCGCGGGCCCGACCGCCACGGCCTTCACCGCCGTGAACACGGTGGTGCGCCAGGAAAGCAAGTGGACCTTCGCGTACGACAACACCGGCGTGTACGCGCCCGGTACGTACGGTGCCACGGTGGCCAACAACGGTGTCGTGACCTACACGCTCACCTCGCCCTGACCCTTCGTCATCGCAACGGGAAGAAGGCGGCCTGGCGCCGCCTTTTTTTCCGCCGCGGGAGAAACCACTTGAGATCGCGTCGCCCCTCCTTCGAACAGCTCCGCCTCGTGGCGTGCCTTGCGGCCGCCCTCGGCGTGCAGGTGCCCGCGCACGCCTACACGGTGGGTATCGCTTCCGCATCGCGCTCGCTGTACCTGCAGGTCGGTGTCGGCAACATGGCTCAGGCCAATCCCAATTCCGCAGGCAACAACACGACGCGAAACAACGTGACCGTGACCGTGCCCGCGGCGGCGCTGTTCACCGGTGCCGCGCAGACGATGCAGACCGACAGCACCGTCACCGTCAGCCCGATCGACGGCGCGGCCTATTGCACTCCAGTGGGGAAGGTCTACATCGGCAGCTTCTTCCGCACCACCGGCTCTTCCAACAACAGCGCCACGCTCACCGTGAGCACACCGGCGACCCTGTCCAGCGGCAGCGCCACCATTCCATTCAGCAGCATTGCGTGGACCGGCACCGGCACCGGCCAGTTCGACTCGGAGATCCCGAGTGGCTCGTTCAGCAGCACCCTGCTCACGCTGGTCTCCGTCGCCAAGAACACCTGGTCGGAAAGCTGCCTGCTGTTCACCTACACCAATCCGGGCATCATGCCGGCCGGCACCTTCACCGGCACGGCCACCTACACGCTGACGGCGCCATGAAAAACGCCTGCCGCGCGCTCGCCGCCGCCCTGCTGGCCCTGCTCGCCGTGCAGGCGAACGCCGCCACCTACCGTGTGGACGACACCGGCACCGTGGTCGGCCAGGCGGTCACGCCGATGCGCTGGCGCCAGCCCGTGCCAGGCCGCGTCGCGGACAACACCATCGAGGGACAGGTCTCCGTGGCGCTGCGCCTGAACCTGTCGCAGTGGGTGATGCGCCAGGCCCGCATCTACATGCTGCTGGCCCCGACCGAGAACGAACGTCTGGTCGCCACCTGGCGCACCCAGGGCCGGCTGCTTCCCGGCTCCATGCGCGGCGGCGACCGCGTGCTGGTCTTCGAGGGCGTGGTGCGCGAACCCTTCCTGCAGGAAACCATCCTGCTGAACCTCACAGCCGACGGCCGCGCGCTCGAGCGCGCCCAGTCGCTGCAATTCAACTTCGAGATCGAGATGACGCCATGACGCGCGCGATCAGACTTTCTTCCCGCCTTCTGCGCGCACTGGCGCTGGTGGCAATCCCCGCATGGGCGGCCCTCGCGGGCACCGGCGCACAGGCCCAGTTCGCGCTGGCCGTCTCGCCCCCGCGCATGGAACTGACCGGCAAGCCCGGCGAGCGCGTGCGCGACGTGATCGAACTCACCCACTCGGACGCACGCCAGGGCGAATACACATTCAAGACCGCCGACTGGACGCTCAAGCCCGACGGCTCGGTCGATTTCAGCGACGAGCTGGTGCCGGGCAGCTGCCGGCCCTGGGTGGCCATCGAGCGCCGCGAACTCAGCATCGCCGCCGGCAAGCCCTACCGCTACCGCTTCGAGGTGACGCCGCCACCCGACACGCCACCAATGGAATGCCGCTTCGCCGTGCTGATCGAGGGCAAGGAGCGCACCACCGCGCCAGGCACCCCGGTGGCAATGGCCGCACGCATCGGCGTCATCGCCTACGTGGCGATCGGCGACGTCCAGCCCGTGCTCGACATCGCCGGCGCCACCGTGAAGACGGTGAACGGCCAGAACCTGCCGGTGCTGCGCATCCGCAATACCGGTACGGCGCACGGCCGGCTCGCGGGCTTCCTGAATGGCACCGACGCCAGCGGCGCGCGGCTCGAGTTCCAGCCCGCCACCACCCCGATCATGCCGGGCGAGACGCGCGACATCGCGCTTACGGCGACCAAGCCCGGCGACACGGATGCGACTGTTGCGGTGCGCTTTCCGGTCACCGTGACCGGCTCGCTCGAGTGGGGCAAGAGCGGCTCCACCAAAGTCAACGAACGCTTCGCTCAATGAAGAAGCGGGCCCTGCGAACCGCGCTCGGACTCTGCAGCGCAGGCACGGCCTTGGCCGGTGCCGGCGCGTGGGCCCAGGAGCCGGCATCAGCAGGCGCCCCGCCGGCCGCCGCCGCGTATGTGGACCGCGTGCTCGAAGAGGGCGCTGTGGTGCCCGAGGCCCCGCAGATTGAAGAGGTCAGCACCGGTTGGCCGCGCGGCTGGAGCGCCGAGCTGCAGTCCAGTCGGCAGAGCAGCAGCGCCATCAAGACGCAGAGCCAGACGCTGAACTTCTCCGGTTTTCTCGACACGCCCAACTACGGCGCCTTCTCCGCCAACCTCAACCTGAACCGCAACCCTGCCCCGGTGTACGGCTACGGCGTGTTCGGCAGCAGCGGCTCGCCCTACAGCGTCGTGCCCTTCACCGCGAGCAACAACAGCACCTGGCGCATCGACCAGCGCGCGATGCCCTTCAACGGTGGCTGGTTCGGCAACAGCGCCATCGGCAACATCAACATGGCCAGCACGCCGCTCGCGCGGGGCGTCGGCCGGGTGTTCCTGCCCAGCCTGCCGATCGAAGGCGTGTCGGTGAGCGTCGAGCAGCCGGGCCGCACGCAGCTCAATGCCTCGGCCGGGCGGCTCGGCTACTTCGACGGACTGGCCTTCGAGGGCTTCTCGGCCGGCCGCGGCACGGCCGCCAGCGTGGGCGCGCAGACGCAGATCGCCGGCGGCGACGGCCCGCTGGCGCTGGGCCGCACCGACGCCGCGGTGCAGTTCGTCGAGGCGCGCAACGTCAATACCAACGGCCTGACCGGCTACGCGCGCGACACCCGCACGCTGTGGGGCGCCGTCTCGTGGCAGGGCCTCGCGCCCTGGGCCGATGCGCTCGGCAGCGGCACTGGCAGCATCGGCGACCGCGTCGGTGGCATGCGCGTGCAGGCCAACCTCGTGCACAGCGCGGGGCAGCCATCGGACGCGACCTCGCAAGCGCCCTCCGACTCGGCCACCGGCGGTTGGCTCGACGCGGCGTGGCGCACCGACTGGCTGCAGCAGAACGCTTCAGTGTTCTATTTCCAGCCTTCGCTGCGCTGGGGCTCGGACACGCTGCCCAACAACCTGCGCGGCGCCTCGTGGCGCGGCGACATTTCCACCCGCCAGTGGCAGCTGGGCGGCAACGTCGAGCTGAGCGACAGCGTGAGCGGCCCGCAACGCCGCTCGCTCTATGCCAACGTGTTCGGCCGCTACCGCTTCGATTCGCGCGACGCGGTCTCGGGCAACGTGGCCGTGCGCAGCGGCAGCTATGCCGCGCAATCGGCCCAGGTGACGTGGGAGCACCAGTCCGACTGGGGCTACACCCAATGGCGCACAGACGCGGCCCACGGCGTCGACCTGCGCGTGCTGCGCACCGGCCTCGACCACGCCTGGCGCGTAGGCGAGGCACAGACGCTCTCG
Organism: Variovorax sp. YR266; assembly: GCF_900107295.1. Lineage (NCBI taxonomy): Bacteria > Pseudomonadati > Pseudomonadota > Betaproteobacteria > Burkholderiales > Comamonadaceae > Variovorax > Variovorax sp. YR266. The sequence continues at coordinate 20,959 of NZ_FNPM01000008.1, forward strand.
ACCTCGCTGGCCATCGAGCAATCGGACCGCTCGGGCAGCAGCCAGCGCACCGTGTACTGGGGCGTGCTCGGCACGACACCGCTCGTGGCTGGAGCCCGACTCGACCTGAGCCTGCGCGGCAGCAACGGCATCGGCGGCAACAGCTCGCGCTTTCTCAGCGCCAATGCGCGGCTGGCTTGGCCGCTGGGCAGCGGCTGGTCGTTCATCACACAACTCACAGCTTCGCGTGGGCAGGAGGCGCTCGACCCCACCGTGGTGTCGGCCCTCACGACCGCCACGCTGCAGCCGACGCTGATCGTGCCTTCCACCCGCTCGTTCATGCTGGTGCTGCGCTACGAAGGCCGTGCTGGCTCGGCCAGCGCGCCCATTGGCGGCGCGCCGGGCATGGGCGACGGCCGGCTCGAAGGCCATGTGTTCTTCGACCAGAACAACAACGGCCGGCGCGAAGCCAGCGAGGGCGGGGTCGGCGGCGTCACCGTGCGCATCGACCGCCGCTACGTGACCCAGACCGACGCGCAGGGCTTCTACAGCTTCCCGTCGGTGGCTGGCGGCAGCCACGAGGTTGAGGTGGTCCAGGACACCCTGCCACTGCCCTGGAGCAGCAGCCCGGGCTCGTCCACCCAGCGCGTCGACATCCGTGTGCGCGGCACCGCCGTGTCCGACTTCGGGGTCCAGAAGGACCGCTAAACAAAAAAGCGCCAGCAGCCTAAACTTCCCGCCGTTGTCGCCGATATCCGGAAGTCGGGTGCCGCCCATGCAGCGCCCGAACCTCATGTTCTTACGACGGATCGGGCCTTATGACGGGAAGTTGGCTTCAATCGGGGCGCGGCGCGCTGGTCGTGTTGCTGCTCACGCCGATGCTGTGCGTGGCGGAGAACGGCTTCGGCAGCAACGCCGCCACGGCGCGGCTGCGCATCACCGTGATCGTCCCGCCCGTGTTCCGCGTGCTTCAGGTCACGCCGACCGCGGAGGGGTACGACTACCGCATCTGGACCAACATGAAGTCGATCATGCTCGGCGGGCGCGAATACCGCTTCACGCGCCTGGGCGAAAACACGCTGACCCTGCGCATCCCGCCGGAAGGCGTATGGATCGTTCACGGGCTGTAGGCCGCTTGCGCCATGAAAGAGGCCCGCGCGTGGCGGGCCCGCAGCTTAGTTCTGGTTGCTGGTCTCGGTCCGGTCCGGCGACAGGCACAGCGGGCCCGTGCAGGCCGACGATCTGAAGAAAATCGGCGAGTCGGGTTCGCCGAAGTAGCGCAGCCCGTTGGCCGTCTGCGCATTCGCCTGCGCTGCATTGGCCTCCTGCAGGCCGAATACGGGGTCCGGGTTGTCCAGGAACTCGTACTCGAAGCTGCTCGACTGCGTCGTGTCCTTGACGTAGTAGATGTAGTCCTTGGACTCACCGTTCTCGTCCTTCAGGAAGCGGTCCTTCAGCAGGCGATAGCCTTGCGCGCCCTGTTCGCGGATCTGCGCCTTGACGTCCTTCACCTCGCCGCCGACGACGCTCAGCGGGCTGATCACCGCCTTGAAGCTGTAGCGTGCCGGGCTGCTCAAGTCTTTCAGGAAGAACTGGTAGCCGCCCTGGTTGACCAGGAAGGGCGTGGCCCACGGCCGGTAGCCGTTCGCGCCCTGCGCGTTCGCGCGATTCACGTAGTCGGCGACGTTCTCTGCATACAGCTCGGCCGTCACGTCATAGGTGGCAGACGAGCCTAGATCCTTGCGGTAGAGCACGGCGAACTCGGGGTCGAGGTTGCTGTTGAGGTCGATGGGCGCCAGGATCTTGAGCAGCACCATGCCCCTGGCTCCCTGTTCCTTCGCCTGCTGCAGCAGCGCCTGCAGCGCGGTGGTCTGCAGGATGTCGTAGGTCAGGCGCTTGTACTCGTAGCTGTAGGTGGTCTCGGTGTCCTTGACCATCATGAAGGTGTCCTGCAGCCGCACGATGGAGCCCCCGGCCTCGCCCTCGAGGTAGCGGTAGCCGGCGGCGCCTTCCCGGTTCAGCAGGGCAATGTAGTCGGTGAAGCGTTTTTCGGCCGTTTCGGTATCCGGGTCGCGGTCCTGCTCGAATTTCAGGAACTTGTAGCTGGCCGCGATCGGCGTGGGGGCCGGGTTGGTTCCGGGGCCGGGTTCGGGCGGCGGCTCGGGGCTGGGGCCGCCCGGTCCGGGCGCCGGAGGCACCCAGCCGACCGGGAGACTCCCGAAGTTGCCGCCACCACCACCACCGCCGCCGCAAGCGACCAGTGCCGCCGTGGCCAGCGCGACGAAAAGCAATCTTGTCCTCATGATCCTCAACCTCCTGTTTTCGGTATTCGCCATGCCGGAAGAGCCCGGCAGCGAAGGGTGCGAAGGTAGAGGCGTGGCGCCGGCGTCACCAGTGCCAAAAGTCACATGGCGAAACAGGTGCGCGCACTGAGTGCGGGCAAGCAGGACGGAAAACTAGGCCTTGATGCCGCAGCCGTTGAGCACGAAGGCTACGAGCTCGCGCGCGATCGGTTCGCGATCGATGGGCGCGTCAGGCGGCAGGCCGAGCATCACGCGCGTCTGGATCGCGTAGTCGGCATAGCTCTGGGTCATGGCCCAGATGTGCATCAGCAGGATGCGCGCGTCGAGCGGGCGCATCAGCCCGCGCGCGATCCAGCCGTTGATGATGTCCACCTTCTTCTGCGTCCAGGCCCGTGCGTTGGGCCAATAGCGGTCGAGGTTGCGGCCGCCGTCGAGGATCTCGCGCGTGAAGATGCGCGACATCTCGGGGCTGTCGATGGCGTGGTCGAGCTTCTTGCGGATGTAGTCGCCGAGCACCGTTGCAGGGTCGTTCGCGTCCTCGAACGAGAACACCACCTTCCACGCATGCAGCACCTGCATCAGCAACTCTTCGTAGAGCTCTTCCTTGCCGGCGATGTAGTAATGAAGCTGGGGCTTGGTGAGGCCCGCGCGCGCCGCGATGGCCTGGGTCGAGGTGCCCTTCAGGCCGTGCAGGCTGAACTCGGCGACCGCCGCGGTGCGGATCGCCGCCATGATGCGTTCGCGCCCGGGCCGCGCGCGCGACAGCGGGCCGTCGGGGGCGGGCATTTCCTGGGCGGTCGAGACGGGGAGGGCGGCGGGATCGGCGTTCATGATGGCGGTGGGCGGCAGGGCGCGCGGTCGATGGTAATACCTCGCCCTTGTCCGGGCCGTCCTTGGCCCTCGTGCATGACCGCATGCCATGCCGGCATGGGCAGGCAGGGCATGCGGGCACGGTTCATGTATCTTCCTCGCCGCCCCGAAAAATTCCACCTCAACACAGGAGTTCTCCATGTACCTCTCTCCCCGTTTCCGTGCCTTCGCGGCCGGCGCCGCTTTGCTGGCTGCCAGCGCGCTCGCGCAGGCGCAGCAGGCACTGCCCAACGTGGTGATCCTCGCCACTGGCGGCACCATCGCCGGGGCCGGTGCCTCGGCCGTCAACAGCGCCACGTACGCGGCCGCCAAGGTCGGCGTCGAGAAGCTGATCGCAGGCCTGCCGGAGCTCTCCAAGGTGGCCAACGTGCGCGGCGAACAGGTGTTCCAGGTCGCATCGGAAAGCCTGACCAACGACAACCTGCTGACGCTGGCCAAGCGCGTATCGGCACTGTCGAAGCAAGCGGACGTGGACGGCATCGTCATCACCCACGGCACCGACACGCTTGAAGAAACCGCCTACTTCCTGACCCTGACCGTGCACACCAACAAGCCGATCGTCGTGGTCGGCTCGATGCGTCCGGGCACTGCGCTGTCGGCCGACGGCGCGCTCAACCTGTACGACGCCGTGAACGTGGCGGGCAGCAAGGACGCGATGGGCAAGGGCGTGCTGGTGACGATGAACGACAACATCGACAGCGGCCGCGACGTGAGCAAGAACGTCAACATCAAGACCAATGCGTTCTCCAGCCAGTGGGGCCCGCTGGGCATGATCGTCGAGGGCAAGAACTACTGGTTCCGCGCACCGGTCAAGCGCCACACCATGAACTCGGAATTCGACATCGACAGCATCACCGCGCTGCCGCCGGTCGAGATCGCGATGGGCTACGAGGGCGTGTCGTCGGTGGCCATCGACGCCATCGCCAAGAGCGGTGCCAAGGCGCTGATCCACGGCGGCACGGGCAATGGCTCGGTGGCCGACCGCATCGTTCCGAACCTGCAGAAGGCGCGCTCCGACGGCGTGATCGTGATTCGCAGCGCGCGCGTGCCCGACGGCTTCGTCATTCGCAACGCCGAGCAGCCCGACGACAAGTACGACTGGGTGGTTGCGCACGACCTGCGCCCGCAGAAGGCGCGCATCCTGGCCATGGTTGCCCTGACCAAGACCAACAACACCAAGGAACTGCAGCGCATCTTCTGGGAGTACTGATCTCCCCTCGGGTGCATTCGGCACCCTTCCCGGATCGGGCCGCAGCGGTGCAAGCCGCTGCGGCCTTTTTCATGTGCGTGTGCCGCGATGGTGCCGTGCGTACTCGATGCTCGCGATGCAGATCGCCAGCCAGGCACCGCCCGAGCACAGTCCCGCGAGCACGTCGCTAGGAAAGTGCGCCCGCACGAAGATGCGGCTGCAGGCCACGGTGACGACCACCGCCGTTGCTGCCATCACCGACGGCACCCGCCAGCGCGGCGGCAGCATGCGCAGCCCCAAGTAGCCCAGCATGCCGTAGAGCACCATCGAGCCCGAGCTGTGGCCGCTCGGAAAGGAATAGCCCGACACCTGCGCGAAGCCGAAGTCGTGCACCGGCCGGGCGCGCTCGAAGATGAGCTTGAGCACGTGGTTCAGCACCCCGTTGCCGGCGATGGCTGCGACCCAGCCAGCCGCGAAACCGCGGTGCCCGCGAAGCCACAGCGCCACCGCCACGCCAGCGCACACCAGCACAGCGGCGATCGGGTCGGCCATGTGGGTGAGCCATGAGAACGCCTCCCTCACGACCGGCGGCGTGTGCGCGCCCACGGCACGGCTGATCGTCTCGTCCAGCAGGCCCATGGGCCGACCGTCGCCGAGGCCTTCCGCCACTTCGGCGAACAGCCAGGCCAGCGCGACCACCGACGCAGCACCGATGGCCAGTCCGCCGAACAGCAGTCCGGCGCCCGGCTCGGGCTGCGCCGCATGCCGGCGCCGCAGGTGCTCGAAGCCCCAGGCTGCGAGGCCGGCGGCGGCGGTCAGCGCGACGAGAAGAATCAGGAATCCGGGCCAGGCCTGGGCGCCGAGGCGCTCTCCCAGGGCGATCAATGCGGCATCTTCAACGGGCATGGGCGAGGCGGGCGGACGGCAGGGGCAGGCGAATCACGGCGTGTCGGCAGGAGTTCCAAAAGGGGAGGCCGAGCATAGCGGCCCGTTCCTGACCGCCCGCTGCCTCGTAAAATAGCCGGTTCGTTGCGCCGCGGGTTCTTCTCCCACCGGGCGGCCGCCTTCACGCAGAGCCATGCTGACCTTCCAACAAATCATTCTCAAACTGCAGTCGTACTGGGCCGACAAGGGCTGCGCGCTGCTGCAACCGTACGACATGGAAGTGGGCGCGGGCACCTCGCACACCGCCACCTTCCTGCGCGCGCTCGGCCCCGAACCCTGGAAAGCCGCCTACGTGCAGCCCAGCCGCCGGCCCAAGGACGGCCGCTATGGCGAGAACCCCAATCGTGGCCAGCACTACTACCAGTACCAGGTGGTGCTGAAGCCGGCGCCCTCGAACATCCTTGAGCTCTACCTCGGCAGCCTCGAAGCCCTGGGCTTCGACCTGAAGAAGAACGACATCCGCTTCGTGGAAGATGACTGGGAGAACCCCACGCTCGGCGCCTGGGGCCTGGGCTGGGAGGTCTGGCTCAATGGCATGGAAGTGACCCAGTTCACCTACTTCCAGCAGGTCGGCGGCCTCGATTGCAAGCCGATCACCGGCGAAATCACCTACGGTCTCGAGCGGCTGGCCATGTACCTGCAGGGCGTGGAAAACATGTACGACCTGGTGTGGACCGAAGGCCACGGTGGCAACAAGCTCACCTACGGTGACGTGTTCAAGCAGAACGAAGTCGAACAGTCGGCCTACAACTTCGAGCACAGCGACGCCGAGTTCCTGTTTACCGCCTTCAACGCGCACGAAAAGCAGGCCAAGCACCTCATGACCGAGCAGCTCGCGCTGCCGGCCTACGAGCAGGTGCTGAAGGCCGCGCACAGCTTCAACCTGCTGGACGCGCGCGGCGCAATCAGCGTGACCGAGCGCGCGGCCTACATCGGCCGCATCCGCAATCTCGCGCGCAGCGTGGCGCAGAGCTACTACGACAGCCGCGAGCGCCTGGGCTTCCCGATGGCGCCGCGCGAATGGGTCGCGCAGATCCCCCCGAAGAAGGCCGCCTGAGCGATGACGACCCCCATGAACAAGAACTCCCTGCTGGTCGAACTGTTTATCGAAGAACTGCCGCCGAAGGCACTGAAGAAGCTCGGCGATGCTTTCGCGGGCGTGCTGCGCGAACAACTGGTGGCGCAAGGCCTGGCCGAAGCCGGCTCCGTGCTCACCGCCTATGCCTCGCCGCGCCGCCTGGCCGCGCACCTCACGCACGTGGCCGAGCGCGCCGCCGACAAGGCCGTGTCGCAAAAGCTCATGCCCGTGGCCGTGGGCATCGACGCCTCGGGCCAGCCCACGCCCGCGCTGCTCAAGCGCCTGGGTGCGCTCGGCGCTGACGCCTCGGCCGTGCCTGGCCTGAAGCGCGCGATGGACGGCAAGGCCGAAGCCCTGTTCTACGAAAGCACCGCCAAGGGCGCCACGCTGGCCGAAGGCCTGCAGAAGGCGCTGGCCGAGGCGATTGCCAAGCTGCCCATTCCCAAGGTCATGAGCTACCAGCTCGAAAGCGGCTGCGAAATGCCGGGCTGGAGCAGCGTGAGCTTCGTGCGCCCCGCGCACGGCCTCGTGGCGCTGTATGGCGACGCCGTGGTGCCCATCGAAGCGCTGGGCCTGAAGGCCGGCCGCGAAACGCACGGCCATCGCTTCGAGGCGGCGGTCGATCCGGTCGTGCTGCGCGACGCCAACAGCTATGCGCTGCAGATGCAGGAAGACGGCGCCGTCATCGCGAGCTTCGAAGCCCGCCGCGCCGAAATCGCGCGCCAGCTTGCAGCGGCTGCGGTGAAGGTCGGCGGCGGCTCGGTGCCCATCCACGACGACGCGCTGCTCGACGAAGTGACCGCGCTGGTCGAGCGCCCCAACGTGCTGGTCTGCAGCTTCGAGCGCGAGTTCCTCGAAGTGCCGCAAGAGTGCCTGATCCTCACGATGAAGGCCAACCAGAAGTACTTTCCGCTGCTCGACGCATCGAGCAGGCTCACCAACAGGTTCCTGGTCGTCAGCAACATCAGCCCCGACGATGCGAGCGCGGTCATCGGAGGCAACGAGCGCGTGGTGCGTCCGCGCCTGGCGGATGCCAAGTTCTTCTTCGACCAGGACCGCAAGAAGTCGCTGGCCTCGCGCGTCGAGTCGCTGGGCAAGGTGGTCTATCACAACAAGCTGGGCACGCAGGGCGAGCGCGTGGAGCGCGTGATGCGCATCGCGCGCGGCATTGCAGAGAAGATCGGCGACACCGCGCTGGCCGCGCAAGCCACGCAGGCCGCCCAACTCGCCAAGGCCGACCTCGTGACCGACATGGTCGGCGAGTTCCCCGAGCTGCAGGGCACCATGGGCCGCTACTACGCGCTGCACGACGGGCTCGACGCATCGGTGGCCGACGCCATCGAAGACCACTACAAGCCGCGTTTTGCCGGCGACGAGCTGCCGCGCAACAGCGTGGGCCTCGTGGTCGCGCTGGCCGACAAGCTCGAAACGCTGGTCGGCATGTTCGGCATCGGCAACCTGCCCACCGGCGACCGCGACCCGTTCGCGCTGCGTCGCCACGCGCTGGGCGTGATCCGCATGCTGATCGAGAAAGACCTGCCGCTGGGCCTCGACGCCTTGCTGCAGGACACGGCCGCGCAATTCAGCGGTATCGCCGGTTTCGAAAGCAGCCGCGCCACGGGCGAGCTGCAGGACTTCATCCTCGATCGCCTCGCCGGCAGCCTGCGCGAGCAGGGCGCCAGCGCGCAGGAAGTCGATGCCGTGCTGGCTCCGCGCCCGCAGCGCCTGGGCGAAGTGCCCAAGCTGCTGGCCGCGGTGCGTGCCTTTGCCGCCTTGCCCGCCGCCGCCGCACTGGCAGCTGCGAACAAGCGCATCGGCAACATCCTCAAGAAGGCTCCCGAAGCCGACGCGCACGTCAGCGAGCTGCTGCTGCAGGAGCCGGCCGAAAAGGCGCTGCACGCGGCCATGGCGCAGGTCGTGCCCGCTGCCAACGCACAGTTCGAAGCTGGCGACTACACCGCCTCGCTGCAGACGCTGGCCGCGCTGCGCGAGCCGGTCGACGCCTTCTTCGACGGCGTCATGGTCAATGCCGAACAGGCCGACCTGCGGCTCAACCGCCTGGGCTTGCTGATGTCGCTGCACACCGCGATGAACCGCGTGGCGCAGCTCGAACGGCTGGCTGTCTGAGCTCATTCACGACGCCTCCCCCAGGAGTGGCACCACCATGAAACTCGTCATCCTCGACCGCAACGGCACGATCAACGTGCACCGCGAAGACTTCGTGAAGAGCGACATCGAGTGGACGCCGCTGCCCGGTGCGCTCGAGGCCGTGGCGCGGCTCAACCATGCGGGCTGGCACGTGGTGATTGCATCCAACCAGTCGGGGCTGGGCCGGGGGCTGTTCGACATGGCTTCGCTCAACGCGATGCACGCCAAGATGCACAAGATGCTCGCGGCCGTGGGCGGCAAGGTCGATGCGGTGTTCTATTGCCCGCACAGCCCCGACGAGGGCTGCGAGTGCCGCAAGCCCAGGCCCGGCCTGTTCCTGCAGATTGGCGACCGCTACGGCATCGACCTCAAGGGCACCCCGACCTGCGGCGACAGCCTGCGCGACCTGCAGGCGGGTGCGGCTGCCGGCTGCGAGCCGCACCTGCTGCTCACGGGCATGGGCGCGGCCTGCCGCGGCGTCGATCCGCTGCCTTCCGAATACCCGGCGAACACGTTGGTCCACGACGATCTCGCCGCCTTTGTCGACTTTCTGCTCGCGCGCGAAGCGCGGGCCGCACTGCAGGTGGCTGTCTGATGGCGTTTTTCCGTTCCGTTCTCCACGCGCTGTGGATGCTCGTCACCGTGATCCCCTGGGGCATCATCATGTGCGTCAGCTCGCTCTGGAAGCGCGGCATTCCGCTCTACTGGATGGCCGAGCAATGGCTCAGCTGGGCGATCGGAGGCGCGCGCGTGCTGCTGGGCATCAAGGCCCGCGTGAGCGGCATGGAGAACCTGCCGACCGACAAGCTCGCCGGCGCGGTCCTGCTGGTGAAGCACCAGTCCACGCTCGAGACCTTCCTGATGCCCACGCTGATGCCGCACCCGCTGGCCTACGTGTTCAAGAAGGAGCTGATCTACATCCCCTTCTTCGGCTGGGCGATGGCGCGGCTGGACATGATCCACATCGACCGCAGCCAGCGTGCGCAGGCCTTCAACAAGGTGGTGAACCAGGGCCGCAAGCTGCTCGCGCAGGGCATCTGGATCATCATGTTCCCCGAGGGCACGCGCATTCCGCGCGGGCAGAAGGGCACCTACAAGAGCGGCGGCACGAGGCTCGCCTGCGAGACCGGCGTGCCGGTGATCCCCATTGCCGTGACTTCGGCCAAGGTGTGGCCGCGCAAGGCCTTCATCAAGCGCCCGGGCGTGGTCGACGTGTCCATCGGCCCGGCGATTCCGAGCGTGGGCCGCAAGCCTGATGAGTTGATGCGTGAGGTCGAGGCCTGGATCGAGGCCGAGATGCGCCGCCTCGACCCCGAGGCGTATGTCGACAGCCCTCTGCAGCCCACGCAAGAAGCGGTGAGCTGAAGAGGAAAAGAGAGCCCGTCATGGGATTGCTTCGGTTCACGATGGATCTTTTCGAGGGGCTGGGCAGCGAGTTTGCGCCCCCAGCGCCCGCACCGGCGCGGCCGCGCCGGGTGAAGAAGCCGAAGCTGGTGGCACCGCCGGCCGTGCCTTTGGCTCCGCCCGCACCCCTGGACCCGCATGCGCCACCCGCGGTGCCGCTGGCCGACACGTTGGCGCTTGCGAACTTCGCGCATCCGCAGGCCACGCGCGAAGTGGTGCTCGGCTCCGCGCGCGTGGCCTATGAATTCAAGCGCGGCAAGCGCAAGACGATCGGCTTTCTCGTCGGGGCCGAAGGGCTGTCGGTGCGCGCGCCGCGCTGGGTAGCGCTGCGCGATGTCGATGCGGCCATTCATGAGAAGTCGGACTGGATCCTGCGCAAGCTGACGGAAACGCAGCAGCGCCATGCGCGCGTCGAGGCCACTCGCATCGAGTGGAAGGATGGGGCCGGGTTTCCGTTCCTGGGCGAGCCGGTTGTGATGCGGCTTGATCCGAAGCATGGCTTTGCGAGTGTTGGCGGCACGCTTGACGACGCTGTTGAAGAAGGTGGGCCGCGGGTGCTGCGGCTGGCTGTGGCGCAGAACGCCGAGCCTTCGCAGATTCGTGATGCGGCGCAGGCCTGGCTGATGCGGCAGGCGCGCAAGTTGTTCATCGAGCGGCTGGATCACTTTGCGCCGCTGCTTGGGGTGCAGTGGCAGAAGCTGTCGCTGTCGAATGCTTCGACGCGCTGGGGTAGTGCCAGTGCGGATGGGTCGATTCGGCTGAACTGGCGGTTGATTCACTTTCGGCTGCCGGTGATCGACTATGTCGTGGCGCATGAGCTGGCGCATCTGCGGGTTATGGATCACTCGCATCGGTTTTGGGAAACCGTTGAGAGTGTTGTGCCTGACTACGACTTGCTGCGGCGGCAACTGAAGGATGAAGCGGTTCCTCGCTGGGGCTGAATTTGTCGTTGGTATGGGTTTGCTTCCCGGGGCCGGGACTCGCCCCGGCGGGCGACCTACTTTTCTTTGCTTCGCCAAAGAAAAGTAGGCAAAAGAAAGGAGACCCCACTGTCTGCGACCCCTTCGCTTTGCGAAGGGGCAACCTGCGGTGCTCGCGTTTCGCGGGGTCTCGCCCAAACTCGCTTCGCTCAGACAAGGGCGAGCCCTGATCCGCGAAACGCTGCGCTCCTCGGCGCAGCCAGAGGGGAGGGGAGACGGAACGGGCCTTTGCTTCGCTCGGCCCCGGTGCCACTGCAGGCGCGCAGCGCCTGCAGTGGTTGGTATTGGATATTCGGCCGAGCGAAGCGAAGGCCTGTTGGGTTCCCCATCCCTTCTGGCTGCGCCGAGGAGCGCAGACGTAGACGGGATCAGGGCCGCAGCTGTTTGAGCGAAGCGAGTTCTGCGGACCCCCGTCTACGTCGAGCACCGCAGGTTGCCCGTAGCGAAGCGGAGGGACGCAGACAGCAGGGTCGCCTTTTCTTTGCTTACTTTCTTTTGGCGAAGCAAAAGAAAGTGAGTCGGCCGCCGGGCCGAGACCCGGCCCCGGAAAGAAAAAACTCAACGAGCGTGAGTAACCCCCCCATCCACAACCAACGTAGACCCCATCACATAGTCCCCTGCACGCGAGGCCAAGTAGATAGCCGCCCCAGCCATATCTTCAGGCACCCCGATGCGCCCAGCCGGAATCCGCCCCTTCACCTCATCCCCATGGTCCCGCGCCAACTTGTTCATGTCAGAAGCAAATGCACCAGGCGCAATAGCACTAACCACGATCCGATCCTGCGCCAACCGAAGCGCCATCCGCCGAGTCAACTGAATGAGCCCAGCCTTGCTCGCCGCATACGAATAAGTCTCCTGCGGATTGACCGAAATCCCGTCGATAGAAGCGATGTTGATCACCTTCGCCAGGTGGTCCGTCGCAGCCTTCTTCAGCATCGGCGTCAACGCCTTGGTCAGAAAGAATGGCGTCTTCAGGTTCAGGTCCACCACCTTGTCCCATCCACTCTCGGGAAACTCTTCATAAGGCGCGCCCCAGGCCGCACCGGCGTTGTTCACGAGGATGTCCAGCGAGCCTTCGTGCTTCGAATAGGCATCGACCAGCGCCTGCGCACCTTCGAGCGTCGACACGTCCGCAGGCAGCGACACGCAATGCCCAAAGGCCGACAGCTCCTTCGCGGTTTCGTCGCAGGCTGCGGCCTTGCGAGCCGAGATGTACACGCGCGCGCCTTGGGCCAGGAAGCCCTCGGCGATCATGCGGCCGATGCCGCGCGAGCCGCCGGTGATCAGCGCCGTGCGGCCCTTCAGCGAGAAGAGTTGGGTGGTGTCCATGGTGCGGGTGTCTCCTGAATGAAAGATCGGCAATGCAAGTTCAGGAAACGAGCTTAGTGCGCGCCGCGCCGCGCGCGCGTCACCTCGGTGTCAGCGACAGGCTCCGGGGGCTCGTGAAGCTGCGTAGGTCGCCAGTCACCGGATCGAGGAAGGCCAGCGACCGGGCCAGCAGCTGCAAGGGCTTGCCGAAGTCGTCCGCGCCCTCGGGCAGCAGCACGGGGTAGATCGGGTCGTTCACGATCGGCATGCCCAGTGCCATGCAGTGCACGCGCAGCTGGTGCTTGCGGCCCGTCACCGGCGAGAGCTTCAGCAGCGCATGGCCGTCGCGCACCTCCTGTACCTCGATGCGGGTTTCGGAGTTGGGCTCACCGGGCTCTTCCCGCACGCGCATGAAATGTTCGTCGTCGACCAGACGGCTGCGATAGACCTCGGGCACAGACGACACGCCCTCGCGCCACGGCACGACGGCCTCGTAGTGCTTGGCGATGCGGCGCTCGGGAAACATCGCCTGGTAGGCGCCGCGCGTGGCGTGCCGCACCGAGAACAGCACCAGCCCCGAGGTGCTGCGATCGATGCGGTGCATCGGCACGAGGTCGTCGAGCTTCAGCTTGCGCTTGAGGCGCACCAGCAGGCTTTCCTGCAGGTACTTGCCGGTGGGCGTGACGGGCACGAAGGGGGGCTTGTCCACGACCAGCAGATCGTCGTCCTGGAACACGATCTGCTCTTCGAATGGGATGGGCACCTCGTCGTCGAGCGTGCGGTAGTAGTACACGCGCAGCGGCGACTGGTAGCGGCGCATGGCGGTCACGGGCATGCCATGCTCGTCGATGACGTCGTTCGCTTCGATGCGCTCGAGCCAGGCCTGGCGCGTGATCGCGGGAAAACGCTCGATCAGGAATTCGGCAATGGTCGGCCAGGGGCCGGAAGACAGGCCGACGCAGCTCGGGCCAACGCCGTCGCGCGTGGGTAGCGGCAGCTGCGGCGGTCGGCGCCGGGTCATGGCGATGAAGATGCCTGCTGCAGCAACGACAGCGCTTGGGCGAAGGTCGGGCGCGCGGCGGCGTCGGGCTGCAGGCAGCGGTCTTTCAGCGTGGTCACCGATGCGGGCACCGCGTCGGTGCAGCGTTCGAGCAGTTCTTCCAGCAGGCAGCCGAAGGCGCGCATTTCCAGCGCCTGGAACGCGCGCGTCTGTGCCGCGTCGAGCGCGCCGGTCATCCAGGCCGCGCCGAAGTCGCCGAGCCGGCCGCCGCGCTGTGCGTGCCACAGGATGTTGTGCGCGTAGAGGTCGCCGTGAAGAATCCCTCGCGCATGCAGGTGCTGCATGGCCGAGGCGATGTCGCGTGCGATGCGCAGCGCCACGCCGGACGTCCAACGCGCTTCCTCGGCATAGACGTCGCGCGTGCATGAAGCAAGGCTCGGTGGCCCCGCGAGGGTGACGAATGACGGATCGACCAGCCCCATCACCAGGCCTTCCGTGCCTTCGGGGTGCCCGTCGATGCGGCTCTGCGCAGCGATCAGCGTGGGGTGCACGCCGGCCGCAATGCAGGCGGCCATTTCACTGTGCGGCCAGCCGTCGCTGGTGACTGCGCCCTTGAAGAGCTTGACCGCCACCTGCTGTGCTTTGCCGAGCGTGGCTTGATGGATCACACCCGACGCGCCTTCGCCGAGCTTCCTGCCCAGCGCCAGTTCGCGCCAGTCGATGTGCGGCACCGACTGCGCGGTGATCGCCGCGTCCTCGGCCTGCGTGTCGAAGGGGTTGCCCGCGCAGGCGAGCCATGACAGGCGCGGCAGCGAGGGCAGCCATGCGGGCAGTGTCTCGAAGCGGTTGGCCGAGATGCGCAGCAGTTCGAGCTGCTCGAGCGCGGTCATCGACTGCGGCAGTGCGCGCAGGCGGTTGCCCGCCAGCATCAGCTTCTGCATCCGCGTGCATTCGCCGAGGGAGTCGGGCAGTTCTTCGATCTGGTTGTCGGTGAGGATCAGCCAGCGCAACGAGGCCGGCAACGCCGCGGCCGGCACCGTGCGGATCTGGTTGGCCTTGAAGCCGACGATGTCGAGGTCGTGGCACCGGCCGATCGACTCGGGCAGCGTGGTGAAGCGGTTGTCCGAGCAGAACAGCACGCGCAGCCTGTGCAGGCGGTTCAGGTCGTCGGGCAGCGTGTCGAGTGCATTGCCCGACAGGTTCAGCACCTCGAGCGAATCCGCGAGGTCGAAAAGCTCGCGCGGAAACTCGGTGAGTCCGCACGAGAGATCGATTCTTTTTGCGCCTGCCAGCCGGCCCGCGCGCAGCTGAGCCAGCATGTCGTCCATCCGGGGGAGTTTAGGCGGCCTTCGCGCCGAAGCGGTAGATGCCGTCCTTGCCCAGTTCGCGCTTCACCTGGCCGGAGAACCACAGTAGGTGCAGGTGGGCCACCGTTTCGCCCATGGCGAAGGTCATCTGGTGCAGGTCGAGCTCGCGCTTGAACAGAATCGGCAGGCCTTCGGCCGCCGTCAGCGCGCGTGCCGTGCAGGCTTCGAGCAGCTCTGCCAGCCGGTCGCGGTGGTGCTCCTGCAACTGGTCGACGCGTCGGTGGATGCCCCGGAAGGGCTTGCCGTGCGAGGGCAGGCCCAGCGTGTCGGCCGGCAGCGCCTTGAACTTGTCGATGCTGTCGAGAAAAAGGCGCAGCGAGTTCGCCTCGGGTTCGCCCGCATGCACGCTCACGTTGGTGGAAATGCGCGGCAGCATCATGTCGCCACCCAGCAGCAGCTTCAGGTCGTCGCAATACAGCGCGATGTGCTCGGGTGCGTGGCCGTAGCCGCTGATGCAGCGCCAGTCGTGGCCGCCGATGGTGACGATGTCGCCATCGAGCATGCGCACGTAGCTCTCGGGCACCGAGGGCACCATGTTCGCGTAGTAGTTGGTGCGCGCGCGGATCTTGGCGATGGATTCGGGGTCGGTCAGGCCGTGCGAGGCAAAGAAGCGCGCCGCCGGTTCGCCGCCCGCCAGGGTGTCGCCGGCAGTGCTGAGCACGCGGGCCACGTGGTAGTCGGTCGAGCTGATCCACAGCGGTGCGTTCCAGCGCGTGCAGAGCCAGTCGGCCAGGCCGATGTGGTCGGGATGCATGTGCGTGACGATGACGCGCAGGATCGGCATGCCCTGCAGCTGCGTCTCGAACACCTGCTCCCACTGCGCGCGCGCCTCGTCGCGGGCGATGCAGCAGTCGACCACCGTCCAGCCCTCGACGCCGTCGAGGGTGTCGCGCAGCAGCCAGAGGTTGATGTGGTCGAGCGCAAAGGGCAGCCGCATTCGAATCCAGCGCACGCCGGGCGCCACTTCCAGGGTTTCACCGGGCTCGGGGAGCGTGTCGCCGAGGGGGTAGTGGAGTTCGCGTTCGAGGAGGTTCATGTAAGATTGACGTTTACGTAAACGTCATGGACGTAGTGGCGCCATTGTAGGGATCGCGGCACAAACCTGCTGTCGCGCCCGTAACGCCCCTTCTCCAGACCCCCGCCATGCCTGCGCAAACCTTCACCATCAGCCAGCTCGCGAAGGAATTCGACCTCACGACGCGGGCCATCCGCTTCTACGAGGACATGGGCCTGCTCACGCCCGAGCGGGCCGGCCTGCAGCGCATCTACAGCGCGCGCGACCGCGCCCGGCTCACGCTCACGCTGCGCGCCAAGCGCCTCGGCCTGAGCCTGACGGAGGCAAAAGACATCCTCGACATGTACGACAGCCCGCGCGACACCGTGCCGCAGCTGGAAAAATTCCTCGGCGTGCTGGGTGCCCACCGGGCCCAGCTCGAGGCGCAGTTGGCCGAGCTGCAAGCCAATCTCGCGGAGGTGCGGGAGCACGAAAAGAAGGGGCGGGCCACCCTTGCCAAGGCGCAAAAAGCGAAAGAGACGAACAAGACGCGCAAGCCCGCCGAAGCCAGAGCCTGAAAAACACGACTCATCGACAATAGCCGCCTATGCCCGACAACACCGATAACCTCGACGACCTCTTTGCCCACAACCGCGCCTGGTCTGCCCAGATGGAGCGCGACCGGCCCGGTTTCTTCACCAGCCTGGTGAAGCAGCAGACGCCGCGCTACATGTGGATCGGCTGTTCCGACAGCCGCGTGCCCGCCAACCAGATCACCGGCCTGGAGCCGGGCGAAGTGTTCGTGCACCGCAACGTCGCCAACATCGTGGTGCACTCCGACCTCAATGCGCTCTCGGCGATCCAGTTCGCGGTGGAGCACCTGAAGGTCGAGCACATCATGGTGGTCGGCCACTACGGCTGCGCCGGCGTCAAGGCCGCGCTCAGCGGCAAGCGCATCGGCCTGGCAGACAACTGGATCCGCCACATCCAGGACGTGCGCGACCGCCACAGCGTGATGCTCGAAAGCCTGCCCGAAGAAGCGCGCGTCGATGCGCTGTGCGAACTCAACGTGGCCGAGCAGGTGGTCAACGTGGCCGTCAGCACCGTCATGGTCGACGCCTGGGCGCGCGGCCAGAAGGTGCGCATCCACGGCTGGACCTTCGGCGTGCACGACGGCCTGCTGCAGGACCTGGGCCTGAGCGTCGACGGCGCCAAGCCGCTCGACGCGGTGTACAAGGCTGCGGTGCAGCGCATCCGCTACAAGTGGAGCAAGCCCGGCGAGGTGATCCAGTCGCTGACGCTGCAGGGCACGCAGGTGAACCAGTCGGTGCAGGAGGCGCAGGCCATGACGCCGCAGCCCGAGGCCGACGGCACGACAGACGCCGCCGCTGCCTGAGCGGCCCGGGCGCCTCCAACTGCCTGCCCGCCCATGTTCCCGCAGCGCCTCGATTCGCCGCTGGCCTACGACATCGCGAAGGCGATGATGGACGGCTTCAACCGGCACTACCGGTTGTTCCGCGCCGAATCGGCGCGCGCCAAGCACCGTTTCGAAACCGCTGACTGGCACGGCCAGCAGCGGGCGCAGCGCGAGCGCATCGAGTTCTACGACCTGCGCGTGAGCGAGGCCGTGGCCCGGCTCGAAAAAGAGTTCAAGGCCGGCGACCAGCCCATGGACGTGTGGCACCAGATCAAGCTGCACTACATAGGCCTGCTGGTGGACCACCACCAGCCCGAGCTGGCCGAGAGCTTCTTCAACTCGGTGACCACGAAGATCCTGCACCGCGCGTACTTCCAGAACGACTTCATCTTCGTGCGCCCGGCCATCAGCACCGAGTACATCGAGCCGCGCGGCGCGCCCACCTACCGGCCGTACTACCCGGAGCCCGACACGCTGGCCGACACCCTCGAGCAGATGCTCGACGACTTCGCTCTGCTCGGCAGCTTTGCCAACAAGCGGCGCGATGCGGAGCGCGTGGCGCACGTCATCTTGAACCGCTTCCACCAGGTCAAGCTGCGCGCCAACTTCCAGCTGCAGGTGCTGTCGGGCCTGTTCTTTCGCAACAAGGGCGCGTACGTGGTCGGCAAGATCATGAACGGCTTCACCGAGATTCCGTTCTCGCTGCCGATCCTGCACGACAGCCACGGCAAGTTCTACATCGACGCGGCGCTGTTCGGCGAAGACGACCTGCAGATGCTGTTCAGCTTTGCGCGCGCGTACTTCATGGTCGACATGGAGGTGCCCTCGGCCTGGGTGCAGTTTTTACGCTCGCTCATGCCGCGCAAGCCGCGCGCCGAGATCTACAACGCGCTCGGCCTTGCCAAGCAGGGCAAGACGCTGTTCTACCGGGACTTCCTCTCGCACCTGAACTATTCGAGCGACCGCTTTCGCATCGCGCCTGGCATCAAGGGCATGGTGATGCTGGTGTTCGACCTGCCGTCGTTCCCCTTCGTGTTCAAGGTCATCAAGGACTTCTATCCGCCGCAGAAAGACACCACGCGCGAGCAGATCAAGGGCAAGTACATGCTCGTGAAGCAGCACGACCGCGTGGGCCGCATGGCCGACACGCTGGAGTACAGCGACGTGGGTTTTCCGCTCGATCGCTTCGAGCCCGAGCTGATCGAGGAAATCCGCAAGTTCGCGCCCAGCCAGCTCGAGATCGGCGACCGCGACGGCAACGGGGAAATGGAAGTCGTGGTCAAGCACGTCTACATCGAGCGGCGGATGATCCCGCTCAACATCTACCTGCAGGAAGCCTTCGACACGCTGGCCCACCCCGAGAGCCCGGCGCATGCCAGGCGCGCGAAAGACCAGCTGGAGCACGCGGTGATCGAGTACGGCAATGCCATCAAGGACATGGTCGCAGCCAACATCTTCCCTGGCGACATGCTGTGGAAGAACTTCGGCGTCACGCGCGGCGGCAAGGTCGTGTTCTACGACTACGACGAAATCGAATACGTCACCGACTGCAAGTTCCGCAAGGTGCCCACGCCGCGCAACGAAGAAGACGAGATGAGCGGCGAGGTCTGGTACTCGGTGGGTCCGAAGGACGTGTTCCCCGAAACCTTCGAGCCCTTTTTGCTAGGCAACAAGGACGTGCGCGAAGCCTTCATGGCGCACCACGCCGACCTGCTCGACGCCGCCTTCTGGCAGCACCACAAGGAACGCATCCAGGCCGGGCAGATGCTCGATGTGTTCCCGTACGAAGAATCGCAGCGCTTCCAGCACGAAGGGCACGCGACGCATTTCTGACCGATCGCTTCTTGATTCCGCTTTCACACTTCTGAAGGAGACCTCCATGTCCGAATCCATCGTCATCGTCGGCGCCGCCCGCACCCCCATGGGTGGCTTCCAGGGCGACTTCTCGTCCCTCTCCGCGCACGACCTCGGCGGCGCAGCCATCAAGGCCGCCGTCGAGCGCGCCGGCATCGCGCCCGAGAGCGTGGGCGAAGTGCTGTTCGGCAACTGCCTGATGGCAGGCCAGGGCCAGGCCCCGGCGCGCCAGGCGGCCTACAAGGGCGGCCTGCCCGACAGCGCCGGCGCGGTCACGCTCAGCAAGATGTGCGGCTCGGCCATGAAGGCCGCGATGCTCGCGCACGACCTGCTGCTGGCCGGCACGCACGACGTGATGGTCGCTGGCGGCATGGAAAGCATGACCAACGCGCCCTACCTCATGCTCAAGGGCCGCGGCGGCTACCGCATGGGCCACGACCGCATCTTCGACCACATGATGCTCGACGGCCTCGAAGACGCTTACCAGCCGGGCCGCTCGATGGGTACCTTCGGCGAAGACTGCGCGGCCAAGTACAAGTTCACGCGCGAGCAACAGGATGCGTTTGCCATCGCCAGTGTCGAGCGCGCCAAGAAGGCCACCGACACCGGCCTCTTCAAGGATGAGATCGTGCCCGTCACGGTCAAGGGCCGCGGCGGCGACACCGTCATTTCGATCGACGAAGGCCCGGGCAAGGTCAAGCTCGACAAGATTCCCACGCTGAAGCCCGCGTTCAAGAAAGAAAACGGCACCATCACCGCCGCATCGAGCTCGTCGATCAACGACGGTGCGGCCGCGCTGATCATGATGACCGAGTCGCACGCGAAGAAGATCGGCGCCAGGCCCATCGCCCGCATCGTCGGCCACGCCACGCACGCGCAGCAGCCCGAGTGGTTCTCGACCGCGCCCGTCGGTGCCGTCGCCAAGCTGTTCCAGAAGACCGGCTGGAAGGTGAAAGACATCGATCTGTGGGAAGTGAACGAAGCCTTCGCCGTGGTGCCGATGGCACTGATGCACGAGCTCGACGTGTCGCACGAGATCGTCAACGTGCACGGCGGCGCCTGCGCGCTGGGCCACCCGATCGGCGCCAGCGGCGCTCGAATCATGGTCACGCTGATCCATGCGCTGAAGGCGCGCGGCAAGAAGCGCGGCGTGGCGACGCTTTGCATCGGTGGGGGCGAAGGCACCGCGGTGGCACTCGAATTGATCTAATCAGCATTTATTGTCATTTTTTGACATTTACTGGCATTTAAATTTATTAACAATAATTGCCAAATTCGAAAGTGTGTGAATTTATTTCTTTGCCTCTGATTCTCTGATACCATCCGCGCGCCGATGATCGTCAAGGCGTCGCGAAAGTCGTGCGCGGGATGGAATTTCAGGGAAGAGAATGAATAAGCAGCGAGGGGTGGAGTGCACATTGGTCGTAGATCAATGGATAGCCTTTGGGGAGTTTTTACGGCAATTGATCATTGCCTTGAAATTCCCGGCGCTCGCATTGCTTGCGGTAGCAGCGCTGGCATATTTTTCGGCCTCGAAATCCCCTGCTGGCCTTGCAATCGCCGAAACCGATGAGTTGCTTTTAAAGCTGACGACATTGGGTCGCAAAGGCGCCGCCGTTTTATGCAACCCTGAAAGTATCGAAGAACATCTCTCCGTTCGGATTGAAAAGGGTCATTTAAATAAGGCAGGCGGCAGCAATTTCCCGGTTGCCGTGAATACGCCGGGCCAATCCGTTTTCGGGAGCTATTCGAAACTTCAATCGGGCACGGGCACTATCTGCAGGCTTCAGTTGCAAGTCGTTGGCCACCGATTCTGTGACACGGATTCCGCGCGTGCGCAGCGTTTGATTGGTCGTCGTGTTCAAACTCGATTGGCCGTGCCGGGTGAAGCCGGCTTCTACGATCACGGGTATGAACTGATGCGCGATGCCAGGGAAAGATCGGTCATCGGATGGCGGGAACCTGGCCGGTCGTGTCCGGCCGACGTCGAAATCGTCGCTGCAATCCGTTGAATGGCGAAGGGGGGCCGTCACTCGCTGCCGTGGCCTTCGCTGTTTGCAGGAGCCGTCTTTTTCGCCGCATGCGCCATGCTGTTGTACGAGTCGGCGCGCGAATACTTCCCCCGCAGCGACTTGTCCGCTTTCGACACGCAACGTGCCGGGCTGTTAAGTGCCGAACTGCGTGCCGCTTACGAGCAGGAACTGTTCAGCGAGTTGTCTCAATGGAATCGCCCCAGCCGTCGCTATCCGACGGAGGCTGGTGTCGGTCAACGCGAAGAGCGATGGAGGCAACTGGCCGGTGAAGGGCTCGAGCTGGCGCATATCGCCGTGCAGGTACTTCAGCCCGATGGCGGCTTCGTCTACCCGCTCGAGAAGCCGATGGATCGGTTGCAAGCGCTCGCAGAGCAGGGTGACTCCGGTGCGATGTGCCTGATGACCGGGCTCGTCGGTCAAGTCAAGAGGTCGCGCTTGTCCATCGAGCATTCCGAGATTGCAAGGAAATGGCTGCTTCGGGGTCTAGAGCGCGGTCATGCAGAGTGCCAACTGCAGCTGGGACGTCGCCTGATCCTTGGCATCGATGGGGTGGCCAAGGATGCGAAGCGCGGACTGGCCTTGGAAATTTCCGCTCGTCGTGCCGGATACGCTCACGACGTGGATGGACTGACGGCATATTTTCAGCAGCGATGGTCAACCGAATCTGCTGATCTCACCAGGCTGTATTGCTGGCTGTCCATCGATGCCCAATCGCGCTTGACGGATGGGCCGCAGAACATGCTGAGACTCTTGCGTGCCGAGGCGCGACGTATCGATTCCGAAGGGCTGATGGGGCTCGCAAGCCGGCTCGAGAACTCGCGTTTCTCCTTGCAGGCATGTGTCGACTTGGGCACAGGCTGAACTCGTCCTTGGCAACGCGGACGATGCCTAGAATGGTAGTTTCGCCCCCATCTGGAGACCTTGTTCATGTATTCGGCCATTCCCCGCAACACCGTCGCCGCGCTGGTTGCTTTGGTTTTTTTGGCGCCTGTCACCTGGGCCCAGAAGCGCGACAACGTGCTGTTCCAGGCTGCCACCGACGAGCAGCCCGCGGTGATCAAGACGCTGGAAAAGCTGGTCAACATCGAGACCGGTACCGGTGACGCCGAAGGCATCGCCGCCGCCGGCAGCTACCTCGAGGGCGAACTCAAGAACCTGGGCTTCACCGTCACGCGCAGCAAGTCGGCCGGCATCGTGGTGGGCGACAACATCGTGGGCAAGATCAAGGGCCGCGGCGGCAAGAACCTGCTGCTGCTCTCGCACATGGACACCGTGTACCTGAAGGGCATCCTCGCGAAGGCGCCGTTCAAGATCGAAGGCGACAAGGCCTACGGCCCCGGCATCGCCGACGACAAGGGCGGCAACGCCGTCATCCTGCACACGCTCAAGCTGCTGAAGGACTACGGCGTGCGCGACTACGGCACCATCACCGTGCTGTTCAACACTGATGAAGAAAAAGGCTCCTTCGGCTCGCGCGACCTGATCCAGGAAGAAGCCAAGCTGGCCGACTACGTGCTCTCCTTCGAGCCCACCAGCGCCGGCGACGAGAAGCTCTCGCTCGGTACCTCGGGCATCGCCTATGTGCAGGTCAACATCACCGGCAAGGCCTCGCATGCGGGCGCGGCGCCCGAGCTGGGCGTGAACGCGCTGGTCGAGGCCTCCGACCTCGTGCTGCGCACCATGAGCATCGACGACAAGTCGAAGAACCTGCGCTTCAACTGGACCATTGCCAAGGCCGGCAACGTGTCGAACATCATCCCCGCCAGCGCCACGCTGAATGCCGACGTGCGCTATGCGCGCAACGAAGACTTCGATGCCGCGATGAAGACGCTGGAAGAACGCGCGCAGCAGAAGAAACTGCCCGAGGCCGACGTCAAGGTGATCGTCACGCGCGGCCGCCCGGCCTTCAATGCCGGCGAAGGCGGCAAGAAGCTGGTCGACAAGGCCGTGGGCTACTACAAGGAAGCCGGCGGCACGCTGGGCGTGGAAGAGCGCACCGGCGGCGGCACCGACGCAGCCTATGCGGCGCTCTCGGGCAAGCCCGTGATCGAGAGCCTGGGCCTGCCGGGCTTCGGCTACCACAGCGACAAGGCCGAGTACGTGGACATCAGCGCCATTCCGCGCCGCCTGTACATGGCCGCTCGCCTGATCATGGATCTGGGCGCCGGCAAGTAAGCACGAACAGAAGAAAAGACAGGAGACAACGCCATGCTGCTCAGCACCGACCAGGAAGCCATCCGCGACGCGGTGCGCGATTTCTCGCAAGCCGAACTCTGGCCCAACGCGCCCAAGTGGGACCGCGAGCACAGCTTTCCGAAAGAAGCCCACCAGGGCCTCGCGGCGCTGGGCGCCTACGGCATCTGCGTGCCCGAAGAGAATGGCGGCGCCGGCCTCGACTACCTTACGCTCGCGCTGGTGCTGGAAGAAATCGCGGCCGGCGACGGCGGCACCAGCACCGCCATCAGCGTGACCAACTGCCCGGTCAACGCCATCCTCATGCGCTACGGCAACGCGCAGCAGAAGAAGCAGTGGCTCGAACCGCTGGCGCAGGGCCAGATGCTCGGCGCCTTCTGTCTCACCGAGCCGCAGGCAGGCAGCGATGCCTCGAGCCTGCGCACCACGGCGCGCAAGGACGGCGACGCCTACGTGATCGACGGCGTGAAGCAGTTCATCACCAGCGGCAAGAACGGCCAGGTGGCCATCGTCATCGCGGTAACGGACAAGGGCGCAGGCAAGCGCGGCATGAGCGCGTTCATCGTGCCGACCGATGCGCCGGGCTACAACGTGGCGCGCCTCGAAGACAAGCTGGGCCAGCACAGCAGCGACACAGCGCAGATCAACTTCGACGGCTGCCGCATCCCGCGCGAGAACCTGATCGGCGCGGAAGGCGAGGGCTACAAGATCGCGCTCGGCGCGCTCGAAGGCGGCCGCATCGGCATTGCCGCGCAGAGCGTGGGCATGGCACGCAGCGCCTTCGACGTGGCGCTGGCCTATGCCAAGGAACGCCAGGCTTTCGGCGGCTCGATCTTCGACCAGCAGGCCGTGGGCTTTCGCCTGGCCGAATGCGCGACGCAGCTCGAAGCCGCGCGCCAGCTGATCTGGCATGCCGCGAGCCTGCGCGACGCCGGCTTGCCCTGCCTGAAGGAAGCCGCCATGGCCAAGCTGTTCGCCAGCGAGATGGCCGAGCGCGTGTGCAGCGCGGCCATCCAGACGCTGGGCGGCTACGGCTACGTGAACGACTTTCCGCTGGAGCGCATCTACCGCGACGTGCGCGTGTGCCAGATCTATGAAGGCACTTCGGACATCCAGAAGCTGTTGATCCAACGCGCGCTGGCGTGAGCGACATGCGGCCGGGGCGGGTGATGTTCCGGTAGCGCCGCAACCCCCACCCGTCTGTCATCGGTTTGGATGACAGACAGATACGCGCAGCAGGCGCAGCATGGTGGCCTCTTTGTCGGAGGTCTTTGTCATGTCCATCTTCAGAACCGCTTCCCCCGCATTGGCACTCCTGTGCATCGGTGCCGTGGCCCTGCCGGCGCGCGCGCAGCTCGCAGCCCCTGGTATTTCCACGCTGACCGCGACCGAAGCCGTGCAGCAGCTGTGCGCCGGCACCGTCACCAGCGAGCAGTTGGTAACGGCCTACCTCGCCCAAGCCAGGGCCAAGGCGAATCTCAACGCCTTCATCACGCTCGACGAAGCCGGCGCACTGAAGGCCGCGCGCGCCGCCGATGCACTGCGCAAGCGCGGTGGCGCCTGCAAGCCGCTGGCCGGCCTGCCGGTGGCCATCAAGGACAACATCCAGGTGCAGGGCCTGCCCGCGACGGCCGGCACACCCGCGCTCAAGGGCTTCGTGCCCTCCGCCGACGCCCCGGTGGTGGCCAGGCTGCGCGCGGCCGGCGCGGTGGTGCTCGGCAAGACGAACATGCACGAACTGGCCTTCGGCGTCACCGGCTACAACCCCGCGTTCCAGACCGGCCCCGAGGTGGGCGTGCGCAATGCCTACGACGCGACTCGCATCGCGGGCGGCTCGTCGTCGGGCAACGGCACCGCGCTGGGTGCGCGCATGGCGCCGGCCGCGCTGGGCACCGACACGGGCGGGTCGGTGCGCATTCCGTGTGCGTTCAACGGCTGTGCATCGCTGCGTCCCACTGTGGGGCGCTATCCGCAGCAGGGCATTGCGCCGATCTCGCACACGCGCGACACGGCGGGGCCGATGGCGCAATCGATGGCCGACGTGGCGCTGCTCGACAGCGTCATCGCGGGCGGCAAGCCGCTCAAGCCCGCCGACCTGAAGCGCGTGCGGCTCGGCGTGGTGCCGGCCATGCAGGCCAATCTCGACGCCGACACGCGCGCCGCCACCGATGCCGCGTTTGCGAAACTGCGCGCTGCCGGCGTCACGCTGGTCGATGTGGAGATGCCGAAGCTGATGGAGCTCAACGGCGCGGTCGGCTTTCCGCTGGCGCTCTACGAGGCGCACGACGACATGGTGACCTACCTCGCGAAGTACCGAACGGGCATCGACATTGCGCAGCTCACGGCCGGCATTGCCAGCCCCGACGTCAAGGGCACCTTCGAGACCTTCGTCATCCCGCGCAAGCTGCCTGCGGCCAGCGGCGTGGTCGATGCGAAGCCGGTCTACGAGAACGCGATGCGCGTCGCGCGCCCGGCGCTGCAGAAGCTCTACCGCGACACCTTCGCGAAGAACAGGCTCGATGCGCTGGTGTTCCCGACGGTGCCGCGCGTGGCACTGGCCGCGGGGGCCGAAGCCAGCAGCCCCGAGAACTTCGGCTCGTTGATCCAGAACACCGACCCGGGCAGCAACGCCGGCATACCGGGCGTGCAGTTGCCATCGGGCCTCGGCGCAACCAGCGGCCTGCCCGTGGGCCTGGAGCTGGACGGCCCTGCCGGCAGCGACCGCAAGCTGCTGGCCGTGGGCATGGCGGTGGAGCAGGTGCTCGGCCGGCTGCCGGCGCCTAAGTGAGCGCGAGCGGCATGGCCCAGCCTGCGAGCGCCGAGCGGCGCTCGATGCCCAGCTTGTCGAAGATGCGACGCAGGTAGGTGCGCACGGTGGGCACGCCCACCGCGAGGCGTCGCGCGATCTCCTTGTCGGTGAGCCCTTCGCGCACGCAGCGGGCCACTTCCTGCTCGCGCACGCTCAGCAAGGCCCACGCGGCTTCGCGCGCCCCGGACGCCGGAGCAGTCGCGCGCTGCGCCCGTTGCAGGGCGCCCGCGAACGCCGGCTCGATCAGGTCGAGCAACGCCTTCTCGTGATCGCCGAAATCGCTGCGCCCCTTGCGGCGCCAGATGCGCAGGTCTCCCAGCGCGCGTTCGCCCTCGAAGGCATGCAGGTTCATGCCCCAGTGCAGCCCGTCGCGCGCGAGAAAGTCGTTGAAGAACGCGGTGCGCATCAACTCGCGCTGCGGCATCACTTCGGTCACGCGCGTGGCGCGGCGGCGCGACTGCAGCACGAAGGTGATCGGGTCGTGGTGCTGGTGCCACTGCGCATAGCTGTCGAGATTCGCGGGGTCCATGTGTAGCGCCACGCGCGCGCCGAAGCTGCTGCTCGCGGCGTCCCACACGAAGGAGGCGAACTGGTCCGCATGCAGCAGGTCGAGCAGCGCCCAGCCCAGGCGCTCGCGGATCTCCTGCTCGCCGCGGTCTTCCGCCAGCAGCGTGAAAACGCCGCGCAGTGCGTGCTGTTCAGAGCCTGTGAGGTACATACATCGCCGACTTTCTCGAGGGAGCCGTTGTAACGCTAACGTTTAGCAAGCGCCGCGCCAAGGGTGGATGCCCGCGAATGCATGCGCCGCGCGGTCATGCATATCGCGCAGAATCGACGGCAGCCCGGCCATGCCATCGACAACTCCCATCACCGAACACGCATCCAGGCCGCTGCTGAAGCGGTTCCGTGACTATTGGATCGAGGCGCCCAACGCCAATCCGCTGGTGGACCAGAGCCTGGCGCGCGCCTATGTGATCGACACGCGGGACACGCCGCTGTCAGCCGCCGTCACGGCCGCGGTGTTCTGGATGCTGTTCCTCGTTCTCACCGGCAATCGCGGCACGCTCGTGTGGGCCGTGCTGGTGCACGCGATGCAATGGAACATGCACCGCCATCTGCACCGGCTGGATCCGGCCGCCATCGATGCAGCCACTGCCGCGCGCACGCGCCGGCGGCTGGAGTTGCGCATGCTGTTCCCGGGGCTGGTGTGGGCGTTGGCGCCGTGGCTGTTCTTCCCGCATGGCGACCTTGCCCACATCCTGCTCATGTACTTCTTCGTGAGCGGCACGACCAGCGTGATCATTGCCGCGCTTGCCCAGTGGTGGCTGGCCGCCCTGTGCTTCGGCGTCCCGGTGTTCCTGAGCCTGGCGCTGCGGCTGGTGCTGGAGCCGGGCAGCGTGACGGTCATCATGGGGTGCCTTGCGGTGTCGCAGCTCGTGGCGGCTCTGCACTATGCGCGCAAGCAAAACCGGTTGATCGTCGGCTCCATCGAGAACGGCTTCGAGAACGCGCGCCTGGCCGAAGCGCTGTCGCGCCAGCTCGACCACGTGGCACAGCTTGCCGCGCAGCGCGCCCGCATCTTTGCGGCCGCCAACCACGACCTGCGCCAGCCCATGCATGCGCTGGCAATCTTCGTCGACGCGCTGGACACGCGCAATCCGCCCACGGCCGAGAACCTGCGCTTCATGCGCGACAGCGTAGATGCCCTGCGCGGCTCCATCGATGCGCTGCTGGACATCGCGCAGCTCGACGGCGGCGTGGCGCCCGTTCGCCCCGAGCCGATGCGCCTGCAGCCGCTGTTCGATGCGCTGCACGGGCGCTTTGCGGCGCTGGCCGCGGCCAAGGGGCTGCACCTGCGCGTGCGCCCCACGCGCGCCGCGGTGCAGGCGGACGCGCGCATGCTCGCGCGGCTGCTCGGCAACCTGGTGGACAACGCGATCAAGTACACCCCCTCGGGCACCGTGCTGGTCTGCGCCAGGCATGTGACGCCGGGCGCCTGGCGCATCGAGGTGCGCGATTCCGGCGTGGGCATCGACGCGCGGCACCAGGCGCAGGTGTTCGAGGAGTTTTTCCAGATCGACAACCCCGGACGCGACCGCAGCCGCGGGCTCGGGCTGGGCCTGTCGCTGGTGGCGAGCATGGCGCAGGTGATGGGTTCGCGCATCCAGGTGCGCACCGCACCGGGCCGCGGCAGCACCTTCTCGCTGGTGCTCGATAAGACGGCCGCGCCACCGGCAGATGACGACCTGGCCGTGCCGGCCGGGCCAACGGAAGAAGCGGCCGCCCTTCGCATCCTGGTGCTCGACGACGAGCAACCCGTGCGCGAGGCCATGCGTTCGCTTCTGTCCGCCTGGGGCCACGAGGTGGTGCTGGCGGCCAACCCGCGCGAAGCCTTGCAGCACGGCGGCGTGTTCGACCTGATGCTGAGCGACCTGCGCCTGGGCAGCGGCCTCTCGGGCCTGGCCGCCGCGCAGGCCTTGCAGGCGGTCGGCAAGGCGCGCAACGTCGTCATCCTCACCGGCGAAACCGCGCATGCGACGCGGGCCGAGGTCGAGCGCGCGGGCTATGCGCTGATCTACAAGCCGGCGGGTGCGCAGGCCCTGCAGGAAGCCATTGCCGCAAGCCGGCCTGCCTAGCCTCGGGGCTTGCCCTGTCCGCGCCCGGCCCGCAAGGTGTTCCAATAGCGGTCTTCATGAGCGCCAACGATCCCACCACCGGACCTTGCCCCTGCGGCCGTACAGACCGCCGCGACAAGCCCATCGGCTACGCCCTGTGCTGTGGCCGCTATCTCGACGATTTCGGGAACACGCCCGCGCCCGACGCCGAATCGCTGATGCGTTCGCGCTATTCGGCCTTCGTGCTGGAGCGCGGCGAATACCTGCTCGCCACCTGGCATGCGTCGAAGCGGCCGGCCTCGATCGAGTTCGAGCCGGGCGTCAAGTGGCTGGGGCTGGACATCCGCTCGCGCTCGGTGCTCGACGCGGACCATGCCGAGATCGAGTTCGTCGCGCGCCAGCGCAGCGCGGCCACGGGTGCCGCCACGCGCCTGCACGAGCGCAGCCGCTTCGTGCGCGAAGGCGACCGCTGGTACTACCTGGACGGCGACCTGCAAGTACCCCTGGGTTGACGCACCGGGCCGAGGCCCGCACAATCGGCCCCGCTCCGGGGTGCACGCATGTGGCGTGCTGAGATGGCAAAGCAGCCGACCCGCGAACTTGATCCGGGTCATACCGGCGTAAGAAGAGCTGCACTCCCTGACTTCGGTCCGTCACTCCCCCTTCCGTGACGGGCTTCCCGAAGCCCACCGAGCGATTGCGGAGCACCCTTTCCTCAACAAGGAGTGCCTCCGATGAATGCCCCCGACAAGTTCACCACGCTGCTTTCGCTGACGCGCGAGCCTTTTCCCGCGTCGCACAAGTGCGTCATTCCGGGCAGCCGGCCCGACCTGTTCGTGCCCGTGCGCGACGTTGCGCTGACCAACGGCGAGACCGTGTCGCTCTACGACACCTCCGGCCCGTACACAGACCCGAAGGTCGAGATCGACGTGCGCCGCGGCCTGCCCGACGTGCGCGGCGCCTGGGTGCTGGAGCGCAACGACACCGAAAGTTACGAAGGCCGCTCGCATCACGCGCTGGACGACGGCGCCAAGAACGAAGACCGCGACGCGCAACGCCTGGCCGAACTGCGCGCCGGCGCCTCGGCACTGCAGCGCACGCCGCGCCGCGCGAAGTCGGGCGCCAACGTCACGCAGATGCACTACGCGCGCCGCGGCATCGTCACGCCCGAAATGGAGTACGTGGCCTTGCGCGAGAACGGCAAGCGCGAGTGGATGGCCGAATACCTTGCCAACGAAGAGCGCGCCAGGCGCGTGATGGGCAACCCGATGGGCGCGACCATTCCGCGCATCATCACGCCCGAGTTCGTGCGCGACGAAGTGGCCCGCGGCCGCGCCATCATTCCCGCGAACATCAACCACCCCGAAGTCGAGCCGATGGCCATCGGCCGCAACTTCAAGGTGAAGATCAACGCCAACATCGGCAACTCGGCTGTCACGTCGAGCATCGAGGAAGAGGTCGAGAAGCTGGTGTGGGCCATTCGCTGGGGCGCCGACAACGTGATGGACCTGTCCACCGGCAAGAACATCCACACCACGCGCGACTGGATCGTGCGCAACTCGCCGGTGCCCATCGGCACGGTGCCCATCTACCAGGCGCTCGAGAAGGTGGGCGGCGTGGCCGAAGACCTGACCTGGGAGATCTACCGCGACACGCTGATCGAGCAGGCCGAGCAGGGCGTCGACTACTTCACCATCCACGCCGGCCTGCGCCTGCCGTTCATCCACCTCACGGCCGACCGCATGACGGGCATCGTGTCGCGCGGCGGATCGATCATGGCCAAGTGGTGCATCGCGCACCACAAGGAGAGCTTTCTCTACACGCACTTCGAAGACATCTGCGACATCATGAAGGCCTACGACGTGAGCTTCTCGCTCGGCGACGGCCTGCGTCCCGGCTCGGGCGCCGATGCCAACGACGAAGCGCAGTTCGCCGAGCTGCGCACGCTGGGCGAGCTCACGCAGATCGCATGGAAGCACGACGTGCAGACCATGATCGAAGGGCCGGGCCATGTGCCGATGCACATGATCCAGTCGAACATGGACGAGCAGCTCAAGCACTGCCACGAGGCGCCGTTCTACACGCTCGGGCCGCTGACGATCGACATCGCGCCGGGCTACGACCACATTGCCAGCGCCATCGGCGCGGCCATGATCGGCTGGGCCGGCACCGCGATGCTTTGCTACGTGACTCCGAAGGAACACCTGGGGCTGCCGGACCGCGACGACGTGAAGCAGGGGATCATTGCCTACAAGATCGCCGCGCATGCGGCGGATGTGGCAAAGGGGCACCCTGGGGCTCGCTCGCGCGACGATGCGCTGAGCAAGGCGCGCTTCGAATTCCGCTGGCAAGACCAGTTCAACCTGGGCCTCGACCCCGACACCGCGCGCGAATTCCATGACGAGACGCTGCCGAAGGATTCGAGCAAGGTGGCGCATTTCTGTTCGATGTGCGGGCCCAAGTTCTGCTCGATGAAGATCACGCAGGAAGTGCGCGAATACGCAGCGAAGAAGGGCGTGGCCGAGGCAGCCGCCATGGCCGAGGGCATGGAAGAGAAGTCGAAGGAATTCATGGCCGGTGGCGGCGAGATGTACATCCCGATCCGTCCGATAGCCTGAGCTTCCTCCTGCGAAAAGGGGGCGTTGCTACCATGGGGCCAATCACCGAACTCCGGCACCGCAATGACCCCCTTTCCTTTTTCCGCCGTTCTCTTCGACTGCGACGGCGTGCTCGTCGATTCCGAACCCATCACCAACCGCGTGCTCGCCGAAATGCTCGGCGAGCTTGGCTGGCACATCACGACCGAGGAATCGATGAACACCTTCACCGGCAAGGCGGTGAAGGACGAGGCCGCGCTCATCGAGACGAAGACCGGCGTCAGGATCACCGACGACTGGCTCAAGACCTTCCGCGCCCGCCGCAATGAGGCGCTGGAGCGCGACCTCGTCGCCATTCCCCACGCGCCCGCCGCCATCCGCGAAATCCATTCAAGGCTCAAGGGCCGTATCGCCTGCGCTTCCGGTGCCGACCGCCACAAGGTCGAACTGCAGCTTGCGAAGGTCGGCATGCTCGACTATTTCCAGGGCCGCATCTTCAGCGGACACGAGATGCCGCGCTCCAAGCCGCACCCCGACGTGTATCTCGCTGCGGCGGAAGCCCTCGGCGTCGACCCGAAGCGCTGCGCCATCGTCGAAGACACCGTCACCGGCGCAATGGCCGGCGTGGCTGCAGGAGCCACTGTGTTCGGCTACAGCACCGGCGAATCGGGCCACAGCGGCCCCGGCCCTCTGCTCAGCGTGGGCGCGGTGAAGGTGTTCAGCGACATGGCCGAACTGCCGGCGCTGCTTTCGGGCTACGGGCTGCAGGCGGCCTGAGTTTCTGGTGGAATGCAGGGCGCAACTCCCGAGCAGCAGGAACCACTTCCCATGACTTCCGAATACAAAACCGAGCAGCCCGACCGCAGCGAGATCGACGCGCTCACCGGCCCTGCCGTGGTCGAGTTCGGCACCAACTGGTGCGGCATCTGCAAGGCCGCCCAGCCGAACATCGCCGAGGCCTTTACCAAGTACCCGGACATTCGCCGCATCAAGGTCGAAGACGGCAGCGGGCGTCCGCTGGGGCGTTCGTTCAACGTGCGGCTGTGGCCCACGCTGGTGTTCATGCGTGACGGCAAGCAGGTCGCGAAGCTGGTGCGGCCTGAGGACAGTCAGTCGATTGCCGACGCGCTTGCGTTGATCGCACAGCCTAGCTGACGCGTCATTCCCGGAGGGAAGTACCCGGTGTCATTCGCACGCACCCCGAACGTGCCCCGAACGCCCTCCGCTACAGCCCCTGCTGCCGAAAGTCGCGAGGCGCATGCCCCGTCCACTGCAGGAACGCCCGCGAAAAACTCTTCTCGTTGCGAAACCCCACGGCCAGCGCCACCTGCTTGACAGGCCGCGTGGTGCGGCGCAACAGGTCGACAGCCATCTCGTGGCGCACCTCGTTCTTCAGCACCTGCAGCGAAGTGCCTTCCTCGTGCAGCTGCCGGTGCAGCGTGCGGCTCGACACGTTGAGCAGCCCGGCCAGCGCCTCGGCGGTGGTGGCCTCGCTGGCGCGTGAACGCAGCAGCTCGCGCACGCGCTGGCCCAGCAGGCGGTCGCGCCGGTACTGCAGGATTGTGAGCGGCAGTGCGCGCCTGAGCATGGTGCGCAGCGCGCGTTCGTCTCGCTGCAAGGGCAGGGCGAGATAGCGCTCGTCGAAACTGATGCCCGCCTGCGGCGCGTCGAAGCGCACGTCTGGCGTGAACATCAGCGGATAGGCGTCGCTGTGCGGCGGCGCGGCAAACGGAAAGCTCGCGTGTCGCAGCGAGATGCGCGAGTCGATGGCCCAGCACATGTAGCCGTGCACGAAGCGCAGGGTGGTCACCAGGCAGAACTCGCGGAAGGCGTCGTCCAGCGGGACGTTCTCGGCGATGCGCAGCGTGGCCATGCCGCCGGCCACTTCGAGCGACAGGCCGATGTCCTCGGTCAGCAGCCGGTGGTGGCGGCACCAGCGCTTGATGGCCACGCCCAGGTCGGGCGAGCTCAGGGAGGCGCGGCACAGCAGGCCGTAGGTGCCCCAGGGCAGGCGCCGCGAGAACCAGCCGAGTGTTTCGTCGTCGAGCTCCTGCATGGCGTGGCCCGACAGCACCTCGAACTGCGCGGCCGTCACCCGCGCGCCCGGCCGGGCCAGTTCGCGCGGCGTGATCTGTGCCGCCTTCAGGGCCTCGGCAGGGTCCATGCCGTAGCGCTCGTAGCCCTGCACGATAGCTCTCACGAAGGCCATCGGCGTTACGGCGCGGGCGGGTCTGAGGAACGACGGGGGCGACATGGTGCAGCGGATCGGTCATGGCGTGATTTGCAACCATTGTGGCGCCAATTGCGGCACGGCGAGGCGTAAGCTGCGATCTTTCGCAAGCGCCATCCAGCGCGGGTGGCATTGCGCGCAGACCCCTTCAGAGGAGACAAACCCCATGCACGATCCCGGCCTGAACTTCGACCTGGGCGACACCATCGACTCGCTGCGCAGCGCCATCCAGGACTTCGCCGCCAACGAAATCGCGCCGCGCGCCGCCGACATCGACCGCGACAACCTGTTCCCGCACGACCTGTGGAAGAAGCTTGGCGACCTCGGCCTGCACGGCATGACGGTGAAAGAGGAATTCGGCGGCACCGAGCTGGGCTACCTGGCGCACATCGTGGCCATGGAAGAAGTCTCGCGCGCCTCGGCCTCGGTGGGCCTGTCTTACGGTGCGCACTCCAACCTGTGCGTGAACCAGATCCATCGCAACGGCAGCGACGCACAGAAGAAGAAATACCTGCCCAAGCTGGTGAGCGGCGAGCACGTCGGCGCGCTGGCCATGAGCGAGCCCAACGCCGGCTCCGACGTGGTGAGCATGAAGCTCAAGGCCGAGAAGAAGAACGGCTACTACGTGCTCAACGGCGGCAAGATGTGGATCACCAACGGCGGCGACGCCGACACGCTGGTCATCTACGCCAAGACCGAGCCCGAGATGGGCGCGCGCGGCATGACGGCCTTCATCGTCGAGAAGAACTTCAAGGGCTTTTCCGCCGGTACCAAGCTCGACAAGCTCGGCATGCGCGGCTCCAACACCTTCCCGCTGTTCTTCGACAACTGCGAAGTGCCGGAAGAGAACGTGCTCGGCGGAGAAGGCCAGGGCGCAAGGGTGCTGATGAGCGGCCTCGACTACGAACGCGCAGTGCTCTCGGGTGGCCCGCTCGGAATCATGGCTGCGTGCATGGACGCGGTGCTGCCCTTCATCCACGAGCGCAAGCAGTTCGGCCAGAGCATCGGCGAGTTCCAGCTCATGCAGGGCAAGCTGGCGGACATGTATTCGACGTGGCAGGCGACGCGTGCGTACGTGTATGCCGTGGGCAAGGCCTGCGACCGCAACGACCATGCGCGCACCTTCCGCAAGGATGCGGCGGGTGCCATCCTGTATTCCGCAGAGAAGGCGACGTGGATGGCCGGCGAGGCAATCCAGGCGCTGGGCGGCGTTGGCTACACGAAGGACTTTCCGGTCGAGCGGCTGTGGCGCGATGCCAAGCTGTACGAGATCGGCGCGGGCACCAGCGAAATCCGCCGCATGCTGATCGGCCGCGAGCTGTTCTCCGAAACCGCCTGAAGGAAGGACGCATCGCCATGGCGCTCTTGACCCAAAGCATGGCGCAAGGCGCCACCGATGTCCCCCTCATCGAACAACCCATCGGCGACTTCTTCGACGACATGGTCGGCAAGCAGCCCGACCGCGAGGCGCTCGTCAGTCGCCACGAAGGCCAGCGCTACACCTACCGCGAGCTGCAGGCCGAATCGAACAAACTCGCCAGCGCACTGCTGAACCTCGGCCTTGCGCCCGGCGACCGCGTGGGCATCTGGTCGCACAACAACGTGGCGTGGGTGCTGATGCAGATCGCCACCGCCAAGGTCGGCCTGATCCTCGTCAACATCAATCCCGCTTACCGCACTTCAGAGCTCGAGTACGCGCTCAACAAGGTCGGCTGCAAGGCGCTGGTGACGATGGCGCAGTTCAAGACCAGCGACTACCTCGGCATGCTGCGCGAACTGGGCCCGAAGCGTGTGCCGCAACTGGCCCACACCTTCTGGATCGACAAGGCCGGGCAGGGTGACGAGCAGCCTGGCATGAAGCGCTTCTCGCAACTGCTCGCAAGCGGCGATGCCAGCGACCCGCGCATCGAACAGGTGCAGAAGACGCTGAAAGCCACCGACCCGATCAACATCCAGTTCACCAGCGGCACCACAGGCTTTCCCAAGGGCGCGACGCTCACGCACCGCAACATTCTGAACAACGGCTTCTTCATCGGCGAGTGCATGAAGCTCTCGCCCGCCGACAGGCTGTGCATTCCGGTGCCGCTGTATCACTGCTTCGGCATGGTGCTGGGCAACCTGGCCTGCCTCACGCACGGCTCGGCCATCGTGTACCCGAACGACGGCTTCGACCCGCTCACCGTGCTCGAGACCGTGCAGGCAGAGAAGTGCACCGGCCTGCACGGCGTGCCCACCATGTTCATCGCCGAGCTCGACCATCCGCGCTTCAAGGAGTTCGACCTGTCGACGCTGCGCACCGGCATCATGGCCGGCTCGCCTTGCCCCATCGAGGTGATGAAGCGCGTGGTCAGCGAGATGCACCTGAGCGAGATCACCATCGCCTACGGCATGACCGAGACCAGCCCCGTGAGCTGCCAGAGCAGCACCGACACGCCGCTGGACCGCCGCGTGTCGACCGTGGGCACGGTGCAGCCGCACCTCGAAGTGAAGATCGTCGACCCCGAGACCGGTGCCGTCATGCCGGCCGGCCAGTCGGGCGAGCTGTGCACGCGCGGCTACTCCGTCATGCACGGCTACTGGGACGACGAGGCCAAGACCCGCGAGGCCATCGACACCGAGCACTGGATGCACACCGGCGACCTCGCGACCATGGACGGCGAGGGCTACGTCAACATCGTCGGCCGCATCAAGGACATGGTGATCCGCGGCGGCGAGAACATCTACCCGCGCGAGATCGAAGAATTTCTGTACCGCCACCCGAAGGTGCAGGACGTGCAGGTCGTCGG
The DNA here is from genome assembly GCF_900107295.1 of Variovorax sp. YR266. Taxonomy (NCBI): domain Bacteria; kingdom Pseudomonadati; phylum Pseudomonadota; class Betaproteobacteria; order Burkholderiales; family Comamonadaceae; genus Variovorax; species Variovorax sp. YR266. The sequence goes on from NZ_FNPM01000008.1 coordinate 57,058, forward strand.
CCTGCCCGACAAGAAATACGGTGAGGAGCTGTGCGCCTGGATCATCGTCAAGCCCGGCCAGAGCGCCACCGAAGAAGAAGTGCGCGAGTTCTGCAAGGGCCAGATCGCGCACTACAAGGTGCCCAAGTACATCCGCTTCGTCAGCGAGTTCCCGATGACGGTGACCGGCAAGATCCAGAAATTCAAGATCCGCGATGCCATGACAGAGCAACTCGGCCTTAGCCAAGAAAAAACAGCATGAGCCAACTCGAAACCAAACTCAACGCCCGCTCGGCGGACTTCCAGGCCAATGCAGCAGCCATGCGCGCGCTGGTCGATGACTTGCGCACGCAGTTCGCGAAGGTAGAGCAGGGCGGCGGCGAGGCAGCGCGTGCCAAGCACACCGCGCGCGGCAAGCTGCTGCCGCGCGACCGCGTGGCCGAGCTGCTCGACCCGGGCACGCCCTTCCTCGAGATCGCGCCGCTGGCCGCACATGCGATGTACCTCGATGCCAAGGGGGCCGAGTCGGCACCGGGCGCCGGCATCATCGCGGGCATCGGCCGCGTGAATGGCGTCGACTGCATGATCGTGTGCAACGATGCGACGGTGAAGGGCGGCACCTACTATCCGATGACGGTGAAGAAGCACCTGCGCGCGCAGGAGATCGCCGAGCAGAACCGCCTGCCCTGCATCTACCTCGTCGACTCGGGCGGCGCCAACCTGCCGAACCAGGACGAGGTGTTTCCCGACCGCGAGCACTTCGGCCGCATCTTCTACAACCAGGCCAACATGAGCGCCCAGGGCATTCCGCAGATCGCGGTGGTCATGGGCTCGTGCACGGCCGGCGGCGCGTACGTGCCGGCGATGAGCGACGAATCGATCATCGTGAAAAACCAGGGCACCATCTTCCTGGGCGGTCCGCCGCTCGTGAAGGCGGCCACGGGCGAGGTTGTGACGGCTGAAGACCTGGGCGGTGGCGACGTGCACACGCGCCTGTCGGGCGTGGTCGACCACCTCGCGCAGAACGACCTGCATGCGCTGGCGCTCGCGCGCTCGGCGGTGGCCAACCTCAATGCGAAGGCGGCCGAGGCCCCGGCCAAGGCCGAGGTGCGCGCGCCGGCGTTCCCACGCGAGGAGCTCTACGGCGTGATCCCCACCGACACGCGCAAGCCCTTCGACGTGCGCGAGATCATCGCGCGCGTCGTCGACGGCAGCGAGTTCCACGAGTTCAAGGCGCGCTTCGGCGCCACGCTGGTCTGCGGTTTTGCCGAGATCGAGGGCATGCCGGTGGGCATCGTCGCCAACAACGGCATCCTGTTCAGCGAATCGGCGCAGAAGGGCGCGCACTTCATCGAGCTGTGCTGCCAGCGCAAGATTCCGCTGGTGTTCCTGCAGAACATCACCGGTTTCATGGTGGGCCGCAAGTACGAGAACGAAGGCATCGCGCGCCACGGCGCCAAGATGGTGACGGCAGTGGCCACCGCGAACGTACCCAAGTTCACCATCATCATCGGCGGCAGCTTCGGCGCCGGCAACTACGGCATGTGCGGCCGCGCGTACAGCCCGCGCTTCCTCTGGATGTGGCCCAACGCACGCATAAGCGTGATGGGCGGCGAGCAGGCCGCGAGCGTGCTGGCCACCGTGAAGCGCGACGGCATCGAACTGAAGGGCGGAAGCTGGAGCAAGGAAGAGGAAGAAGCCTTCAAGGCGCCGATCCGCCAGCAGTACGAAGACCAGGGGCACCCTTACTACGCCACCGCGCGGATCTGGGACGACGGGATCATCGATCCGGCGGATACGCGGCGCGTGCTGGCGCTGGGCCTTGCGGCTGCGCGCAATGCGCCGATTCCCGAGCCGAAGTTCGGCATCTTCCGGATGTGATGGCGATGCGGCTTGCGCACATCCTCAGCTCGCGCCTCAGGCAGGCGGCGGCAGCCCTCGGGCTGGGCGCGCTGGCGGTTTGCGCGCAGGCCTTTGCGGCCACGCTGCCCGAATCGGTGGTCATGGTGCCGAAGAAGGGCGGGCTGTTCACGACCGAGCTCGAGACCACGCTCTACGTGCCCGAGGGCACCGGCCCGTTTCCCATTGCGGTAATCAACCACGGCAAGGCGAACGGTGACCCCCGGTTCCAGGCGCGCTACAGGCCGCTGGGTGCGGTGCGCTTCTTCATGGCGCGCGGCTATGCGGTGGTCGTGCCGATGCGGCAAGGCTTTTCCAAGTCCACCGGCAGTTATATCGGCGGCGGCTGCAACATCGAGAGCAACGGTCGCGAGCAGGCCGGCGACGTGGCGGCGGTGCTGGACTACGCGAGTGCGCAACCCTGGGCGGACAAGTCACGCATTGTGGTCGTGGGCCAGTCGCACGGCGGCTGGACCACGCTGGCCTTCGGCACGCTCCACTATCCCGGCGTCAAGGGGCTGATCGACTTCGCCGGCGGCCTGCGTCAAGAGAATTGCGTGGGATGGCAGAACGGCCTGATCGGTGCGGCCGGCACCTACGGGAAGGAAACGCGCACGCCCTCGCTCTGGTTCTATGGCGACAACGACAGCTACTTTCCGCCCTTCGCTTGGAAGGGCATGCACGAGAGCTATGTGGCGGCCGGCGGACAGGCGAGGCTGGTGGCCTTCGGAACTTTCGGCGGCGACTCCCATGCCATGTTCGGCTCTCCCGCCGGTGCACCTATCTGGCAGCCGGAAGTTGCTAACTTCCTGCGTGAGATCGGCCTGCCTGACCAGCCCCTGACCGAGTTCGCGCGCTATGCGGTGGCCGCAACGCCATCGGCCAGCGGCTTCGCGCCACTCGACGCGATCGACCGCGTGCCCGACCAGAGCCCGGCCTCGCTGAGCGGCTACCGCGTATTTCTCACCAAGACATCGCCGCGGGCCTTCGCCGCTAATGCACAGGGAGGCTGGGGCTCCGCATGGGGCGGCGACGACCCCATGGGCCGGGCGATGGAGAGTTGCCAGAAAAAGACTACCGCAGGCGAGTGCCAGTTGTACGCTGTGGACGACAAAGTTGTCTGGAAATCCACACCGTGAAAAGTTGCACCCCACAAAACTCCCACTGCGCCGGGCGACTGGCCGTAAGCCTTCTGGCGCTCTGCCTCGTGTCGCAGGCCATGCCCGTGTTCGCACGCGACACGCGGCTTGTGCTGCCCATCTATCCGGTGATGCAGCAGCCCGCCACGCGCGATGCGATCGGCAACGACGTGCAGCTTCGCTTTGCGACCGCGCCGCAGCCCAAGGCACCGCAGGCGCAGATGCTCGTGGCGCAGAGCTATGCGCGGCCTTACTCCAGTACGCAACGTTACCCCGACGGGCGGCCGGTGATCCGCAGCGACGAGGAAACCTGCCGCGAGGCGATGCGCAATACGCTGGTTGAGTTGGTCGGGGCGGCACGGGCACGCGGCGTGCGCGTGGTGACGCAGGTCGAGAGCTTCTACGAGGGCAACCCGCTTTCGACGCCCGGTGCCTATGAGTGCCATGCCGGTAGCGGCAGTGCCGAAGTCCATTTGCGAGGCAGGCCGGGCGCCGATGGCGACGCAGCCTCCGCGGCGGCAAATACCGTCGGCATCGAGGATGTCAACGCCGTTCCCGGGTTGGATGCGCAGGGCCGCGCGGAGTATCAGAAATTTCTTCAGAGTAAGCCGCCGCGTGCCTTCGTCATCCGGCAGGATGCCGACCGTACCTGGTTCGGGTTTGCCGACGGACTGGTTCCCCGCGACATCAACCGGCCCTCGGACCCGACGCAGCGGGCCCTGGAATACTGCCGGGAGCGCAGCCGGAGCGAATGCAGCGTCTATGCAGTCGACTACACGGTGGTTTATCAGCAGCCGCAGGCCAGCGCGCCCGTGCAGAGCGCGGCGGCTGCCGGGCCCGCCACCAGCATCTACAGGTTGCCGGCAGACAGCCGTTTTGGCGACGTCAACGATTCCTCCCTGGTGCCTGTGCGCGAAAGGAGCAGGGACCAGTACCTCCGGTTTCTTGCCCTGCCCATGCCGCGAGCCTTTGCGATTGCCGCCGATGGCAGCGCGGCCTTCGCTTCCGGCGGTGGGGCGATGGCCGATGTCCTGAACACCTGCGAACGTGCGGGAAAGACCTGCTGGCTCTACGCCGTGGATGATCGCGTGGTGTGGCAGTCCGACCCTCACCAACGCATTAGTCGTGTCAACCAACTCTCCAGAGTCCAGCAGGACGCACGTACTCCATGAGCGATTTCGAAAAACTCGATCTCCGGATAGAAGGCACCATCGCCCGCATCTGGCTCGACCAGCCTGACGCACGCAACGCCTTCGACGACATCGTCATCGCCGAGCTGACACAAGCCTTCACCGAAGCCGGCGCCGCGTCGCAGGTCAAGGCCATCGTGCTCGGTGCCAACGGCCCGGCCTTCTGCGCGGGCGCGAATCTCAACTGGATGCGCCGCATGGCCGACTACACGCGCGACGAGAACGTCGCCGACGCGGGCAAGCTGGCCGCCATGCTGCGCACGATTGCCGAGTGCCCCAAGCCCACCATCGCGCGCGTGCAGGGCGATGTGTATGCGGGCGGCATGGGGCTGGTGGCCGCGTGCGACATGGCCGTGAGCGTGGACACCGCGTGGTACTGCCTGAGCGAAGTGAAGATCGGCCTGGTGCCCGCGACCATCAGCCCGTACGTGTTGCGCGCGATGGGCACGCGCGCCTCGCAGCGCTACTTCCTCACGGCCGAGCGTTTCACGGCCGCCGAGGCGCACCGCATCGGCTTCGTGCATGAAGTGGTCGCAGCCGATGCGCTCGATGCCAAGGTCGACGAGCTCTTGAAGGCGCTGACCGGCGCAAGCCCTGCTGCTGTGCGCGCCTGCAAGCAACTGATTGCCGACGTGGCCGGCCGCGAGATCGACGACGCGCTGATCGCGAAGACCGTCGAGGGCATCGCCGACATTCGTGCGAGCGACGAAGGCCGCGAGGGCGTGCAGGCCTTCCTGCAGAAGCGCAAGCCCTCGTGGCTGGAAACGAACAAGGCCTGAGCACCATGACGCACGACGCACTCATCGAACGCATGGACGCGTGGCTGGCTGCCCATCGCGCGGACTACCACGCGGTGCTGCAGCCCGGCGTGAGCGACGCTGACCTCGATGCCTTCGAGGCGAAGTTCTCGCTGAAGCTGCCGGAGGCCTTTCGCGCGCTCTACCGATGGCGCAACGGCCAGCCGAACAGCAGCTTCGACAGCCTGCAGGACAACCGCATGTTCAGCGCGCTCGAGGACATCGCCGACACCAAGGAGATGCTCGACGACATGATCGGCTCCGACTTCGAAGACCCGTCCACGTGGCGGCGCGGCTGGGTGCCGTTTCTGTCGAACGGCGGCGGCAGCCACTTGTGCGTGGACATCGATGCCGAGGGCGGCGGCGAGCCGGGCCAGCTGATCGCCTTCTGGAAGGCGGACGAAGACCGCCCCGTCGAGCATGCGTCCGTCGAGGCATGGCTCGCGGACCTCGTGGCTTCCATGGAAGCCGGCACCATCGAATTCGACTGAGGACTGATCGCCATGAACACCAGCCTCGACATGCCCCAGCTGATCGCACTGGCCGCCGCCATCGGCTGGGCCAGCGGCGTGCGCCTTTACCTGGTCGTGCTGCTGACCGGCGTGGTGGGCTATTTCGGCTGGGTGCCGCTGCCGAGCGGGCTGCAACTGCTGGCGCATCCGGTCGTGATCGCGGCCAGCGGCTTCATGGTGTTCATCGAATTCTTCGCGGACAAGATTCCCGGCCTCGATTCGCTGTGGGACGTGGTGCACACGGCCATCCGCATCCCGGCCGGCGCGGCGCTCGCGGCCAGCGTGTTCGGCGCTGACCATGGCGCGATGGCCGTCGTCGCGGCGCTGGTGGGCGGCAGCTTCGCGGCCACGGCGCATGCGGCCAAGGCCACGACGCGCGCGGCCATCAACACATCGCCCGAGCCGTTTTCTAACGTGGGCGCTTCGCTGGTCGAAGACACGATGGTGCCGGCGGGCCTGTGGCTCGCGGTGGCGCATCCCTTCGTCTTTCTCGTGCTGTTCGTGCTGGTGCTTGTGCTGAGCGTGTGGCTCATCCGCAAGAGCTGGCGTTTCCTCAAGGCGCTGTTCGCCCGCGTGGCCCGCATCTTCAGCGGCCGACCCGATCCGGGCGTGGTGCCCGCGTTCCAACTGAAAAAGAATCCTCCGGGAGACACTCCGAATGTTTAAGAAGATCCTGATCGCCAATCGCGGCGAAATCGCTTGCCGGGTTGCCGCGACGGCGCGCCGCATGGCCATTCGCACGGTCGCCGTGTACTCCGATGCCGACGCGCATGCCAACCACGTTCGCGCCTGCGACGAGTCTGTGCACCTCGGCGGCAGCGCCCCGAAGGACAGCTACCTGCGCTGGGAAAAGATCCTCGAAGCCGCCAAGGCCACGGGCGCCGAGGCCGTGCATCCGGGCTACGGTTTCCTCAGCGAGAACGAAGAGTTCGCGCAGGCCTGCGCCGACGCGGGCCTGGTCTTCATCGGCCCGCCGCCTTCGGCCATCAAGGCCATGGGCCTGAAGGCCGAGTCGAAGCAGCTGATGGAAAAGGCCGGCGTGCCGCTGGTGCCGGGCTACCACGGCCACGACCAGAACCCGCAGCTGCTGCAGCGCGAGGCCGATCGCATCGGCTACCCGGTGCTCATCAAGGCCAGCGCGGGTGGCGGCGGCAAGGGCATGCGCGCGGTCGACAAGGCCGAAGACTTCGCCGCCGCGTTGGCCTCGTGCCAGCGCGAGGCCATCAACAGCTTCGGCGACGATGCGGTGCTGATCGAAAAGTACGTGCAGCGCCCGCGCCACATCGAGATCCAGGTGTTCGGCGACACGCACGGCAACTACGTCTACCTGTTCGAGCGCGACTGCTCGGTGCAGCGGCGCCACCAGAAGGTGCTCGAAGAAGCGCCCGCGCCCGGCATGACCGAGGCGATGCGCAAGCAGATGGGCGAAGCCGCCGTGGCTGCGGCGCGCGCCGTGAACTACGTGGGCGCTGGCACGGTGGAGTTCATCGTCGAGCAGCGCGAGGGCGGCGAGATGAACTTCTTCTTCATGGAGATGAATACGCGCTTGCAGGTGGAGCATCCGGTGACGGAGGCAATCACCGGCCTCGACCTCGTCGAATGGCAACTGCGCGTGGCATCGGGCGAGACGCTGCCCGCGAAGCAGCAAGAGCTGCAGATCCACGGCCATGCCATCGAGGCACGCATCTGCGCCGAGAACCCCGACAACAACTTCCTGCCCGCCACCGGCACTTTGCGCGTGTACCGCAAGCCGCAAGCGACGGCCTTCCAGCGCAGTCGCGTGCGCATCGACGATGGCGTGCGCGAGGGCGGCGAGATATCGCCCTTCTACGACTCGATGATCGCCAAGCTCATCGTGCACGGCACCACACGCGAAGAGGCGCTGGCCCGGCTCGACGCCGCGCTGGCGCAGGTGCAGATCGTGGGCGTGTCGACCAACGTGCAGTTCCTGCGCGGCATTCTGGCGACGGAGTCGTTCTCGAAGGCCAACCTCGACACCGCGCTGATCGAGCGCGAGCGCGCCGTGCTGTTCGACCGCGAAGCGCTGGGCCTGCCACTGGCGGCCGCTGCCGCGATCACGCGTACGCTGGTCACCGAACGGCCGGTTGGCGTGCCCGACCCGTTCGAACGCCGCGACGGCTGGCGCTCGCACGGCGAATATCTGCGCCGCTTCGACTTCGAATTTCGCGGCGCCGAACAGATCGCCCTGCTGACCTACAAGCGCGACGGCAGCCTGTGGCTCGAAGCCGGCGGCGCCGAAGGCCCGCTGGTGGTCGGGCAGTTCCCGTCGGGTGAGTTCGAGGTCGAGTTCGCGGGCAACCGCCAGACGCTCGACGTGCACGTCGATGGCGCCACCGCCCACATCTTCGCCTCGAAGGGCGCCACGAGGATCACCGCCATCGACCGCCTCGCCCACGCTGGCGACACGCAGGCCGAAGGCGGCCGGCTCACTGCGCCTATGCCGGGCAAGGTCGTGTCCTTCGCGGTCAAGGCCGGCGACAAGGTCAGCCGCGGCCAGCCGCTGGCGGTAATGGAGGCCATGAAAATGGAGCACACCATCGCAGCGCCGGCCGACGGCACGGTGGAAGAGCTGATGTTCGCGCCGGGCGAGCAGGTGGCCGAAGGCGACGAGTTGTTGCGAATGGGTGCTGCGGCCGCCTGAAAAAACTTAACCCCGTTCCGGGCGCCTGCCCGTATCAGCTGCGGTAGTCATCATTCAAGGGAACTCTCCATGACCTATCGCACGCCTTCCGGTTCGCCCCGTTTCCTCTCTGCCCGCCACCGCGCGGGCATCGTCTTGCTGGCCCTGGCGGCCGCGCTGTCGCTCGCCGGTTGCGACCGCAGGAACAACGAGACTGCCACGCTCGCCGAGCCGGCCTCGCCGCCGCCCGCGCCCATGCAGGCTGCAGCTGGCTATGCCGGTGGCATGGCCATGAGGAAGGAGGCGCGAATGCGTTCCGCGGCACCGGCCTCCGCACCGTCGGCCACCGACCAGTCGCAGGACAACACGCCGCTGCAGCGCTTCCTGGCCGTGCGGCAGGACTTGAACGTCGAAGTGCCGGCCGAGCAGCTGGCCGACGCCTGGGGCAAGGTACGCGACCTGTGCGGTTCGCTGAAGTGCGAGCTGCTGTCTTCTTCCCTGTTGCGCGAGACGCCGCAACAGCCCGGCAGCGCCATGCTCGAGATGCGCGTGGAACCCGCCGATGTCGACAAGCTGCTCGGCGGCCTGGCCGGCGTGGCGAACGTGGTCTCGCACACCACCACCAGCGAGGACAAGACCGCCGAGGTGATCGACGTCGAGGCCCGCATCAAGAACCGCACCGAGTTCCGCGACAGCCTGCGCACGATGCTGCGCGACACCGTCACCAAGCGCACCATGGCCGACCTGCTGGCCATCCAGCGCACGCTGTCGGACACGCAGGCCGAACTCGACGCCATCGCCACGCAGCGCAAGGTGCTGGCGCAGCAGACCAGCAAGCAGCACATCCAGATCCAGTTCACGCCCAGGCGCGCGCTGGTGAGTGGCAGCGATGGGTACAGCCCGATGGGACATGCGCTGCGCAACGCGGGCTCGGTGCTGGCGGAAAGCGTGGGCTCGCTGATCACCTTCGTCGCGGCGGTGCTGCCGTGGCTGGTGCTGGTGGTGCTGCCGATGGGATGGCTGGTGCGCGTGCTGTGGCGTCGTCGCCGCGCCACAGCCAGGGAAGCCAAGTAAGTAAGATCGCGGGAGGGTCGGTTTGAGGCCCTTTTTCTTACGCAGGAGCCTTTCTCGATGCCGGATCCGCTACGTCTCTACGTGGATGCCCAGTTCACCAGCCCCTATGCCATGTCGGTGTTCGTGGCGCTGCATGAAAAGCAGCTGGACTTCGACTTGTCCCCCGTCGACCTTGGGGCGCTGGAGCACAGGGCGGCCGGCTTCTCGCAGCTCTCGCTGACGCAGCGCGTGCCGACGCTGGTGCACGGCGACTTCTCCCTGTCGGAGTCGTCCGCGATCACCGAGTACATCGACGAGGCCTTCGCGCAGGGAACGGCGCTGTACCCGGCCGAGCCGCGTGCCCGAGCCCGCGCGCGCCAGCTGCAGGCCTGGCTTCGCAGCGACCTGATGCCGATCCGCCAGGAGCGCTCGACCGAGGTGATCTTCTACGGCCCGGCGAGCGCGCCGCTGTCGGCGGTGGCGCACCAGTCGGCGAAGACGCTCTTCCAGGTGGCGCAGGCGCTGCTTCCCGATGACGCGGAGAACCTGTTCGGCGAGTGGTCCATCGCCGACGTCGACCTGGCGCTGATGCTGAATCGCCTGGTCATGAACGGAGACGCCGTGCCGCAGCGGCTGGCGTCGTACGCGGACCGGCAGTGGCAGCGGCCGTCCGTCCAGAGCTGGGTGGCGCTGGAGCGGCCGCTGCGCTGAGGGCGAGGCGGCCCGTCAGCCCACCACCACTTCGCTGATCTGTATCACCGGCGCGATGTCGGTGTAGTTCTTCACGTCGCCCCTGATCTCCTTCGCGTGCGGACCGAAGGCATTCTGGAAGGCCTCGACCGATTCGGCGAACACGTGGCACATGGCGACGTAGGTGGGCGCGGAGTCCGGTGCGCCGCCGGTAAGGCCCTTGTCGATGGTGTACGAGAGGCATGCGTCGCCCATGCGGGCCTTGATCAGGGGCATGTGCTTTTCGCGGTAGTAGTCGTGATCGAACCGTGCGCCGGGGGCGTGGGGATACATCACGCTGAATTTGATCATTTAGGGGTCTCCTGAGGTGAGCGTTCGAGGATAGGAGATGGCCAGTGCCCGCACAAGCCGAGGGCGACGCGGGCGCGACCTAAGATGCGTGCCCATGCGAATCACCGTCTACCTCACCGACAACCGCCCAGACCCCTGGATCGAAGGCCTGAAGGCCGAACTCCCCGACGCCGTCATCGAAGCATGGAAGCCCGGCGCGCCGCAGGCCGACCATGCCGTGGTCTGGGCGCCGCCGCAGGAGTTTTTCGATGAGCAGCCCAAGCTGCGCGGCATCTTCAACATCGGCGCGGGCGTCGACGCGCTGCTCAAGCTCAAGGTGCCGGCGCACACGCGCATCGTGCGGCTCGACGACGCGGGCATGTCGGTGCAGATGGCCGAGTACGTCTGCCACACGCTCATTCGCCATTTCCGCGAGTTCGACGCCTACGAGGCCGATGCACGCGAAGGCAAGTGGAGCTACCGCAAGCCGAAGCTGCGGCGCGACTTCCCGGTCGGCATCATGGGCCTGGGCGTGCTCGGCGAGCGCGTGGCCAAGGCCGTGGCGCAGTTCGAGTTTCCGGTGCTGGGCTGGAGCCGTTCGCCAAAAGAGATCGACGGCGTGCGCGTGTTCAGCGGCGAGGCGCAGTTCGACGAGTTCCTGTCGTCCACGCGCGTGCTGGTCAACCTGCTGCCGCTGACCGAGGCGACGCGCGGCATCCTCAATCGCAACACGCTGGGCAAGCTGCGGCCCGAGGGCTATCTCATCAGCATCGCGCGCGGTGGCCATCTGGTCGAAGACGACCTCATTCCGATGCTCGACGCGGGCCAACTCGCGGGCGCGACGCTCGATGTGTTCCGGGTCGAGCCGCTGCCGGCCGAGCACGCCTTCTGGCGCCACCCGAAGATCACCGTGACGCCGCACGGCTCGGCGCGCACGCTGCGCGAGGAGTCCATCACCCAGATCGCCGGGAAGATCCGCGCGATGGAGCAGGGCCTGCCGGTTGCCGGCGTGGTCGATCCCGCGCGCGGCTACTGACGGCACAAGCTACGTCGGGCCCGCCGGAATAGGGTGCGGGCAGGGGAAACCCCGAAGCGCAAGTTTTTCACAAGTATGAAAATCTTTTCATGACTGTGAAAACCGCGTTTCGGGTGATCGAGATCGTCGAGCTCTTCGCCCGCGAGAAGCAGCCGTTGGCGTTGTCCGAGATGGCGCGCCTGCTCGACATGCCGGTGTCGAGCTGCCTGGGCCTGATCCGCACGCTCGAAGAGCAGGGCTACATGTACGAAACCGGCCGCCGCCAGGGCTACTACCCGACCGGCCGCCTGCTTGCGATGGCGCAGGTCATCGCCGCCCACGACCCGGTGCTCGACCGGGTGAAGGCCACGCTCGAAGAGCTGCGCGACGCGGCGCGCGAGACGGTGGTCTTCGCCAAGTTCCGCGATGCGGGCCTGGTGGTCTACCTGGAGGTGCTGAGCGCGCCGCAGAGCATCCGCTACACGGCCGAATCGGGCGAAACGCGCCCGGCCTACGCCAATTCGCTGGGCCGCGCGCTGCTGTCCACGCTCGACGCCGAAGCGCGCCGCAAGCTGCTGGGCGGCATGACGCTCGCGCCGCTGACCGAGGCCACGCTCACCACCGCCGACGCCATCGAGGCCGAGCTGCAGCGCTCCGCCGCGCGCGGCTGGTACGGCAACCTCGGCGAAAGCATTCCCGACCTGATCGGCCTGGCCTGGCCGCTGCGCATCGGCGGCGAGGCCTATGCCATCTCGGTTGCAGGCCCGCGCTACCGCATGGAGGCGCGCATCGAGGAGATCGCCGCAATGCTGCGCTCGGCCTGCCTCGCCATCGAACCCAAGACAGAAAGCCCCCGATGACTGCAACGACCGCTGCCCCACGCTACTTCGTCCGCGAGGACGAGATCGCCGGCTACCACCCCGCCAACCACACCGGCACGCTGAACAAGCGCCTGATCGGCCCAGAGACCGTGGGCGCCAGGCAGCTCGAAGTGCTGGTCGGCCACATCCAGAAGGGCAAGGGCGCGCTGCCGCATGCGCACCCGGGCATCGAGCAGGTCTGCTACATGCTCGAAGGCCGCGCGGTCGCCGAGGTGGGCGGCCAGCGGCAGGAGCTGCACCCCGGTGACAGCTGCTTTTTCCCGGCCGACGCGATGCACACCTTCACGGTGGTGAGCGACGAGCCGGTGCGCGTGCTGGTGATCTACAGCCCGCCGTACGAGGAATCGCCGGAGCGCGTGATCCGGCCCTGAACCGACACAACAACCGGAGACAAACCACATGCAGACGACGAAGAACGCGACAGGTCAAACGGTCGCGGTGGCGAACCGCCGCCGTTTCATTTCCATCGGCGCGGCCGCGGGGCTTGCCGGCACCGTGCCGTGGGCCTTCGCGCAGGACGGCTACCCGAAGCAGCCGATCAGGCTCGTCGTACCCTTCGCGGCCGGCAGCGGCACCGATGCCGTGGCGCGCATCACCGGGCAGATGCTCGGCGAGGCGCTCAAGGCTTCGGTCATCGTCGACAACAAGGCCGGCGCCAACGGCGTCATCGCGGCCGAGTTCGTCGCCAAGGCGCCGCCCGACGGCTACACGCTGTTCATGACGACCAACACCACGCACTCGGCCAACCCGAGCCTGATGAAGTCGCTGCCCTACGACCCGGTGAAAGACTTCGCGCCCGTCAGCCGCATGGGCAACCTGCCGTTCATGCTGGTGGTGAACAACGAACTGCCCGTCAAAAGCGTGGCCGAGCTGCTGGCCTGGGGCCGCGCGCACCCCGGCAAGCTGACCTATGCGAGCGGCAACAGCACCGGCATCGTGAGCGGCGCCACGCTGTCGCGCATGAGCGGCGTGCCGATGCTGCATGTGCCCTACAAGAGCACGCCGCCTGCAATTGCCGACCTGATCGGCGGGCAGGTGTCGATGATGGTGGTCGACCTCGCCGCGGGCCTTGCCACGGTGAAGGCCGGCAAGATGCGCGCGATTGCCGTCACCACGCAGGAGCGCACCAAGCTCTTTCCCGAGCTGCCGCCGCTGGCCGACACGCCCGAGCTGAAAGGCTTCGACATCACTTCGTGGAACGGCGTGTTCGCGCCGGCCGGCACGCCGCGAGACATCGTGCTGAAGCTCAACAAGGCGCTGTCCGAGATGGCCAACGGCGCGGCCTTCCGGGAGCGTGTGGCGAAGCTGGGCTTCGATGCCTTCGGCAGCACGCCGGAAGAGCTGGGCGCGTTCACCGTGTCGGAGCTTGCGAAGTGGAAGAAGCTGATCCAGGCCGCGGGGATCCAGCCCGAATGAGTGCGACCGGACCTCTGGAGGGCATCCGCATCCTCGACCTCACGGCCGTGGTGATGGGGCCGTATGCGACGCAGACGCTCGGCGACCTTGGCGCCGACATCATCAAGGTCGAGCCGCCCGGCGGCGACAACCTGCGTGCCGTCGGCCCGATGCGCCACCCGGGTATGGGCGCGATGGCGATGCACCTCAACCGCAACAAGCGCTCCATCGTGCTCGACCTCAAGCAGCCCGAGGGGCGCGAGGCCTGCCTGAAGCTGGCGGCGGGGTGCGATGCGCTGATCTACAACACGCGGCCGCAGGCGATGGCGCGGCTCGGGCTGGGCTACGAAGCCGTGGCTGCGGTCAACCCGAAGATCGTCTACCTCGGCGCCTTTGGCTACGGCGAGCAGGGGCCCTATGCCGGCAAGCCCGCCTACGACGACCTCATCCAAGGTGCAGCAGGCGTTGCCTCGCTGTTCGCGCAGCAAAGCGGCGGCGCGCCGCGCTACGCACCCGTCACGCTGGCCGACCGCGCCGTCGGCCTGCAAGCCGCCATCGCATTGCTCGCCGCCGTGCTGCACGCCCAACGCACCGGCAAGGGCCAGGCCGTCGAGGTGCCCATGTTCGAAGCCCTGTCGCAGTTCGTCATGGGCGACCATCTCGGCGGCCACAGCTTCGAGCCGCCGCTCGGTCCCACCGGCTATGCGCGCCTGCTCGCACCGCATCGCAAGCCCTACGCCACGGCCGACGGCTACCTCAGCGTGCTCATCTACAACGACAAGCACTGGCAGGCCTTCTTCGATGTGATCGGCCGGCCCGAGCTGCGCAGCTCGCCGATGTTCGGCACCCATACGGCGCGCGCCGCGAACATCGGCGCGGTCTATGCCTTCGTGGCCGAGGTGATGGCCACGCGCACCAGCGACGAATGGTTTGCCGCGCTCGATGTCGCGGACATTCCCGTCGCGCGGCTGCACAGCACCGACAGCCTGCTCGACGACCCGCACCTGCGCGCCGTCGGTTTCTACCCCGAGCTCGACCATCCGACGGAGGGCCGCATCCGCACCCTCGCGCCGGTCGGCCGCTACAGCGCCACGCCCACCGCCATCCGCCGCCCCACGCCGCGCATCGGCGAGCAGAGCGTGGAGCTGCTGCGCGAAGCGGGCTACGGCGACGAGGCCATCGAACGCATGCTCGAAAGCGGCGTCACGCTGCAACCGGACCCATTGAAGAAAGACGGCGAAGAATGAATTTCTCCCTGAACGAAGACCAGCGCTCGCTGGTCGCGGCCATCGAACGCCTTTGCGAAGACTTTCCCGCCGACTACTGGCGCGACCACGACGACCGCGCCGTGTTCCCGCACGAGTTCCACCGCGCCGTGGCCGAGAGCGGCTGGCTCGGCATCGCCATGCCCGAGGCGCAGGGCGGCGCGGGGCTCGGCATCACCGAGGCGGCGCTGATGATGCGCGCCATCAGTGCATCGGGCGCGGGTATGTCGGGCGCGTCGTCGGTGCACATGAACATCTTCGGGCTCAACCCGGTGGTGGTGTTCGGCAGCGAGGAGCAGCGCCAGCGCTTCCTGCCGCCGCTGATCGCCGGCAAGGAGAAAGCCTGCTTCGCCGTGACCGAGCCCGACGCGGGGCTCGACACCACCAGCCTCAAGACGCAGGCGGTGCGACAGCCGGATGGCGGCTACCTGCTGCACGGCCGCAAGATCTGGATATCGACCGCGCAGGTGGCCGACCGCATGCTGATCCTCACGCGCACCACGCCGCTGGACCAGGTGAAAAAGCCCACGCAGGGCCTCACGCTGTTCTACACGCCGCTGGACCGCAGCAAGGTCGAGGTGCGCGAGATCCACAAACTGGGCCGTGCGGCAGTCGACTCGAACATGCTCTTCATCGACGGGCTCGCAGTGCCGGAAGAAGACCGCATCGGCGAGGAAGGGCGCGGCTTCGAATACATCCTGCACGGCCTCAACCCCGAGCGCATATTGATCGCGGCGGAAGCCATCGGCATCGGCCGCGCGGCGCTGCGCATCGCTTCGCAGTACGCACAGGAGCGTGTCGTGTTCGGCCGGCCCATCGGCCAGAACCAGGGCGTGGCGCATCCGCTGGCGCGGGCCTGGGCCAACCTGGAGGCCGCAGATCTGATGATGCTCAAGGCCGCCACGCTGTACGACGCGGGTGAGCCCTGCGGCATCGAGGCCAACGCCGCCAAGTACCTCGCGGCAGAAGCGGCGCACGATGCCTGCCAGAACGCCGTGCTCACGCTGGGTGGCATGGGCTATGCGAAGGAATACCACGTGGAGCGGCTGCTGCGCGAGAGCTACATTCCGCGTATCGCACCCGTGAGCCCGCAGATGATCCTGAACTTCATCGCCGAAAAAGCGCTGGGGCTGCCCAAGTCGTACTGATCTGCACCACCACGCCATGAACAACGACGCCATCGTCACCCGCCACCTCGCCATCCGCGGCCGCGTGCAGGGCGTGGGTTACCGCTGGTCGATGGTGCAGGCGGCGAAGCGGCTCGGCGTGCGCGGCTGGGTGCGCAACCGGCGCGACGGGAGCGTGGAGGCGCTTGCAGCCGGCGGGGCCGACGCGGTGGAAGAGTTGATCCGCTGGGCGCGCCAGGGGCCGGACGGTGCGCGCGTGGATGCAGTCGACGTGAGCGATGCGGCTACGCACGGCGTGCCCGAGGGCTTCGAGCAGCGCGAAACCGCCTAGTACCCGCCGGCTGGCGCCATTTGCAACCCCGCAGGCGGGCATTGCTACCTTCCGCGGCTTGTGTACCAAGCAGGGCAATTGCATGTGTCGGACAATCGAAGGCGGTTTCTCATCCTCCCGCGACACAAGAGACATCCCATGAAACTCCCCACCAAAGTCAAGATCGTCGACGTCGGCCCGCGCGACGGCCTGCAGAACGAAAAGCAGCCGGTCTCAGCCGAAGTGAAGATCGGCCTCGTGCACCGCCTGCAGGATGCGGGGCTCAAGGAGATCGAGGTCACCAGCTTCGTGAGCCCCAAGTGGGTGCCGCAGATGGCCGACAACGCCGAGGTGATGCACGGCATCAGGCGCGAGCCCGGCGTGCGCTATTCGGTGCTCACGCCCAACATGAAAGGCTTCGAGGCCGCCATCGCCGCGCCGCGCGAAGAGTGGCCCGACGAGATCGTGGTGTTCGGCGCCGCGAGCGAAGCCTTCAGCCAGAAGAACATCAACTGCTCCATTGCCGAGAGCATCGAGCGCTTTGCGCCCGTGGTGGCCGCGGCGCTCGAGAAGGGCATCCGTGTGCGCGGCGCCATGTCGTGCACCGTGGGCTGCCCCTATGAAGGCGAGATCGCGCCGGCCAAGGTCGGCTACCTCGCGCAGCTGATGAAGGGCATCGGCGTGCAGCGCGTGGACGTGGCCGACACCATCGGCGTGGGCACGCCGCGCAAGGTGCAGGCGGCGATGGAGGCCACGCTGGCGCACTTCGATGTCGACGCCATTTCCGGCCACTTTCACGACACCTACGGGCAGGCGCTGGTCAACACGCTGGCGGCGCTCGAGATGGGCGTGTGGAACTTCCAATCGTCCTCGGCCGGCCTGGGCGGCTGCCCGTACGCCAAGGGCGCGACCGGCAACGTGGCGACCGAAGACGTGGTCTACATGCTGCACGGCATGGGCATCGAGACCGGCATCGACCTCGACAGGCTGATCGACGCGGGCGTGTACATCAGCGAGGCGCTGGGCCGCGAGCCGAACTCGCGCGCCTCGAAGGCCATTCGCACCAAGCGGGCGGGTTGAAGCATGGACCTGCAAGTCTGGCTCGCATTCCTGGTGGCGAGTTGCGTCATCGCCGTGTCGCCCGGTTCGGGCGCGGTGCTCAGCATGAGCCATGGGCTCAGCTACGGCGTGCGGCGCACCACGGCGACCATCGTCGGGCTCCAGCTGGGGCTCGCCGTGATCCTGCTGGTGGCCGGGCTCGGCGTGGGCGCGGTGCTCACCGCCTCGGCCACCGCGTTCACGGTCATCAAAGTGGTCGGCGCTTGCTACCTTCTGTGGCTGGGCTGGCGCCAGTGGCGCGCGCCCGTTGCGAAGATCGACGGCAACGCGCAGGAGGCGGCCTCCGAGCCCGACCTCACGGCGCCGCAGCGCGTGCTGCGCGGCTTCCTGACCAACGTGACCAACCCCAAGGGCATCGTCTTCATGGCGGCCGTGCTGCCGCAGTTCATCCAGCCGACGCGGCCGCTGTGGCTGCAGCTGCTGGTGCTGCTGGCCACGACGGTGATGGTCGACGTGACTGTGATGCACGGTTACGCATGGCTGGCCGCGCGGCTGCAGGGCGTGCTTCGCAGCGTGCGCGCCCGGCGTGCGCAGAACCGCGTCTTCGGCGGCGTGCTGATGGCGATGGGCGCATTCCTGTTTGCATTCAAGCGCAGCGCGTAGAGGCTGCGGACCCGTTTCCTCATTCCCCCGGCACCACGGTGCCTGATAGATTCGAATCCATGTCCATGTGCGGCTCTGAACTCCACTCCCTCCCCGAAGGCGTCCAGCGTGTCTCCCGCGTGCTGCAGGACGCCGGCCACCCCCATTCGCCACGCATGCTCGACGACGCCTGCCGCACCGCGCAGCAGGCGGCCGATGCGCTCGGCATCTCCGTCGGGCAGATCGCCAAGAGCATCATCTTCCGCCGCAAGAGCGACGAAGTGGCGGTGCTGGTCATCACCTCGGGCGACAAGCGCGTGGACGAGAAGAAGGTCGATGCGCTGGTCGGCAAGACCGGCCGTGCCGATGCCGACTTCGTGAAGGCGCGCACCGGCTTCACCATCGGCGGCGTCTCGCCCGTGGGCCATGTGACCAAGCCCGTGGTGTTGATCGACCGCGAGCTGTTCCGCTTCGAGGAAATCTGGGCGGCCGCGGGCCATCCGCATGCGGTGTTCCAGCTGCGCCCGCATGACCTCGAGAAGCTCACCGGCGCGCCGGTGGCGGACGTGGTGTGAATTTCGACGAGGCGGAAACGCTCGCCGAACGCGCCGTGGCCGTGCAGGCCATGGCGCAAGACGTGCCCTCGCCGTGCTCCTCGGTGTGCCGCATGGACCGCCTCAGCGGCTTCTGCGAAGGCTGCCTGCGCACCATTCCCGAGATCGCGGGCTGGAGCAAGATGGAAGACGAAACGCGGCGCCATGTGTGGCGAGCGATAGAGTTGCGGGCCAAGGCCGGCATCTGGCGGGCTCCAGCCGACACAGGAGACAGGCACGCATGAAGCACATCGACTTCTATCTCGACTTCATCTCGCCCTACGCGCATCTCGCGTTCGAACACCTGCCCGAGGCGCTCGAAGGCCTGAACTACAGCGTGGCGTACAAGCCGGTGCTGCTGGGCGCGCTGCTCAAGCAGCACGGGCAACTCGGCCCGGCAGAGATTCCGTCGAAGCGCAGCTGGACGTATCGCCACGTGCTCTGGCTGGGCCATGCGAACGGCATCGAGATCGAGATGCCGGCCTCGCATCCTTACAACCCGCTGGCCCACCTGCGGCTCGCGCTGTCGACCAGTGACGACGGCAGCATCAGCCGCCTTGTGGCAGAGACCGTCTTCCGCCACGTGTGGCGCGGCGGTGAAGAGCCTGGCGACGCCACGCGCCTTGCTGCGCTCACTGCACAGCTGAAGCCGAAGCGCGAAGCGAGCAGCGACGAGAGCAAGGCCCTGCTCAAGCGGAACACCGACGAGGCCCTGCAGCTCGGCGTGTTCGGCACGCCGGCCTATGTGGTCGACGGCCGCCTGTTCTGGGGCTTCGACGGCCTCCAGATGCTGCGTGCCTATCTGATGGGCGACGCATGGTTCGACGGCCCGCAATGGACCTTGGCCGACCAGCGCCCATCCCTGCTGCGCAGCAGCAAGAACCAGGCACCTAGGTAAAACCCGGTAAGGGCCGAATTTCTTACAGGCTGAAACGCGCTGCGCGGGTTTCACCCTAATCCGTAAGCGTCGGTTCAGTTTCGCGCAAGGCTCGGGTCAGTCGCGCCTCCAAGAATGCCTCACGGTCCCGAATGCCGGGAACCGCAACGAACGCATACACAGGAGATGACCAATGGCAGCCACACTAGATTCGAGGGGAGTGCCGCATCCGGCCCCCCGGCCCATGTCAGCGGAGGAGAAGAAAGTCATCTTCGCCTCCTCGCTCGGCACCGTGTTCGAGTGGTACGACTTCTACCTCTACGGTTCGCTGGCCGCGATCATCGCGAAGCAGTTCTTCAGTGGCCTGGATGCGGGCGCGGCCTTCATCTTCGCGCTGCTGGCGTTCGCCGCCGGCTTCCTGGTGCGTCCGTTCGGCGCCATCGTGTTCGGCCGCCTGGGCGACATGATCGGGCGCAAGTACACCTTCCTGGTGACGATCCTGATCATGGGCCTGTCGACCTTCATCGTCGGCCTGCTGCCCAGCTACGCGACCATCGGCGTCGCGGCGCCGGTGATCCTGATCGCGCTGCGCATGCTGCAGGGCCTGGCGCTCGGCGGTGAATACGGCGGTGCCGCCACTTACGTGGCCGAGCACTCGCCGCACGGCAAGCGCGGCGCCTACACCTCGTGGATCCAGACCACGGCAACGCTCGGCCTGTTCCTGAGCCTGCTGGTGATCCTGGGCGTGCGCGAATGGCTCGGCGAAGCGGTGTTCAACGACTGGGGCTGGCGCATTCCGTTCCTGGTGTCGATCCTGCTGCTGGGCATCTCGGTGTGGATCCGCCTGTCGCTGAGCGAATCGCCGGCCTTCCAGAAGATGAAGGCCGAGGGCAAGACCTCGAAGGCGCCGCTGTCCGAGTCGTTCGGCGAGTGGAAGAACCTGAAGATCGTCATCCTGGCGCTGGTCGGCCTCACGGCAGGCCAGGCGGTGGTCTGGTATTCGGGCCAGTTCTACGCGCTCTTCTTCCTGACTGCGCAGCTGAAGGTCGATGCGACCACGGCCAACCTGATGATCGCCGCCGCGCTGCTGCTCGGTACGCCGTTCTTCGTGGTGTTCGGCACGCTGTCGGACAAGATCGGCCGCAAGCCGATCATCATGGCCGGCTGCCTGCTGGCCGTGGTCACCTACTTCCCGGTCTTCAAGATGCTGACCGAAGCCGCCAACCCCGACCTGGCCCGCGCACAGGCCACGGCCGCCGTCACGGTGACGGCCGACCCGGCGACCTGCTCGTTCCAGGGCAATCCGGTGGCCCGCGAGATCGACTTCCGCAGCTCGTGCGACATCGCCAAGCGCTACCTCGTGCAGAACTCGGTGAGCTATGAGAACGTGGCCGGCGCGCCGGGTTCGAAGGCCATCGTGAAGATCGGCGACAAGTCGGTCGAGGCGCCGGTCGGCAACGTCGCGAACTCCAAGTTCGACGAGAACTCCGCCAAGGAAATCGCTGCCTTCAAGAAGGGCGTGGCCGAAGACCTGAAGGTTGCGGGCTACCCGGCCAAGGCCGACCCAGCCAAGATCAACAAGGTGATGACGGTGCTGCTGCTGTTCTGGCTGGTGCTGCTGGTGACCATGGTCTACGGCCCGATCGCGGCGATGCTGGTCGAGCTGTTCCCCACGCGCATCCGCTACACCTCGATGAGCCTGCCGTACCACATCGGCAACGGCTGGTTCGGCGGCCTGCTGCCGACCACTGCCTTCGCCATCGTGGCCTCCACCGGCAACATGTACAACGGGCTTTGGTATCCGATCATCATTGCCGGCATCACGCTGGTGGTGGGCACGATCTTCATCCGCGAAACCAAGAACGTGGACATCTACGCGAACGACTGAGCGTCGCTCGCACAGGAGGGCGCCATGCCCTCCGTTCAACAAAGAGGCTTCATGCCAACCGCATGAGGCCTTTTTCTTGAACCCCTCGAATCAATCAACCTCGTCAGGAGACAACACCCATGTGGAAACTCGTCGTCGGCTTCGTCATCTTTGCCGCCATTGCTCTGTACGTGATCTCCAAGGCCGGCGACAAGGTCGACATGTCGGGCGAGAAGCACGGTGGCGATACCACCACGCACGAGCCTGCGCCCGCCGCTGCGGCCAAGTAAGGCGCAGCCTTATCTCTTGAATTTGCCGTCGCTGACGATCGACAGGTCTACGAAGTCGATGCCTGTGTGATCGGTCGGCGAGTAGCTCACGTCGAGCCCGCCGCCCACGTCGTACTGGAAGTTGTTGAGCGTGGCGATGAGCTTTGCGCGCGTGGGCTTCGGGCCCGTGCGGCGCAGCGCCTCCACCATCACCTTGGTGGCGACGAAGCCTTCGAGCAGCGCGGGCGACAGGTCGTTCTGGCCCTTGGCCTTGGCCAGCGCCAGCGCTTCCTTGATGAGCGGGTGGCCGAAGGAGCGCTCGTAGGGCAGCACCTGCGTGATGATCACGCCGGCACTCGCCGAGCCCAGTTCCTTGATGAAGCCCGAGGCCGCGTTGTTCGACAGCGTGATGATCTGCGCCGCCGAGCCCGCGGCGCGCAGCGCCTTGATGCCGTCGGTCACGGCAGTGCCCGAGCCGATCCACAGCACCGCCTGCGCGTTGGCCTTGGTCAGCTGCGGAACGATCGCCGCGAAGTCGGGCTTGTTGCGGTCGGCCAGCGCGACCACGGCCGGCTTCAGGTTCGCTTTCTCGAAGCCCTTGTTCGCGCCTTCCATCGCGTCCTTGCCGAAGGAGTCGTCGGCCTGCACCACGGCGATGCGCTGGATGCCGGTGGTCTGCAGGTGCTGCACGGCCTTCTCGGCCTCGCGCTGGTAGGTCGAGCGCACGTTGAAGATGTTCTTCTGCAGCGGCTTGTGCAGCGCCATCGCACCCGTCGAAGGGCCGACCAACGCCACGCCGTACTTGTCGAGCAGCGGAATCACCGCGAGCGTGTTGGGCGTGCCGCGGTTGAGCAGCAGCGCGACGACCTTCTTGTCTTCGATGAGCACGCGCGTGTTCTCCAGCGAGCGCTTGGCGTCGAGGCCGTCGTCCATACGGATCACCTCGATCTGCTCGCCGTTGATGCCGCCCTGGGCGTTGACCTGGTCGATGACCAGTTGCGAGCCCATGATGGTTTCCTTGACGCTGGCCGCCACCGGCCCCGAAAGATCGGCCGACTGGCCGATCAGGATCTGGGCCGATGCGCCCGGGGCCGCCATGGCCAGGAGCAGCGCCACGGCGCAGGACGTGAACGTCTTTTTCATCGAGCAAAGCCTTTCCACGAAGCGGAGTGCTTCTGTCAGCAGGTGTGTAATGTGTTGCTGAACGTCACTTGCCGCCAGTTCGCGGAAACCCTGTCAAACCAAGGTTTGCAGAATGCCCAGAGCCAACGGCCCGCCGGTTTTGCCGGCGGGCCGTTGGTTCGAAAGGCGTAGTCGAGGGGCGGGGCTCAGCGCTTGAAGCGCCCGTCGCTGATGATCGAAAGGTCCGCGAAGTCGATGCCGCTGTGGTCCTGCGGCGAATAGCTCACTTCAAGCCCGCCGCCCAGGTCGTAGCCCTTGAGGCCTTCGAGCGCAGCGACCATCTTCGCGCGCGTGGGCTTGGGGCCCGCGCGGCGCAGCGCCTCCACCAGCACCTTGGCCGAGGCGAAGCCTTCGAGCATGGCCGGCGACAGCTCCGCCTGGCCCTTGGCCTGTGCGAGTGCCTGGGCTTCCTTCACCATCGGCTGGCCGAGCGAGCGCTCGTTCGGGAACACCTGCGTCACGATCACGCCCTTGCTCGCGTCGCCCAGCTGCTTGATGAAGCCCGAGGAGGCGTTGTTCGACAGCGTGACCACCTGCGCCGCCGAGCCGCCCGCGCGCAGCGCCTTGATGCCGTCGACCACGGCAACGCCCGAGCCGATCCACACCACGGCCTGCGCATTGGCGTCCTTGATGGCCGGCACGATGACCTTGTAGTCGGGCTTGTCGCGGTCGGCCGGAATGGTCACGACCGGCTTGGCCTTGCCCTTGGCGAAGCCGGTCATCGCGCCTTCGAGTGCGTCCGTGCCGAACGAGTCGGTCACGTGCACCACCGCGATCCGCGTGAGGCCGATGGTCAGCAGGTGCTGCACCGCCTTCTCGGCCTCGCGCTGGTAGGTGGCGCGCACGTTGAACACGTGCTTCTGCAGCGGCTTGTGCAGCACCATCGCGCCGGTGGAGGGGCCGATGAGCGCCACGTCGTACTTGTCGAGCCACGGGATGATGGCCTGCGAGTGCGGCGTGCCGCGGCTCATGAACAGCGCCAGCACTTTCTTGTCTTCGATCAGCACGCGAGCGTTTTCGCTGGCGCGCTTCACGTCGAAGCCGTCGTCCATGCGCAGTATTTCGATCTTCTCGCCGTGGATGCCGCCCTGGGCGTTGACCGAGTCGATCAGCAGCTGCGCGCCGCCGATGGTCTCGTTCACGCTCGCGGCCACCGAGCCGGTCACGCCGGTGGTCTGGCCGATCAGGATCTGGGCCGACGTACCCACGGCGCTGAGGGCCAGCAGGGCGGCGGCGCAAAGCATGCGCGTCTTTGTCATGGAAGTCTTTCGAGGGAATGCAGGAATTGGCGCGGGAGCATGTGAAAACAAATGTCGTATTTGTTTCTGAAAGTGTCTGAAACTCCATCCGGACAAACCCCTGCGCGGCCACCGACCTTGTGACGCAATGCGCAAACCCGTCATGGAGCACTCCCTAGAATGTTTGCCCCACCCCCCAAGGCACTCATGACACAGGGCTCCATCCGGATTCGCGGCGCGCGCCAGCACAACCTCCAGAACCTCGACCTCGACATCCGCACCGGCGAGATGACGGTGGTCACCGGGCCCAGCGGCTCGGGCAAGTCCAGCCTCGTTTTCGACACCCTCTACGCCGAAGGCCAGCGGCGCTACGTGGAGACCTTCTCCGCCTACGCCCGCCAGTTCCTGGACCGCATGGACAAGCCGGCCGTCGACAAGGTGGAGGGCGTGCCGCCCGCCATCGCCATCGACCAGACCAACCCGGTGCGCTCCTCGCGCTCCACGGTCGGCACGATGACCGAGCTGAACGACCACCTGAAGCTGCTCTTCGCGCGCGCGGCCAATCTGTTCGACCGCGAAACCGCGCTGCCGGTGCGCCACGATTCGCCCGACAGCATCTACGCGCAGATCGTCGAGCGCGCGGCCGCGGCGGGCGATCCGCGCCTCGTGGTCACCTTTCCGGTCGAGCTGCCCGCGAGCACCACGGCCGAGGAAGTCACGCAGTGGCTGTCGGCCAGCGGCTTCACGCGCGTGCAGGCCGAGCGCGAGGTGGCCACGCCCACCGGGCCGCGCAAGGTGCTCGACGTGGTGGCCGACCGCTTCCGCGCCTCGAGCGCCGAGCGCTCGCGGGTGGTCGAGGCCATCGAGGTGGCGCTCAAGCGCGGCAGCGGGCGCGTCACGGTGCATGCCACGGGCGCCGAAGAAAACGCGCCGACGGACGTCTGGAAGTTCTCCACCGGCCTGCACTGCCCCGAGAGCGACATCCGCTACGCCGACCCGATCCCGTCGATGTTCTCGTTCAACTCGGCCGTGGGCGCCTGCGAGACCTGCCGCGGTTTTGGCCGCGTGATCGGCGTCGACCTGGGCCTGGTGATTCCGAACGACAAGCTCACGCTGCGAGCCGGCGCCATCAAGACCATCCAGACGCCCGCCTGGAAGGAAGCGCAGGACGACCTCATGCGCCATGCCGAAACCGCCGGCATTCCGCGCGACACCCCCTGGAACAAGCTCACCGACGAGCAGAAGCACTGGGTGATCGAAGGCACGCCCAACTACAAGGAAGGCAACTGGAACAAGCAGTGGTACGGCGTGCGGCGCTTCTTCGGCTACCTGGAGAGCAAGGCCTACAAGATGCACATCCGCGTGCTCTTGTCCAAATACCGCAGCTACACGCCATGCCCCACCTGCAGCGGCGCGCGCCTGAAGCTCGACAGCCTGCTGTGGCGCATCGGCAGCAAGGAAGACGCCGACGCCGTGCTGCCGCCCGAAAAGCGCTTCATGCCCACCGGCGCCAAGTGGACGCGCGCGCAACTCGAAGCCCTGCCGGGCCTGTGCCTGCACGACCTGATGCTGCTGCCCATCGAGCGGCTGCGCAGGCTCTTCGACCGCGTCGAGCACCACGGCAACGGCCACACGGTGAGCGAAGGCGAAACCCAGGCGCTGAAACTGCTGTTCGAAGAAATCACCACGCGCCTGCGCTACCTGCACGACGTCGGCATCGGCTACCTCACGCTCGACCGCCAGAGCCGCACGCTGAGCGGCGGCGAAGTGCAGCGCATCAACCTCACGACCGCGCTCGGCACCTCGCTGGTCAATACGCTCTTCGTGCTCGACGAGCCCAGCATCGGCCTGCACCCGCGCGACATGAACCGCATCACCGAGGCCATGCTGCGCCTGCGCGATGCCGGCAACACGCTGGTGGTGGTCGAGCACGACCCGGCCGTGATGCTCGCCGCCGACCGCGTGATCGACATGGGCCCCGGCCCCGGCGCGCGCGGCGGGCAGATCGTGTTCGACGGCACCACCGACCAGTTGCGCGACGCCGACACGCTCACCGGCCAGTACCTGGGCGGGCGCAAGAAGATCGGCATGGGCTTCAAGCGGCTCGTGAGCGAGAACACGCACCGCCTCATTCTCGAAGGCGTGCGCGAGCACAACCTGAAGAACATCGCGGTGGAGTTCCCGCTGGCGCGCCTGGTGTGCGTTACCGGCGTCAGCGGCTCGGGCAAGTCCACGCTGATACAGGACGTGCTGGCGCCCGCGCTGATGCGCCACTTCGGCAAGGCCACCGAAACGCCCGGCGCGCACGACCGCATGCTCGGCGCCGACCACCTGGGCGACGTGGTGTTCGTCGACCAGTCGCCCATCGGCAAGACAGCGCGTTCCAACCCCGCGAGCTACGTGGGCGCGTGGGACGCCATCCGCGAGATCTTCGCCACCGCGGCGCTGTCGCGCCAGCGCGGCTACACCGCGAGCAAGTTCAGCTTCAACTCCGGCGACGGGCGCTGCCCGACCTGCGGCGGCTCGGGTTTCGAGCACGTCGAGATGCAGTTCCTGTCCGACGTGTACCTTCGCTGCCCCGATTGCGACGGCAAGCGCTACCGCCCCGAAATCCTCGAAGTACGCGTGGAGCGCAAGGGCAAGAGCTACAACGTGGCCGACGTGCTCGACCTCACCGTGGCCGAAGCGGCCACCGTGTTCGAGGCCGACCGCGACGTGCTGCGCGTGCTGCAGCCGATTTCCGACGTGGGTCTGGACTACGTCAAGCTCGGCCAGCCCGTGCCCACGCTGAGCGGCGGCGAGGCGCAGCGCCTGAAGCTCGCGGGTTTCCTGGCCGAGGCCGCCAAGAACGCGACCTCGAGCAAGCAGTCGGTGGCGCGCAAGGGCACGCTCTTCCTGTTCGACGAGCCGACCACCGGCCTGCACTTCGACGACATCGCGCGGCTGATGCGCGCGCTGCGCAAGCTGCTCGACGCCGGCCATTCGCTGATCGTCATCGAGCACAACCTCGACGTGATCCGCGCGAGCGACTGGCTCATCGACCTCGGCCCCGAAGGCGGCGAGGGCGGTGGCCAGGTGGTGGCAGAAGGCACGCCGGAGCAGCTGCGCGAGAACCGCGCTTCGCTCACCGGCGCCGCGCTGGCCGACTATGAATTGGCCATCGGCCCCGACGCCTACAAGGTGGCCGAGCGCGCCGCGCGCCGCTACATCGCCAATGCGAAGACGGCGCCGGGCAGCAACGCGATCGAGATCGTCAACGCGCGCGAGCACAACCTGAAGAACCTCAGCGTCGACATTCCGCGCGGCAAGTTCAGCGTGGTGACCGGCGTGAGCGGCTCGGGCAAGTCGACGCTGGCCTTCGACATTCTTTTCAACGAAGGTCAGCGCCGATACCTCGAATCGCTCAACGCCTATGCGCGCAGCATCGTGCAGCCGGCGGGCCGGCCCGAGGTGGACGCGGTGTACGGCATTCCGCCGACCGTGGCCATCGAGCAGCGCCTGTCGCGCGGCGGCCGCAAGAGCACGGTGGGCACCACCACCGAGGTGTGGCACTTCCTGCGGCTGCTGTACGTGAAGCTGGGCATCCAGCATTGCATTCACGACGGCGCCGCTGTGCAGCCGCAGACGCCCGACAGCATCGCCGCGCAGCTCATGCGCAACTTCAAGGGCCAGCACATCGGCCTGCTCGCGCCGCTGGTGAGCAACCGCAAGGGCGTGTACACCGAGCTGGCCGACTGGGCGCGCCCGCGCGGCTTCACGCACCTGCGCGTGGACGGCGACTTCCTGCCGACCGCCGGCTTCCCGCGCATCGACCGCTTCAAGGAGCACAGCATCGAGCTGCCCGTGGCCAGCCTCGACGTGCTGCCATCGAAGGAGACCGAGCTGCGCGAGGCGCTGACCAAGGCGCTCGAACACGGCAAGGGCGTTGTGCACGTGCTGAGCCAGCTCGACGGCCTGCGCGCCGCGATGATGGCGGGCGTGTCCGCCGCCGGCATCGGCCGCGTGAACGTGTTCTCCACGCTGCGCGCCTGCCCGGTGTGCAGCACCAGCTACGCCGAGCTCGACCCGCGCCTGTTCAGCTACAACAGCAAGCACGGCTGGTGCCCCGATTGCGTGGGCACGGGCGTCAAGCTCAGCAAGGACCAGCGCAAGGTGTTCGACGACTCCGTGCTGGCCGACGACAACAAGGGCCGCGAGCAGACCTTTGCCGAACCCGAGGTCGAGGACCTGGCCGACGTGGTCTGCCCGACCTGCGAAGGCACGCGCCTGAACGCCACGGCCCGCGCCGTGGGCTTCGGCACCGCGGCCGACGGCTCGGGCGGCATCGGCATCACCGAACTCGCGCGCATGAGCGTGACCGAGGTGCGCCAGTGGTTCGAGGGTCTGACGCTCACGGGCCGCGAAGCGGAGATCGCGCGCGATCTCGTGCCCGAGATCAAGAGCCGGCTCGAGTTCCTCGAAGAAGTGGGCCTGGGCTACCTCACGCTCGACCGTGGCGCG
Source organism: Variovorax sp. YR266 (assembly GCF_900107295.1). Classification (NCBI taxonomy): domain Bacteria; kingdom Pseudomonadati; phylum Pseudomonadota; class Betaproteobacteria; order Burkholderiales; family Comamonadaceae; genus Variovorax; species Variovorax sp. YR266. Next base: position 85,508 of record NZ_FNPM01000008.1, read on the forward strand.
CCTACGCTTTCAGGCGGCGAGGCGCAGCGCATTCGCCTGGCGGCGCAGCTCGGCAGCAACCTGCAGGGCGTGTGCTACGTGCTCGACGAGCCGACCATCGGCCTGCACGCGCGTGACAACCAGATCCTGCTCGACGCGCTGCACAAGCTCGGCGACAAGGGCAACACGCTGGTGGTGGTGGAGCACGACGAAGACACAATCCGCCGCGCCGACCACATCATCGACATCGGCCCGAGCGCGGGCAAGCGTGGCGGCCGGCTGGTGGCCGAGGGCTCGGTGGCCGACATCCAGAACGCCGGCGATTCGCAGACCGGCCGCTACCTGCGCGATGCCATCAAGCACCCGCTGCAGGCGCGCCGCCTGGTGCCTTCGCCCAACCCCAAGGCCACGGACAACGGCGAATGGCTCACCGTGCACGGCGCCGACCTGCACAACCTGCAGGACGTGACCGCCACGCTGCCGCTGCACCGCCTGGTGGTGGTCACGGGCGTCAGCGGCTCGGGCAAGTCGACGCTCGCGCGCGACGTGCTGCTGGCCAACGTGCACGGCATCGTGGTGCAGCGCATGACCAAGGCGGGCCGCGACGCCGACGCCGCCGGCAAGCGCCCGGCCTGGGCCGGCTGCAGCAAGGTCGAGGGCTACGAGACCATCGACCGCGTGCTCGAAGTCGACCAGACGCCCATCGGCAAGACGCCGCGCAGCTGCCCGGCCACCTACATCGGCTTCTGGGACACCATCCGCAAGCTCTTCGCCGACACGCTCGAAGCCAAGGCGCGCGGCTACGGCCCGGCGCGCTTCAGCTTCAACACCGGCGAAGGTCGCTGCCCCGGTTGCGACGGTGCGGGCGTGCGCACCATCGAGATGAGCTTCCTGCCCGACGTGAAGGTGCCCTGCGAGGTGTGCCACGGCGCGCGCTTCAACCCCGAGACGCTGGCCGTGAGCTGGCGCGGCAAGAGCATCGGCGACGTGCTGAAGATGGAAGTCGACGAGGCCGTCGAGTTCTTCGCCAGCATGCCCAACATCGCCCACCCGCTGCAGCTGCTGAAGGACGTGGGGCTCGGCTACCTCACGCTGGGGCAACCCTCGCCCACGCTGTCGGGCGGCGAAGCGCAGCGCATCAAGCTGGTGACCGAGCTGAGCAAGGTGCGCGACGACATCACCCGCCGCGGCCAGAAGGCGCCGCACACGCTGTACGTGCTCGATGAGCCGACCGTGGGCCTGCACATGGCCGACGTCGAGAAGCTGATCCACGTGCTGCACCGGCTGGTGAACGGCGGCCACAGCGTGGTGGTGATCGAGCACGACCTCGACCTGATCGCCGAGGCCGACTGGATCCTCGACCTCGGGCCCGAGGGCGGCAACGCCGGTGGGCGCATCGTCGCGGCGGCGCCGCCGGAAGAGGTGGTGCGGCTCGGCACGCACACCGGCGTGGCCTTGGCGCCGGTGCTGGCTCGATAGGTAGGGCAGGGCGGGGCTTGCCCCGCCTTCTTCCTCCTCTTATTTCTGGATATCGCCCAGGCAGAGGTACTTGATCTCCACGTAGTCGTCCATGCCGTGGTGCGAGCCTTCGCGCCCCAGGCCCGACTGCTTCACGCCGCCGAAGGGCACGTGCTCGGTGGCGATCACGCCGGCGTTGATGCCGACCATGCCGTATTCCAGCGCTTCCGCCACGCGAAAGATCCGGCCCACGTCGCGTGTGTAGAAGTAGCTCGCGAGGCCGAACTCGGTGTTGTTTGCCGCGTCGATGCCGTCCTGCTCGGTCTTGAAGCGGAACACGGGCGCGAAGGGGCCGAAGGTTTCTTCGCGCGCGCACAGCATGTCGGGGGTGGCTTCGGCAATCACGGTCGGCTCGAAGAACTGGCCCTGCATCCTGTGGCCGCCCGCCAGCACCTTGCCGCCCTTGGCGATGGCGTCGGCTACATGGCGCTGCACCTTGTCGATGGCCGCATCCTCGATCAGCGGGCCCTGCGTCACGCCGTCCTCGAAGCCGTTGCCGACCTTGAGCGCCCTGACCTTGGCCGCGAACTTCTCGACGAAGGCGTCATAGATGCCTTCCTGCACATACAGCCGGTTCGCGCACACGCAGGTCTGGCCGGCGTTGCGGTATTTGCTCGCGATGGCGCCTTCGACAGCCGAATCCACATCCGCATCGTCGAACACCAGAAAAGGCGCGTTGCCGCCCAGCTCCAGCGACAGCTTCTTGACCGTCGGCGCGCACTGGCTCATCAGGATGCGGCCCACTTCGGTGGAGCCCGTGAAGCTCAGGTGGCGCACGACGTCGCTCTCGCACAGCTCCTTGCCGATCGCGATGCTGTTCTGGCTGTCGGCCGTGAGCACGTTGAGCACGCCCGCCGGAATGCCGGCCCGCACGGCCAGCTCCGCAGCGGCCAGCGCGGTCAGCGGCGTGAGTTCGGCCGGCTTGATGACGACCGTGCAGCCCGCGGCCAGTGCCGGCGCCACCTTGCGGGTGATCATGGCCAGCGGAAAATTCCACGGCGTGATCGCCGCGCACACGCCGATGGGCTGCTTCATCACCAGCAGGCGGCGGTTGTTGTCGAACTGCGGCAGCACCTCGCCGTTCACGCGCTTGGCTTCCTCGGCAAACCACTCGATGAAGCTCGCGCCGTAGGCAACCTCGCCCTTGGCCTCGGCAAAAGGCTTGCCCTGCTCGGCGGTCATCAGGCGGCCAATGTCCTCGGTGTTGGCGATCAGCAGGTCGAACCACTTGCGCAGCACGATGCTCCGCTCCTTGCCGGTCTTGCCGCGCCAGGCGGCAAGCGCCTTGTTGGCGGCGGCGATGGCGTGCGCGGCATCCGTACGCGTGAGGTTGGCCACGTCGACCAGCTTCCGGCCGGTGGCCGGGTCGTTCACGTCGAAGCGGCTCGCGCCCGCAATCCACTCGCCTGCGATCAGCGCATCGGTCTTGAGCAGGGTCGGGTCGTTCAGCAGTGCCAGGGGAGATGTCTTCGTGTCCATGGTGTCGTGTTGTCTCTAAAGAAATGAGTAGCCGGTGCAAGCACCCGGTGTCAGCGGAAAGGTACGCCCGGAAGCACGCAGAGCATTTCGTAAAGCAGATTGGCCCCGAGCAGCGCAGTGTTTCCGCTCGTGTCGTACGGCGGGCTGACCTCTACCAGGTCGGCGCCCACCACGTTCAGCCCGCGGCAGCCGCGCACGATCTCCAGCGCCTGCGGCACGGTGAGCCCACCGATCTCCGGCGTGCCGGTGCCACCGGCGAACGAGGGATCGATGCCGTCGATGTCGAAGCTGATGTACACCGGATGCGTCGGCCCGATGCGCTCGCGCACCTGCGCCATCAGCGGCGCCAGCGACTGGTACCAGACCTCGTGCGCCTGCACCACTGTGAAGCCCTGTTCACGCGGCCAGTCGAAATCGTCCGCCGCATAGCCGGTGCCGCGCAGGCCGATCTGCCAGACCTTGTCGCAGGCCAGCAGGCCCTCTTCGACGGCGCGCCGGAACGGTGTGCCGTGCGCAATGCGCTCGCCGAACATGTCGTCGTTCACGTCCGCATGCGCATCCACATGCACCAGCGCCACCGGGCCGTGCCTCCGCGCCAATGCGCGCAGGATCGGCAGCGCGATGGTGTGGTCGCCGCCCAGCGTCAGCGGCGCGCAGCCGGCGGCCAGCACCGTGTCGTAGAAGTCCGAGATGATGTCGATCGATTTTTCGAGCGAATAGGTATTGATCGGTACGTCGCCCAGGTCGGCCACGTTCAGCTTGTCGAAAGGCGCGGCGCCGGTGGCCATGTTGTAGGGCCGCAGCAATGCCGACTCGGCGCGGATCTGGCGCGGTCCGAAGCGCGCACCCGGCCGGTTGGAAGTGCCGATGTCCAGCGGCACGCCGATGAACGCCGCATCCAGCCCTGCTGGAGACGTTGCAGCGGGCAGCCGCATCATCGTGCCGGGGCCGGCGAAGCGCGGCATCGTGTTGCCGCCCAGCGGCTGGTTCGGTGTTGTGGTGGTGGGCATCGTGCGTGTGCGGGTTCAACGCCGCCGGCCGCGCAGCCATTCGAGCGCAAGCAGCAGCGTGGTGGTGAAGATGATCAGCAGCGTCGCCACGGCGGCGATGGTGGGCGAGATGTTCTCGCGGATGCCGGTGAACATCTGGCGCGGCAGCGTGACCTGGTCCGGCCCCGCTAGGAACAGCGTGACCACCACCTCGTCGAACGAAGTGGCAAAGGCGAACAGCGCGCCCGAGATCACGCCCGGCGCAATCACCGGCAGCGTGACGCGCATGAAGGTCCTGAACGGTGTCTCGCCCAGGCTCAGCGATGCGCGCACCAGGTTCTGGTTGAAGCCGGCCAGCGTGGCGAGCACGGTGGTCAGCACGAAGGGCGCGCCCAGCGCCGCATGCACCACGATCAGCCCGAAGTAGGTGTCGGCCAGTCCGATGGGCGCGAAGTAGAGATACGTGGCGACGCCCACCACCACGATCGGCACCACCATCGGCGAGATCAGCACGCTCATGAGCAGGCCCTTGAAGGCGAAGCTCGTGCGCGACAACCCCACCGCCGCCAGCGTGCCCAGCACGGTGGCCAGCACCGTGGCGGCCGGCGCGACGATGAAGCTGTTGCGCGCCGCGCGTGCCCACTCGGGCGATTCGAAGAGGTTGCGATACCACCGTAGCGACCAGCCGGGAATCGGGTAGGCCAGGAACGAACTGTCGGAGAACGACAGCGGAATCACCACCAGGATCGGCGCCAGCAGGAAGGCCAGCACCGCGACACAGCCGCCGCGCACCAGCCACCAGCCGAGCTTGTCGGCGAAGGTGGCATAGGCCGGGAATTGGGGAAGCTTCAACATGCTTGTCTGTCTTTCATGCGGCTTTTCGTGCTGCTCAACCGAGGCTCAGCTCGGCCTTGCCGATGCGGCGGTACACGGCATACAGAATCAGCGTGGCGACCAGCAGCACGGTGCCCAGCGCGCATGCCATGCCCCAGTTGATTTCGACGTTGGTGTAGCGCGCGATGTAGTAGCTCAGCATCTGGTCGTCCGCGCCGCCGAGCAGCGCCGGCGTCACGTAGTAGCCGATCGCCAGGATGAAGACCAGCAGCGCGCCGGCGCCGATGCCCGGGTAGGTCTGCGGCACGTACACGCGGAAGAAGGCCGCCAGCGGCGAGCTGCCCAGCGAGACGGCCGCGCGCAGGTAGGTGGGCGGCACGCTCTTCATGACGCTGTACAGCGGCAGGATCATGAAGGGCAGCAGGATGTGCACCATCGCGATGATCACGCCGGTGCGGTTGAACAGCAGCGCCAGCGGATGGTCGATCAGGCCGATGCCCATGAGGCCCCGGTTGACCAGCCCCTCGGACTGCAGCAGCACGATCCAGGCCGCTACGCGCACCAGGATGGAAGTCCAGAACGGCACCAGCACCAGGATCATCAGCACGTTGGCCTTGCGCGCGGGCAGCGTCGACAGCCACCACGCCAGCGGATAGGCCAGCAGCAGGCAGAAGAAGGTGACGACGGCGCTGATCTGGAAGGTGCGCAGCAGGATGCCGGCAAAGGCGCGCTGGTCGGCGGGCATGCGCTCGACCTCGCCGGCCACGTCGCGCCGCAGGTCGACCGAGGCGAGCAGGTAGTCGGGCGTCCAGCGCGAGCCGTTCTTGGCAATCGCCTGCCAGTACGGCGCCTCGCCCCAGCGCGGGTCGAGCTCCAGCATGCGCGCCTTGACCTCTTCCGGCGTGCCGGCGATCGGCAGCGCACGGAAGGTGCCCATCACCAGCGAGCGGGCGCCGGCGATCTCGGTGTTGAGGCGGCGCGCCAGGGCGCCGGCGTCGGAGCTGTCGGGCAGCTGGGCGAGATCGGCCGCGATGGCTGCAAAGGCCGCCGACGCGGGCGCCTCCTTGCGGTTCCAGCCGTCGAGCGCACGTACGGTACGCGGCAGCGCGTTGGCCACCTCGGGGTTTTCTACCGCACGCTGCAGCAGCGCCACGATGGGCACCAGCAGCGTCAGCAGCAGAAACACCAGCAGCGGCACCGTGAGCGCAAACGCGCGCCACTTTCGGCGGGCTTCGGCGCGCGCCAGCGCACGCCGCAGTTCGCCGGGCGGCGCTTCTGCTGGAACCAGGGGGACAGACGTTGCCGCGTGCATGGACTCTTTCGCGCTCGCTCGTTTGCCCGTTTACTGCGTGGCCCAGGATGCGAAGCGCTTCTCGAGCGCCTCGCCCTGGTCGGCCCAGAAGCCGACGTTGAACTGCAGCGCATCCTTGGCGTTGGTCGACGAGGTCGGCAGGTCGGCCAGCACCTTGCTGCTCAGCGAAGTCAGCGCCTTGGTGTTGGTGGGGCCGTAGGCGATGTTCTGGGCATAGACCGCCTGGTTGGCCGGTTGCATCGCGAACTGGATGTACTTCAGCGAGGCTTCCTTGTTCGGTGCGCCCTTCGGGATCACCAGGTAGTCGAGGTCGTAGATGCCGCCCGGCCAGTAGATCTTGAGGTCGCGGCCTTCGCGGTTGGCGGCGTCGATGCGGCCGTTGTAGACCGTGGTCAGCACCACGTCGCCGGCCACCAGGAACTGCGGCGGCTGCGCGCCGGCTTCCCACCACTGGATGTTCGGCTTGAGTTCGGTGAGCTTCTTGAATGCGCGGTCGGCGCCTTCCTTGGTGCCGAGCACCTTGTAGACATCGGCCGGCTTCACGCCGTCGGCCATGAGCGCGAACTCGAGGTTGTAGCGCGCGCCCTTGCGCATGCCGCGCTTGCCGGGGATCTTCTTCACGTCCCAGAAATCGGCCCAGCTGCTGGGCGCGGTCTTGAGCTTCTCGCCGTTGTAGGCCATGACGGTCGACCACACGAAGAGGCCCACGCCGCAGTCGGTGACGGCGGCTGGCAGGAAGTCTGCCTTGCTGCCGATCTTGGAATAGTCGAGCTTCTCGAACAGGCCCTCGTCGCAGCCGCGCGCCGCGTCGGGCGATTCGACCTCGACCACGTCCCAGGTGACCTTCTTCGTCTCGACCATGGCCTTGATCTTGGCCTGCTCGCCGTTGTATTCGACCGGGATGATCTTGGTGCCGGTCTTCTCGAAGGGCTCGTAGTAGGCCTTCTTCTGGGCATTGGCGTTGGCGCCGCCGAAGTTGACCACGGTGAGCTGCTGCTGGGCAAAGGCCGGCAGTGCGAAGCTGGCGGCGACGGTGCAGGCGAGGAGAGTCTTTTTCATGGTGGAAGTCTTCCTGGGTGATGAAAGCAAAGAAAGGAAACGAGGGAACAACAAGCCGGATTCAGGAGGCATAGATGCGCGCATGCGCCGTCGGAAATTCGAGCACCACCGCTTCGCCGGCCTGCGGCGCGGCGGCACCTTCGAGGCCGTTCAGCGGCAGCTTCACGGTGGCTTCGGCCTGGTCGCCGCCGACGCTGCACAGCAGCCGCAGGTGGTCGCCGAAGTAGATGACGCGCGCCACTTGGGCGGCGAGCATGTTGGCGCGCGGCGCGGGCGGACTGCGGTGCAGCACCACCCGCTCGGGGCGGATGCAGGCCTCGACGGTCGCGCCCGCGGCAGCGCCGCTGACGTTGAGCCCGTGCAGCACGCGGCCGTCGGGCAGCTTCATTTCTGCATGCTCGCCACTGCGGCTCAGTTGGCCCAGCTGGCCCTTGAGCACCGTGTTGTCGCCGACGAAGCCGGCCACGAAGCGGTTGGAAGGCGTCTCGTAGAGCCGGTCGACCGTGTCCAGCTGCTGGATCACGCCTTCGTTGAACACCGCCACGCGGTCGCTCATGGTGAGCGCCTCGCCCTGGTCGTGCGTCACGTAGACGAAGGTCACGCCCAGCTGGCGGTGCAGGTCCTTGAGCTCGATCTGCATGTGCTCGCGCAGTTGCTTGTCGAGCGCGCCGAGCGGCTCGTCCATCAGCACCAGCTGGGGCTCGAACACCAGCGCGCGCGCCAGCGCCACGCGCTGCTGCTGGCCGCCAGAGAGCTGGCCGGGCAGGCGGTCGGTCATGCCGCGCAGCTGCACCATGTCGAGCGCACGCTGCACGCGGCGCTGCTGCTCGTCCTTGGGCACCTTGCGCACGGTGAGCGGATAGGCCACGTTCTGGCCCACGCTCAGGTGCGGGAACAGCGCGTAGTTCTGGAAGACCATGCCGAAGTTCCGCTTGTGCGGCGGCGTGCCGGTGATCTGCTTGCCGTCGAGCAGGATCTCGCCCGAGGTCGGCGATTCGAAGCCCGCCAGCATCATCAGCGTGGTGGTCTTGCCCGACCCCGAAGGCCCGAGCAGGCTCAGGAACTCGCCACGGTGAATGTCCAGATCGAGCTGGCGCACCACCAGGTGTTCGCCGTCGTAGGTCTTCTGGACGCGCTGGAAGCGCACCAAGGGTTCTGCTGTCATGGAGGAGGAATTAAGGAAAGGATCTGTCGATCAGCGCAGTGCGGCGAAGCTGTCCGCGAGAAGCGCCAGGCCTTCGTCCACAAGCAAGTCGGATGCCGTGAGCGGCACCAGTACGCGAATTACATTGCCGTAGGTGCCGCATGACAGCAGGATTAACCCGCGCCGTGCCGCCTCTGCGACCACCTTGCGGGTCAGCGCGGCATCGGGGCGCGACGTGTCGCCCTGCTCGAACAGCTCGACGGCCACCATGGCGCCGAGCCCGCGCACGTCGCCGATGGCAGGCACGTCGGCCGCGATGCGGCGCAGGCCGGCCGTGAGCCGCTCGCCCAGCGCCCGGCTGCGCGCCAGCAGTTGCTCGTCGTCGAAAACTTTCAGCACCGCGAGCGCCGCGGCGCAGCCGATGGGGCTGCCGGCATAGGTGCCGCCCAGGCCGCCGGGCGCGGGGGCGTCCATCACCTCGGCGCGGCCCACCACGCCGGAGATGGGGAAGCCGCCCGCCATCGACTTGGCGGTGGTGATCAGGTCGGGCGCCACGGGCCACTGCTCGCTGGCGAACCAGGTGCCGGTGCGGCCCGCGCCGGTCTGCACCTCGTCGGCAATGATCAGGATGCCGTGGCGGTCCGCCAGCGCGCGCAGGCCTTCGACGAAGTCGTTGGGCGCCACGTAGAAGCCGCCCTCGCCCTGCACCGGCTCCAGGATGAAGGCCGCCACGCGTTCGGGCTCGATGTCGTTCTTGAACAGCAGCTCGACCGAATGCAGTGCATCGTCCACGCTCACGCCGTGCAGCGCATTTGGGTACAGCGCATGGAACACCTCGCCCGGGAACGGGCCGAAGCCGATCTTGTAGGGAGCCACCTTGCCGGTGAGGCCGAGCGTCATCATCGTGCGGCCGTGGTAGCCGCCGGTGAAGGCAATGACGCCGGGGCGCCGGGTGTGGGCGCGAGCGATCTTGACGGCGTTCTCCACCGCCTCGGCGCCGGTGCTCAGGAAGATCGACTTCTTCGTGAACGCGCCCGGTGCCAGTGCATTCAGGCGCTCGGCCAGCTCCACATAGGGCTCGTAGGCCACCACCTGGAAGCAGGTGTGCGAATAAAGGTCTACCTGCGCCTTGACGGCGGCGCTGATCTCCGGGTGGCAGTGGCCGGTGTTGAGCACCGCGATGCCGCCGGCGAAGTCGATGTAGCGGCGGCCCTCGACGTCCCACAGTTCGGCGTTGGCAGCCCGGCTGACGAAGATTTCATGGGCCTGGCCGACGCCGCGGGCGACGGCCGCGTTGCGGCGGGCCATGAGGGCGGCGTTGCTGAGGTGGGGTTCGCGTTGCATGGTACGACCTGTGCTTTGGTGCTGTGAAGAAGGAATCCCGGCACTCTAGGTCGCGCGATTCGATCCAGCCATGTACACCGGAAGTGATCGCCCGGAAGACTGTACTGGTCTTGTATCCTGTACATACTTTCCTCAATATGGTGCAGGCCGGACTGCCGGAGACACCCCCGATGCTCATTCTTCGCCCCGAACAGCCGACGCCGCTGGTAAGCCAGATCGTGGAAGGGCTGCGCGGACTGATAGGCGCCCAGAAGCTCAAGGCCGACAGCAAGCTGCCGTCGATCCGCGCCTTTGCCGCGGCCCACGGCGTCAGTGTCTTCACGGTGGTCGAGGCCTACGACCGGCTGGTGGCGCAGGGCCTGCTGGTATCGCGCGCCAACGCGGGCTTCTTCGTCAAGCGGCGCAGCGAAGACAGCGCCGCCGGTGCGTCCAGCGTGCCCCGCCCGGACCCCCGCTTCGACGCCCGCTGGTATCTGCAGCAGATCTTCGAGAACCGCAACCTCCCGCTCAAGCCCGGCTGCGGCTGGCTGCCGCACGACTGGCTGTTCGAGGACGGCATGCGCCGCAGCCTGCGTCACCTGGCCTCCGAAGGCACCGACATCGGCGGCTACGGCCTGCCCTTCGGCCACATGGCGCTGCGCATGGCAACGGCCGAGGCGCTGTCGGAGCAGCAGATCGTGGTCGAGGCCGCGCAGGTCCTGCTGACCCAGGGTTCCAGCCAGGCGCTGGACCTGGTCGCGCGCCGCCTGCTCAAGCCGGGCGATTCGGTGCTGGTGGACGACCCGGGCTATCCGAACCTGATGTTCATGCTGCGCTTCCTGGGCGTGGAGATCATCGGCGTGCCGCGCACCCCAACGGGCTACGACATGCCCGCGCTCGAGGCGCTGCTCGCGGTGCACCGGCCCAAGGCCTTCTTCACCCAGCCCCGGCTGCAGAGCCCGACCTGCTCGATGGCTTCGCTGCCGCAACTGGTGCAACTGCTCCAGCTGGCCCAGACGCACGACTTCACGCTGGTAGAGAACGACATCTACGCCGAGATGGACGCATCGATGCGCCCCTCGCTCGCCAGCCTGGGGCAGCTGCGTCGCGTGGTCTACGTGGGCAGCTACTCGAAGACCATCTCGCCGAACATCCGCGTCGGCTACGTCGTTGCCCAGCCGGAGCTGCTCGAAGAACTGGCGCAGCTCAAGATGGTCTCTGGCCTCACTTCATCCGACATCACCGAGCGCCTGGCCTTCGGCACCGTGACCGACGGCCGCTGGCGCAAGCATCTCAAGGCCCTGCGCGACAGGCTCGCGCAGGCGCAAGGCAGTGTCGCGAGGCGGCTGGATGGACTGGGCTTCGAGCTGTTCCATGAAGCCGCGGCCGGCATGTACCTGTGGGCCCGGCACCCGGACATTGCCGACAGCGCCGAGCTCTCGCGGCGCGCCGCGGCGGAGGGAATCATGCTCGGCCCGGGCCAGCTGTTCCTGGTCAACCCGCATCCCACCGGCTGGCTCCGATTCAACGTGGCCTTCAGCGAAGACGAGCGGCTGTGGCGCTTTCTTGAGCGCAACATCGAAGAGCACAGGCACGACTGACGGTTGGCAGGACCGGGGCTCGCAAAGGCCAGCAAGCAGGCGCACAATGGCTCGAACCCTTGGCGCAGGCGCATCCTGAATCAGCCATGGTGGAGTGAACATGTGAGGGGATGAAGCGCCGTGCCGGGGGCTACGCAAGGAGCCGCGCCATGACCCGCTTCATCGATGTTCACAGCCTGGTCCGCCTGGTGGACGAGACAGGCATTCCCCAGTTCCTCACCGCGCTGGCCGACGCGCTGCGCGACGACTTCCTGCGGTGGCGCGAGTTCGACAAGAAGGCGCGCGTGGCCAGCCATTCGCATCTGGGCGTGATCGAGTTGATGCCCGTGGCCGACGACGGCGCCTATGCCTTCAAGTACGTCAACGGGCATCCGCACAACACGCAGGTCGGGCTGCCGACAGTCATGGCTTTCGGCGTGCTGGCGGAAGTCGATACGGGCTATCCGGTGCTGCTGTCGGAGCTCACGCTCACCACCGCGTTGCGCACGGCTGCTACCTCGGCGATGGCGGCGCAGGCCTTGGCGCGGCCCGATTCGCGCAGCCTCGCGCTGATCGGCAACGGCTCGCAGAGCGAATTCCAGGCGCTGGCCTTCCATGCGCTGCTCGGCATCGAGGAAGTGCGCGTGTTCGACACCGACCCGCACGCCACCGACAAGCTGGTGCGCCACCTGTCGGCCTGCACGTCGCTGGACATCGTGCGCGCGCACTCCGTGGCCGAGGCGGTGCGCGGCGCCGACATCGTCACCACCGTCACCGCCTGCCAGGGGCGTGCGACCGTGCTCACGCCCGACATGATCGAGCCCGGCATGCACATCAACGCCGTGGGTGGCGATTCGCCCGGCAAGACCGAACTGCACCCCGACGTGCTGCGCAGGGCGCGCGTGTTCGTCGAGTACGAGCCGCAGACCCGCGTCGAGGGCGAGATCCAGCAGATGCCCGCCGACTTCCCGGTGCACGAACTGTGGCGCGTGCTGCTAGGCGAAGTGCCCGGCCGCGAGACCCCCGCACAGGTCACGCTGTTCGATTCGGTGGGCTTCGCGCTGGAGGACTACACGGCGCTGCGCTACATCCAGCGCCTTGCCACGGAGCGCGGCATCGGCCAGCAGATTGCGCTGGTGCCTGAGCTCGACGACCCGAAGGACTTGTTCGGCCTCACGGCCTCGGGCCGGCGACGGGCAGTGCTGCGGCGTGCGGCATGATGGGCGGCTTCATCACCGCCGATCCTGCTTTTCTCCATGCTCACCATCTACAACGACCAGCACGTTCTTCATCAGGGCAAAGTCGAGATGTTCCGCGGCGAACTCGTGCCGTGCTTCGAGGTGCCCGCCCGCGTCGATCATGTGAAGCATGAGCTGGAGCGCAGGGGCTTCGGCACGCTGCAGGCACCCGATGCATTCGACGAGGCGCTGCTGGCCAAGGTGCATGCACCGCGCTACCTGGACTTCATCGCGCATGCATGGGAAGAATGGGTCGCGCTGGACCCGACCAACGTCTCGCGTGATGCGCTGCCTTCGTACTGGCCCACGCGCGGCATGCGCACCGATGTGTTGCCGAAGAGCTTTCCGGCGCGCATGGGGCTGTTCTCTTTCGACGCGGGCACGCCGCTGATGGCCGGCAGCTGGGCGGCGGCGCGGCATGGCGCGGCCTGTGCGTGGACCGCGGCGCAGCGCGTCATTGGCGGCGAGCGCGCGGCCTTCTCGCTCTCGCGGCCGCCGGGCCACCATGCCGGCGCCGACTTCTTCGGCGGCTATTGCTTCATCAACAACGCCGCCGTCGCGGCGCAGGCGCTGCGTGACGCGGGCGTCGAACGCGTGGCCGTGCTCGACGTCGACTACCACCACGGCAATGGCACGCAGGCCATCTTCTACGAGCGCAGCGACGTGCACTTCGCGAGCCTGCACGGCGACCCGCTGACCGATTACCCGTACTACCTGGGCCACGCCGACGAGCGCGGCGCGGGGCAGGGCGAAGGCTTCAACCACAACCTGCCGCTGCCGCGCGGCACGGACTTCGCGGCCTGGCGCGCGGCGCTGAAGACCGCGCTCGAGCGCATCGCGGCGGTGAAGGCCGGCGCGCTCGTGGTCTCGCTCGGCGTCGACACCTTCGAGGGCGATCCGATCTCGGGCTTCAAGCTCAAGAGCGACGACTACCTGCGCATGGGCGAAGACCTGGCGCGCGCGGGACTGCCGACGGTGTTCGTCTTCGAGGGCGGCTATGCGGTGGCCGAAGTGGGCGTGAATGCGGTGAACGTGCTCGAAGGCTTCGGGCAGGCGTAGCCAGCACGTGCCGCGCTGACGCGCAGGCGACTCGGATGCCGCGAATGGCCCTGTTTTCCCCGGGAAATCAGGGGAGCCCCGATTGCCTTCCCCAACGGGGCGGGGCCCAATCGGCGCTTTCAAAGTCAGGATCCAGTCAGCCATGCTCCGCCGCACCACATTTCTCCGCGCCGCCGTCGCGCTTGCCGCTTGCGGCCTTGTTTCTCCCATGGCGGCGTTCGCGCAGAGCTTTCCCGCCAAGCCCATCAAGCTGGTGATCGCCTTCCCGGCCGGCGGCCCGACCGACATCACCATGCGCCAGCTCGCCGAGAACGCGAGCAAGATCCTCGGCCAGCCGGTGATCATCGACAACAAGCCCGGCGCCGGCGGCACGCTGCCCGCGCAGGCGCTGCAGACCTCGCAGCCCGATGGCTACACCGTCGCGCAGATCCCGCTCGGCGTGTTCCGCCTGGGCTACACCACCAAGATCAACTGGGACCCGCTGAAGGACATCACGTACGTCATCAACGTCACGGGCTATGCCTTCGGCATCGTCGTGCCGGCCAACAGCCCCTTCAAGACCTGGGCCGACTTCGTTGCCTACGCCAAGGCCAACCCCGGCAAGCTCACCTACGGCTCCACCGGCACGCTGACCAGCCCGCACCTGACGACCGAGATCGTCGCGCAGAAGGCTGGCATCGAGCTGCAGCACGTGCCCTACAAGGGCAGCGCCGACCTGATGCTCGCGGTGGTCAGCGGCCAGCTGATGGCCGCCGCCGACAGCACCGGCTTCGCGCCGCAGGTCGAGGCGGGCAAGCTGCGCGTGCTGAACACCTGGGGCGAGAAGCGCCTGGCCAAGTTTCCCGACGCGCCCACGCTGAAGGAGCTGGGCTACGACGTGGTGCAGAACTCGCCCTTCGGCATCGGCGCGCCCAAGGGCACGCCGCCCGAGGTGGTGAAGAAGCTGCACGACGCGTTCAAGCAGGCGATGGAAGAGCCGAGCTACGTGACCGCGCTGGGGCGCTACGACATGCTGCCGAACTACATGAGCTCGGCGACGTACACCAAGTTTGCGCAGGAGACGGTGGTGAGGGAGAAGGTGATCATCGACAAGCTGGGGCTGGCGAAGGAAGTCAAGACGAACTGAGCACGAACAGTTCGTCCACCAGCCGCGCCGCCAACTCCGGCTTCACCGGGTCCGCTCCAAACACAAGGCGAAACACGATCGGCGCAATCAGGTGATCGATCACCTGCTGCGGCTCCGGCGCGTGCTCTCCGCGGGCGCGTGCCTGCTCGACCAGCGTCAGCGCCTCCTTGCGGCGGTTGCGCAGGCAGTCGGTGTCCGAATCGCCGTTGGCCAGCGCGGCCGCGGCTTTCAGCAGCGAGGTGTTGCACGGCTTGGCCAGGTGCTCGATGAGTTCGCGCGCCCAGGCTTCGAGGTCGGCCCGTAGCGCGCCGGTGTCTGGCAGTGGGCGGTTCGGGTCCAGCCGGTGGGTGGCCGTCTCCGCCAATAACCCCTGCAGATCGCCCCAGCGCCGGTAGATGCTGGAGGCGCTGACGCCCGCGCGCTCGGCCACTGCCGGCACCGTCACACGCTCCCGCCCTTGTTCGGCCACGAGTTCTTCAAGGGCGGTGCGCACCAGCGCCTGCACCTGCGCGCTGCGGCCGCCGGGGCGTTTGTGGGGAAGGGCGATGTCGTTCATGTTCGGACTTTAACGCAAAGATATTTGCTTTAGTTGATTCTCAGATCTAGAATCACAAAAGCAAAAAAAGTTGCGTTAAGGATTCGCCATGCCATCCACCTGCCCCGACCTCGCGGTCAGCACCTCCGACCTCGCCGCCCGCGCCAAGCCCTGGCGCTTGCCGGCACGCGCGGCTTTTCCGTTGCTGGCCGCCGTGCTGTTCGCCTTCTTCTTCGCGGCGGCTGCACCGTCGCCGCTGTTCGTGGTGTTCCAGCACGCCTGGCACTTTTCGTCATCGCTGCTCACGGTGGCTTTTGCGATCTACGCGATTGCGTTGCTGATCTCGCTGCTGGTGGCGGGTTCGCTGTCTGACCACATCGGCCGGCGGCCCGTGGTGCTGGCGGCGCTGGTGCTGCAGGCGGTGGCGATGGGGCTCTTCCTGCTGGCGCACGGCATCGGCGGGCTGATCGTCGCTCGCGTGGTGCAGGGCGTGGCCACGGGCATCGCTAGCGGCGCGCTGAGCGCGGCGGTGGTCGAGGCTGCGCCGGCTTCGCGCAAGCGGCTGGGGGCGCTGATCACGAGCGTGTCTCCGCTGGCCGGCCTGGCGTTGGGCGCGTTGCTGACGGGTGTGGCGGTGAAGTTCTCGGTTCAGCCGGTGATGCTGGTTTTCGGCGTACTGGCCGCGGTGTTCGCGCTGGGCGCGGCGGTGGTGCTGTGGATGCCCGAAACCGTCACGCCGCGCGCCGGTGCGCTGGCCTCGCTGGTGCCGCGCGTGTCGATTCCCGTGCGCGCACGGGCCGAGTTCGTGCGCGGGCTGCCGGTGTTCGTCGTGGTGTGGGCGCTCGGCGGGTTGTATCTGTCGCTCGCGCCGTCGTTGATGCTGCATGTTTTCGGCATCGACAACGGCGTGGTCAACGGACTCACGGTGGCGGTGCTCTCCGGTATGGGCGCGATCGCGCCTACCTTGCTCGGCCGCTTCGCTGCACCTCGCCCAGCCATCCTCGGCATGGCCAGCATCGCGGTCGGGCTGGGGCTGCTGCTCGCTTCGCTTGCCACTCGTTCGCTCGCGCTGTTCTTCGTTGGCACCGCGGTGGCGGGCATCGGCTTCGGCGGTGCGTTCTCGGCGCTGGTGCAAACGCTGGCGCCACTGGCGCAATCGCACGAGCGCGGCGAACTGTTCGCGGCGATCTTCGTCGTGAGCTATCTCGCGTTCAGCCTGCCCGCGATGCTGGCGGGCTTCCTGGTGGCGCCGCTGGGGTTGCTGAACACGACGGAAGGCTATGCGGCGGTGCTGCTGCTGATCGCTGCTTTCGGCGTCTGGAGCCAGTGGTCGGTGTTGCACCGTGGCGCGCATTGACGCGCAATGGCGCGCAGCTCACACATGTCAAGTGCGGTATCCCTTCGTCAATTAAGCGTTAACCCTATGTAATTCATTCGTCTTCTAACGAAGAAACACTCGGATGCAGTCCTGTGGCGCAAAGGCCCGGACTTCTTAACTGTCGCCCGATACGGAGCGACGAATTCCCCATCCTGGAGTGATACGAATGAAAAAATCCCTGCTTGTTCTGGCCACCCTTGCGGCTTGTGGTGCCGCGTCGGCGCAATCGACCGTAACGCTGTTCGGCGTGGTCGACGCCGCCTACCGCAACGTATCGAACAAGAGCGAGTCGACGAACCCCTTCGGCCCCTTCTACAGCGTGAAGGCCAGCCGCACCGAACTGGCCAATTCGGGCCTGAGCTCCAGCCGCCTCGGCTTCCGCGGCGTGGAGGACCTGGGCGGCGGCCTGTCGGCCAGCTTCTGGCTCGAGTCCCCGATCACCAACGACGACGGCGCCACTGGCCTCAGCAATTTCAGCCGCCGCTCGACGGTGAGCCTTGCCGGCAGCTTCGGCGAAATCCGCCTCGGCCGTGACAAGACCGCCACCGTGCTGAACGAAGAGCAGTTCGATCCGTTCGCCGACACCGGCATCGGCGGCTCGCTGATCATCGACGCCAACGAAACCAGCGTGTCGGGCACCGGCTACGGCAGCAACAGCACGTACAAGCGCGCCGGCAACATGGTGCAGTACTTCCTGCCGCGCAACCTGGGCGGCTTCTACGGCAACGTGGGCTACAGCCTGCATGAGCTCACCCGCACCTCGCCGGACTCCGTGGCCGGCGCCGACAAGACCAACACCGGTCGCCACATCGGCGGGCGCGTCGGCTATGCAGCCGGCCCGCTCGACGTGGCCGCCAGCTATGCGCAGAACGACACGAGCTTCACGACTGGCTCCGGCGCCGCGGCCGTGGCGCGCCCGGGCAAGATCAAGACCTTCAACCTCGGCGCAACCTACGACTTCGGCGTGGCCAAGCTGTTCGGTGAGTACTCGCGTTCGAAGGACCAGCGCGACCCGCTGAATGTCTTCACCCGTGTGCCGGACGTGGACCTGACCGGCTACCTGATCGGCGTGACCGTGCCGATCGGCCCGGGCCAGATCCGTGCTTCGTACTCGCAGGTCAAGTACGACTTCAACCGCGTGCCGGTTCTCGGCGTCGTGAACGCCCCCGATCCGAAGTCCAACAAGCTCGCACTGGGCTACGTGCACAACCTGTCGAAGCGCACCGCGCTCTACGGCACGATCGCGCGCGTCAGCAACAAGAACGGCGCGGGCAACACGGTCGGCGCCGGCCCGTCGTATGTCGTCGCGTTCAACCGGGCCGCGCTGCAGCCCAAGTCGTCGATGGGCTACGAGTTCGGCATTCGCCACGCGTTCTGAGCCGGGTAGTCAGTCCTCTCGAGTTTTCTCCAAGGGTCTCCAGGCCGATCCTTTTAGCCCGCCTCGTGCGGGCTTTTTTTATTTCCTTGTTGCATTCGTGCCGACAGCACGGCGCGCGCCGCCTCGGCAAACCCCGAGCCGCGCTCGCCCTGCGTCACGTAGCGCGGCAGGTGCTCCAGCTGCGGCACGAAGCGCGCGACGTTCGCCACGCCGATGCTGTGCGCGAAGGTGCGAAACATCAGCTGGTCGTTGGTGGAGTCGCCCACGTAGGCCCAGCGGTCCATTTCGTCGTCGAGCGTGCGGCCCCACAGCTCGCGCACGATCCAGCGCGCGCCTTCGAGCTTGTCGTTGTCGCCGTACCAGCCGTTGATGTGGATGCTGCTCACGGTTGCGTGCATGCCCTCGCCGCGCATCAGCGCCACCACCTGCGCGATGGTGGCGTCGCTGAGTTGCACGAACTCGCTGTGGTCGATGGCGATGTCGGTCTCGCGCCCCGACGAATCGGTGGCGCGCCCGACGCCCGGAAATTCGCGCTCGATGCGCGCCAGCACGGTCTGCATGCGCGCGAAGTTGGCGGCGCGGGTGGTCGCATCCTGCTGGTAGCGCTTCCAGACCCGGCCGCCGGCCGCGGGCAGCAGCGCAACTGCACCGTTCTCCGCCACGATGGCATCGACGGGCCAGGCGTTGACGAAGGGCAGGCTCCAGCCCACCGGCCGGCCGGTGATTGCCACCACCGACAGCCCTGCGGCCTTGAGATCGCCCAGCGCCTGCAGCGCATCGGGCGTGATCGCGCCGTCGTGGGTCAGCGTGTCGTCGATGTCGGTGAAGACGCCGACGAGCGCGCTGCGTGCCGTCGCCTCCCAGCGGGTCAGCGGCAACAGGTGGTGGGGCGAGGCGGGCAGCGAGGGCATGGCGAGGAATGTTGGGGAGAGTCGGTGATCGTACTTGTGCCTTCTTCGTGTAGCATCCCGCCCCCGCCGCGCCATCGAGGCCGGCGCGGCGCCCTTCATGCCTCACATCCTCGTCGACCACCTCCGCAAGACCTACCGAATCTCCGAGCGCGACCCTGGCGTGATGGGCGCGCTGCGCGGGCTCGTGCAGCGCCGCCATCGCACGGTGGAGGCGCTGTCGGGCGTCTCGTTCTCGCTCGAGCGCGGCGAGTTGCTCGGCTTCATCGGGCCGAACGGCGCGGGCAAGTCGACCACCATCAAGATCCTCTCGGGCATCCTGCGGCCCGACGGCGGGCGCGTGGAAATCGACGGGCGCGACCCGTTTGCAGACCGCGAGCGGCACGTGGCGCGCATCGGAGTGGTCTTCGGCCAGCGCACGCAGCTGTGGTGGGACCTGCCCGTGGGCGACGGCTTCGACCTGCTGCGCGACATCTACCGCGTGGACCCGGTGCGCTATCGCCATACACGCGACGAGCTGGTCGCGCTGCTGCATCTGGAGCGTGTGCTCGACCAGCCGGTGCGCCAGCTCTCGCTGGGCCAGCGCATGCGCGCAGAAATTGCTGCGGCGCTGTTGCACGAACCCGACATTCTTTTTCTCGACGAGCCGACCATCGGTCTCGATGCGCCGTCGAAACTCGCCGTGCGCGACTTCGTGCGCCGCGCCAACCGCGAGCGCGGCACCACCGTGCTGCTGACCACGCACGACATGCATGACATCGAGGCGCTGGCCCGCCGCGTGATCGTCATCGGCCACGGCCGCGTGCTGGCCGACAGCCCGGTGGAGGCGCTGCGCGCGCAGGTGATGGCCGAGCGCCGGCTGGTGGTCGACTTTGCGCAGGACGCCGAGTTGCCCGTGGAAGTGGCCGGCGCACGCGTGCATTCGCGCGACGGACAGACACTGGTGCTCGACTTCGACCCGGCGCAGACCGCCGCGCCCGCGCTGATCGCGCGCATCGCCGCCGCGCATGCGGTGGAAGACATTCGCCTCGAAGGGCTGGCGATCGAAGCCGTTATCGCGCGCTTCTATGCCATGCATGGAGCGGCCGAGGCATGACGGCGACCAGCCCGCGCGATCTTGCGAGGCCCTACTTCGCGGCCTTCGCGTCGCGCTTCCTGCAGATGCTGCAGTACCGCACCGCCGCGCTCGCCGGCTTCGCCACGCAGTGCTGGTGGGGCGGCATCAAGGTGATGGTGTTCGCGGCCTTCTACGGCCACGCGGCCACCACGGGCGCGAGCAGCTCGATGTCGCTCGCGCAGGCCATCACATACACGTGGCTCGCGCAGGGGCTGCTCGTGCTGCTGCCCTGGCTGGGCGACCCGGAGGTGGGGCAGGCGGTGCGGACCGGCGCCGTCGCCTACGACCGGCTGCGGCCCGTCGATGCCTATGCGCTGTGGTTCGCGCGCAGCGCCGGCTGGATCGCCGCGCGCGTGCTGCCGCGCGTGGCGCTGATGGCTGCGTTCGCGATGGTCGTGCTGCCGCTGGCCGGCCTCGGCGAGTGGGCCTGGCAACTGCCGGCGGGCGTGGCGGCGGGACTCGCATTCATGCTGTCGGCCGTGCTCGCGTTGCTGCTTTCGACGTCGATGGTGATGCTTCTGAATGTGGCCGCCACCGCCGCGCTCAACGAACGCGGCATCAGCGCGGTGGCCACGCCGGTGGTCATCGTGCTCTCGGGCAACCTGTTGCCGCTAGCGATGCTGCCCGATGGCTGGCAGACCGCGCTGCTGATCCAGCCGCTGGCCGGTTTGATGGACATTCCGGCTCGCCTGTACTTCGGGCAGTTGCAGGGTTGGCAGGCCGTCGGCGGCTTGGGGCTGCAGGCTTTCTGGATCGCGGTGCTCGTGGCCTTCGGCCATTTCGCCATGGGCCGCACCATGCGCGGCCTGCAGGTGCAGGGCGGGTGAACGCGATGGGATCGCTTCCGCTTTTCTTCCGCTTGGTCGGCGCCTCCCTCGGCGGACAGGCGCGCTATCCGGCCTCGGCGCTGATGCTGACCGTCGGCCAGTTCCTCGGCTCCGGCATCGAGGTGGTCGCCGTCTGGGCGCTGTTCCATCGCTTCGGCGACATGCAGGGCTGGCGCATCGGCGAGGTGGCGCTGTTCTACGGGCTGGTGAACTGCATGTTCGCGCTCGCCGATGCGCTGGGCCGCGGCTTCGACGTGCTCGGCACGGAGTTCCTGCGCACAGGTGCCTTCGACCGCCTGCTGCTGCGCCCGCGTTCGCTCGCGCTGCAGTTGATGGGCAATGACTTCCGCATCAGCCGCGCAGGGCGCTTGTTGCAGGGTGTGGCGGTGATCGTGTTCGCCACGCATCAGGCGGCCATCGCATGGACTCCGGCCACGGTGGCGATCGCCCTGTTCGCCGTTGCCGGCGGCGTCGCGCTGTTCCTCGGCATCCTGGTGCTGCAGGGCACGCTGTCGTTCTGGACCGTCGAGAGCCTGGAGATCGCCAATGTGCTGACTTACGGCGGCGTGCAGGCGGCGCAGTATCCGTTGGCGCTGTATGCGCAGTGGTTCCGCCGCGTGCTGACCTTCATCGTGCCGCTGGCCTGCGTGGCTTATTACCCGGTGCTGGCAATTCTGGGCAAGGCCGATCCGCTGGGGGCGCCCGGGTGGGTGGGCATGGTGTCGCCGCTCGCGGGATTCGTGTTTCTCGCGGCGGCGTTCGGGGCTTGGCGCTTCGGGTTGCGCCACTACGCCTCGACGGGCAGCTAGCGCGCCATCAACCGGCGCTCTGCAGCGCCAACCCCGCATGCTCCCGCAGCGGATGAAAGTGGATCTTCGGAAACCGCTCCTGCGCCAGCCGCACGTCGTACGGCGAGGTGCACAGGAAGGCCAGCGTATCGGCCGCGTCCTTGGCCATGCGCACCGGGTACGCGTTGACGAACTCGCGCAGCTCGGCCGGCGTGTCGGCCGTGATCCAGCGTGCGCCGGTGTACTGGCAACCTTCGAGCCGCACGTCGGCGTCGTACTCGGCCTTCAGGCGGTGCTGCACCACTTCAAACTGCAGTTGGCCGACCGCGCCCAGCAGCATCGGGCCGCCGACCTCGGGGCGGAACACCTGGATCGCGCCTTCTTCGCCCAACTGGGCCAGGCCCTGCTGCAGCTGCTTGGTGCGCAGCGGGTTCTTCAGGATCACGGTCATGAACAGCTCGGGCGCGAAGAAGGGCAGGCCGGTGAACTGCAGGCTCGCGCCGTCGGTGATGGTGTCGCCCAGCTGCACGCCGCCGTGCGTGGTAAAGCCCACGATGTCGCCCGCGTAGGCCTCTTCCACCGCCTCGCGGCGCTGGCTCATGAAGGTCACCACGCTGGTGGGGCGCAGTTCCTTCGAGGTGCGCTGCACCTTGAGCTTCATGCCCGGCGTGTACTTGCCCGAGGCCATGCGCACGAAGGCGATGCGGTCGCGGTGGTTGGCGTCCATGTTGGCCTGCACCTTGAAGACCACGCCCGCGAAGTCCTTGTCCTCGGGCTGGATCTCCTTCACTACCGGCTGGCGGTTGACCATGGTAGTGCTGGTGCGTGACTGCGGCGATGGCGCAAGGTCGACCAGTGCATCGAGCACTTCCATCACGCCGAAGTTGTTCACGCCGGAGCCGAAGAACACGGGCGTCTGCTTGCCGGCAAGGAAGGCTTCGCGGTCCCAGGTGGGCGATGCGCCGGTGGCCAGCTCCATGCTGTCCATGGCGGTCTCGAAGTCGGCGCCGAAGCGCTTGGTGAGCGTGTCGCGCTCGCTCAGCGGGATGGTCTCGAAGTCCTGCGGCAGACGTTCGCTGCCCGACTCGAACACCGTCATCGCCTGCGTGCGCAGGTTCATGATCCCTCGGAAGGTCTTGCCCTGGCCCACGGGCCAGGTCATGGGCACGCAGGGCATGCCGAGCTCGCGCTCCACCTCGTCGAGGATGTCCAGCGGCTCGCGCACTTCGCGGTCCATCTTGTTGACGAAAGTGATGATGGGCGTGTCGCGCTGGCGGCAGACTTCGATCAGCCGCCGCGTCTGCGCTTCCACGCCGTTGGCCGCGTCGATCACCATCAGCGCCGAGTCGACGGCGGTGAGCACGCGATACGTGTCTTCCGAGAAGTCCTTGTGGCCGGGCGTGTCGAGCAGGTTGATGACGTGGTCGCGATACAGCATCTGCATGACCGACGAGGCCACCGAGATGCCGCGCTGCTTTTCGATTTCCATCCAGTCGGAAGTGGCATGGCGCGAGGCCTTGCGCGCCTTCACCGAGCCGGCGATCTGGATCGCGCCGGAGAAAAGCAGCAGCTTTTCGGTCAGCGTGGTCTTGCCGGCGTCAGGGTGGGAAATGATCGCGAAGGTGCGGCGGCGGCGGGTTTCGGCAACAAAAGACAAGGTGGGCAATCTGCGGGGGAATGCCGCGATTTTAGAAGGGCGGCGGTTTGCGCCCCGTCCGGCCCTGGCAAGGCACCCCCGCAGACGCCTGCTTCTTTCAGGCTCCGAGCGCTTCGTTCATCCCATAAGCCCGCATCTGCGCCTCGAACCGCGCCACGTCGTGGCTCAGCACCACGAGGTCGTGCGTCACGCCCTGCCAGTCCTTCACGTGCTTGCTCAGCAGCGCCTCGGGGCGGAAGCCCAGGGCCTGGAAGACGGCGATGGCGCTGCGCTGGTCGACGGTCATGCGGGCGACGAGTTTTTCCGCCCCGCGCTCGATGGCCAGCGAGCAGGCCTCGCGCGCGAGCCGCTGGCCCAGGCCGCTGCCGCGCTGCTCGGGCGCGGCCAGCACGCGCAACTCGGCGACGTGACTGGACCACGAGTGCGGATCGCGGATCACCGCCGCGCAGCCAAGTACCGCGGCTTCGCGCACCGCGAGCACGCTGTCGATGTCGCCGCGCTCGATGGCACGCACCCAGGCGTTCATCACCTTGGGCTGGGTGATGTCGCGCGGCAAAAAGAGCAGGTCGTGCGCGGGCAGTGCCTGCGCGAAGGCCAGCACGGCCGCAGCGTCGTCCGCGGTCATCAGGCGCAGGACGATGTTGCCTTCGCTGCTCGTCACGGTGCGCGGATAGGTCCGCGAAAAGGAATCGGAAACGGCGGTGATGGTCATGTCGATCGCATTCCAAGCCATTCGTCGAGTTTGGGCCACAGCCTGCGCACTGCGTTGGGGCCGGCGGCAAGGCTGACGTGGCCGCCCTTGAGCACCACTTCTTCCTTGTCGGCCGAGCCGATGCCGGCAATCAGCGGCTGCCCCGCTTCATACGGAACGATGTGGTCGTGCTGCGCGAGCGCGTGCAGCACCGGCACCTTGATGTTCTTCAGCAGCACCTTGCGCCCGCCGAGCGTCAGTTCGCCCTTGTGCAGCTTGTTGCCCCACATGAGTTCCTTAACGGTCTGGCGGAAATACTCGCCGGCCAGCGGAAGCATCTCGGTGCCCCAGCGATCGAACATGCGGTACGACTTGACGAACTCGTCGTTGTCCATGTTGTCCCACAGTTGCACCACGCCTGCGCTGCGGCCCGCCGGGCGCAGCATGTCGAAGGAGGCGAACAGCATCTCGGGCGGCACGTTGCCTACGGTGTCGACCAGCCGGTCGACGTCGAAGTAGCGCTTGTCCGACCACGCATGGAACATCTTCATGTGGCTGAAGTCGATCGGCGTGGTGAAGAGCGCAAGGTTCTTCATTGGCCCGCCGGGGTGCAGCGCCGCATAGAGCGTGGAGAGCACGCCGCCCATGCAGTAGCCGATGAGTGTGACGTCTTCCTCGCCCGAGCGTTCCTGCACGCGCCGCAGCGAATCGGGGATGAAGTCGAGCACGTAGTCTTCGATGCGCAGGCGCTTCTCGTCGGGGCGCGGCGCGTTCCAGTCCATCATGTAGACGTCGTAGCCCTGCAGCAGCAGGTGCTCGACCATGCTCTGGCCCGGAGCGAGGTCGAGGATGTAGCCGCGGTTGGTGGTTGCCATGACGATCAGCACCGGCACGCGGTAGATCTCGTCGACCATCGGGTGGTAGTGGTACAGGCTCAGCGTGCCGCGCCGGTGGATCTCGTCCTTCGGCGTCTGGCCGACGGTGGGCGTGGCCGAGGTGAGGAAGTCCAGGCCCTTGATGTTGCGCTGGATCGCGCGCTCGATCTCAGCGCCGATGTCGGGCAGGGCGAAGGCATCGAGGGCGGGGGTCATGTGGGGCGCTTTCCTGCTGGCTTGCGCGTGCGGGCCGGCTTCGCTGTTGCGGCCGGCGGCGGGCTCGGCGGCTGGCGCGTGCGGCGCGGCTTCGGTGCGGCAGCTTGCGCAGTCGGCGCGGGGCCGGAGCCGCCTTCCACCGCACGGGCGATGCGCGCAAGGTGATCGTCGATGCGCTGCAGTTGCTCGCCCAGCACCTGGAGGTCGGCGCGCGTGGGCAGGTTCAGCAGCGTCAGGTAGCGCGCCATCAGGTCGCCCAGCGCCTTCTGCGCGGTGAGCGAGGCGTTCATGCCGCCGTGCATGCCCTGGCGGAAAGGGTCGGAGGCCATGGCTTCGTTGGCGAACTCGTTGGTGCTCTTTTCCCACTGGGCGGTGAGCTCGCGCCACATCGCCATCGGGTCGAGCGGGGAGAACTGGTTCATGGCAGGTGCTCCCTTGTCTGTCGTTCTTGTCTCAGGTGTTCGGGTGCCGCGCCGTGTGCGCCGTGTGCGCGGCAATGGCGTCGACGATCTGCGGCCACATCGGAATGGGCAGCGCGTGGCCCATGCGCGAAATGCGCAGCAGCTGCGCGCCCGGGATGGCATCGGCCACGTCCACCCCGCAGGCCACCGGCACCAGCGGATCGGCGTCGCCGTGGATCACCAGCGTTGGCACGCGCGCGTCGCGCAGCGCGGGCTTGCGGTTGCCCGAGGCCAGGATGGCCGCGAGCTGCCGTGCCACGCCGGCCGGGTTGAGGCCGCGCAGGAACACGAGCTGGGCCTTTTCGGCGTCGCGCGCCTCGTCGAGCGGAAAGTCAGACGGGCCGCGCAGCACGCGCCACACCCTGGCGTAGTGCGGCAGGTAGGCCTCGAAGGTCGTCGGCGAAGGCGTGAACAGTACGGCCATCGCCTCGGGCGTGGGCGGCGGCAGGCCCGGAGCGCCGGTGGTCGACATGATGCTGGTGAACGACAGCATGCGGTGCGGGTGGTGGATGCACAGCTCCTGCCCGATGGCGCCGCCCATCGAGGCGCCCACGATGTGGGCACGCGCGATGCCCAGCGCGTCGAGCAGCCCGACGCAGTCGGCGGCCATGTCGCGCAGGTTGTAGGGCGTTCGCAGCGGCTGGCCCGCCATCGCCTGCGCCATCAGTGCCTGGATGTCGGGCACGCCGAGGTGCGAGAGATGCGTCGAATGGCCGATGTCGCGGTTGTCGAAGCGGATCACGCGGTGCCCGCCGGCTTCGGCGAGCCGGGCGCAGAACGCGTCGTCCCACGCCACCATCTGCGCGCCGAGGCCCATGACCAGCAGCAGCGGCGGTGCACCGGCGTCGCCGAAGCTGTCCCAGGCGAGCTCGATGCCGTTGGCGCGCGTGCGCTGCTCGACGCGGGGCGGGACTGCGGTCATGGCTGCGGCCCGGCTTACTTGCGCTGCAGCAGCTTCGTCACTTCGTCCACGTTGGCCTGGATGCGCTGGCGCACCACGTCGAAGGCATCGGCCTGCGATTTGGCGGCGAGGTTGGCCAGCTCCTTGATGTCGTCGATGGCGCGCTGGAAAGACTGGCGGCCGAGTTCGTCGAGCTTGGCCAGGTTTTCCTTCGGGTCCTTGCCCGGCATTTCCTTGGCGGCGGTCTGCCATTCGGCAATCGCGCTCTTGATCATTTCGGTCTGCCGCTGCACGACGGTCTGCAGGCCCTGGTAGGACTTCTCGTTGG
This sequence comes from Variovorax sp. YR266, assembly GCF_900107295.1. NCBI lineage: Bacteria > Pseudomonadati > Pseudomonadota > Betaproteobacteria > Burkholderiales > Comamonadaceae > Variovorax > Variovorax sp. YR266. Next base: position 112,208 of record NZ_FNPM01000008.1, read on the forward strand.
CCTGCATCAGCGCCGCCAGGTCCTTGCGGCCGCTCTCCAGCAGCTTGCCGGCGCCGCCGGTCAGGTTGAGGTTCTGCAGCTTGTCGGCCATGCCCTTCAGCGGATTGAGCATGTCCGCGGCGGTCGGCATTGCCGTCTTCGCGCTGGCGGTGCTGCTGCTGGCGGTGGTCTTCTTGGCGGCGGCTTTCTTGGCAGTGGCCATGGTGCGGAATCTCCTGTGACGGTGAACGGTTGGATGGCAGGGACCAGCCTGACGGCAAAAGTCCCTCGCCACGATACGCCGCACAGATGCACCGGAGGTTGCCGCAGCGACAAAAATGCCTGCGGGATTTCCCTTGGGTGCCGGGCTTCTTCTTACATCGGCGGCGCAAAGCCGTTGCGGCCGGCCGTGACGCGCAATGCCGTGGGCGTGCCGTTCTTCTCCTGCGCATTGACCAGCACGTGGGCGCCGGGCACCAGCAGCGCGTCGGTGCCGGGGCGGAAGGTGACCACGGGCACATCGGGCGGCACGATGACGGTCTTCTCGCCACCCTTGTAGGTCAGCCGCAGCTGCTGGCCGCCGCGCACCGACTTCGGCGCCGCGGCCAGGTCGGCGACCGTGGCGTTGGTCATGGTGCTCTGGGGCAGCAGGTCCCATGGGCGGTGGCCTTCGCCCGTGCCGCGCGCAGCCTCGGGGAACACCACCACTTCGAGCGCCTTCTGCGTACCGTCGGCCTGCGGCATGGCGGCGGTGCCGATGAAGCTGCCGCGCTTGATGTCGGACAGCTTGATGCGGTAGACCTCGGACACGGCCATCTCGGCCGGGCGTGCGAGCGAGACGACCTCGCCGCCGCGGTCCTGCACGACGAGGGTGTTGGCATCGACGCGCACGATGGTGCCGCGGATGCGTACGGTGTCGGGGCTTTGCGCCGATGCGGTGACCGGCAGCACGGCGGCGGTCAGGCAAAGGGCGGTGGCGGTGGTGGCGAGCAGGGCTTTGGACGCGCTGGACAGGGAAATCGGCATGGTGGCTTTCGGGGGCGATGGGAGTCCGGCCAATGTACGTCGCGGCGGCGAATCGTGCAGACCGCCGACTTAGGCCTGAATGAGCAAGAAAAAAGGCCGCACACCGCGCGATGCGGTGTGCGGCCTTTTTTACGAAGAGCCTGGAGCGTCAGTCGATCAGGCCGATTTCAAGCGCGCCGGCCGTGGCCGGGTTGCGCGAGCCGACCATCGCGAAGAGCTTGCTGCTCTGGCTTGCGAAGTGGAACGCGGTGCCGCCGAACGTTGCCGCGCGCATGTTGAGCGGGCCGATCGTGCCCATCGAACCCAGCGTCGCACTGAGCGTGGCCGTGGTGCCGTCGGGTAGCACCTGCGCGCGGGCGTAGTTGACGGCGTCGATGGACGTGCCGCCCCAGCTGCCGTTGGTGGCGCCACCGCGTGCGGCGATGGTGGGCCATGTAGAGCGCTCCGGCAGGCCGATGCGGAACTGCGAGATCGTGGGCGTCGAGGAGCTGACGCCGGCCCCGAGGTAGACGTTCTCCCCACCGATGCGTGCGATCCCGAAGTTGCCGTTGTCGGAGGGATTGGTCACGCTCACGATGTGCCAGGTGTCGACGGTCGGGCCGGCCGACACGGTGTAGGTCCGCAGGGAGGCTGCAGGGCAGTTGTCGATGCGGTAGATCCCGTTGTCGTTGCACAGGTAGAGCGTGGCGCCTCCGTTGGCGATCTGGATCTGCGTGATCGACGAATCGCCGGTGGTGGCCGTCAGGTTGATGCCCAGACGGTTGTAAACGCCGTCGAGAGCTGCCTGCGTCTTCACCAGCGCACGCGATGCGACGAACGGCCGCACACCGTAGCTCACCGGAGTGACCTGCGCGACCGCGAACGGGAACGATCCGACCACCGTGTCCGTCGCGAGACGGAAGCGCGCCGTGTTCACCGGGCTTGTGATGCGGCTGCTGTCGAAGACGAAGCTGCCGGCTTCTGCCGCGTCTTCGGCGAAGCTGCCGGAGGCGACGGTGCTGGTCTCGTCGGTCATCTCGTAGCGCTTGCTGTCGAGGTTAAGCGCCAGCGTCTGCCGCGTGCCGTTGGTGGCGTAGACCTTGTAGCGGCCATTGCGTGCGTCGGGCGCGGTGCCGGTGTCGATCAGGTTGATCTGGATGTAGCCCTGCGTGTTGGGGTTGCGCGAACCGACGACCACCGAGAGCAGGCCGTTCTGCATCGCGAAGTAGCTGCTCGCGCCGCCGCTGTTGACGGTGCGGATGCCTTCGGGCGGCAGCGGAAAGGTGCCGCCTATCGGCATCGTCAGGGTGCCGTAGGTGCCGTCCGTGCTGGTGGCTGTGCGCACCGAGTTGGCGGTGTCGATCAGGTTGCTGCCCCAACTGCCCGTGGTCGATGCGCCGATGCCGCGGGTGGTGGGCCAGTTCGAAGAGTCGGGCAGACCGATCCTCAAGAGCTGGGTGGCCGGCGCAGTCGAGCTGGTGCCCGCCGCCAGATAGACGTTCTGGCCGCCGATGCGCGCCATCCGGAACCTCACTGTGTCAGCGGCATCGGCAATGTTGGTCGCAACCCACGCGCTGTCGATGTCTGCGGCGATTGTGTAGGTTCGCTTCGACGTGGCGGGACACAAGGCGATTCGGTAGACCACGTTGTCGAGACAGATCTCGAGCGTCGTGCCGGTGCCGGAGACGCGCATGGACAGGATTTGCGAGTCCGAAGCGCCGGCGCCGTTGCGTGTTATGCCGAGGCGGTTGTAGTCGCTGTCGAGCAATGCGGCGTCAGCCACGAAGTCGCGCGCGGCTATGAAGGGCTGCGCGGCATACGCAGCGGGGCTCGAGTACGCGGTCTGGAACGGGAAGGCACCGACGATGGCGTCCGTCGTCACCCGGAAGCGCGAGGTGTTGGCCGCAGTCGTGATCCGACTGCTGGCAAAGACGTAGGTCCCCGGCTCGGTGAAGTCTTCGCTGAAAGTGCCGGACTCGGCCAGGCCGAGGTTGTCCGTCATCGTGTAGCTGCCGGCGTCGAAATCGACCGCCAGTTGCTGTTGCGTGCCATTGGCCGCGTAGACGCGATAGCTGCCGTTGCGCGCGTCCGCGCCCAGGGTCTTGCCGGCCGCGACCTCCGGCTTGCCGCTGCCGCCCGACGACAGCGAAAGGCCACCGGAGCCGCCTCCTCCTCCCCCGCAAGCCGCCAGCAAGGCGACCATGCACCAACTCGCAAGATTCCTCGTCATCCTCATTTTTGTGCCCTTTTGTTTTCAGATAGGCTCGACAACAGGCCGGTTGGCTGCTGAACCAAACCCGAGGAAATCGTAACCAGAGGTCAATGTCACTCCGAGGGTGACAAATGTCAGCCAAGCCCCGAGCATTGGCGCAGGCTCTTGCCCCGTCTACAATCCGCCGTTCCGAGGAGCGTTGCAGCGCCGTCAGGCGTGAGGCTCGGACCACACATCGCAACCACGCTCACCCGCTGTTCTTGCGGTGAGTCCGTTCCCCGTACGCAGCGGCATCTTTCAAACCAGTTTTGTTGGAGTTCCCATGAGCGCTGTTCTCAAGCCCACCCCCGTTTCGACCGCCGACCAGGCGATCGCCGACCTGTCCCTCGCCGCCTGGGGCCGCAAGGAAATCAAGATCGCGGAAACCGAGATGCCCGGCCTGATGGCCATCCGCGAAGAGTTCTCGAAGGCGCAGCCTCTGAAGGGCGCGCGCATCACGGGCTCGCTGCACATGACCATTCAAACGGCCGTGCTGATCGAGACGCTGCAGGCGCTAGGCGCGACCGTGCGCTGGGCCTCGTGCAACATCTTCTCGACGCAGGACCACGCCGCCGCCGCCATCGCCGCGGCAGGTACGCCGGTGTTCGCCATCAAGGGCGAGTCGCTGAAGGATTACTGGGACTACACCCACGCCATCTTCGACTTCGGCCCCAAGGACTCGAAGGGCGAAGGCCCGAACATGATCCTGGACGACGGCGGCGACGCCACGCTGCTGATGCACCTGGGCCAGCGCGCCGAGAAGGACCTGGGCGTGCTCGCCAACCCGGGCAGCGAGGAAGAGCGCATTCTCTTCGCCGCCATCAAGGCCAAGCTGGCCGTCGATTCGACTTGGTACACCCGCAAGTCGGCCGAGATCATCGGCGTGACCGAGGAAACCACCACCGGCGTGCACCGCCTGAACGAGATGAGCGCCAAGGGCACGCTGCTGTTCCGCGCCATCAACGTGAACGACTCGGTCACCAAGAGCAAGTTCGACAACCTGTACGGCTGCCGCGAATCGCTGGTGGACGGCATCAAGCGCGCGACCGACGTGATGATCGCCGGCAAGGTGGCCTGCGTGGCCGGCTACGGCGACGTGGGCAAGGGCTCGGCACAGGCACTGCGCGCACTGTCGGCGCAAGTGTGGGTGACCGAGATCGACCCGATCAACGCCCTGCAGGCCGCGATGGAAGGCTACAAGGTCGTGACGATGGAATATGCCGCCGACAAGGCCGACATCTTCGTGACCACCACCGGCAACAAGGACGTCATCACGCACGACACGATGGCCAAGATGAAGGACCAGGCCATCGTCTGCAACATCGGCCACTTCGACAACGAGATCGACGTCGCGTCGATCGAGAAGTACGAGTGGGAAGAAATCAAGCCGCAGGTCGACCACATCAAGTTCCCGGACGGCAAGAAGATCATCCTGCTGGCCAAGGGCCGCCTCGTGAACCTGGGCTGCGGCACGGGCCACCCGAGCTTCGTGATGTCGTCGTCGTTCGCGAACCAGACCATCGCCCAGATCGAGCTGTTCACCAAGCCCGACGCCTACCAGGCCGGCAAGGTCTACGTGCTGCCCAAGCACCTGGACGAGAAGGTCGCGCGCCTGCACCTGAAGAAGGTCGGCGCCATGCTCACCGAGCTGACCGACGCGCAGGCCGCCTATATCGGCGTAAGCAAGAACGGTCCGTACAAGCCGGACACGTACCGCTACTGATCGACAACGGATGCGCGCTGATCAACTGTTGGTGGAGCGCGGCCTGGCCGCGTCGCGTTCGCAAGCGGTGCGGCTCATTGCCGGCGGCCTGCGCTGGCGCGACGCGGGCACGAGCGACGCGTGGCGCTCGGTCGTCAAGAACAAGGACGACGTGCCCGAGTCGGCCGAGCTCGAGCTGGCCGATGCGGCCGAGGCGCGCTATGTGTCGCGCGGCGGGCTCAAGCTCGAAGGCGCGCTGGCCGAGAGCGGCATCGATCCCTCCGGCAAGCTGTGCCTCGACGTGGGCCAGTCGACGGGCGGGTTTACCGATTGCCTGCTGCAGCGCGGTGCCGCGAAGGTGGTTGGCGTCGATGTCGGCCACGGGCAGCTGCATGCACGGCTGCGCGAGGACGAGCGCGTGGTTGCCATCGAAGGCGTCAATGCGCGTGCGTTGTCGCCCGATGACCTGGAAGAAGAAGGCGAGTCGCGTTTCGACCTGATCGTTGGCGACCTCTCGTTCATTTCGCTCACGCTGGTGCTGCCGGCGGTGGTCGAATTCCTGGCGGACGACGGGCGTCTGCTGATGCTGGTCAAGCCGCAGTTCGAACTGCAGCCCGGCCAGGTCGGCAAGGGCGGCATCGTGCGCGACGAGTCGATGTATGCGGTGGTCGAAAAACGCCTGCACGATGCCTGCGAGGCGCTGGGCCTGCGGGTGCTGCAGTGGTTCGACAGCCCGATCGCCGGAGGCGACGGCAACCGCGAGTTTTTCATTCACGCCGTTCGTGCCGTCCAGGACGCGAACGACGGTTCCTAAGGAGACGCAGGTGCGCCTTCCGCTGAGTTTCGAATTCTTCCCGACCAAGACGCCCGAAGGCGCGGTCAAGCTGCGCGCCGTGCGCCAGCAGCTGTATGTGCGCAAGCCGCAGTTCTGCTCGGTCACGTACGGCGCGGGCGGCTCCACGCACCAGGGCACTTTCGGTGCGGTGCAGGAGATCCTGTCCGAAGGCGTGGACGCCGCGAGCCACTTCTCGTGCATCGGCGCCACGCGCGCCACGGTGCGCGAGCAGCTCGCCGAGCTGAAGGCCATGGGCGTCAAGCGCCTCGTGGCCCTGCGCGGCGACCTGCCGAGCGGCTATGGCATCGGCGGCGAATTCCTGTATGCGAGCGACCTCGTCGCCTTCATCCGCGAAGAGACCGGCCGAGACTTCCACATCGAGGTGGCCTGCTACCCCGAGATCCATCCGCAGGCCCGTTCGCCCGAGGCTGATCTGCAGGCCTTTGCCGCCAAGGTGAAGGCGGGCGCCGATTCGGCAATCACGCAGTACTTCTTCAGCCCCGAGGCCTACTTCCGCTTCGTCGACGACGCGCGCAAGCTGGGGCTCGACACGCCGATCGTGCCGGGCATCATGCCGATCACGAGCTCGACGCAGCTCATGCGCTTCTCGGACGCCTGCGGCGCCGAGATTCCGCGCTGGATCCGCCTGCGGCTGCAAAGCTTCGGCGACGACACGGCATCGATCAAGGCCTTCGGCCTCGACGTGGTGACCGACCTGTGTGCGCGCCTGCGCGACGGTGGCGCCCCGGCGCTGCACTTCTACACGATGAACCAGTCGGCGGCCACGCTGGCTGTACTGGAGCGCCTCGATTGAGAGGGCGCGCGGGGCTCCGTGCAGTCCTGGTCGCTGCGACCTGCGTTCTCGCCGGTTGCGCCATGCCGCCGGCCACGGACGCCGAAGGCGGAACGGGGAAGCTGCTGCCCTTGCCCCGTGCCATCGCGGTGCCGCCGGGCGCGGCGCCGCGTTCGAGCGTGCCGTCGGTGCGCTATGACCTGGCGGTGTCCGGAATGGGCGAACAGACGCCGGACGACGGCGTGCCCGGCGACGACGGGCCGCGCGAAATCTTCGAGCGCGGCGGCGCCTCCTGGTACGGCATCCAGTTCCACCAGCGCAAGACCGCCAGCGGCGAGCGCTTCGACATGACCGCCCTGACGGCGGCCCACAAGACCCTGCCTTTCAACACGCGCGTGTGCGTGCGCAGCCTCGTCAACGGCAGCGAGGTGCTGGTGCGCATCAACGACCGCGGGCCCTATGCAGCGGGTCGCGTGATCGACCTGAGCCGTGCGGCGGCCGACCGCATCGGCCTGACGGGCCTGGGCATCAAGCAGGTGGCGCTGTCGATCGTCGACCGTGAAGGGATGCGCTGTGGTGGTTTGCCGGTGGAGGCAGGCGATGCGTCGGCGCCAGTGGCGGCTGCGGCCGTGCAGCAGCGAGCCAAGTCGCCGGTGCCCGCGCGGCGCAAGGTGATCGTGCCGCCTCGTCGCCGTAAATAAGAAACGAAAAGGCGGAGGCTCAGCCGCCCGAATCGAGCGAGAAGGCGGCATGCCGGTCTTGCGCCAGGCGCTCCACCAGCTGCGGCAGCGCAGCCGCCAGCAGCGGCTTCAGCGTGTACGGCGGATTGATCAGGAACATGCCGCTGGCCGGCAGCCCCGGCCGGTGCGTTTCGCCCGACGCATCCGTCGTGATCTTGCTGGACTTGACCGTCAGCGTGGCGTGCAGCCATGACTTGCCGGCCTTGGTCGCCATCGTCTTGAGCCGGCGCGGCAGGTCGTGCGCCTCGGGGCGCGGAATGATCGGATACCAGATCGCGTAGGTGCCGGTGGCAAAGCGCTTGAGCGCCTCGGCCGCGAAATCAAGCACCCGGCCGTAGTCGGTTTTCATCTCGTAGCTGGGGTCCATCAGCACCAGTGCGCGGCGCGACGGCGGCGGCAGGAACTTGGTGGCGCTGCCGAAGCCGTCTTCGCGCAGCACCGCGATCTGGCGTCCGGCCTCGAGCTGGGCGATGTTGGCGTCCAGCGTGCGGGCGTCGGTCGGGTGCAGCTCGAACAGCTTGAGCTTGTCGTGGTCGCGCAGCAGGTGCTGCACGATGAACGGCGAACCGGGGTAGACGCGCGCGCCGCCCTTGGGGTTGAAGTCGTGGATCACGCTGAGGTAGCGGGCGATCGCATCGGCCAGCGGGGCCTCGGCTTCGGGTGCTACCTTTTTGCTAGCGGACTTCGCCGCGGGGGCGGGCGTGGTGGGCTCTTTCTTGTCTGAAAGAAGGCGCAGGATGCCGTCAGCCGCTTCGCCGCTGGTGCCGGCGTAGTCGCCGTCGAGCCGGTACAGACCGGCGCCGGCGTGAGTGTCGACGACCGTCAGGGCTGCCTCTTTTTCAAGCAGATGGTCGAGCGTGGCAATCAGCACCGTGTGCTTGAGCACGTCGGCGTGGTTGCCGGCATGGAAGGCGTGGCGGTAACTGAACATAGGGGGAGGATGGTAACGGTGTTGGGCCGCACATATGCGAATTTGCCAGCACAGGGCCATTCTTTATATAATCGCGGGCTTCGCAGCGTTTTTGTGGCCCCGCGGCGAAGACTACCTTCCCACCTAAGAGATTCCCGTCAGAGGAACGCCGACCGTGGAAAAGGGCTCGACAAACCCTCTTTTCAAGAGAAAAACTCATGACCAAAACGTTCAGCGCCAAGCCCGCTGACGTGACGCACGAGTGGTTTGTGATTGACGCGACCGACAAGGTCCTCGGACGAGTAGCCAGCGAAGTTGCTCTCCGTTTGCGCGGCAAACACAAGGCCATTTACACGCCTCACGTCGATACCGGTGACTTCATCGTCATCATCAACGCCGCGCAACTGCGCGTCACCGGCGCCAAGTCGATCGACAAGGTGTACTACCGTCACTCGGGCTACCCGGGCGGTATCACGGCGACGAACTTCCGCGACATGCAATCCAAGCACCCGGGCCGCGCCCTGGAAAAGGCTGTCAAGGGCATGCTGCCCAAGGGCCCGCTCGGTTACGCGATGATCAAGAAACTCAAGGTGTACGGTGGTGCTGAGCACCCGCATACCGCCCAACAGCCCAAAGTGCTGGAACTGTAAGGAGCCTTGAGAATGATTGGTGAATGGAACAATGGCACCGGCCGTCGCAAATCGAGCGTCGCCCGCGTGTTTCTGAAAAAAGGCACCGGCAAGATCACGGTCAACGGCAAGGACATCCAAGAGTTCTTCGGCCGCGAAACCTCGATCATGATTGCCAAGCAGCCCCTCGCGCTGACCAACAACCTCGAAGCTTTCGACGTGATGGTGAACGTGAACGGTGGCGGCGAATCGGGTCAAGCCGGCGCCACGCGCCACGGCATCACCCGTGCGCTGATCGACTACGACGCGTCGCTCAAGCCCGTCCTGAGCCAAGCCGGCTTCGTGACGCGCGATGCACGTGAAGTCGAGCGTAAGAAGGTCGGTCTGCACTCCGCCCGTCGTCGCAAGCAGTTCAGCAAGCGCTGATCCACTGTTCGCTGCGAACAAAAAGCCGCCTTCGGGCGGCTTTTTCATTGGAAGCCCTCTTGGCACAGGGGCCTCCAACCCCACTTGCATTGGGGTGCACGCCACACCCAGCCTGCCGAGAATGCGGCATTGCAGTAGCATTCGTTCCATTGGCCGCATGTCCGGCCCCCTAGGAGTTATCACCCCATGAGCGCCGTTGCCGAAAACATCCAGACCCAGATGCCCGAGCCGATCGTCTTCACAGACAGCGCGGCCGCCAAGGTGGCCGACCTGATCGCCGAGGAAGGCAATCCCGACCTGAAGCTGCGCGTGTTCGTGCAGGGTGGCGGCTGCTCCGGCTTCCAGTACGGTTTCACCTTCGATGAAATCACCAACGAAGACGACACCACCATGACCAAGAACGGCGTGTCGCTGTTGATCGACGCCATGAGCTACCAGTACCTGGTCGGCGCCGAGATCGACTACAAGGAAGACCTGCAAGGCGCCCAGTTCGTGATCAAGAACCCGAACGCCACCAGCACCTGCGGCTGCGGATCGAGCTTCTCGGCCTGATGCCTGAATGCTGCTGACCCAGCTTCCCCAATAAGCCGCCTCCGGGCGGCTTTTTCGTTCCTGCTTCTCTTTTCCCTGCCTATGAACTCCGAGGCTGACGCCGCTGTCAATCCCGTTCGCAAGAGCCTGCTGTGGCTCGTCGCCGTCGGCTTCTTCATGCAGACGCTCGACGCCACCATCATCAACACCGCACTGCCGGCGATGGCCGCGAGCCTCGGCGAGAGCCCGCTGCGCATGCAGTCGGTGGTGGTGGCGTACGCGCTCACCATGGCGATGCTGATCCCCGCTTCGGGCTGGATTGCCGACCGCTTCGGCACGCGACGCATCTTTTTCTCGGCGATCGTGCTGTTCGCCGCCGGATCGGTGCTGTGCGCGCTCTCGCACGGGCTGGGCCAGTTGGTGGCCGCCCGGGTGGTCCAGGGCCTGGGCGGCGCGTTGCTGCTGCCCGTGGGGCGCCTGGCGCTGCTGCGCACGGTGCCGCGTGGGGAATTCCTGCAGGCGATGAGCTTTGTCGCCATTCCGGGCCTCATAGGGCCCTTGCTGGGCCCTACGTTGGGCGGCTGGCTGGTGCAGTACGCCTCGTGGCACTGGATCTTCCTGATCAACGTGCCCGTGGGGCTGCTGGGCTGCATCGCCACGCTCAAGTACATGCCCGACCTGCGCGGCGTGGTGCAGAAGCGTTTCGACAGCGTGGGCTACGCGATGCTGGCCTTCGGCATGGTGGCGATTTCGCTCTCGCTCGACGGCGTGGGCCTGCGCCAGGGCGGCGTGATGGTCGTGCTGATCTTCGGCTTTGCGAGCATCGTCGCCTACTGGCTGCGCGCTTCGCGTACGCCCGAGCCTCTGTTTGCGCCCTCGCTGTTTCATGTGCCGACGCTCAGCATCGGCCTGATCGGCAACCTGTTCTCGCGGCTGGGCAGCAGCTGCATGCCCTTCCTGGTGCCGCTGCTGTTGCAGGTGTCCATGGGCTATTCGCCGGTGCGCGCCGGACTGATGATGCTGCCGATCGCGTTGGCCGGCATGGCCATGAAGCGCTTTGCCACGCCGCTGATCACGCGCCACGGCTACCGCAAGGTGCTGGTGGTCAACACTATCCTCGTGGGCTGCACCATGGCCAGCTTCGGGCTGACGGCGCCGGGCCAGCCAATGGTGCTGCATGTGCTGCAGCTGCTGGCTTTCGGCGCGGTCAACTCGCTGCAGTTCACCGCGATGAACACCATCACGCTGAAGGACCTGGACGGCAGCATGGCGAGCAGCGGCAACAGCCTGCTGTCGATGGTGCAGATGCTGGCTATGAGCCTGGGCGTGGCCGCCGCGGGCGCCGTGCTGGCGGGTTACAACGGCATCTTCGGCACCGAAACGCCCGCGCACACGCTGGATGCCTTTCAGGCCACCTTTGCAAGTATGGGGCTGATCACGGTGGCTTCAGCGATGATCTTCTGGCATCTTCCCTCGGAAGTGCGAGCGCCGCACCCCGCCCAGCCGGAGGTTTCCGGCCAGGGCTGAGGGCGAATCAGGCGGGGTAGATCGCGCCGAGCACCCGTGCCCCGCGCGCGCCAGTCACGCTGGCCAGATTGCCGGCCTCGCGCCGGACGGTCGCGCGAGCAAGCCATGCAAACGCCGCCGCCTCGACTTGTTGGGGCGGCAGGCCGTGATCGGTCGAGGCCGCCACATGGATGCCAGGCAGCAGGGCGCGCAGGCGGTCTAGCAGATGGTCGTTCAGCGCGCCGCCGCCGCAGACGATCAGCAGCTTGCTATCTTTTCCATAGCTCTTCACGTCTGCCGCACAGACCTGTGCGGTCAATTCGGCCAGCGTCGCCTGCACATCGGCAGGCGCCATCGTCGTGGTGCCGAGTTGCGTGGCGAGCCAGGTCGGGTTGAACAGGTCGCGTCCGGTGCTTTTCGGTGGCGTCTTGGCGAAGTACGGGTCGGCCAGCAGCTGCGAGAGCAGGGCGGGCAGCACCTGCCCGCTGGCAGCCCATTGGCCGCCACGGTCGAAGGGCTGGCCCTGGTTGGTCTGGCACCAGTGATCCATCAGCGCATTGCCGGGGCCGCAGTCAAAGCCGAGCACGCTGGCGCCGCCCGCCGTATTCGTGGCCGGCAGCAGGCTCAGGTTGGAAATGCCGCCGATGTTCAGCACTGCGACCGTCTCGTCGGCCCGTGCGAACAGCGCGCGGTGAAAGGCTGGTACCAGCGGCGCACCCTGGCCGCCGGCCGCGAGGTCGCGGCTGCGGAAGTCGCCGACCACGTCGATGCCGGTCAGCTCGGCCAGCAGCGAGGGGTTGTTGACTTGCAGGGTGTAGCCGACATCGTCGAACTCGAGCGGCCGGTGGCGCACCGTCTGGCCGTGCGCGCCGATGGCGGTGACGGCCTTGGCGTCGGTGCCGCTGTCCGCCAGCAACTGGGCGACGACACCGGCATACGCACGCGCCAGCCCGTTGCCGGCAAGTGCCGCGCGATGCAGTTCGTTGTCGCCGGGAGTGTTGAGCGCGAGCAGTTCGGCGCGCAAGGTCACAGGGAACTGTGCCGTGGCGTAGGCCTGCACCGCGATGCGACCACCGGAAAAGTCGGCGAGCACGCCATCGACGCCATCGAGTGAGGTGCCCGACATCAGGCCGATGAAAAGTTCGGCGGCCATCTTTGGATCAGGGCTGGAGAGGCCGGCCGCGCGACGGAATCAGTCGGCGCTGGCCTGGATGACCGAGAAAGCAGCCGCCAGCTCGGTGCGCGCACCCACGGCGACGCGTTCGAAGGCCGGACGCATGGCGGCGGTGATCGGCGCGCCGCCTTCCTGTGCGATGGAGGCCGGGTCTTGATAGACGCCGCCCACGCGGAATTCGAAGTGCAGGTGCGGGCCGGTGGCCCAGCCGGTGGAGCCCACCGCGCCGACCGTCTGGCCCTGGCTCACTGCCTGGCCGGCCTTGACGTCGATGCGGCTCAAATGTGCGTACGCCGTCTGCTGGTTGTTGCGGTGATTGATGATGACGATGTTGCCGTAGCCGTTCTGCGTGCCCGCGAAATCGACCGTGCCGTCGCCGACCGAGCGCACCGAGGTACCCGTAGGAGCCGCGTAGTCGATGCCGTTGTGCTGGCGCCAGCTGTTCAGGATCGGGTGCATGCGCATCGCGAAGCCGCTGGACACGCGCGAGAACTCGACCGGTGTTGCCAGGTAGGCCTTGCGCAGGCTGTCGCCGTTCGGGCGGTAGTAGCTGCCCTTCTGGCCCGCGCCCGGAGGCTGGAACCAGACGGCCTGGTGGATCTTTCCGTTGTTCTCGAACTCGGCCGACAGCACGCGGCCGCTGCGCAGCGCCTGTCCGTCGGCTTCGAAGGTTTCGTACACCACGGCGAAGCGGTCGCCCTTGCGCAGGGCGCGCACGTCGACGTCGCCCGCGAAGATGTCGGCCAGCTGGCTTGCCACCGCGTCGGGAATGCGCGAGTCGTCGGTGGCGGCGAACAGCGAGGTGCGGATGGTGCCGCTCGCCAGGCGCGTGCCCGGCGTGAGCATGTCGCGCTCGGTCACGCCGGCAAAGCCGGTGGGCGTGCGTTCGATGACGAAGCGCTTGAAGCCGCCGTCGCCGTCGGGAATCCAGCGGGCGCTGAGCTTCTTGAGCTGGTTTTCCTGCGTGGCCTCGGCCGTCACGGTGCGGCCGGCGCGCGAGAACAGCGCGTTGCGGGCTTCCACGCTGCCGCGCACGAAGGCGGTGGCGGCCGGGTCGGAAATGCCCAGGCGCTTCATCAGTGCCTCGGCCGTGTCGCTCGAACGGGTGACGTCGGTGCGGAACAGGGTGAAGCTGAAGTTTTCGAGCGATTCGCTCTGGTCGGCGAACGACATTGGCGCCGTCGCTTCGAGAATCTGGTGGACCGGGAGGTCGGATGCGTCAGGACCGAGCGATGCCACCGCGAGGGTGCCGGCGCTCAGCAGCGCGGCAGCAATGACCGCGGTGATCTGCTTGGGGTACGTCCGGAATGTATAGGCCACGCGAGAAGCAAGTAGCTCCTCGGCGGCAAGAATGCCGTTGATCAAACTGTGAATTCCAGCTCAGGTTCTGCAAATCCGTGCTGCAAGGCCCAGTACGTTCAGGGCGGCAGCAGACGGTGCGGAAAAAAGCGCCGCTTAGAATTCGGCGCTTGAAAAGTCGGGCTGAGTATAGCTTCGGCACCCCCAAAGTCAGCTAAAAAAGCCCGTAAAGGCCGAATCTGTTACATCCATGAGCCTCTCAAATAGTGTAGGACGCGCGCTAGAAATATCCCTCCGCGGCGCTGACGAGCTGCTGCCGCAGGACGAGTGGGTGCGCAAGCTCCAGCGCTCCGAAGCCACCGGGACTCCCCTGCGCATCAAATTCGGCCTGGACCCGACGGCACCGGATATTCATCTGGGTCACACGGTGGTTTTCAACAAGATGCGCCAGTTGCAAGACCTGGGCCACACGGTGATCCCGCTGATCGGCGACTTCACCACCACCATCGGCGACCCGTCCGGGCGCAACAGCACCCGGCCGCCGCTGACCCGCGAGCAGATCGAGGCCAATGCGGCGACTTACTTCGACCAGCTGCGCCTGGTGCTGAACGTCGATATTGCCGAAGTCCGCTACAACTCCGAGTGGAGCGACCCCCTGGGCGCGCGCGGCATGATCCAGCTCGCCGCCAAGTACACGGTGGCCCGGATGATGGAGCGCGACGACTTCAACAAGCGCTTCAAGGGCGGCCAGTCGATCTCGGTGCACGAATTCCTCTACCCGCTGATGCAGGGCTACGACTCGGTCGCGCTCAAGAGCGACCTCGAACTGGGCGGCACCGACCAGAAATTCAACCTGCTCGTCGGTCGTCATCTCCAGCAGGAATATGGCCAAGAACCGCAGTGCATACTCACTATGCCATTGCTGGAAGGGCTCGACGGCGTCGAAAAGATGTCGAAGAGCAAGAACAATTACATCGGTATCAGCGAAGACGCCAACACCATGTTCGCCAAGGTGCTGTCGATTTCCGACGACCTGATGTGGCGCTGGTACACGCTGCTGAGCTTCCAGTCGCTGGAGCAGATCGCGGCGCTGAAGGCCGAGATCGAGGGCGGCCGCAATCCGAAGGACGCCAAGGTCGCGCTGGCCAAGGAAATCACCACGCGCTTCCACAGTGCGGCGGCGGCGGACGCGGCCGAGCAGGATTTCATCAACCGCAGCAAGGGTGGCGTGCCGGACGAGATTCCGGAGGTGTCGCTGTCGGGTGCTCCGCTGGGCATCGCCCAACTGCTCAAGCAGGCGAACCTGGCGCCTTCGACCTCGGAAGGCAATCGCCTGATCGACGGTGGCGGCGTGCGTATCGACTCAGCCGTGGTCAGCGACAAGGCGCTGAAGCTGCCCGCAGGCAGCTACGTGGTGCAGGTCGGCAAGCGCAAGTTCGCCCGCGTGACCCTGAGCTGAGGGGCTTTCAGCGAACCTCGATGGTGACGCGCCGGTTCCGCGGCTCGTCCACCTCGTCGGCGGTCGGGACGGCCAGGTCGCGCTCGCCGCGGCCCACGGCCTCGATGCGGTTGGCCGGGAACTGGCGCTCCACGAAGAGCTGGACCACTTCCTGCGCCCGACGACGCGACAACTGGTCATTCTGCTCGCCGCTGCCCTTGGTGTCGGTGTGGCCCGTGACCACGATGTCGCCGCCGCTGCGCGCCAACGCCGCAGCCAGCGCCTCGGTCATGATCTGCTGCGAAGCCGGCGTCAACGTGGTGCCGCCGAGCTCGAAATACACCGTGTAGCGCTGCGGCGGAGGCGGGCGCATGTCGAACAGCGGCTTGTTCTCTGCCTGCACCTTGGCCGGATCGGCCTGGTCGACCACCGGAGCGCCCTTTGCGCCCACTGCGGCCGTGGCGCGCTGGTAGGGCGTGGAGAGCACTTCTTCTCCGTCCTTGGCGCGCACCACCACTGCCGATGGCTTGCCGTCCGCCTGCGGCAGCAGCACCACCCGCGTGCCGGGCGTCGAGCATGCGGCCAGCAGCAGGGCGGCCAGCGCGGCCGGAAGAAGGAATGCGAGGCGGGACTGTTGGGGCTTGGGAGTCTTCATCATGGCTGGCCGTCGGCTTGCACGATGAAGTCGGTGCCGCGAATGCCGATGGTGGCCGTTTGCGTCTCGACCCGCACTGCGTCGGGATTGGTCTTGCCGATCAGGCCGGTGATCATGCGCATGGAGCCTCGCAGCAGCGAGACCAGCATGCCGCCTTCGTGCGTCGTGCCGTCGAAGTGGAATTCCTTCAGGTCGAGCCGCGACGAGGGGCCGACCACCAGTGTCGTGTCGTCGCGGAGCACCACGGAGGCCGAGGAGTCGGGGCCGGTCACGATGCGGTCCACGGCGCCCAGCGCGTCGCCGGGGCTGGCCGCGCGGGTGGCGCCGGCGCCGTTGAGCAGTTGCACGTTGCCGCGCACGAACTTCACGAAGCCCGCCTGGGGATCCGCCTTGGCGGCGGGGGCGGCTGTAGCAGGCGCCGGTGCGGACGCGGCTGCGGCAGGTGGCGCCGCCACGGGAGCGGCCGACGGCGTCTGGGCTTGTGCCAGCGCGGCCGAGGCCACAATGGCGAGGCCGCCCAAGGCGATCACGAGGTTTTTCATCATCTGGGCTCTCTGCGAAGGACAGTTTCGCGTTGGTCGCAAATTATTAATGCGAAGGCGTTACATGTAGACACGGAGCCGATAATTCAGGCAGTTCTTGCGGCCTTTTACCGCTTTTTGCGTTGCCTTCTGCCCAATTCCCATGGTTTTTGCATGACGTTGACCCCCAAGACGCTGCTGCGCGTGTCAGTTGCCGTGGCCTTGATCACGATTGTGCTCAAGGGCCTGGCTGGCTACATGACGAATTCGATGGGCCTGATCTCGGACGCGATGGAGTCCTTCGTGAACCTGGCGAGCGCCATGTTCGCGCTGGCCATGGTGACCATCGCCGAGCGGCCCGCCGACGACGACCATCCCTACGGCCACCACAAGGCCGAGTACTTTTCCTCCGGCTTCGAAGGCATCCTGATCGTGGGCGCGGCCATTGCGATCCTCTGGGTGTCCATCCAGCGCCTGCTGTCGCCGCAGCCGCTGGAGCAGCTGGGCTGGGGCCTGGCGCTGTCAGTGCTCAGCTCGGGCTTCAACGCGGGGCTGGCTTTCATGCTCTTCCGCGCGGCACGCACGCACCGTTCGATCGCGCTGGAGGCCGACGGCCGCCACCTGATGACCGACGTCTGGACCTCCGCCGCCGTTGTGGTCGGCATCGTCGGCGTGCAGCTCAGCGGCTGGCTCTGGCTCGACCCGTTGCTGGCCATCGGCGTAGCGCTCAACATCGTGCGCGAGGGCGTCAAGCTGGTGTGGCGCTCGTCGCAGGGCCTGATGGACGAAGCCCTCGACCCCGAAACCCTCGCCACCGTGCGCGCCACCCTCGACGCCTTCGCCGCCCGCATGCCCGAAGGCACGCGGCTGCGCTTCGACGACATGGTGACCCGCAGCGCCGGCCAGCGCCGCTTTGCCGACCTGCACATGCACGTGCCCGGCGACTGGACCCTGCAGCATGCCGCCAACATGCGCGACCAGCTGGAGCAGGCCCTGATGGACGCCGTGCCCGGCCTGCGCGTGACGATCCAGCTCCTGCCCCTGACCATGGAAGCCCGCGCCACCCAGGCTGGCGAACATCACGCCTTATGAAAGCTGTTCTCCAACGCGTGGCAAATGCACGCGTCGACATTGCCGGCCGCACCGTCGGCGCCATCGACACGGGCCTGCTCGTGCTGCTGTGCGCAGAGCGCGGCGACGTCGACGCGCTCGCCGACCGCATGCTCGCCAAGATCCTCAAGCTGCGCATCTTCTCGGACGAGGCCGGCAAGATGAACCGCAGCGTGCAGGACATCGGCGGCGGCCTGCTGGTGGTGAGCCAGTTCACGCTGGCGGCCGACGCGAGCGGCGGCAACCGCCCCAGCTTCACCCAGGCCGCGCCGCCCGACGAAGGCCGCCGGCTCTACGAATACTTCGTGGCGCAGGCGCGGGCCACGCACCCGGTGGTGGCCACCGGCGAGTTCGGTGCCGACATGCAGGTGCACCTGCTGAACGACGGGCCCGTCACCATCCCGCTGCAGATGACGGCGTAGCGGCGGCCGTTATTTATTTGCCGTACGGGCTGCGAATGCCCAGTCCCGCGAGGATCTCGATTTCGTAGGCCTCCATCTCGTCAGCGTCGGCCTCGCTGGTCTCGTGGTCCCAGCCCTGCGCATGCAGCGTGCCGTGCACCAGCAGGTGTGCGTAGTGGTCGGCCAGCGTCTTGCGGTTTTCCTTTGCCTCGCGCGCCACCACCGGAGCGCACAGCACCAGGTCGGCCATCACCAGCGGGCTTTGCGCGTAGTCGAAGGTCAGCACGTTGGTTGCGTAGTCCTTACCGCGAAACTCGCGGTTCAGGCGCTGGCCCTCGTCGGCGTCGACGATGCGCACCGTGATCTCGCCGTCGATGTCGAGCGCATGGCGGATCCAGCGCGTCACGCTGTGGCGCGGTAGCGCGGCGCGATGGCGCTCCACGCCCTTGAAGCGGCCGAACTGCAGCGAGAGCGAAAGTGCGGGAAGTGCGGATGCGGCCATCTCAGTGGGCTCCCGCGCGCTTGCGCTGGCCGTCGTAGGCATCGACGATCTTCGCCACAAGCGGGTGGCGCACCACGTCCACGCTCGTGAAGTGCGTCATGGCGATGCCGTTCACTCGCTTGAGCACGCGTTCGGCGTCAATCAGCCCGCTCAACTGCTGCTTGGGCAGATCGATCTGGCTGACGTCGCCCGTCACCACCGCGCGCGCGCCGAAGCCGATGCGTGTGAGGAACATCTTCATCTGCTCGGGCGTGGTGTTCTGCGCCTCGTCGAGGATCACGAAGGCGTTGTTCAGCGTGCGCCCACGCATGAAGGCCAGCGGCGCGATCTCGAGCGCATTTCGCTCGAAGGCCTTCTGCACCTTCTCGTAGCCCATCAGGTCGTAGAGCGCGTCGTACAGCGGGCGCAGGTACGGGTCGACCTTCTGCGTCAGATCACCCGGCAGAAAGCCCAGCCGCTCGCCTGCTTCCACCGCGGGCCGCGTCAGCACGATGCGCTGCACCGCGGCGCGCTCCAGCGCATCGACCGCGCAGGCCACTGCGAGATACGTCTTGCCGGTGCCGGCCGGCCCGATGCCGAAGGTGATGTCGTGCTTGGCGATGTTGTCGAGGTACAGCGCCTGCGTGGGTGTGCGCGCGCGCAGGTCGGTGCGGC
Source organism: Variovorax sp. YR266 (assembly GCF_900107295.1). Lineage (NCBI taxonomy): Bacteria > Pseudomonadati > Pseudomonadota > Betaproteobacteria > Burkholderiales > Comamonadaceae > Variovorax > Variovorax sp. YR266. Next base: position 131,269 of record NZ_FNPM01000008.1, read on the forward strand.
GGGTGACCAGCATCGCGATGTCGTCGTCGCCCTCGAGCATTCCGCCGTCGCCGGCCAGCGTGAGCTGCACCACCGCCGCGTCGATGGGCCGCTGGGCAATTTCGTACAGCGCCTGCAGCACGTCCATTGCGCGCTGCGCGGAGGCCTTGGGGCCGTCGACCTTGAACTGTTCGTGACGGTGCGCGATCTTCACGCCCAACGCCTCTTCGATGCGGCGCAGGTGGGCGTCCAGAGGTCCGCACAGGTGGCCGAGGCGCGAATTGTTCAGTGGGGTAAAGGTGTGTCGCAGAATCACGCCGGACATTTCAAGGAAAAAGGGCACCCATGATAGGCAAACTGACCGGCACGCTGGCCGAACGCAACCCACCGCAGGTAGTTGTGGACTGCAACGGAGTCGGCTATGAGGTCGACGTGCCGATGAGCACGTTCTACAACCTGCCGAACCTCGGCGCGAAGGTCTCGCTGCTCACGCACTTCGTCGTGCGCGAGGACGCGCAGATTCTCTACGGCTTCGGCACTGCGGAGGAAAGGGCAGCCTTTCGCCAGCTCATCAAGATCACCGGCGTGGGGCCGCGCACCGCGCTGGGCCTGCTCTCGGGCATGAGCGTGGGCGAGCTTTCGCAGGCGATCACAACGCAGGAACTCGGCCGGCTCGTGAAGATTCCGGGCATCGGCAAGAAGACCGCCGAGCGGCTGCTGCTGGAGCTCAAGGGCAAGCTCGGCGCTGATATCGGCCTGCCGGCGCATGCGGCGTCCGATGCGCAGGCGGACATTCTCCAGGCGCTGATCGCGCTGGGCTACAGCGACAAGGAGGCCGCGCTTGCGCTCAAGGCGCTGCCGAAGGATGCGACGGTGAGCGAGGGGATCAAGATGGCGCTGAAGTCGTTGGCTAAGTGAGCTTGGTTCGGGGCGCGATCACGCCGATGGCGTGATCGTTCAGCGCAGCGCTTAAACCTCCGGCACAACGGCAGCGCACATGTGCGAATGGCACCGGGTGCTCCCCGCAGCGAAATAAAGGAGGAGGCCGCAGGCCGGGGGACATTCGCGGAGGGGAGTACCCGGTGTCATTCGCACGCACCCCGGAACGAAACTCTCGCCGCTCAGGGGTAGATTTTTTCGCCCTTGGCCAGCATCTCCACGAACTTCTCGATGCGCCGCGCCCGGGTCTCGGGCTTCTTCGCCCCCTGAGTACGAAACATCACCGCAAAGCGGTTGCGCGCATCCAGCGTGGCGAAGAACTTCGCAGCTTTCTTGTTCGCGTCCAGCGCGGCCTGAAGATCGGGCGGCACTGTCGCCACGCTCGCGGCTTCGTAGGCCGCGTCCCAGCGCCCGTCGGCCTTCGCGCGCTCGATCTCGGCCAGTCCGGCCGGCTGCATGCGGCCTTCGTCGATGAGCTTCAGCACCTTGGTGCGGTTGATCTGCGACCAGATGCTGCGCTTGGTGCGCGGCGTGAAGCGTTGCAGGAAATACTGCGCGTCATCGCTCTTGCGCTGGCCGTCGATCCAGCCGTAGCACAGCGCTTCCTCGAGTGCGGCGGGGTGGTCGATGGAGGCGATGCCGCTGTCCTTCTTCGCGATGCGAAGCCATACGCCGGCGGCGGTCGCGTGGTGGCGCTTGAGCCAGCGTGTCCACGACGCGGCATTGGTGCATTCGATCGGCGTGTCGTGCGGAATGCGCTCTGCCGTCTTCGTGGTCATGGCACCCACCAGTAGCGCAGCGCGTGAAAGTAGATGGGCGCTGCAAAGATCACCGAGTCGAGCCGATCGAGCATGCCGCCATGGCCTTCGATCATCGAACCCCAGTCCTTCACGCCGCGGTCGCGCTTGATGGCCGACATCACCAATCCGCCGAAGAAACCCATCAGGCAGATCGTGAGCGCCATCAGCGCCGCCTGCCACGGGTTGAACGGCGTGGCCCAGTACAGTGCCGCGCCCAGCGCGGTGGCGCTCGCCACGCCGCCGATCAGGCCTTCCCAGGTCTTGGAGGGAGACAGCTCGGGTGCCACCTTGCGCTTGCCGAAGAGCTTGCCCCACACGTACTGCAGCACGTCGCTGCCCTGCACCACGATCACGAGGAAGGCGATCAGCAGCAGGTTGCGGCCTTCGAAGCCGGGAATCTGCAGCGTGAGCAGCGCCGGCACGTGGCTGATGCAGAACACGCACACCATCAGCCCCCACTGGATCTTCGAGGTGCGCTCAAGGAAGCGGCGCGTGTCGCCGCCGACCGCCGCCAGGATGGGCAGCAGCAGGAAGGCATAGACCGGGATGTAGATCGCGTAGAGCCCGTACCAGTCGATCCAGATCAGGAAATACTGCCCCGGCAGCGCGAGGTAGAAAGCCAGCGCGATCGGCGCGTGGTCGCCGCGCCGCGTGTAGGCCAGGCTGATGAACTCGCGCAGCGCATAGAACGAGATCAGATAGAACAGCACGATCACGCCGCCCTTGCCGAAGGCAAAGGCAATGCCGATCACCGCCACCATCACCCACCACGCATTGACGCGCGAGTTGAGGTTGTCGATTACCGAATGAGGCTGGCCGTGCGCCACGCGCCACTTGAGCAGCGCGCCGATGGCCGAGGCCAGTATCAGCACGCCGGCCACGCCGCCGAAGAGCTTGAGCGTGGTCCACGCGAAGGGAGAGAGTTCGATCACGAGGCGCTCCCTCCGTTGCTTTGTTCGTTCTGTTGTTCGATGCGGTCGTATTCGGGGCGCAGGTCGAGCATCGCCGTGCGCGCGCGAGCGATGAAGGTGTTCTTGTCTTCCCCCTCAGCCAGCTTGATCGGCGCGCCGTAGCGCACCGTGCACGCGAGCGGAATAGGCACCAGCGTGCCCTTGGGCAGCACGCGTTTCAGGTTCTCGATCCACACGGGCACCAGCCGCACGTTGGGGCAGGCGCGGGCCAGGTGGAAGAGCCCGCTTTTCAGCGGCAGCAGGATCTCGTCGCCCGTGTTGCGCGTGCCCTCGGGGAACATGATGAGCGAGTCGCCTGCGTCCAGCGCTTCCTTCATCTGCTCGACCGGGTTCTCGCCCTGGCCCGATCCGTCGCGGCGGATCATCAGCGCATTGAACACGTCGGCGCCGATGAACTGGCGCGTCTTCGAGGCCATCCAGTAGTCCTGCCCGGCCACCGGCCGCGTGAGCGCGCGCAGATCGGGCGGCAGCGTGGCCCACAGCAGCACGAAGTCGCCGTGGCTCGTGTGGTTGGCGAAGTACAGCGTCTGCTCGGCCTTCGGCGTGGTGCCCGACCAGATGGCGCGCACCCCGGTCAGCAGCCCGGCCGCGCCGATGATCAGCTTGCCCGCCACGATGGCGAGCCCGCGCCGCAGCACGGTGCTTTCGGGCTTGTCGTTGTTCTTGTTGTTTTCTTCGGTCAAGAGAGGTCCTGTGTCATCAAGGCAAGGAGGAACAAGGCGCTCTGGCAGGCCACGACGATGGCATGGCGCTGCATGAGCTGTCGGGTGCCCTGCACGCGGTCGTCGAGCGGGCGCGTGGTGTTGTGTTGCGACGGCGGTGGCTCGCGCAGTCCGAGCGTGGAGAGCGCTTTGTCGAGCGCTTCGAGCGAAGCGACGGTGTTGCGCGCGAGGCCGTCGAACAGCGCTTCGTCGAAGCGCAGCCGGAACGCGAAGTAGCGCTCCAGCGCGCCGAGGATCACGACGGCGCCGAAGCCCATGGTGGCCGTGGTCGAGAGCGAGCGCAGCGTCAGCGCGAGCACCAGCGCCGAGATGCAGGTGAGCGCGAAGCCCCAGAGGCCCAGCAGCGCGATGGCGCGAAGCAGGCCCGCCAGTGCGGCGCAGGTGGTTCGGTCGTTGTCATCGGTCATGGGGCGGTACCTCCGGCAAAGGTTTGAACGGCTCCAGTGACACCCGCCAGGCACCCCGCAGCACGATCTGCGGCCGTGCGCGGCGCACCGTGTCTTCGGCCTGGGCGACGCCGCCGGCCGGGCCGTAGCGGCCCAGCCAGGCGATCACCGCCGCAGCGCTGCGCGAGAAGCCGAGCGCGCAGCAGACCCACACTGTGGCACCGTCTGCGTTCCGGCGCTGGCCTTCGATGACGGCTGCCGCGCGCTGCAGGCGCACGGTTGGCGGCACCGTCAGGTCGAGCAGCGGTACGCAGCGCGCATGCGGGACGCCCGCGGGCATCTGCAGCTCGGCGCACAGGCTCACCAGCCGGGGCTGCCCGGCGGCCAGCCATTCGGCGTGCGTCGGCCGTCGGCCCAGCCGCAGGCCCGGCACCACTTCGACCGAAGCCGGCAGCTTGCGCGTCCAGAGCCAGGCGTTGATGGCGGCGGCGAGCCGGTAGGGTGCCAGCATCCAGCGCGCGGCCCAACCCATGCGACCGTGGCCGTCCATCTGGAAGCCGCGTGCGCCGAAGCCGATGTAGTTCAACGCCACCAGCGCCAGCGACGCGGCCGGCCATGCGAGCCACAGCGCGACGCCACCGCCGTACAGCGCGGCCGCCAGGAACAGCGCCGCGCCCACTGCGTAGAAACCCGCGAGCTTCCAGCGCTGCGAGTCGCGCGTGATGCGCCACGCACGCGGCATCGACACCACGCGCTCCAGCGGCCACAGCCACACGCAGAACAGGCCGAGCAGGGCACCGGTCGGAATGTCGATGAAGTGGTGCTGCCACGTCGTGAGCACCGACGCGCAGATGGCGAAGGCCCACACATGCAGCACCAGCCGCGCCCAGAGGGGCCGGATGAACTGCCGATACCAATCCCACAGGATCACGGCCAGCGCGATGTGCAGCGAAGGCGCCTGGTTGAACGGCTGGTCGAACCCGCGCAGCGCGTTGAACAGAAAGGCCGGCGCCCCATCGACCGGCGGCTGCCCGAAGCTGAAGTGCAGCGGCCAGAGGATGAAGCAGCTGCAGGCGACGAGCGTGGCCGTGACCAGCCGCAGCGCGTGCCGGTCGAGCGTGTGCCCGCTGCGCGCCAGGAACAGCGACAGCGCATAGAAGACGTTGATCGTCCAGTAAGGAAAGATCGTCCACGGCCAGAACGGCACCTGCCGCTCCCACTCGAAAGCCATCGACGGCACGTTCGCCCGCGTGGTCGCCCACCAGTTGGCGAAACCATAGGTCGCATAGAACAGCGGCCCCAGAAACACCAGCCATGCGGCGGCGCGCTTCCAGGGCCGTTGCGCCAGCCAGGCGGTCATTGCGTGACGCGCACTGCCAGCGACACCGTGAAGATGCCCCACTCGTCGACCCGCTGGTCGATCTTGCGGAAGCCCGCTTCTTCCACCAGCTGGTCCATCTCGTACTGGGTGCGACGGCGCATCACCCAGGCCTCACCCTGGCGGTGGCTGGTGAGGGCGCGCGCGATCATCTCGAGCTGCGGGTGCCACGGCTGACCGGTGTAGACGAGGTAGCCGCGGTCTTCCACCGCGTCGCCCACGCCCGCGAGCGAGCGGCGCACCATCTCGTTGTCGGGGAACAGCTCGTACAGGCCCGACACCACGGCCAGCGTGGGCCGCGGCAATACGCTCGCGAGGCTCATGCGGTCGAAGGCGTCGGCCTGCACGAACTGCGCGACGTCCTCCAGGCCCTTCTCGGCGATGAGCGCCCGGCCATCGCGCACGTTGATGTCGCTGTAGTCGCGCAGCAGGATGGAGCTGGCCTTGACAGGGCTGGCCAGCACCGCGTCGAGCACGTAGCGGCCGTGACCGGCGGCGATGTCCATCACGCGCACCTCGCGGTGCATGTCGGCCAGGCGCTCCATTGCAATGCGTAGCAACTCCTCGACGTGGATCTTGCGTTGGCGGATGCCGCGCCAGCCGATGGAGTCCAGGTACGTCTTGTCGATGGAGCGGCCGATGGCCGAGCTGCCCTGCGGATGGTTGCGATACACGTAGTCGAGCGTGCTGCCCGAGTCGAAGCCGGTGGCGTGGCCGAGCTTGATGCCCTCGGACATCGTGCCGCCCAGCTTCAGGCTCGCGCGGGTCATGGCCCAGTAGGCACCGCGCGGCGACAGGGGCGACAGCGGCTCGGCCAGTGCACGCGACTCGTCGGCCGTGTCGCCGCTCAGGTGCGCCTCGCGGCGGTCCACCGGCACGGCCGGCTCGTCGAAGCGCTGCAGGATGAATTCGCGGATCTGCGCCACGGCCGGCGCCCGGTCTTTCTCGCCCAGCGTGTCGTGGAAGAAGCCTGGCAGCTCGGTCTTGGTCTTCACCGCGCTGCCCAGCCGCTCGAAGAACTGGTGCTGCGGCTTGTGGTGCACCACCCAGTCGGCGCCCGAGATGAGCAGCTGCACCGGCAGCGTGATCGCATTCGCGTCGGCCACCACGCGGTCAGCGGCTTCGTACAGGCCCAGCAGGATGTTGACCGCAATGGGCCGAGAGATCAGCGGATCGCTCTCGTAGCTGGCGATGCGTTCGGGGTCGTGCGTGAGGAACTTCGCCTTCACGTAGCTGTTGACGAAGAACAGGCCGCGCAGCTTGTGCATCAGCCCGAGCCCGGCGCGCGCGAACGGCACGTAGAGCTTGACCTTGAAGGCCGGCGAGGCGAGCGTGAGCCCGCGCACCTTGGGCGCGTAGTCGTGCGCCCATGTGGCGATCAGCACCGCGCCCACGCTCTGCGCGACCACGTGGATGTCCTGCTCGGGCACGCCGTGTGCCGTGCCGATGTGCTGCACGAAGGTCTGCACGTCGCGCACCGAGGTGCCGAAGCTCGGGCTGTAGCCGCGCTGCCCGGGTGAGCGGCCGTGGCCGCGGGCGTCCCAGGCGAAGAAGTCGAAGTCGGGCAGGTTCAGCTCGTCGACCAGGTGCGCCATGCGCGCGCCGTGTTCATGGCCGCGATGGAACAGCACGATGGCGCCGCGCCGCGTGGCGCCCGTGGCCGGCCAGTGGCGGTAGAAAAGCGATTCGCCGTCGTGCGTCTGGAAATGAAGCTCGTTCGGAGCGCGTGGGGTGGTGTCGTTCATTGAATCCCTGTGAAATCTTGTAGGAGCTTGTTCAGTGGCGGCCTGCGGCGTCGGCCTCGGCCAGCGCGCGGCGGATGCGGTTGACGGTGGTCCAGGCCACCAGCACAGCAAGCAGCGGCATCAGCCAGGCCGTCCAGCCCGGCAGCGGCAAGCCCAGCGCCACGTAGAGGCCGAGTGCGCCGAACACGAAGGCCCGGTCGCTCTTGCCCAGCGGACCGTCGTAGCGGCGCGAGGCGCCCACCGTGGGGCCCAGCGCGCCGGCGAATTCGCTCAGCCCGGCCAGCACGATCACCGTGCCGACCCAGAAGCCGCTGAAAGGCAGCACCAGCGCAAAGGGCAGGTACAGCGCCGCGTCGGAGACCACGTCGGTCAGTTCGTTGAGGAAAGCGCCCAGCTTGCTCTGCTGGTTGTGCTCGCGCGCCAGCATGCCGTCGATGGCGTTGAAGGCCATGCGAAGGAACATCCAAAGTGGAATGAGCCCGAAGGCTGCCAGCGAGGGCGCCGCGAAGAAGAGCCAGAGCCCGAGCGCGACCGAAACGACGCATGCCGCCATCGTGACCTGGTTGGCGGTGACGCCCATCGCATGCAGGCGGACCACCAGCGGCCGCAGCAGGGCCTGGAAACGCGGCTTCAGTTCGTAGATCGACACGTGCTGGCTTCCCCTCGTTTGTTATGTGCCGAAGCATTCTGCCAGTCTGGCCCAAGGACTAAACTTGCCGACGCAGACCCTTACCCAATGACCATCCAGACAGACGACTTCGCGCCCGCCCCCCAACGCGTGGTGTCCGCAGCCCCCGCATCGCCCAACGAAGAGGCGATCGAGCGGGCCCTGCGCCCCAAGCTGCTCGACGAGTACGTCGGCCAGGCCAAGGTGCGCGAGCAGCTCGAAATCTTCATCGGCGCCGCGCGCAAGCGCAAAGAGGCGCTCGACCACGTGCTGCTGTTCGGCCCCCCGGGCCTGGGCAAGACCACGCTGTCTCACATCATCGCGGCCGAACTGGGCGTCAACCTGCGCCAGACCTCCGGCCCCGTGCTCGAAAAGCCCAAGGACCTGGCGGCGCTGCTGACCAACCTGGAGCCCAACGACGTGCTCTTCATCGACGAGATCCACCGCCTGAGCCCGGTCGTCGAGGAAATCCTGTACCCCGCGCTGGAGGACTACCAGATCGACATCATGATCGGCGAGGGCCCCGCGGCGCGCAGCATCAAGCTAGACCTGCAGCCCTTCACCCTGGTGGGCGCCACCACCCGCGCCGGCATGCTGACCAACCCGCTGCGCGACCGCTTCGGCATCGTCGCGCGGCTGGAGTTCTACACGCCCGAAGAGCTGGCGCTGATCGTGACCCGCAGCGCCCGCCTGCTCAAGGTGGAGACCGACGAAACCGGCGGCTTCGAGATCGCCCGCCGTTCGCGCGGCACGCCCCGCATTGCCAACCGCCTGCTGCGCCGCGTGCGCGACTACGCCGAGGTCAAGGGCAATGGCCGCATCACCGAAGAAATCGCGCACAAGGCGCTGGCCATGCTCGACGTCGACCCGCAGGGCTTCGACCTGATGGACCGCAAGCTGCTCGAAGCCGTCATCCACCGTTTCGACGGCGGCCCGGTGGGCCTCGACAACGTGGCGGCCAGCATCGGCGAGGAGCGCGACACCATCGAGGACGTGATCGAGCCCTATCTCATCCAGCAGGGCTACCTGCAGCGCACGCCGCGCGGGCGCATCGCCACGCTGGCGGCGTACCGGCACCTGGGCGTGACGCCGCCTTCGAGCCGTTCCGACGGACAAGACCTCTTCGGAGCCTGAAGACACATGCACACCCATGACCTGAGTGCCTGGCAGCACGACCATCATTTCGGCGCCGACACCGCCTCCGCCGAGCGCAGCACGCGCCTCGTGATGTGGATCACCGCCGCGATGATGGTCGTCGAGATCGGCGCCGGCTGGTGGTTCAACTCGATGGCGCTGCTGGCCGACGGCTGGCACATGAGCTCGCATGCGCTGGCCATCGGCCTGAGCGCCTTTGCCTATGCGGCCGCACGGCGCTACGCACGCGACCCGCGCTTTGCCTTCGGCACCTGGAAGATCGAAGTGCTCGGCGGTTTTGCCAGCGCGCTGGTGCTGCTGGGCATCGCGGCGCTGATGGTGGTGGGCTCGCTTGAGCGGCTGTGGTCACCTTCGGCCATTCACTACCCCGAAGCCATCTCGGTCGCGGTGCTGGGGCTGGTGGTCAACCTGGTCTGCGCGCGGTTGCTGGGCGGGGCGCATCACCATCATCACGGGCATGACGATCACCACGCGCATGGCGACCATGGCCACGACCTGAACCTGCGTTCCGCCTACATGCACGTCGTGGCCGATGCCGCCACCTCGGTGCTGGCCATCGCGGCGCTGCTGGGCGGTTGGTTCTACGGCTGGGCCTGGCTCGATCCGGCGATGGGCATCGTCGGCGCGGTGCTGGTGGCGGTCTGGGCCAAGGGGCTGCTGAAGGAAACCGGCAAGGTGCTGCTCGACCGCGAGATGGACCACCCGGTGACGCAAGAGATCCGCGAAGGCGTCGAGACGACGCTGGCCGATTCGGAAACTTGCGTGGCCGATCTGCACGTGTGGCGCGTGGGGCGCGATGCGTACGCCTGTGCGCTCACGGTGGTGACGCATTCGATGACGCTGACGGCCGACCAGGTGCGGGCGTGCTTCTCGATGCACGAGGAAATTCGCCACTCCACGGTGGAAATCCAGCGCTGCGTCGACTAGCTCCCGCTTCTTTCTGCGGGCCGCGTGTGCCGCACGATCAGAATCTGCGCCGCGTAGTAGGTAGCCAGCACCCACAGCGACGCCAGCGGCAGCGGTGACACGAAACGGTTCGTTGCCAGCAGCGAGTCGCTCAGCATGAAGAAGCAGGCGCCCACCGCAACCCACAGCGCGGCAGGGTCTGCGCTTCGTAGCACGGCGGCCCGCCCGATGGCCTGTGCCGCCATGCAGGCGATCACGATCACATAGACGCCGACCGGCACCCGCAGGGCGACGGGCAGCCCACCTTGCCAGAGAAACGCGTACATCCCCGCGCCGATCAGCAGCGTCGCCGCGAGCACGCCGCGGCGCGGAAACAGGCCGACCCCGATGCGGAACAGCGCGATGTAGGCCAGGTGCGCCAGCAGGAAGCACACGAGCCCGGGTACGAAAAGCTTGGCCGGCCCCATCAGCAGCACGTCGCCGGCCAGCGATGCCACCAGCCCCGTCAGCAGCAGCCCGTCGAAGGTCGTTACGGCACCGGCCGCCATCGCCCGCCGCCCGGCGAAGAAGATCGCGATCGACAAAGCCAACGGCTTGAAGACGAGGTGCAGCCAGCCGATGCCCAGCGCCGCGCTCGCCGTGGCCAGGGCCGCTGCCTCGATCAGCAGCACCTCGGTCATCGACAACCGCCCCTGCAGCACACCGCCGATGGCCCACAGGCTCGCCGTCAGCGCGGCCAGCCAGACGGCGGCCTGCGGCAGCGGCATGGTGTCGGAGAACCACAGGAAGAATATGGCCCCCGCCAGCATCAGCATGAACTGCACGCCCGCGAACCACTGCACGGCCCGGCTCACCACCGGTTCGTAGCGCGTCACCGTTGAAATGTCGAAGGCGGGCTTTGGAAATCGCGCTGCCACGTCGGCCGGCCGCCAGCCCGGCGGCTTGAACCACACGCGCAGCTTGTCGGCCCAGCTGCGCGCATGCCATGAATCCTTCGCCAGCGCCCAGTACACCTCGGCGTTGGCCCACAGCGGGTCCCAGCTGCGCAGCTCGCCGCGCGTGCCGTAGACGCAGCGTTCGTCTTCCTCGCGGAAGCTGCCGAACATCCGGTCCCACACGATCAGGATGCCGCCGTAGTTGCGGTCGAGGTACTTGTCGTTCACCGCGTGGTGCACGCGGTGGTTCGAGGGCGAGCAGAACCAGCGGTCGAACCAGCCCAGCTTGCCCACCTGCTCGGTGTGCACCCAGAACTGATAGAGCAGGTCGACCAGAGCCACCACGCCGAACACCAGCGGTGGCACGCCCGCCACCGCCATCGGCAGATAGAACACCCAGCTCAGCAGTGCGCCGCTCGATGTCTGCCGCAACGCGGTCGACAGGTTGTAGTGCTGGCTCTGGTGATGCACCACGTGCGCCGCCCACAGGATGGCCGACTCGTGGCCCATGCGGTGCAGCCAGTAGTAGCAGAAGTCGTAGAACACCAGCGCCAGCAGCCAGCCGTACCACGTCGTCCAGAAGTCGCGCGCTGCCTCTTGCGGAAACAGCGCCACAGCCGAATACACGGCCGTGTAGATGCCGATGCGCAGCAGCCCCGTGAGCACCGCGCTGATCTGGCTCAGCATGCCCAGGCCGATGCTGTTCACCGCGTCGGCAAGGCGATAGGTGTCTTGCCCCGTGCCGCGTCGCGCGCGTACGCGGCCGACTGCGAATTCGATCGCGATCAGCAGGAAGAAAACGGGAGTTGCGAGAACGATGATCTGGCCGGGGCGCATCGCGCGATTGTGGCGTTGCCGTCGGGCCACAAGTCACCGGGATGTCACGGAGGCGCCATCGTATGGTCACGTGGCGGTGGGAGCCTACCCGTCCATGCAACGCGACGACGCCTTCCTTCGTGCATGGCACGACACCGCGACCCGGGCCCTCGACCCCGAGGACGATGATCGCGTACGTCCACCCCTGCAATTCCGCACCCTCTGGATTTCCGACCTGCACCTGGGCACGCCCGGCTGCCAGGCTCGTGCGCTGCTCGATTTTCTCAAGCACACCGAGTGCGAGACCCTGTTCCTGGTCGGCGACATCATCGACGGCTGGCAGCTCAAGCGCCACTGGTACTGGCCGCAGGCGCACAACGACGTGATCCAGAAGCTGCTGCGCAAGGCGCGCAAGGGCACGCGCGTGATCTTCATTCCGGGCAACCACGACGAGTTCGCCCGCAAGTACCTGCATCACAACTTCGGCGGCATCGACGTGGCCGAAGAATGGATCCACGAGACGGCCGATGGCCGCAAGCTCTGGATCATCCACGGCGACCTGTTCGACGGCGTCATCCAGTGCGCCAAGTGGCTCGCCTACGTGGGCGATTCGCTCTACGAGTTCACGCTCAAGCTCAACCGCCACCTCAACTCGCTGCGTGCGCGCATGGGGCTGCCGTACTGGTCGCTGTCGAAGTACCTCAAGGGCAAGGTCAAGCGCGCGGTGAGCTACGTGGGCGACTTCGAAGTGGCCGTGGCCCGCGAAGCCCGCAAGCGCGGCGCGCAGGGCGTGGTCTGCGGCCACATCCACCATGCCGAGATGCGCGACATCGACGGCATCCTCTATTGCAACGATGGCGACTGGGTCGAGAGCCTGACGGCACTGGCCGAGCATGCCGACGGCACGCTGGAAATCATCGACTGGGCGCAGCACATGCCCGTGCCGACGAAGGCGACGCCGCAGCGCGAAGCCGTCGCGGCCTGAGCCCGGCCGGGCAGGCTGGTCAGCCCTTGCGGCCGGGGTCGTTCGTCGTATGGCCGAGTTGCTCGCGCCAGGCGTCGTAATGCCGAAGCATGCTCTTGCTCATTTCGTCCATCCATAGCCACCAGGCCAGTGCGAAATTCTCGGGGCCATCGGGCTCCGGTGGCGTCTGGAAAAGGCTGGCGGGCGGTTCCGGCAGTTCGTAGTCGCACAGCCGCTCGACGCTGCTGTGCGGGAAGCCGGGAATGACAGTGCTCACTGCTGTGCTCCTTCGAGGGCGGCGCGTTCTCGGGCGCCCGGAACAACTCCCGCACGCATTGGAGCAGGAACCGGGACGCCGACGTATCGGATTATCCCGAATGAAAACAAAAGACTACGGAAGACGGTGGCTTTCGAGGCGCCATGCCGCGCGTGGCCGCGTTCGTCCGATCCGACAATGCCGCCGGGCCTCCGGGGGCCTCACACTCGGCCGGTGTTATTCCGACAGCAGGAGACGACAAACATCATGGCCTGGGCATTCACGGCGGCGGAGACCGCATTCCGCGACGAGGTTCGAGGCTTCCTGGCGCGTGAGCTGACGCCCGAACTGCGTGCCGCGGGCCGGCGCTGCTCCGGCATCTTCACCGACTACGAATACGGCAACCGCTGGCACCGTGTGCTGGCAAAGCGCGGCTGGAGCGTGCCGAGCTGGCCGGTCGAGCACGGCGGCACCGGCTGGACGCCGATGCAGCACTACCTCTTCGCGGCCGAGCTTGCCGCCGCCGATGCGCCACCGCGCGCACCCATGGGGCCGGGCATGGTCGCACCGGTGATCATCGCCTTTGGCACCGAAGCGCAGAAGCGCGCGTGGCTGCCCGGCATCCGATCGGGCGAGGACTACTGGTGCCAGGGCTACTCGGAGCCGCAGTCGGGCTCCGACCTGGCCTCGCTTCAGTGCAAGGCGGTGCGCGACGGCGACCACTATGTCATCAACGGCACCAAGATCTGGACCACCCACGCGCAGTACGCCAACCGCATGTTCTGCCTTGTGCGCACCACCTCGGGCGGCAAACCGCAGCAGGGCATCAGCTTCCTGTGCTTCGACATTCCGGCGCCGGGCATCACCATCCGGCCGATCATCAGCATCTCGGGCGACCACGAGCTCAACCAGGTGTTCTTCGACGACGTGCGCGTGCCGGCCGACGGGCTCATCGGCGAGGAGAACCAGGGCTGGGCCATCGCCAAGTACCTGCTGCAGCACGAGCGCGGCGGCGCATGGGCGCCCATGCTGCGCGCACGCCTGCGCCGGCTGACAACCGCGGCAGATGCAGCCTTTTCAGCTTCCGGCGGCGACGCACACGAAGCCGACGACATGGCCCTGCGCCTGGCCGAAGCCGAGTGCGCCATCGATGCGCTCGAAGCCACCGAGCTGCAATCGCTGCGCGCGCAGGCCCGCGGCGAGCAGCCGGGCATCCGCCCGTCGATGGGCAAGGTGCTGGGCTCCGAGCTGCGGCAGCGGCTGACCGAGCTTGGCGTGGAAATCGCCGCCCACTACGCCGCCGCCGACCTGCCGTTGGACGACGGCCTGCAAGGCGAGCTGCCGATTCCCGAAGACGCCGTGTTCTCTATGTCGGCCTACCTCAACGACCGCGCGGCTTCCATCTACGCGGGTTCCAACGAGGTGCAACGCAACATCGTCGCGGCCCACTTGCTGGCGAACTGAGGTCCTTCCATGAGCACCCTCACCGAGCAGGACGAAACCCTCGCGATGCTGCGCGACAGCCTCGCGCGCTACCTCGACGACAACCACGGCTTCGAGCAGCGCCTGTACGCGCTGCGCAAGGCCGACGATGCGCCTCCGCCGTTCTGGCAGGGCCTGGCCAGCGAGCTCGACCTGCTGGGCGCGGCGCTGCCCGAATCGCAGGGCGGCCTGGGCGGTGGCATGGCCGCCCACCTCGCGATGATGGAAACACTGGGCGGCGCACTCGCTGCCGAGCCGTACCTGTCGACGATGGTGATCGGCGCGGGCCTGCTGCAGCGCCACCCCGGCGCGCAGGCCGATGCACTGCTGAAACGCATCGTCGCGGGGCAGGCCGTGCTTGCCTTCGCGCACGGTGAGCCGCAGAGCCGGCACGACCGCGCCGATGTGCAGACCGAACTCGCGCGCGAATGCAACGGCTTTCGCCTGAACGGCCGCAAGGCCGTGGTGCACGCCGCGCCATGGGCCAGCCACTTCATCGTGAGCGCGCGCAGCGGCGCCGGTCTCTCGCTGCTCGTCGTGCCCAGGGAAACAGCCGGCGTGCGCCTGCGCGCCTACCCAACCCGCGACGGCGGCCGCGCCGCCGACATCGCCTTCGACGACGTGCGCCTGCCCGCTGAAGCGCTGCTCGGCGCAGAGGGCAGCGCGCTGCCGCAGATCGAGCGGGCGCTCGACGAAGCCACGCTCGCGGTCTGCGCCGAGTCCATCGGCGTCATGCGCCGCCTGATGCGCGACACGCTCGACTACGTACGCCAGCGCAAGCAGTTCGGCGTGCCGATCTCCAGCTTCCAGGTGCTGCAGCACCGCCTGGCCGACATGCACATGGCGCTGGAGCAGGCAGCCGCGCTCACTGCGAGCGTCGGCGAGCACGTCGACACAGCCGACCACAACGAGCGCGCCCGTGCCGTGTCTTCCGCCAAGGTCGCAGCCGCCAAGGCCTGCAAAGCCGTGGGGCAGGGCGCGGTGCAGCTGCACGGCGGCATGGGCATGACGGAGGAACTGGCGGTCGGCCACTACGTGCGACGCGCCACGCTCATCGAAGGCCAGTTCGGCCCGCCCGCGTGGCATTTGCGCCGCGTGGCGAAGCTGCGCCCGGCCGCAACGTAGACATCGGGGGCCCGCATTCGTCGCTTTGGACGATGCAGCCCCGCCGCCCCCGAGCCAAGATGCCTCCACACACAGGAGACAGACCATGGCAGGTCCATTGCAAGGCCTTCGGGTGATCGAGATGGCGGGCATCGGCCCCGGGCCCTTCTGCGCGATGCTGTTCGCCGACATGGGCGCGGAGGTGGTCCGCATCGAGCGCCCCGGCACGCGCACCGCGCCGCACGACATCCTCGCGCGCGGGCGCAGCACGCTGCAGGTCGACCTGCGCGCGGAAGGCGCGGCGCAATCCGTGCTCGACGCCATCGAAAAGGCCGACGTGCTCATCGAGGGCTTCCGTCCCGGGGTGATGGAGCGCCTGGGCCTCGGCCCCGCCGAATGCCATGCGCGCAACCCGCGGCTGGTCTACGGCCGCATGACCGGCTGGGGCCAGCACGGACCGCTCGCGCACGCGGCAGGCCACGACATCAACTACATCGCCATCAGCGGTGCGCTGCACGCCATCGGCCGCGCGGGCGAGCCGCCGGTGCCGCCGCTGAACTACGTGGGCGACTTCGGCGGCGGCGCGATGCTGCTGGCCTTCGGCATCCTCGCCGCACTGCACGAGGCGAAGAATTCCGGTCAGGGCCAGGTGGTCGATGCCGCCATGACCGATGGCGCGGCACTGCTGTCGGCCATGATGTACGGATTCAAGTCGGCTGGCCAGTGGGGCAACCAGCGCGGCGAGAACATGCTCGACGGCGGCGCGCACTTCTACGACACCTACGCCTGCGCGGACGGCAAGTACGTGGCCGTCGGCGCCATCGAGCCGCAGTTCTACGCGCTCATGCGCGAGCGCTGCGGCATCGCCGACGACCCCGCCTTCGACGCGCAGATGGACGCCGACCGCTGGCCGCTGCTCAAGCTGCGCATGGCCGACGTGTTCCGCACCCGCACGCGCGACGAGTGGTGCGTGCTGCTCGAAGGAAGCGACGCCTGCTTCGCGCCCGTGCTCGACTGGGACGAGGCCCCGGAGCATCCGCACAACGTGGCGCGCGGCACCTTCGCCAACGTGGGCGGCGTGGTGCAGCCCGCGCCCGCGCCGCGCTTCAGCCGCACCGCGTCCGTGGTGCCACAGGCCACGGCGCGCGATGACGGCTCCACCGTGCTGCGCCGCTGGGGCGTGGCGGCGGATGCCATCGCGCCCCTGTGCGGCGCCTGAAGGAGCCCCGCATGTTCCTCACCCAACCCCTGCTCAAAGGCCGCCGCGAAAACGCCCGGGCCACCGCCGTGGTCTGCGGCAACACGCGCCTGGACTTCGGCACCTTCACCGACCGCGTCGCACGCCTGGGCGCCGTGCTGAAGCAGCTCGGCATGGCGCGTGGCGACCGCGTCGGCATGATGAGCCTCAACTCGCACCGCTTCGTCGAATACTTCTTCGGCACCTGGTGGGGCGGCGGCGTCATCAACCCGGTCAACATCCGCTGGAATCCGAAGGAGGTCGCGTACTCGCTCGACGACTGCGATACCCGCATCCTGCTGGTCGACGACCTCTTCGCGCCCATGGTGCCCGCGCTGCGCCAGCTGTCGAAGTCGCTGCGCACCGTGGTGTATTGCGGCGACGGTGCCGTGCCCGAAGGCATGGCCGGCTACGAGGCGCTGCTGGCGCAAGCGCAGCCCATCGACGACGCACCGCACAGCGGCGACGAGCTCGCGGCCATCATGTACACGGGCGGCACCACTGGCCAGCCCAAGGGCGTGATGCTCACGCACGGCAGCCTGTGCATCGATGCGCTGGGCACGGTGGCGGCATTGCCGCGCGACACGCACGACGCGGCCGCCATCGTCGCGGCGCCCATGTTCCACGTGGCCGGCTGCGGCGTGGCGTTGCAGAGCCTGCTGCGGCAGATGCCGGTGCACGTGGTGCCGATGTTCGACGAACTGGCCGTGCTGCAGACCCTGCAGTCGGCGCGCATCACAGAGATGTTCCTGGTGCCGACCATGATCAAGCGCGTGATCGAGCATCCGCGCTTCGCCGAATTCGACCTGTCCAGCCTGCGCCTGCTGTCGTACGGCGCGGCGCCCATCGACGCGGCATTGCTCGACCAGGCCATGCGCGCCTTTCCGGGCACCGCGTTCGCGCAGGTGTACGGCATGACCGAGCTGTCGCCCGTCGTCACCGCGCTGCCGCCGCACTGCCACCTGCCCGGGCCCGACCGCGAGCGCCTGCTGCGCTCGGCGGGTACGCCGATCTCCATTGCCGAAGTGCGCATCGTCGACGGCGAAGACAACGAGCTGCCTCACGGCCAGGTCGGCGAGATCGTCGCGCGGGGCCCCATGGTCATGAAGGGCTACTGGAACAAGCCGGAGCAGACCGAGGCCGCGCTGCGCGGCGGCTGGATGCACACCGGCGACGGCGGCTACATGGACGACCAGGGCTTCGTGTACGTGGTCGACCGCATGAAGGACATGATCGTGAGCGGCGGCGAGAACGTGTATTCGGCCGAGGTCGAGAACGCCATCGCGCAGATGCCGCAAGTGCTGATGTCCGCCGTGATCGGTGTGCCCGACGACAAGTGGGGCGAGCGCGTGCATGCGGTGATCGTGCGGCGCGAAGGCATGGCGCTGGAGGCAGAGGCGGTCATCGCCCACTGCCGTGAGCAGATCGCCGGCTACAAGTGCCCGCGCAGCGTGGAGTTCCGCGACGCACTGCCGCTCTCGGCGGCCGGCAAGCTGCAGAAGTTCCAGCTGCGCGAACCCTTCTGGGCCGGCAGGGAGCGCCGCGTCGGCTGAGCCCCGCCAAGACCGCAAGACAACAAACCAAGGAAGACAACATGTCCATCGATTTCCGCCGCTCCTGGAGCGACGAAGACCTGGAGCTGTACCGCGACAACGTGGTGCGCTTCGTCGAGACCGAAGTGCTCCCGCACGACGAGGAAGCCCGCAAGCGCGGCCACGTGGGGCACGAGGTGTGGCGCAAGGCCGGCGCCCTGGGCCTGCTGTGCGCCGACATTCCCGAGGAATACGGCGGCGCGGGTGGCGACTTCCGCCATGAGGCCGTGGTCTACGAGGAGATGTCGCGCCGCGCGCTCACCGGCATGGCAACTTCGGTGCACGCCATCGTGGCGCATTACTTCCTCAACCACGGCACCGAGGCGCAGAAGCTCCACTACCTGCCGCGCATGGCGCGCGGCGAGCTGGTGGGCGCCATCGCCATGACCGAACCCGGCGCGGGCTCCGACCTGCAGGGCGTGCGCACCCGCGCCGAGAAGACGAAGGATGGGAAGGACGGCGGCTACCTCATCAATGGCTCCAAGACCTTCATCACCAACGGCTTTCTCGCCGGCGTGGTGCTGGTGGTGGCCAAGACCGATCCGACGCAAGGCGCCAAGGGCACGTCGATCCTCATCGTCGAGACCGAGGGCTGCAAGGGCTTTCGAGTGGGCCGCGTGCTCGACAAGATCGGCATGAAGGCGCAGGACACCTCCGAGCTTTTCTTCGACGACGTGCGCGTGTCCGCCGATGCTCTGCTGGGCGGCGTGGAAGGGCAGGGCTTTTTCCAGCTCATGAGCGACCTGCCTTACGAGCGCACCATCATCGGCCTGAGCGCGCTGGCCACCATGGAAGGCGCCTACCAGGCCACGCTCGACTACGTGCGCGACCGCAAGGCCTTCGGCAAGCCGATCGCAGAGTTCCAGAACACCAGGTTCAAGCTGGCCGAGATCGCCACGCAGATCAAGGTGGGCCGCGCCTTCATCGACCGCTGCGTGGAAGACCTCGTGGCCGGCAAGCTCGACACCGCCACCGCCTCGATGGCCAAGCTCTGGGGCTCGGAGGCGCAGGGCCGCGTGATCGACGAGTGCCTGCAGTTGTTCGGCGGCTACGGCTTCATGAACGAGTACATGGTGGCGCGCATGTACGCCGACGCCCGGGTGCAGCGCATCTACGGCGGCACCAACGAGATCATGAAGGAAGTGATCGCCAGGGCGCTTTGAGCCGCAGCGTGTTCAGTCAGGACAGCCGCCGGATCTCCGCCCGTGCAATCTCGCGGTGGGGGTACGACGGCGAGAGGCCGATGAACTGGGTGTACTTCTCGCGCGCCGCATCGGTGTGGCCCGCGTCTTCCAGCTCCAGCGCCTCCAGCGTGAACTGGGTGAAGAGCCGGTTGGCATCGTTCTCGCGCGCCGACGCGGCCAGCGACTTGGGCTGCAGTTCGGGTTGCGCGGCGTAGATCTGCCGCTGCACTTCGATCACCTCGATCAGCGCGCGGCCGATGCGCTGGATGTTCTCGTCCACGGGGTCGAGGCCGGTGGCCCGTACATCCGCAGCGGCCTGGTCCAGCAGATGCGAGGCCACGCGCAGCAACTGGTGGAGCTGTTTGTGCGTCGTCATGGGCGGGCCGCTCCGCGCACGCAGCAGCTTTCGGGCTTCGCCGCTTCGGCGAAGCCGGTTTCGTGCAGGGCCCTCATCCGTTGTTCCGCTTGGCGCTGGATGCCGCCGTCCGTGCGCGCGGCTTGCGCTGCGAGGCTGGCTGGGCCGCGGCTTCTTCCTCGGCACGCAGCTTCTCGGCGAGCTGGCTTGTCCGCTCGGCGATGGCCAGGCTCTTGGCCATTTCGGCGCCGTGCACCTTCACCGAGAACGCCTTGCTCACGCTGCCCTTGCCCGTGGTGTAGGTAATGGCCAGCCAGTAGCCGGGATGGCTGGGATTGGGCGTCTTGAAGTGGACGCCGCTCACGCCGCTGGTGTTGTTGCGCCGGGTGATTTCCGATTTGGAGCGCTTGGCCGTGCGCGGCCCGGGCGGATGGGCCGACAGCCCCATGCGGATCGCCTCTTCGGCCGGATGAATGCGCGCCAGCCCCGTCATGCGCTTGAGCTGCTGCGCGCGCTCCTGGATCGCCAGCGCCTGCGCGTCGTCGCCCAGGTCCGCGACGGAGAAGTCGGTGCGAAGAATCTCGTCCGGCGCGATGTAGGTCTTGGCCATCCACGCCCGCACACGGCCGCCCGGCGCGAGATGGTGGAACACGCCCGTCACGCCGGTGCTGTTGTTGGTGCGGTGTTTTTCGGCCCGCTCGCGGCGCGCCTGCGGCGGCACGCTGCGCACGATGAAGTCGCGCCAGTCCTGCGCGTGGAGCAGGGCCTGTTCCGCGCCGCCGTAGCTGGCCTTGCCGAACAGCCTGTGATGGCGAACGCCATTGCGAACTATGGAAACCTCGAAACCCCAGGACCTGGAGTAGATGCCGTACATGGCTGCCGGGTTGGGGATACCTTTGGGCATTCTCGACGTGATGCTGCTGCTTTTGCACTCAGTTTTGCTGAGTCTGATGGGCTCCCCGATTCGCTCGTCGCTCATCGGCGCGCGCATTTCGCAGCTATTTTGGCCCAAGCGCCATGACGATTCCGCGGAAGCGGTCATGCCCGGGACAACGCGGGGCACAGCGCCGGGGATGAGGCGTGCGTTTTCGCCGGCCCTTTCACTGCTGCGGCCTTGCCTCGGCGGTGGCCAGGCCGTGCTGCCGAGCGCCTTGCTGGGCGCCCTGCCGGAAGGGAATGGTGAGCGGGTCGTTGGCGGGGGCGGTGTTCGACATCAGCTTCTGCTCGAGCTGGCGCTCGCGCTCCTCGATGGCCAGCAGCTTGGCCTTCTCAGGCCCGTGCTCCTTGATGGAGAAGGCCTTGCTCACGCTGCCCTTGCCCGCGGTGTAGGTGATGGCGAGCCAGTAGCCCGGGTGGCCCGGGTTGGGCGCCTTGAAATGCACGCCGCTCACGCCGCTGGAATTGGTGCTGCGCCTGATCTCGGACTTCGAGCGCTTGGGCGCCAGCAGTTCGGAGTGGGTGGCCGGCGGGCTCTTGCGGATCGTTTCCTCGGCCGGATGCAGCTTCGCCAGCCCGGCCATGCGCTCCAGCTGCCGCTCACGCTCCTCGATGGCCAGCGCCTGCGCGGCCTCGCCCACCAGGTTCACGGGAAAGTCGGTGCGCAGGATCTCGTCCTGCCCGATATAGGTCTTGGCGACCCAGGCGCGCACCCTGCCGCCCGAGGCGACCTGGCAGAAGACGCCCGACACGCCGGTGGTGTTGTTGATCCGCAGCTTCTCGGCCCGGGTGCGCCGCGGCACCGGCGGCACGCTGCGCACCACGCCGTCGCGCCAGTTCTGTGCCTGCAGCAGCGCCTGCTCCTCGCCGCCGTAGCTGGCGCGGCCGAACTGCTTGTAGTAGCGCGTGCCATTGCGCACGATCGACACCTCGAAGCCCCAGGCACGAGGGTAGATGCCATACATGGCGGCGGGGTTGGGAATACCTTTGGGCATGGTGGCTTCGGCTTGCGTCGCTCTCTGTTGCTTGCGGTACCGCAGCGTTCGGAAGGCGCGGTTCCTGAGAGGGATGCTAGGGATTGCGAGGCGGCCGGGGTATCACCGGAATCCGTAGTAATCGTGACTGTCGAAGTCACTGCTGAAGCACTAAGTTCTACATTGGGGCCGGACAGGCTGCTACCTGATCACCCCAAGCCTGCGTGCAATGGCCACGGCCTGCGTCCGGCTCTTCGCGTTCAGCTTCATGTTGATGTTGCGCAGGTGCGTGCGCACCGTGCTGTCCGACACGAACAGCTTCTCCGCCATTGCGTTGTTCGAATAGCCCTCGGCCAGCAACTGCAGCACGCGGATTTCCTTGCGCGTCAGCGGCTCCTTCATGGCGTTGTCGCCGGTCGACGCTTCCGCTTCGCCTGTTGCCGCCGGTCCCACGGCGTGCAGCAGCCGCTGCAGATGGTCCGCCAGGATCGGGTCGTTGGTGCTGCCGCTGCGCGGGCCCTCATGCTGCGCTGCCGCATACCGATGCACCAGCATTCCCACGGCCGGCCCCTCGTCGAGGATCAGCCGCATGAACCCTTCCTGGCTTGCCGTCTGCAGCACTTCGCCGAATTCGTCGACGGCGGCGGCCGCGTCGCCGACACGCTGCAGTGCCAGCGCGCGCAGCACCTTGAGCTTGAGCACGCGCCGGTTGCGGGCCGAGGCCAGCGCGGCATGCAGCTCTGCGTCGAGCACGCCCAGCGCGCCGCGTGCGTCACCGAAGGTGATCTCCCAGCGTGCCTTCGCCAGCGCGAGGTAGTCGAGGTCGTGCGCCGGCAGGCGTTGCCGCTGCTCGCGCTCCCACAGCGCGGGGTCGTCGGCGCGCAGCAGTTCGTCGTGCGATGCGGGCCCGTTGCCCTGCAGCAGCAGCATGCGCGAGCGCTCCAGCTTGGCGCCCGCCACCACGCGCGGCAACTGCCGGTGGTGGCCCAGGTATTCGAGCTCGGTCAAGGCCTGGAAGGCCGCGTCGATGTCGCCCGCATGGAACGCGAGCCGAGAGCGCATCACGTGGCTCAGGATCATGTGGTCCGGCAGGCCCACGTCGCGCGCCAGCGGCAGGTACACGTTCAGCAGGTGCTCGGCCTGCACGAGCTGGTTGGTCTCGTACACGGCGCCCGCGTACAGCACGCCGGCCCATGCATTGCCGTGGCTGTGGTTGTAGGACACCGCATGCGTCGAATCGACCGCCATGCGCAGCCGCGCGGTGGCCTGCCGCAGGCGGCCTTCGTGCAGGTCGAACAGGCCGGCCAGCGACTCGGTATACATGCGGTTGAAGGTGCTGTTGCCCTGCTCGCGCCGAGCCACGTCGAGCAGGCGCCGCGCTTCCTGCTGGTCGCCGCGCACGGCCAGGATATGGGACATGGCGTTGAGCAGCACGCTGTCGGCAAAGGCCAGGCCGGTCGGCAGGCGCGCCAGGCTCGGCCGGCCGGCCTCGTAGGCCTCGTCGTGCCGGTCCTGCATGGCCAGCAGCAGGGGCACCAGCGTGTGGGCGCTGGCGCGCACTTCGGCAATGGGGCTGTCGAGGCAGCCCGACTGCTCCAACTGCCGCATCGCGTCCCACGGGCCATGGGTGAAGCAGGTGGCCCACAGCGAGATGGGCTGCAGGAACGGGTGTTCGCGCAGCTGATGCTCGGGTATCGCCGAGAACCAGCGCGCCAGCATGCGCATGCGGCCCTGTTCGAGGAACTGCGCCGCGTAGCTGTCGAGCAGGGTCAGCGCATACGGATGGTCGCCTCCCTCGATGGCATGGTCGATGGCGGGCACGGGGCGGTCATGCGCTTCGTACCAGCCCGCCGCCGCGAGGTGCAGGCGCTCCAGCTCGCCGGGCTGCTCGCGCGCCAGCTGCGCGCGCAGGAAGTCGGCAAACAGGCTGTGATAGCGCCACGCGTCGCCATCGCCGCTCACCGGCGTGACGAACAGGTTCGACGCGGCCAGCCGTTCGAGGATGGCCGCGCAGTCCACGCGCGGGCACAGCGCCTGGCACACCGACGCATCGAGCTGCCGCAGGATGCTGGTGCGCAGCAGGAAGTCGCGTATCTCCTGCGGCTGGTGCGCGAGCACGTCTTCGGCCAGGTAGTCGGCCACGGCGCGGTCTGAGCCTGAAAAGCGTTCGACAAAACCGCTCGTGGTGCCATGCCGCTCCAGCGCCATCGACGCGAGCCAGATCGCGGCCACCCAGCCTTCGGTCTTGCGGTACAGCTGCGACAGCATGTCGGCCGGCAACGCCTGGGTTGCCTGCGCCTGGCGCAAGCTGAAAAAGGCGCTGGTTTCTTCGAGGCTGAAGCGCAGGCGGTCGGTGTCGATCTCCATCAGCTGGCCGCGCGCGCGCAGCCGCCCCAGGCCCAGGTCGGGCAGGCTGCGCGAGCCGATCACGATCTGCCCGCGTCGCGGCAGGTGCTCGATGATCTCGCGCACCAGCCCCAGCACGGCCGGCTCCTGCACTCTTTCGAAGTCGTCGAGAAACAGCGTGAAGGGCGAGTCGTGGGCGGCCAGCGCAGCCACGGCATCGAAGGGCGCATTGGCGAGCGGCTCTTCCACACCCAGGCGCTGCACGGCCTCGGCCAGGCATGCGAGAAAGCGCGAGACGTCGTTGTCGGCGCGGTCCAGCGTGAGCCATGCAGTGGCAATGCCCTGCGCCTCCATGCGCTCGCGAATCTGCGCCATGGCCGTCGTCTTGCCGAAGCCGGCCGGCGCCCGCACGAGCACCAGCTTCACGGCTGCCGAGGCGATCTCCTCGCTGATAGCGGTGCGCAGCACCTGCGTGGCGACGAAGGCCGGGGGGTTGAGCTTGGTTTCGAGAATCCGGGGTGTGGGGGACTGCATGCGGTGCTGCTGAAATCCCGTCGTTTCCGACGATGTGTGCGGCTGATTCTGCTTCCTAAACTGGCTGTGGACAAACCCGTCAAGACACCTCAAGGACACCAGCAGATGCAACTCGATTCCAGCATTGCAGCCGTCGTCACCGGCGGCGCCTCGGGGCTCGGCGCCGCCACCGCGCGTCGCCTTGCCAGCCACGGCGTGAAGGTCGCGCTGTTCGATCTCAACGCCGGGCAGGGCGAGGCCTTGGCCAAAGAGCTGGGCGGCGTCTTCTGCAAGGTCGACGTCACATCCGAAGAGCAGGTCGACGCGGCGTTCGCCAAGGCACGCGCGGCGCACGGGCAGGAGCGCGTGCTCGTCAACTGCGCCGGCACCGGCAACGCGGTGAAGACCGCGAGCCGCGACAAGGCCACGGGCGAGATCAAGCACTTTCCGCTCGCCAATTTCGACCGCATCATCCAGATCAACCTGGTCGGCACCTTCCGCTGCATCGCCAAGTCGGCGGCCGGCATGCTCACGCTCGACATGCTGCAGGACGGCGAGCGCGGCGCCATCGTCAACACCGCCTCGGTGGCGGCGCAGGACGGCCAGATGGGCCAGGCGGCCTACACCGCGTCGAAGGCCGGCATCGTCGGCATGACGCTGCCGATTGCGCGCGACCTCATGAGCGAGGGCATCCGCGTGAACACCATCCTGCCGGGCATCTTCGACACGCCGCTGCTGCAGGGCGCACCCGACAACGTGAAGGCCGCACTGGCGGCGTCGGTGCCGTTTCCGAAGCGGCTGGGCAACCCGGCGGAGTACGCGACGCTGGCGGAGCTGATGATCACCAACGGATATTTCAACGGCGAAAGCGTGAGGCTCGACGGCGCTATCCGCATGGCGCCGCGCTGAGCGGTTCGACCCTCCGCACGCTCGCGCACGGACATACCTCTTATGGGGGATGTGCAGGCGCGCACCTTCCGATTGAATTCGCAGCCAGAGGCAGCATGGTCGGGCGATGCATCGGCCGTACCAGGTGCCACTGGAGGGGAATTCGATGAGCGCTATCGACGAAGAGGTGACCAGGCGACGCGACGCGCTGGGCGATCCCGCTTTGACAGGTTCGACCCGGAAGTGGGGGCTTGCGCTTTCGGGCGGTGGCATCCGCAGCGCAACTTTCTGCCTCGGCGTTTTCAGCGCGCTCGCGCGGCGAGGGGCGCTGCTGCGCTTCGACCTGATGTCCTCGGTGTCGGGCGGCGGCTATGCAGCCTCCATGCTCGGGCGGCTCTTCAGCAGGGCGCGCAATCGCGCGGATCTCGATCGCATCCAGGACGAAGTCGGCAAGGCCGGATCGAGCTGGTTCATCTGGTGGCTGCGCGCCAACGGTCGCTACCTGATTCCGCGCGGGCCGCTCGACCGCACCTTCGCGGTGGCGCTGTACCTGCGCAACCTGCTCGGCGTGCACGTGGAGCTGGGCCTGGTGTCCGTGCTGGCGGGGCTCGCGCTTGCAGCGCTGAATCTGGTGGCCTGGTGGGGCATGGCGGAAGTGGGGTACCTGCCCGGCATCGCGGGCTACTTCCAGTGGCTGGCCGAGTGGCTGCCGTCGTGGACCCCGGTGGTCTGGCTGGCGCTGCCGGTGGTCGGAGTGTTCGTGCTGGTCCATGCGTCGGCTTATTGGGCCGTGCCGTGGGTGGAGGCCACGCGCCAGCAAGGCGGCGTCTGGAGGATCTGCCTGGCCGTGCTGGTCGCGAGTGCCCTGCTGCTCGGGCTGGGCCTGACATTCGGAGATGTCCGCAGCGAGACCGGCGACGATCTCAGGAACTTTCTCTGGAGCGGTTTCGGCGTGCTGATCGCCGTCTGGTTCTTTGCTGTGCGCCTGGCGGACGGCGTGTTGACGGAGTCCGAAGACCGCGACACGCACCAGCCGCAGTCCGACAAGGCGCGCAACCTCCTGACGAACAAGCTCGCCTTCAGTTTTCGCGTGCTGATCGTCGTGCTGGCGATCGGTCTGGCCGATCGGCTCGCATGGCATGTGGCGTTCCAGCAGATCGGGCTGGCGAGTGCGGGCATTTATCTCGCGATGGCAGCGGCAGTGTTGCGTGCGGTGCTGCCGCTGGCGTCGAACCTGGTGCCGGGGCGGTCGACGTCGAAGGCCCTCATGGCCATTGCGCATCTGCTGGGCTATTTGCTGGCCTTCCTGCTGTTCGCGTGGTGGGTGTCGCTGGTGTACAAGGCCGTGCTGGGCGGGCTGTTCGTGCCGCGCCAGGACCTGGCTTTTTCCGATGCATGGCGCATCTGGGGGCTGCTGCTGGTGCCGGTCGTGAGCTATCTCTGGTGCACGGGCAAGACGCCGGCGTTCCTGAACCTCTCGTCGCTGCATGCCTTCTACCGGGCACGGCTGATCCGCAGCTATCTGGGTGCGGCCAACGCGCAGCGTTTCGGCCAACCTTCGGCGCAGGGCGCGTACGGGGTTCTGGGGGCGTTGGACTCCGTGCCGGCCGTGTTCCCGCCAAACCTGGACACCGCTTCGGTCAACACGATCGTTGCGGACGATGACGCCGATCTTGCGCACTACAAGCCGCAGGCCCCTGGAGGACCGGTCCACCTGCTCAATGTGTGCCTCAACCAGACCAAGGACCCGAGGGGGCAGCTCTTCAACCAGGACCGCCGTGGCCTGTCGTTGACCGTGGCGTCGGGCGGCTTCATGCGGGTGGGGCAGGAAGAGTGGAAAGAGCTGAAAGGCAGCGACACGCCGATGACGCTCGGCAGCTGGATGGCGGTGTCGGGTGCCGCCGTGGCACCGGGCCTGGGCAAACTCACGCGCGGCGGGGTGGCTGCACTGCTCGTGTTCGCGGGCGTGCGGCTGGGCTACTGGTGGCGCCAGCCGGAGAAAGACAAGAAACATTGGTCGGATTTCCTGACCAAGTCGTGGGGCCTGATGCGCGAGACGCTGGCGATCTTCGAGGGCAAGGAAGGCCGCGACTGGTTCATGACCGATGGCGGGCATTTCGAGAACACCGGCGCCTACGCGTTGCTCTCGGAACGCGCGGAAGTCATCGTTGTGGTGGATTGCGGAGCCGACCCCGACTACACCTTCGGCGATGTCGAAAACCTGGTGCGCAAGGCACGCATCGACTTGCAGGCCGACATCGAGTTCCTGCGGCCCCGGCGGGCATTGCCGGGCGAGGTTCCGCGCGGGCTGGCGTCGGAGCCCTCGGGCTTCTACGGTGCGCTGCACGCATTCGGCTCGCTGCAGGAGCTGGCCTCGAACGCGAGCAATGCCTGCCTGGCGGTGGCCCGTATCAATTACTCCGACAGGGACGGGGTTGTGGAGGTGGGGCCGAAGCTGAAGCGGGAGCGCGGAATCCTGCTGATCGTCAAGCCGAACATGTGCAAGGGCCTGCCCATCGATCTTCAGAACTTCAAGCGGGCAGCGCCAACCTTTCCCCAGGAAACGACCGCCGACCAGTTCTTCTCGGAAGCGCAATGGGAGAGCTACTTCCGGCTCGGGCAGGTCCTGGCGCAGGACCTGAGCCCGGCATTCATCGAGGCTCTGCGCGCGGACTGCGTCAAGAACGAGCCGGCGCATTTCGTGCCGGACGACTGCTCGGTGGCCCTGTCGGGCGCTGCGCTGAACGGCGACGAAAAAGCGGCACGCGGACGCATCATCGGCAGCGTGGGCGCAACGGCGGTGGGTGCGTCGATCGGGCTGGGCGCGGCAGCGACGCTGGGGGTGTCCGCCTGGCAGGCGATCGACAGTGTGAAGGTGGGGAGCGCCAGCCGCGTGGACAGGGAGCGCAAGGCGCTCGATGAACTGAGCGATCTCTGGAGCAAGCTGCCTGCGGCTCTTCCTGCGAATGCCAGGCCGACGCAGGTCGCTCCCCAGCTCGAGGCGCTGGCCAGCGAGCTTCTCAAGACCGCGGATACGCTGTGCCCGGCTGGCGAGGTGGACTGGTTCAAGCGCTCCGAGCTGGCCAGGCGCATCTATGCCGACACCCTCAGCGAGTGCCGCAAGGTGGTGCCCTATGTCTTTTCTCGCGCTTGCAAGGGGCTTGTGGAGGCAGAGCATCCGGAGGCGCAGAGCAGGCTTGCCGTCTGCCTCAAGCAGGAGCCGGGCAAGACCTCCAAGGAGCCGCTGCCGCGCTATTGGGGCTATGACTATTCGGCCGTGGCGCCGCTCGATGGCATGCACCTTTGCAGTCCATTCCGCGCCGAATTGCTTAAAGCCCGCAATCGGTATCTGGCTGATTACGGAGAGGCCGACGATCAAAGCGCTTCGCTGTCCGGGAAGGATGCAGGAGCGCCGGAGTCGAACGACCTTGGCGCGCGACGCGCATGCCCCAAGGTAGAGGCGACGCCAGCCGGGGCCCCGCCGCCGGCGGTTTCTCCTGCCGCGATTCCACCAGCACCAGCTGCGTCGTCGCCCGCATCTGCCGCATCGTCGCCTTCTGTTGCACCACCAGCGCCAGTCGCTCCCGCTGCGACGCCTCGCAGCGAGGCCGCGAGGAGCGAGTCCTGCAAGGGCGAGAGGGTCTACATCCAGATTTACGACGGCAGCCAGAGAGACAGCGTACGTACCTATCGTGAGCGTTGGCAGCAAATAGGTGCCAGCGTGCCGCCGATCGAAGACGTCACGGAGTCGGCGCGCAAGAACAACCTCCCGCCGCCGAGGCAGGTGAGCCAGCCCACGGTGCGCTATCACGACAAGGCGTCGATCGGTTGTGCCTACGCGCTGCTTCGCGAGGTGGGCTATCCCAATTGGCTCGTGGAGCAGCTGTCCCCCCGACTCAAGCCGAGCAATCGCACCGTCGAGGTCTGGATTCCGACCTCGGCGTCACTCTCCGCGAAGTAGGGGACGGAAAGCGGGAGTCCAAAATCGTCCGTTCCGACGACGCTGCGCCGCGGCACGGGGCCAACAATTCTCCAAACCCCAGACCCCATTGGAGAACTCCCCATGCCCGAAGCATTCATCGTCGCCGCCGCACGCACCGCCGGAGGCCGCCGCAACGGCCGCCTTGCCGGCTGGCACCCGGCCGATCTCGCCGCGCAGGTGCTCAACGCCCTGGTGGAGCGCACCGATGCCGACCCGGCACTGGTCGAGGACGTCATCATGGGCTGCGTCGACCAGGCCGGCGAGCAGTCTTCCAACATCGCGCGCAACGCGGTACTGGCGTCGAAGCTGCCTGAATCCGTGCCGGCCACTTCGGTCGACCGGCAGTGCGGCTCGTCGCAGCAGGCGCTGCATTTCGCGGCGCAGGCCGTGATGTCGGGCAGCATGGACATCGTCATCGCCGCCGGCGTGGAAAGCATGACGCGCGTGCCGATGGGCATGCCCAGCACGCTGCCGCTGAAGAACGGCCTGGGCTTCTACGTGAGCCCGCTCATGGCACAACGCTACCCCGACATCCAGTTCAGCCAGTTCACAGGCGCCGAGATGATCGCCAGGAACTACGGCATCGAGAAAGACGAGCTCGACCGCTACGCATTCGAAAGCCACAGGCGCGCCATTGCCGCCACCCAGGCCGGCCTTTTCGAGCGCGAGATCGTGCCGATTGCGGTGCGCATGGCCGACGGCACCGAGCCCGGCGAGCTGCACACCACCGACGAGGGCATCCGCTACGACGCCACGCTGGAGAGCATTGCGGCCGTCAAGCTCATTGCCGAAGGTGGGCGCTGCACCGCCGCCACCGCCAGCCAGATCTGCGACGGCGCGAGCGGCCTGATGGTGGTGAACGAGCGCGGCCTGAAGACGCTGGGCGTGAAGCCGCTCGCGCGCATCCACCACATGAGCGTGATGGGGCACGACCCGGTGATCATGCTGGAGGCACCGCTGCCCGCCACGCAGCGCGCGCTGAAGAAGGCGGGCATGAAGATCGAGGACATCGACCTGTACGAAGTCAACGAGGCCTTCGCACCGGTGCCGCTGGCCTGGCTGCAGGCGCTGGGCGCCGACCCGGCCCGGCTGAACGTGAACGGCGGCGCGATCGCGCTGGGCCATCCGCTGGGCGCCTCGGGCACCAAGCTGATGACCACGCTGGTCCACGCGCTCGGCCAGCGCGGCAAGCGCTACGGCCTGCAGACCATGTGCGAGGGCGGCGGCATGGCCAACGTGACCATCGTCGAGCGGCTCTGAGCGCGGCGCGCCCGCGCTGCGGGGCGCCCGGATCGGCGATGCCAACATAATCGGGCCCCATGGGCGCCCTGCCAGCCATCCTCGATCCTCGCTCCGTCATCATTCTTGCGGGGCTCATGGGCGTTGTGATGGCGCTGGTGGTGTTCTTCATGCGGCGCAGCTATCCGGCCACCATCCAGGGGCTGGACGAGTGGTCCCAGGCGCCGCTCCTGGCATTCGTGAGCACCATGCTGTTTGCGGCGCGCGGCTTCTTCCCGGACTTCCTCACGATCGTCGTCGCCAACTTCGTGCTGTACCAAGCCTGCATCCTGTACTACGCGGGCAGCCAGAAGTTCCTGCTCGGGCGCCGCGACACCCGGGGCTGGACGGTGCTGAACGGCTGCCTGGCGCTGGCCATGTTCTGGTTCAGCAGCGTGAAGCCCGACTTCGAGACCCGCCTGCTGCTCATTACCCTGGCGGTGTCGGCGCTGTTCTTCTTCCACGCCCAGCTGTACATGCGCCACGAGGGCCGGGTGTTCGGCAAGCGGCTGATGATCGGGCTGCTGCTGGCGCAGGCGCTGGTGGCCGGCCTGCGCTTCTTGTCGGTGGTGGCGGGGCTGGCTGGCAGCAGCCTGATGGACGGCACCTGGATCCAGTCGCTCTACATCAGCATGTACTCGTTCACCGTGCTGCTGCTGTCCATCGCCGTCATCCTCATGGCCACCGACCGGGTGCACACCGAGTTCGAATACCTGGCCACGCGCGACCCGCTCACCGGCGCGCTCAACCGGCGCGCGGTGCTGGATGCATGCGGCGCCGTGTTCGCCTCGGGTCGCCGGCGCATGGCGCTGCTGATGGTGGACCTGGACCACTTCAAGGACATCAACGACCGCTTCGGCCACCAGATGGGCGACGCGGTACTGCGCGAGGCCGTCGGCCGCATGCAGCGCGCCATCGGCGACAAGGGCCTGCTCGGGCGCTACGGCGGCGAAGAATTCGTGGTGCTGCTGCCCGACGTGGGCAAGGCCGAGGCGATGGAGATCGCCGCGCGCCTCAAGCAGAACATCGACGAACCGTTCCCGGCCGATTCGCCGATGGCCGCTGTCGGCTCGATGGCGGTGAGCATCGGCGTGGCGGCCAGCGAGAGCGGCATGGGCAGCATTGGCGTTGACGACGTGCTGGCGCTGGCTGATGCGGCGCTGTATCGCGCGAAGGCGATGGGGCGGGATCAGGTGATTGCGGCTGCCTGATTCAGCGGGTCATTCGGACACGCATGCGTCGAGCCACCGGATGGCCGGATGCGCACCGGGCAGGGCACACGCAGCGGCCTCGCGCATCAGCCGCAGCCCCTTGTTGCTGTTGGTGAACAGCACGACCGCCGATTGCTCGGCCACGCTGCCCATCGTGAATGCACGGGTACCGTCCATCTTTCCCCACTGGAAGAAGGTGCCGTGGTTCGACTCCAGCCCCCAGCCGAGGCCCCAGCCGACGTCGGACTCCAGTTCTGCCGCCGTGGGCGGGCTGTGCAGGCGCTCCGCATCCTCTTTCGGTACATGCACATGGCAGGCCAGCCACGCGCGGTGCGTGGCCTCCTTCAGCCGTTCGCCGCGCAGCACAGCGCCGAGAAAGGCGCCGTAGTCGGCTGCCGTCGTCTGCAGCGAAAAGGAAGCGCTGGCCGTGTACGACGGCACATCCACGCGAGTCTCGCCTTCGTGCGGCATCGCGAAGTTGTCCTGGTAGCGTGCCTGCTGTTCGAGGCTCGACGACTGCATGCCCAGCGGCTCGAACACCAGCCGCTGCATCGTCGCCTCCAGCGGCTCGCCGGTGATCGCTGCCATGACGGTCTGCAGATAGCCGAAGCCGACGCTGGAGTAGCTGAACCACGCGCCGGGCTGGAAGTGCATTTGCAGCGGCTGGTTCTTTGACCGCAGGTTGGGCAGGCCGCAGGTGTGCGCGAGCAGGTGGCGCGCGGTGATGGCCGCGAATGCGGCATCGCCCGGCAGCACGGTCGGAACGAAATGCGCCAGCGATTCATCGAGCGCCAGCGCGCCGGCATCCACCAACTGGAGCGCCGCGTAGGCCACCATCGGTTTCGTGAGCGAGGCGGCCTGGAACACCGTCTGCGTGTTCACCGGCTCGTTGCTCAGCGTGTCTCTGACGCCGAGCGCGGCCAGTGCGTCTACCTTGCCGTGGCGCAGCACAGCCATCGACACGCCGGGGATGCCAGCAGCTTCCATCAGGGGCCGCAGGCCTTCGAGCGTTGTCGATGCGTCGGAATTCACTCGAGGGCTTTCAGTTGGCGAGCGACCCGCTCGCGCGCCGCCCACGACGTTGGCGAGATTGCGCTAACGGCTTCGGTCAACACGCGGTTCTCATGGCCGGGTTCCGCGGTGATCTTGACCACGGGCATTGCGAGCACGTGAACCAGTGCATCGCAGAGATGCGCGTAGTCGGCCCAGAACCGATGCATACCGATTTCGCCCCGCAGCCCGTGCCGGCGCGCGTAAGGCGTCTGTTCCAAGTACGCGGCCACCTTGCGTGTCCAGTCTGAACCACGGTGTGCAGCCGCTGCGCGCGAGTGGCTTGCTGCATCCTCTGGTCGCAGGTAGATCAAGGCCGGTCGCAAGGGTGCAAGGATTTCTTCGAACCGTCTGAAGTAATCGTCGATGTCCGCCCGGTTCTGTTCCATCATGAATCGCACCGTGCTCTGAAATGCGCTGCCTTCGAGGATGTGCAGGGTGTCATCCGATCGGACCTCGTTTGCGAAGCGCTCCCAACCTTGAAGACAGCGCAAGGGATAGTCCTCCAGCGTGATCGCACCCGGCGAATGGGGGTGAACCGGATGATCCGTCGCCTCTTCCAGATACCACCGGCTCGCGCACCCCTCATGCAATGCGAGAGTGCACAGGCGCTCGGCCAGCGTGGTCTTGCCCGTCCCCGGCAGGCCTTCGATGAGTACCAGTCGCACTGCGGATTACTTCGCCAGATAAGCCTCGACAGCCGGACCCCACAGCCCCTGCTGTGCGATCAGCATGTGCCCGTTCACCCCGGGCTCCAGCGCAAAGGTCTCGAAGGTGCCTTTGCCGCCCGCGGTGGTAAAGGCTTCGAAGTTCTTCCGGCTGTGCGCAACGGCATAGAAGCTGTCCTTCTCGCCGTACAGCCAGAGCGTGGGGCGGGGAAACGCGGCGCCGCGCCTGAAGCTCACGGGGTTGATCGCATCCGCGGTGTTGTCGGGGCACTGGTCGCTCATCCAGCCGCCGACGAAGTTGATGACTCCATGGAACACGCCGGGGCGGGTGCCCGCATACGCGATCGCGAGGATGCCTCCGCGTGAGTAGCCGGCGATCTCCATGCGCTTCGTGTCGACGTCGGGGTTCTTCTGCAGCCATGCGACGGCGGCGTCGAGATCTGCGAGTGCGTGGTCGAAGCCGGCCAGCGACAGGACTGGATCGCAGCTGTAGTGCTCGCGTTTCGGGGTGAAGCCTTCGTCATACAGCCCGTCCGACTGGCCGCGCCCGCGCCGTTGGGGGAACGCCACCAGCCAGCCGCGCTGCGTGAACCATCTGGCGAGGCGCTCGGGCGCCCACGTGTCCTTGAAGAGAGCCGGGTTGTTGCCGATGCCCGTGGAGCCATGGTTGAACACCACCGTCGGAAAGGGACCGGCGCCTTCGGGCCTGTAGATCACCATTTCCAGCGTGACGGGCGCGCCGCCTTCGACGAAGGGAGTGGGCACGCGAACGGTGCTGTGCTCCTGTGCCCAGCAGGATGCGGCGGCGAAGATGAGTGAGGCGGCGAGGAAGACGAGTTTTTTCATTTGCGCGGACATCCCTGGCGATCTGCCGCATTCTGCCCGCGCTGCCTGAAGCCTCGGTCTATGCAGATGGCTGCGTTGCCTTCTTTGCGCGCCATCGCACTGCACCGCTCGCCAGCACGATCCCGGGCACCACCAGCGCCAGGGCCAGCAGCACCGCACCGGTGATCGGTTCGTTCATCCAGGCCGCCGCGCCCAGCGTGGTCAGCACTGGCACCAGCGCCGCCGAGAGCGACGCGCGCGGCGCGCCGAGCCGTGCGACGGCCATCATGTAGACCACCAGCCCAAGCACTCCTGCACCCACACCTTGCGTCGTGGCCTGCAGCGCGACATCGGGCCATGGCGCGCTGAGCAGCCGCCGCGGTGCACCGGCGATCGACATCACAGGCAACAGCATCAGCGCCGACCACCCGTTCACGAACGCCGCGCCTTGCCACGGCGTGAGCCCGCAGTGCGCGAACGCGAGCGAATGCACGGCCCACAGCATGGCCGCCGCAAGAAAGAGCAGATCGCCGCGCCAGTCGAGCGAGCCGCCGCGAAAGCTCCTCGCAGCGAACAGTGCCATGCCGATGGCAATGCAGGCCAGCCCGACAAGCCTGAGGCCCTCGACCTTCTGCCCCTTGTGAAGCCATGCGCCGATGGCGGTGAAGAGCGGAAGGCTGCCCGCCATGAAGATGCCCATGTGGCTCGCGGGCGCCCATTGCGCGCCGGCCAGCACCAGCAGTCCGAAGGGCAGTCCGCCGCCGATGACGAGGAGCGCGAGCACCAGCGGCGAGGCCTTCGGTGCGATGCGCTTGCTGCCGAACCACAGCGGCGCGAGCAGCAGTGCGGGAATGCCGTAGCGCATCAGCGCCAGCTCCATCGGCCCGAGCGTGGTGGTCACGCCGTGGCGCGAGACGAGTTGCCAGGCGCTGCCGATGAAGGCTGCGGCCAGCGCGGCGAGCAGGCCGGCGGAGAGGTTGCGATCCATCATCGCGGCGAGTCTCGCGACCGCGCCGCGCGGCGGCTATCAAATTCGTGCGCTGCCGGCCAGCACGCGGCGGGCTTCGCCCAGCGTCACGCCTACTTCGCGGCGGAACACCGCGCCCAGGTGGCTCTGGCTGCAATAGCCGAGGTCGTGCGCGATGCCCGCGAGGTTGCTGTCTCCATCGACGAGCCGCTCCATGGCTGCTGCGAGCTGCAGGTGCTGGCGGTACTGATGCAGGCTCAGGCCAGTCTGCTGCCGGAAGCTGCGTGCCAGATGGAATGGCGAGCGCGAGACCGCATCAGCCACTTCGTGCATCGGGAGCTTCGCCTCCCGGTCGGCGGTTTCCGCGAGCAGCCGCTTTGCGCGCGCGACCGCGCCTGTCAGTGGCAGTTGCCGGCGCGACATGCCGAGTTCATCGACCAGTGAAGTGATGGCATCCGCACCTGCATCGCCCGCACGCAGTTGCCGCTGTGCCGCATGAACCCGGTACAGCGACCGTGGTGACAGCAGGCAGAACACAGGTGCCGCATCGGTGTGAGACGGCCGGTGTCGGCTCACGACCATGCTGTGTCGGGCCGCGTGTGCCACCGGCCGCAACTGATAGACCATGGCGTCGCAGAACTGCATGGCGGTGAGCCCGTCGACCAGCCAGGTGCCGTTGCCTGTGCGTACATCGAGCACCGTACGGCCCACCGGGAAAATGATGCGCCGCGATTCCAGCGTGTAGGGGCTGCTCCAGTCAGGCCCCTGGTGCGCGTGGGCGCGCACGTGCTCGACCGTGAACTCGTGTCCGGTGTAGAGGAGAGTGCGTTCCTGTGGCATGACTGGATGGCCGTCGACTACTTTTCGCCCCAGCGCCAGCGCGGTGGCTCGCCCTTGATCCAGCAGACGGCGACAAGCGCGATGGTCAGGCCCATGAGGGCCACGAAGAACAGCAGGGGTTCCCGTTCGGGGCGGATGGACAACACAGCCGTCACCACCAGCAGGCCGTACACGGCCATCACCGCCCAGCCTTGCCAGCAGTTGGGCAGGCCCCAGCCCCAGCCGTAGCGCTTGGCGGGAAACCAGTAGGGTTGCTTTTGCATCACGTCTCCTTGTCGATTTGCCGGATTCTGTCCGCTCTGCCTGAAGGGATGCTGAGCCCCGGCCTCACGCAAATGGGTAAGGCCCTTGCATCTTCCCGATGTGGCTCACATGGCTCACCATGCCGTGCGCTTCGTTCCACAGGTGCAGCATGCAGCCGGGCCGGCCCATGAAGGAGGCCGGCGCCGCATCGGCGGCCAGCTGCAGGGCGATCTCGGTCGTGCTGCTCGGGCATGAACACACGACCGTGCCCGCCCAGCGCCGCAGCATGGTGCGGTGCACGTGGCCGCACAGCACCAGCTCGATGTTGGAGGCGCTGCGCACGATGGCTTCTAGCGGCGCCGTGTCCATGTAGCGGTACGTATCCATGTAGGGAATGCCGCTCATGAAGGGCGGGTGATGCAGCATCAGCAGCGTTGGCTTGATGCGATCGGTTTCGAGCGTGCGCTGCAGCCACGCCAATCCTTGCGCATCGATGCCGCCATGGTGAAGCCCGGGAATGCACGAGTCCAGCGCCACGATGCGCACCGCATGGTCGTCGATGCAGTAGTGCAGCGCGCCTTCGGCCGGCAGGTACGCATGGTCCGCGAAGGCTGCACGAAAGTTCTCGCGGTGATCGTGGTTGCCGGGAATCACGAGGTACGGAATCGTCAGCTTCGCGAGCAGGTGCCGCACCTGTGCGTATTCATCGGGCCGGCCGTCGTCGACAAGGTCGCCGGTCAGCAGCACCAGGTCGGGCTTGCGGTCGAGCCCGTGCAGGTGGTCGATGGCTTCCTCGAACATGCGGTTCGAGTCGGCCACGCCCTGGTAGAACTGGCCTGCGGGGCGGATGTGGGGGTCGGAGATCTGTGCGATGAGCATGCCGCATCATCAAGCACGATCCGTTCCCTCCGGTGGACTCAGATGCCGACGAACTCGGCCACGTCGGCCAGCGGCGCGCGCTCGGTCACCAGCGCATCGAGCGGTCGGCTGCGGTCCGCATAGCCGATGGACATGCCCGTGAACAGCATGCGCTCGGGCGGCAGGGCGATGAACTGGCCGATGGTCTGCGGGTAGATCGCCCAGCACTCCTGCGGGCAGCTGTCGAGCCCTTCGCCGCGCAGCAGCAGCATCACGTTCTGCAGCATCATCCCCAGGTCGGACCACTGCGGCGGGCCCATGCGGCGGTCGACGCTGCAGAAAAGCGCGAGCGGCGCGCCGAAGAACTGGTAGTTGCGCGCAAACCATTCGCGGCGCGCGGCCTTGTCTTCGCGCGGAATGCCCAGGCGCGCATACATTGCCTCGCCCACGGCGAAGCGGCGGTCGCGATACGGCGCTGCAAGCTCGCGCGGGTAGATGTCGTACTCGCTGCCTTCGCCGGTGGGCGCTTCCTGCACGCGCGTGCGCATGGTCGCCTTGAGCTCGGCGAGTTTTTCTCCGCCCACCACATGCAGATGCCATGGCTGCAGGTTGCCGCCGGAAGGCGCGCGCAGCGCCTGCTCGACGACGCGGCGGATGACGTCGCCGGGCACCGGCGTGTCGAGAAAGTCGCGCACCGAGCGGCGGGTGGCGATGGCGTCCTGAACGTTCATGCAAAAGTCCTCTTGAAAGGCCATGCTAGGGGCAACCCTCGAACGACCTCAATCGTCCGTTCCGACGATGCGGCGCTGAGTGGCGGCTGCCTAGCATCGCCCCAGCGTACAGGAGACAAAACATGTTCGGATTGATGCAAGACCGCCCGCTGCTGATCTCGTCGCTCATCGATCACGCAGCCACCTTCCACCCGCATGCCGAAGTCGTGGGTCGCACGGTGGAGGGGCCGGTGCATCGCACCAACTACGCGGAGATACAGCGCCGCGCCAAGCAGGTGGCCAACGCGCTGACGACGCTGGGCATCGAACCCGGCGACCGCGTGGGCACGCTCGCGTGGAACACTTATCGCCACCTCGCGCTGTACTTCGGCGTGTCGGGTTCGGGTGCGGTGCTGCACACGGTGAACCCGCGGCTCTTTCCGGAGCAGATCGACTACATCGTCAACCACGCCGAAGACAAGGTGCTGTTCTTCGATGCCAACTTCGCTCCGCTGGTCGAGAAGCTCGCGCCCGGCCTGAAGTCGGTGCGCGCCTTCATCGCAATGACCGACCGCGCCCACATGCCCGCCATCGACGTGCCCAACCTGCTGTGCTACGACGAGCTCATCGGCGCGCAGAGCGAGAGCTACGCCTGGCCCGAGTTCGACGAGCGCACTGCCTCGTCGCTTTGCTACACCTCGGGCACCACCGGCAACCCGAAGGGCGTGCTGTATTCGCATCGCTCGACCGTGCTGCACTCGCTGATGGAATGCGCGCCCGACACCTTCGGCGTCAACTCGCAGATGACGCTGCTGCTCGCGGTGCCCATGTTCCACGCCAACGCCTGGGGCATGCCGTATGCGGCGGCGATGGCCGGCGCGAAGCTCGTCATGCCCGGCCCGCACATGGACGGCCAGAGCCTGTACGAGCTGATGCGCGACGAGAAGGTCGGCTTCTCGCAGGCCGTGCCGACCATCTGGCTCATGCTGTTCCAGTACTTCGACGCGCACCCCGAAATCGACACGCGCGCCATTGGCCTGAAGCGCATCGGCGTGGGTGGTGCGGCCACGCCGCGCAGCATGATCGAACGCTTCGAGCGCGACTTCGGCGCCGACTTCGTGCAGGGCTGGGGCATGACCGAGACCAGCCCCATCGGCGTGATCGGCAACCTGCTGCCCAAGCACCTGTCGATGCCGAAGGAAGAACAGATGCGCGTGAAGATGCGCCAGGGCCGCGGCGTGTGGGGCGTGGAGCTGAAGATCGTCGGCGAGGACGGCCAGCGCCTGCCGCACGACGGCAAGGCCTTCGGCCATCTGCACGTGCGCGGCCCATGGATTGCGAGCGGCTACTTCAAGAGCGAGGGCGGCCCGGTGCTCGACGCCGAAGGTTTCTTTCCGACCGGCGACGTCGCCAACATCGACGAAGACGGCTACGTGCAACTGGTCGATCGCGCGAAGGACGTCATCAAGTCGGGTGGCGAATGGATTTCTTCCATCGACCTGGAGAACGCCGCGAGCATGCACCCGGCCGTGGCCGAAGCGGCGGTGATCGGCATCGCGCATCCGAAGTGGCAGGAGCGTCCGCTGCTCATCGTGGTGAAGCGTGCGGGTGTCGAAGTCACGCGCGAGGAACTGCTCACTTTCCTCGCGCAGCGCGTCGTGAAGTGGTGGCTACCGGAAGACGTGGTCTTCGTCGACACGCTGCCGCATACAGCCACCGGCAAGCTGCTGAAGACCAAGCTACGCGAGCAGTTCAAAGGTTACGTTGCGACGACATCTGTTTGACGGTTTGATGACTTGTTAGATTTTTCTGTGGACAACTCTGTGAGTTGTGGGTGGAGGCGCAGAGGCGAAGCGAGGATTGGCGTGGCTTCCCATCACGTTGCCTGTTGAATAGGCAGCCCTTCGATGGGGGAGGCCGAAAGGCATAGGGTGGGCGCGTATGTATACAAACAGGAGGGCAGTCGGCATCGACTCCCTCCGAAAACTGGACACCGCGAAACTAGCTGGTGCCCCGCGCCAACTGAGCCCGCCCGAACGGCGTGATACGCCGGATCACCGCCAGCTCCTGCGGCTCGCGGCTCTCCTTCCACGCCAGCACAGGGCTGATCGCGGCATCGACGAACCCGGCCTGCTTCAGCGCCTCGATGCAGTTGATCTCCTGCGCGTCGTCCACGCGAAGCGGGAATGTCGAACGCTCGATCATGCGCAGGTAGTGCAGCGGTTCGATGCCCGTGCGTGCCGGCTTCGGTGGTGCGTCGGTGTTGCTGGCGTTGCGACCGCGCAGGTTGTCGATCTCGGCG
The DNA here is from genome assembly GCF_900107295.1 of Variovorax sp. YR266. Classification (NCBI taxonomy): domain Bacteria; kingdom Pseudomonadati; phylum Pseudomonadota; class Betaproteobacteria; order Burkholderiales; family Comamonadaceae; genus Variovorax; species Variovorax sp. YR266. Next base: position 171,433 of record NZ_FNPM01000008.1, read on the forward strand.
TGCCCCTCGTCGGTGATGCAGACCACCAGCGCCGCCTGCGCCAGCCTGTAGCTGCCCCCGGTGTCGAAAGCCGGGTCGATGGCGGCCTCGATCAGGCCGGTTGCTTTCAGGACGGAAACGCGTCGCACGTCCTGCGCGTCCGTCACGTGCATTGGCAGGCGAGCATGCTCCAAATGAAGAAGGTAACTGAGCGGCACCGAAGATCCCCTGTCTACGTATCCCTCGGCCCTCATGCCGCGTCATGCCGTCCAGCCAAAGCAGGGACGGCAAGAACGCCCCCGACTTCCTGGACAACTCATGCGCCCCGGACCAATCCAGCCCGCGAGGGTGTTGGTCGAGAAGGGTGTGAATTGTGAATATTTGTCAACAATTCTTGTAGGACGGCCGGTCGAGCGCCATCACCGAAACAGGGTATTTCCTCTGGCCGGGTTCTGGGGTTTCAGGATCGGCTGCGTTGGCGCGGTCGACCCTCGACGCGTTCGCTCCTCAGTGCTTGTGGCTACCGTGCCCCGCGGGTTGCGCAGAGGCATTGAGCGCCCGCACCGGCGCCTTCACCTCGACCGATTCGCGCTTGCCGTCCTTGCCTTCGAAAACCAGCGTGAGCGGCACGGTGTCGCCTTCCTTCACCTGCTGCTTGAGGTCGAGCAGCATCACGTGATAGCCGCCGGGCTTGAGCTCGACGTTCTTGCCCGCGGGCAGGTCGAGCGCAGGGATCTGGCGCATGCGCATCACGTTGTCCTGCATGGCCATTTCGTGCACCTCAACGATGGGCGTGACGGGCGAACTGGCCGAGATCAGCTTCGTGTCTTTCGCGGCGCTGAGCTGCATGAACGCGCCGGTGGCCTTCTGCTGCGGCACGGTGGCGCGCACCCACGCGTCCTTGATGGTGACCTGGGCGTGCGCGTGTGCGGCGAGCAATGTGGCGATGGCGATGAGGAGGGTGCGTGCGATGGGGTTTTTCATGGATGAAATCTCCTGAGGTTGAAACGATGGAAGTCAGGCGGATGCGGTCTGAAGAATCTGGCGGAGGTCTTGCGCGCATTCTTCCGCGCTCTGTTCGTGGCGCAGCACGAGGCGGATCTTTCCCTTCGGGTCGAACACGTAGCTGAAGGCCGAGTGGTCCATGGTGTACGAGGAGCCCGTGGGCACTTTCTTGTAGAACACCTTGAAGTCTTTCGCGGTCTCGCCGGTTCGCTGCATGTCGCCATAGAGGCCTATGAAGCTGGGGTCGAAGGCCTGCGTGTAGGCCTTGAGCACGACGGGCAGATCGCGCTCGGGGTCGACGGTGACGAAGATCACCTGAAGGCGCTCGCCGTCGGCGCCGAGCAGCCGCTTGATCTCTGCCGCGCGCACGAGTGCTGTGGGGCACACGTCGGGGCACTGGGTGAAGCCGAAGAACATCATCACTGCCTTGCCCTTGAAGTCGGCCAGCGTGCGTTCATGGCCGTCCGTGTCGGTCAAACGGAAATCCTGCGCGTATCTGGCGCCGGTGATGTCGACGCCGTTGAAGCTGGCGGGCAGCACCTTGTCGCAGGCCGCGAGGGTCGTGAGCGCGGCGAGGCTGCCGGCGGACAGCAGCAGGAATCGCCTTGTTGGATGGGGTGTGTGGATCATTGAAAAAGCTCTCTTCGGCACAGGTGCGGGTGCCGATGGATTCATTGCAGGAACACACGCGACGAGCGAGCCTCGACCGAGGCGGCCGCATCACGCGCGCAAGAACTGAAGAAGCGTCAGGAGAGCGAAGGAGGCCCGCGCGCCGGCAGGGGCGCTGCGGTGACCGCGGCGATGTGCGCGGACGGAATCGGCTGGACTGCGCGGGCCAGCGGCATGAGCACGGGCAGTTCGACGGTGGGCGTTGTCACGGGCGGGGCGCCGTTGAGCACGCACAGCGGGCAGTCCATGTGGCCCGCGCCCAGCTCTTGCGCGCCGTCGTCGGTGTGCACGATGGCTTTCACCGAGCCGGCGTTCGAGCAGACCAATTCCACGGTCTGCGGATGCACGACCGGAGAAGCGATGGCCACGCCAAGCGACAGCGCGAACCACAGCAGCACCCAGCGGATCAGGCCTACGCCCGGACGCCGCAAGCCCGCGCGGGCGGCGGGCGGGTTCGGTGTGGCGAGGGAAGGCGCGAGCATCGGCGCGGATTATCGGTCAGCATGCTCGGCAAAGAAAAAAGCCTTGTAAGTCGTTGACTCACAAGGCTTTTTCGTTTTGTTGGTGGTCTTCACTGGATCGAAAGATCCCTTGCATGCCGCGCCAACTCTAGAATTTTGTTCGGGTGTGATCTTGAGTTACTGCATCACTTACTGCACCTGAAAAACTGTTATGCCACGAAATCTAATCGGTTCCGACACCTCTCTCCGATCCATCAAACCCGGCGATCCGCGCAGGCGCATTTCCGATGGCGACGGCCTCTACATCCTGCTCTTCGTGAACGGCGGCGCCCACGGATGGCGGTTCGACTACAGCATCGCGGGCAAGCGCAAGACGCTCTCGCTTGGCACTTACCCCACCATCGGGATCGGCTTGGCCCGCGAGCGCGCCGAGGACGCGCGCAGGAAGGTGGCCCAAGGCATCGATCCCAGCGAGGCCAGAAAGGCCGTCCGTGCGGCGCATGTTCAGGCCCGTGAAGCTGCGACACGTGCCGAGGCGGGCCTGCCTGTGCTCGACAGCTTCGAGCACGTCGCGCGCGAATGGTACGAGGTGCGCCGCGCCGACTGGGCCGAGAGCTACGGCGTCAAGATCATCGGCCGGCTGGAGAACGACGTGTTCCCCTACATCGGCACGCGCCCCATCGCGAAGATTGATCCGCCAGAGCTGTTGGCGGTCATCCGTCGCATCGAGTCTCGCGGCGTGGTTGAGACTGCCCACCGCGCGCTGGAGAATTGCGGCCAGGTCTTCCGGTTTGCCGTCGCCATGGGCCGCGCGACGAGCAATCCGGCCCGTGACCTGAAGGACGCCTTGCGCAAACCGCTCGTGCAGCACTTCCCGGCCATCACCGATCCCAAACGCCTGGGCGAGTTGTTGCGCGCCTGCGATGGCTACAAGGGGACGCACGTTGTGCGGACTGCCCTGAAGTTGGCCCCGATGATCTTGCTGCGTCCGGGCGAGTTGCGCCATGCGAAGTGGGAAGAGATCGACCTCGACGCCGGGTTGTGGACTGTGCCCGCTGCGCGCATGAAGCGAAAGAAGGTCGGCAAGCTGCACGGCGCACCGCACCTGGTGCCGTTGTCAACGCAGGCCGTTGAGGCCTTGCGAGATCTGTACCCGCTGACCGGACGCAGCGCCTATGTGTTCACGGGCGAGCGCAGCCACGAGCGCCCCATGAGCGATGCCGCGATCAACGCCGCATTGCGCGCGATGGGCTTCGGCAAAGACGAAGTGACTGCCCACGGGTTCCGCGCGACCGCCCGCACCATCCTAGCGGAGCGCCTCAACGTCGACGAGTCGGTGATCGAGGCGCAGCTCGCACACGCCGTCAAAGACAGTCTCGGCCGCGCCTACAACCGCACAGAGTTTCGCGTGGAACGTTTTTCGATGATGCAGAAATGGGCCGACTACCTCGATGAATTGCGCCGTGGTGCCGACGTGGTGCAGCTTCGCGCAGCTTGACGAGCGCGGTCTAGAGCGCTTACATTTCTTTTGCCTCGTGATGAGCGAGGTCGGGATTGGTCTCCCGAAGAAGTCCTGCGACGAAAGCCGCAGTTACCGCCATTGGTCTGCGGCTTTGTCGTTCGTGCCCCATTTTTTAGGCGGCTCGATGGGCGGGCGCAAGCCCGGCCGGTTTCCGCAAGGACTTCCCGGTAGACCAACCCGTCGAGCTGCCGCCCCTGATTGGTCTCAGGGACGGCGGTTTTAGCAAACCGAAGTCCTTGGAGGCCCATGGCCGATTCTTCTCACGCTGGCGCCGACGCCGGCTGCTCTTTCGCGAGCTATCGCCCCACCGCTCAATTCAAGCCCTTCGAATGGGTTCGAGGGGAAGGGCTGAGCCTGCCCCAGCAACGGCTCGCCGAATTCCTGAACGATGCGCGCGACGTGGTTCAGGGCACGCACATGCTCGCCCAACTGCTTTCCTGGGACGAAGACCGGCGCGAAGCGGCTTGTTCCGACGCAAGCCCTGCGCCCTTCTTCAACGCATGCCACCGCGGCGCGCTGGAACGGCTCATGTCGGCTTCGCTGGGACTTCTCAGCGCTCAGATCGAACGTCAATGCGATGCGCTAGACAGCGTGCGTCGCCATGGATGAGGGGCCGGTGATGACATCTTGGGCCTCCTCAATGTCACCTCCTCTCGGTGATCCTCCTCCCATGTTCACTTCCGAAACCGTCCGCATGGAGTCGCCAACCCCTCTCAAAGTCGCGCCCGGCGACTGCTTTCTCAGGATTCAAGAGGTCGAGCGCCGTGTGTGTCTGAAGAAGAGCGCGATCTACGCGCGCATGGCAACCGGCGCATTCCCGCGAAGCATCTCGTTGGGCCGCCGATGCACGGTGTGGCTGAAGTCTTCCATCGACGGATGGATCGACGAGCAGATCGAGAGGGCCAACAACCTGGCCGTCTCGCCTGGGACCAATGGCGCAGAGCAAGCTTCGAGGGGTTGAGCGCCATGGCGGACATGCATTGGTTCCGGTGGCATCACGGGACGGTCACCGATCCGAAATTCGGGTTGATCGCGAAGAAGGCGGGCACGTCTGTGGCCGAGGTCATCGCGATCTGGGCGTACTTGCTGGAGGCGGCCAGCGCGTCCGAGGAGCGCGGCCATCCGGGCACGCCGGACTTCGAGGCCATCGACTTTGCCCTCGGGGTCCAGGAAGGCAGCACACAGCGCGTCTATGGGCTCATGCAAGACCGGGCCTTGATCGATGGCGACACAGGGCGCCTTGCCGCATGGGAGAGGCGACAACCCAAGCGTGAGCGCGACGACGAGACCAGCACGGACAGAAAGCGCCGCCAGCGTGAACGCGAAGGGGCAGGCGTGACAGCTGCTGTCCCGCCAAGTCACACCGAATCCATCAGTGTCACGCCATGTCACGCCATGTCACGCCACGTCCCGCCAAGTCACACCCAGAGGAGAGGAGAGGAGAAGAGATAAGAAAACACCCCCTACCCCCCGCAAGCGGGGGAAGTGGGGGGCGACGAATCTCAAATCTCCACGAAAGCGGAAACCGTCTGCAAGGCGATCAGGGCCAAGGGCGTAGACGTGAGCCCGTCGAATCCGAAGCTGCGCGCGCTGATCGACAAAGGCGTCGGCGTGGAGACCTTCGTGCAGGCCGCCGAGATTTGCACCAGGGCACACCCCGCCAAGGGCGCGGAATATCTGCTTGGCATCGTGGAGTGCCGGTTTCGGGAGGCTGCGGACATCGGCGAGCGACCGGGTCTGCCGCAGGCTGCCTGGGACCAAAGCAGGGCCAGCATCGAGGCCAAGGCCGAAGCGCTTGGCATCGGGCGGTGGCGAGAGTTCAACCTCGGTCCCGATCGCGAGCACTGGCCGGCGTACTTGCGGCGCGTCAAGGAGGCGGCCAAGCGCGAAGCGAGGGTGCCTGAAGGCCGCTGCGCAGCCGATCTGGAAATGGCGTCGAGGTGACATCGCTTGCCTTGTCGATGTCAGCTTTGCTGCGCGATCCTCGCTCCATGTTCAATTCCGAAACTGTCCACATGCAAGCCCCACCCGTCCTCAAAGCAGCGCCAGGAGATCGCTTTCTCCGCATCCAGGAGGTCGAGCGTCGCGTGTGTCTGAAGAAGAGCGCGATCTATGCGCGCATGTCAGCCGGGAAATTTCCGCGCAGCGTGTCCTTGGGCCGGCGATGCACCGTGTGGCTGAAGTCGTCCATCGATGCCTGGATCGTCGAGCAGGTCGACTCGGCGAATGGCGTCCATGTGCGGTCCCCCAAGCTCCACGAGACGCAGGCATCGGAGGTCTGACGCGTCATGGCGGATATGCATTGGTTCAGATGGCATCACGGGACGGTCACCGATCCGAAGCTCGGGTTGATCGCCAAGAAGGCTGGCGTGTCCATGGCGCAGGTGATCGCCATCTGGGTCCATCTGCTGGAGGCGGCGAGCACGTCCGAGGACCGAGGCAATCCCGGGGTGCCGGATTTCGAATCGATGGACTTTTACCTCGAGGTGGAGGAAGGTGTCGCGCAGCGGGTCTACGGACTCATGCAGGACAAGGCACTGATCGCCAAAGACACCGGTCGTCTGGTGGCTTGGGAGCGGCGTCAGCCCAAGAGGGAGCGCGAAGACGAGGGAGGCGCGGAAAGAAAACGTCGGCAGCGGGAGCGCGAGACTGGAAGTTCGACCAATGGTGGCGAAGCCTCTCGCAGTCGTCGAGGCCTGCCTATCGCGGCCTCCACAGCCGAGGGGGAGAACGAGACTGAGAGAACGACGTCGGACGCAACGGCCAGTGCGGAGCGTGAAGCCCGAATCTCAACGAAAGTGGCTGCTGTTTGCAAGGCCATCCGGGCCAAGGGCGTGACTGACGTGACCCCGTCGGATCCGAAGCTGCGCGAATTGGTCGAGGCAGGTGTCGGCGTGGAGATCTTTGAGGGGGCCGCGGAGGTCTGCGTCAAGGCAAGTCCGCCGAAAGGGATGGCATACCTGCTTGGCATCGTGAAGCGCCTGGTGCGGGAAGCAGAGGAGATCGGCGCGAGTCCAGATTTTTCTGATGTTGCGTGGGACCAGACGCGCAGCGGTATCGATGCGAAGGCGTGCGCCCTCGGCCTCACTGCATGGGACGAAGCGGCGTTCTCGGTGGGGCAAGGCGAGAGCTATCTCGCCTTCACTGCACGGGTCAAGCGCGCCGCTGAGAAAGCAGCGGAGACCGAATGCGCGTGAGTGAGGGCTTCAATAGCGGCGGCCTCGCGAGCGTGCTGTTGCGCTCAACGAGGTGTCGGGCAGGCAGACCAACGGCACGGGTCCTTCCGCAGAGGTATGCGTTACGGGTAATTCGAACCGCGACCTCAGACTGTTCGGAGATTGGCCTAAGGGGGTTAAGTGAATCTCGTCTACTGTGCACAAGAAACCTTGCCCTTGCCCTACCGCAGCATGGGGCATTGACCAAGATGAGCGATCACTGATAGCTCAGTCGATGGCATTGCGAGAGAGCAGGTCAGCGCCGCGCAAGAAGGACCGCCGCGGCAGTGTGATCCTTGACACGAGCAGGTACTCGGCGTTGGATGAGGTCCTCTTTCAGTCAATCAACGCCTAAGGACAACGCTTCCAGGAGCAGTCTGCGCAATGAATTGGCAGTCCTTCCAAATTGGAACTTTGGAATCAATTTAGCCAAAGTAACACCAAAGTGTGTCGTGATATTGCAATTGTTAGTCAGCCCGTGATCAGGTATCTTAATGTTTCAATAAAAGCCTGATGAGGGATCGAAATGGGAGTGGGGGAGACAACCGTGCAAGTGCACGGAGAGGGTGGCGTGCCGCCGCAAAAAGCCCTTGGCGGAGCGGCTGCGGCGAATCCGTCGCTTATTGCGCTTTGCACCGTCGCTCGCTTCCATCAGATCGCAGCCGACGCATCTTTGCTGGCGCACCAACTGGGCCTGACGCCTTCCGAGCCCGTCGACACTTCCACGCTGCTGCGCGCGGCCAAGCACTTGGGCCTCAAGGCCAAGTCTTCCCGCACCACGGCTGAACGCCTTTCCCTGACACCGCTGCCCGCGCTGGCGGTTCTGCGCAACGAAGACGGCAGCGAACGCTTCGTTATCCTCGCCCAATGCGATGCCCAGCGCGTCCTGCTGCAAGACCCGACCGCAGAAACCGCGCGCCCCGTCATCGAACCCCTGGACGTCTTCGCCGCCCACTGGACCGGCGAACTCATCCTCATCACCAGCCGCGCCAGTCTCGCGGGCGAACTCGCCAAGTTCGACTTCTCCTGGTTCATCCCCAGTCTCGTCAAGCACCGCAAGTTGCTGGGCGAGGTGCTCTTCATCTCCTTCATCCTGCAGCTCTTCGCGCTGGTCAGCCCGCTGTTCTTCCAGGTCGTGATGGACAAGGTGCTCGTGCACCGCGGGGTGACCACGCTCGACGTGCTCGTCATCGGCCTTGTGGTCGTCGTCATCTTCGAGTCGCTGCTCAACGGTCTGCGCAGCTACGTCTTCAGCCACACCACCAACCGCATCGACGTCGAACTCGGCGCGCGTCTGTTCCGCCACCTCGTGCAACTGCCACTGGCCTACTTCCAGGCAAGACGCGTCGGTGACTCGGTCGCCCGCGTGCGCGAGCTCGAGAACATCCGCAATTTCCTCACCGGCAACGCGCTGACGGTGCTGCTCGACGTGGTCTTCTCCATCGTCTTCGTGGCCGTCATGCTGTTCTACAGCGTGCCCCTGACGCTGATCGTGCTCGTGAGCATGCCGCTGTACTTCGGTCTGAGCCTGGCTGTCGTGCCCATCCTGCGTCGGCGCCTGGACGAGAAGTTCGCGCGCGGTGCCGAGAACCAAGCCATGCTGGTGGAGACCGTCAGCGCCATCCAGACCGTCAAAGCCACCGCGCTCGAACCCGCCTTCGGGCGGCGCTGGGACAACCAACTCGCCGCCTATGTCTCGGCCAGTTTCCGGACCCAGAACCTTGCCAGTTGGGCGCACGAAGGCGTCAACCTCATCGGCAAGCTCGTCAATGCCGCCACCCTCTGGTACGGCGCCCATCTCGTGATGAACAACGACCTGACCGTCGGCCAGTTCGTAGCCTTCAACATGTTCGCGCAGCGCGTGAGCCAGCCCATCATGCGCATGGCCCAGCTGTGGACCGACTTCCAGCAGACCGGCATTTCCATGGCTCGGCTCGGCGACATCCTGAACACCCGCACCGAAGTGGCGCCGAGCACCGCTGCGCAACTGCCCGCCCTCAAGGGCCGCGTCACGCTGGACAACCTGACCTTCCGCTACCGCCCCGAAGCGGCTCCGGTGCTCAACGGCGTCAGCCTCGACGTGCGACCCGGCGAAGTCATCGGCATCGTCGGGCGTTCTGGCTCTGGCAAGAGCACTCTCTCGAAACTGATCCAACGCCTGTACACCCCCGAGCAGGGGCGCCTCCTGGTCGACGGCATCGACATTAGCCTGATCGACGCGGCGCAGCTCAGAAGGCAGGTGGGCGTGGTGCTGCAGGAGAACACGCTCTTCAACCGCAGCGTGCGCGAGAACATCGCCGTCGTCGATCCGGCGGCGCCGCTCGACGCGGTGATCCACGCGGCCCAACTGGCCGGTGCGCACGAATTCATCAGCGAGTTGCCCGAGGGCTACGACACCATGGTCGGCGAGCAGGGGGCGAGCCTCTCGGGTGGGCAGCGCCAGCGCATCGCCATCGCGCGCGCGCTCTTCACCCATCCACGCATCCTGATCTTCGACGAGGCCACCAGCGCGCTCGACTACGAGAGCGAGGCCATCGTGCAACGGAACATGGCGCACATCTGCAAGGGCCGCACCGTCTTCATCATTGCCCACCGCCTGAGCGCCGTGCGGCATGCCAACCGCATCATCGTGATGGACAAGGGGCGGATCGTGGAAGGCGGCACGCACGAGAGCCTTCTGGCCAAGCCCAAGGGCATCTATGCCCACCTGTGGGCGATGCAGGACGGCGGGCTTCCGACCGAAGGGGCTGCAGCGGGCACGGGTGCAGGTGTAGGCACAGGGGGCGCGGTATGACCACGGATGTCTCCACCACGGCACCTGCGGCCAACGCACCCAGCGTTCGCCATCCAGTCTTCGAGTTGTTCGGCCGCTACCGCGCGATCTTCAAGGCCGCCTGGAAGCACCGCCATGAACTGGCCGGACCGAGGCGGCTGTCCGATGAAGCAGCCTTCCTCCCGGCGGCCCTGAGCCTGCAGGACACCCCTGTCCACCCGGCGCCCAGACGGCTGGCCTACGCGCTGATTGCGCTGTTCCTCATTGCCTTGACCTGGTCCATCTTCGGGCAGATCGACATCGTGGCGGTGGCGCCCGGGAAGATCATCGTGAGCGAGCGCACCAAGATCATCCAGCCGCTGGAGGTGAGTGTGGTCAAGCGGGTGCTGGTGAGGGACGGGGATCATGTGGAGGCCGGGCAACCGCTGGTCGAACTCGACCCCACGACTGCGAATGCGGACAAGACCAGCATCGACGAGCAGTTGAAATCGATGCAGTCGGAAGTGCTGCGCACGCGGGCGTTGCTGCAGGCACTCAACGCGTCAGCACTGTCGCGTGTGCCGGAACTGGGCAAGAGCATTCCCACCGGCTGGACGGATGTCGACATCGCCGCAACGCAGGCTCAGCTGAGTGACGAGTGGAGCGACATCACGGCCAAGCTCGCCAAGGCGGCATCCGAGATCAACCGACGCCAGGCGGAGATCGCGACCGTGCGCGAGATGGTCAACAAGCTTGAGACGACGGTGCCGATTGCCAGACAGAGAGAAGCCGACTTCCATCAGTTGGCCAACCAGGGCTTCATGTCGAGTCATGCGAACCAGGACCGCACAAGGGAGCGCATTGAGCTGGAGCGCGACCTGGCAACTCAGCGCGCCCGCTTGGCTGAAGCCAACGCCACGATGCGCGAGAGCGAGAACACAAGGACTGCCTACATCGCCGAGACCAAGCACAGCCTGCGGACGCGTGAAGCGGCTGCCGAACTCAAGCGCCAGCAAGGCACACAAGATCTGGCGAAGGCCGGCCAGCGTGAGCGGCTGACCACGCTCAAGGCGCCAGTGGCAGGCACGGTGCAGCAACTGGCCATGCACACCGACGGCGGGGTGGTCACGGAAGCTCAGCCGCTGATGGTGATCGTGCCCGACGGCGCGCAGGTAACGGCCGAGGTGACGCTGGACAACAAGGACATTGGCTTCGTCAACACCAGCCAAGAAGCCTCGATCAAGTTGGAGACGTTTCCGTACACACGCTACGGCACGGTGAACGCGACGGTCAAGACCGTGACGGCGGATGCAGTGAATGACGAGAAGCGCGGGGCGATTTTCCCGGTGACGCTGAACCTGAACAACACAACCATCGATGTGGATGGCAGGCCAATCAAGTTATCTCCGGGGATGAACCTCACAGCGGAGATCAAGACGGGCAAGCGGCGGATTATTGAATTTTTGTTAAGCCCTGTTCAGCGGGCAACAAGTGAGGGCTTAAGGGAAAGATGACCATCATGAATTGTGAAAAATTCTTTACTAGTACTCTTAATTTTGCGTACTGCACTGCTATTTTATTGCGGCGATTCGTACTTGCCATGGCAATGAATCCATTAATCTTTGCAAAAAATTTGATGAATTTGATTTTTGCAGTGATGCTCTTTTTGCAATGGGATTTTGCTTGGGCGCAGAAAGAGGAGTATGACTATCAATATATTTTGCAAAATACAAAATTATCAATTGATCCTTTGGGCTCCAAGATTTTGGTTATTCAAGGCCTGAAAACTGAGAGTCCAAATGCCCTAATTGTGCAACGAAAGAGTGAAAAATTTTCTTTGACTAGAGAATTTCCGGTTCGTGCTGACCTTCGCCATCTCAGTTTTTCCTCCAGTGCGCAGTATTTGTTGGAGATATCGCGCATCGAAAATCTCACCACTTTGGCGCGAGTCAATGTCGAAACAAATCAGCGGCAGGTGATATATAGAGAATCCAAGGAGATCTGGCTTCCTAAGGAAATAGGTGTTGATGACTATGTGTATTTTCAGGCAACAGCACAGACCTCATCTCAGGGTGTTTGGGTTCGCCAGAAAAGCAATTTGCAAAAAGTCTTGTTTTCAGTTCCTAATCGAATATCGTCCAGAATGAATTTGGCGGGGGATTCTTTGTACGTCATGAATTGGACATCTCCAAGAACTTTTTTTGCGTTAACTGGGAAAGTTCCAGCAGAAGCCGAGCGATTGGCTAAAGAGGACGATGTGTGGGAGATTTTTTGCTCCGATTCTGCGCCTTTGCAGTGTGCGAGGCACAAACTGAAATTAACAAGGCACGGTTATCTTGCCACAGTCGAAATGACGAATGGCTTGCAAAAATGCGTGGTTCCTGGCCAATGGTTCGATTTGCGAGAGCTTCAAATCTCTGCAAGCGGAGAGTATGCCATTTTTCACGCGAAAGCCTCCGGGGGAAATGGAATTAGAAGTATTTATTTGACTCGGTATGCCGAGGAAAAATGCGCGCTTGATGTCGTTTTTTCAGAAAGGGATGGGAAATGGGAACTCCAGTAAATATGAATAGGCATATCGGATCGAATATTCCAATTCGATATGGAAACTATTATGGGCCTGGTTATACAGGTGGGGAAATTGTGAAGCCGGGTGAAAGAGGCGATTACGGTGTTGCACCAATCAATCCTACTGATTCTGCAGCAAGAGATCATGATTGGCGTTACGCAAACGCTGACGATGCCCTGGCAGCTGGAAGAAAAGACATATCTGATTGGATAAAAAATGATGCCGATCGAGAAATGGCGAAAGCGCTTTCTGATCGAATTAGAGATCTTAGAGGAAGACAGGATCGAACATTTGAAGAAGATATGGAGCTTGCGCGCGCGCAAAACGCAAAAACAATTTTTGATAAAAAACCTTTACCTGAGCTTCCTGATCCCATAGAAAGATTCCAGTGGGACGTGCCGGGTCCTCCAGCACTTCCCGGTGACGCCTCAGAAGGTCCATCCTGGCACGATGTCGACGATTCCACCAACATGTGCTATCGCGACGCGAAAGGTTGGCGGCAGCCTGTCGATCCGCTGATGCTGGATCTGGATGGTGATGGGCTAGAACTGAAGGCTGCCGATGGCTCGGTTCTGTTCGACCACAACGCCGACGGCATTAAGACGGGCACCGGCTGGATTGGCTCTGACGACGGTATCCTTGTTCGTGACCTCGACGGCAATGGCAATATCCAGACCGGGCGAGAGTTGTTCGGTGTTGACACCGTCAAGCGCAACGGGGAGAAGGCAGCCAATGCCTTCGACGCCTTGGCCGATTTGGATAGCAACGCCGATGGCAACTTCACTGGTGCGGACTTCGCCTGGAGTCAAGTTAAAGTCTGGCGCGATCTCGATCAGGACGGAATCTCTGATGCGGGCGAACTCTTCTCGCTGGATCAGTTGGGCATCACCCGAATTGGGGTAAGCGGCAGTACCACCAACACGACCGGTGGCAGCCAAGCAGGCACGACCATCAACGGCAACTTTATTGCGCAAAGCGCCAGCTTTACGCGCAATGGTGAAACCCACAGCGTGGCATCCACCAACCTTTCTGCAGGTGCCATCGATTTGGACTCGAGCAATTTCCACCGCGAGTTCACCGACCACATCCCGCTCACCGATATCGCCAAGGCACTGCCGACAATGCAAGGTTCTGGTCGGGTGCGTGATTTGGCTGAGGCAGTGAGCCTGAGCACGGAGTTGGCGGCAGCGCTCACGATCTTCGGCTCCGCTACGACGCGCGAGGCGCAGATTGAACTGATTGACGGCCTGATCACGACCTGGGCTAAGAGCAGTGACTTCTGGAGCAGCATCGAGGACAACCTCGGCGGCAAGGACAACATCAGCCTTGGCATCACAGTGCCGACGGGGATGACTCAAGAGCAGTTTCGCAATCTGATTGGGGTGCTGGAGGTGTTCAATGGTGAACGCTTCTACGAGGGCGCAAATTCAACGCCGACGACACGACCTGTGGCCGGCTTCACCACCAGCACCGAAACGATCACTTCGGGTGGAGTGACCCTCGTGCGACCGGCTTATCACATCAACCCGCCCGCGGCCCAGTTGGCATTGCTGCAGCAGAGCTACGAGGCACTAAAGGAGAGCATCTATGGTGCACTGGTTTTGCAGACCCGGCTCAAGCCCTATTTGGAATCCATCGATCTGACGATTGACGAAAGCGGAGCAAGTTTTGACGTCACCGGGCTGGCAGCGAAACTGGATGCACTGAAGGCCAGTAACGAGCGGGCCGCTTTGGTTGATCTTGTGGAACTCAATCGCTACGCGCAGGATACGTTGCAAGCAGTAGGGTTCGATGGGTTGGAGCGTTTGCGCGGTTGGATCGAATCGCTTCCGGCGGACTCTGCACTGCGGACGGAGTTCAACAGCTTGAGTGTCTATGCGGGCAGCTCGACCTCGGGTAGCTCCAAGGACGACATCTATGTCGGCAGCGCGAGCGCGAATAGCTTCAGCGGGGGCACTGGTGCCGACATTGTTGACGGCGGCGCGGGCAACGACACCCTCACCGGTGGTGACGGTGCGGACACCCTGATCGGTGGCGAAGGCGCGGACTCGCTGTCGGGCAATGCCGGCAACGACACGCTGCTGGGCGGCGTGGGTAACGACAGCCTGTATGGCGAGGCCGGCAACGACATCCTCGACGGCGGTGTGGGCAGCGACAGCCTCTCGGGCGGTGACGGCTCCGACGTCTATCGCTTCGCGCGTGGCTGGGGCCAGGACACGGTCAACAACTACGACGTGAGCGCCGGCAAGACCGATGCGATCGAGTTCGCAGCCGGCATCGCAGCCAGCGACATCGTGGCCACGCGATCGGGTGATGCTCTCATCCTGAGTCTGAAGGGCACCACCGACACCATCACCATCAGCAGCTACTTCAGCGCTGACGGCACCAGCGGCTACAAGCTCGAGCAGATCCGCTTTGCGGACGGCACCAGCTGGGACTACGCAACAACCAAAGCGAAAATCACCACGGTAAATCCACCCTCGGGGGTCACGCTTCAAGGCACTGCTGCTGACGACACTCTCTCCGGTGGAACTGGCAACGACACGCTCAATGGCGGTGCAGGTGCTGACCTGCTGCAAGGCGGTGAAGGTAACGACACCCTCAACGGTGAGGCAGGCAACGACACCCTCGATGGTGGTGCTGGCAACGACACCCTGAACGGAGGTGCCGGCAACGACACCTACCTGTTCGGGCGTGGCTCGGGCCGCGACACCGCCTACGACTACGACACCGTCGCAGGCAACGTGGACACCATCCAGCTGGGCGAAGGCGTCTCGGCCTCCGACGTGCAGGTGCTGCGTAGTGGCGACAGCCTGTACCTCTACATCGATGGCCTCACGGGCGACCGTCTGGAGCTGCAGAACTACTTCTACCAGGAAGGCGTCTCGGCCTATGCCATCGAGAACATCCGCTTCGCCGACGGCACCAACTGGGATCTGGCCGCCATCAAGGCCAAGGTGATCGTGCCCACCGAGGGCAACGACAGCCTCATTGGCTACGTTGGCAACGACGCCCTCACGGGCCTGGCGGGCGACGACATCATCTACGGCCGTGCCGGCGACGACACGATCGATGGCGGCGCGGGCGCCGACACGCTGTACGGCGAGGACGGCAACGACACCCTCGTCGGCGGTGCGCAGGACGACACGCTCAATGGCGGCGCAGGCGCCGACCTGCTGCAGGGCGGCGAGGGCAACGATACCCTCAACGGTGAGGCAGGCAACGACACCCTCGATGGTGGCGCTGGCAACGACACCCTGAACGGAGGTGCCGGCAACGACACCTACCTGTTCGGGCGTGGCTCGGGCCGTGACACCGCCTACGACTACGACACCGTCGCAGGCAACGTGGACACCATCCAGCTGGGCGAAGGCGTCTCGGCCTCCGACGTGCAGGTGCTGCGCAGTGGCGACAGCCTGTACCTCTACATCGATGGCCTCACGGGCGACCGTCTGGAGCTGCAGAACTACTTCTACCAGGAAGGCGTCTCGGCCTATGCCATCGAGAACATCCGCTTCGCCGACGGCACCAACTGGGATCTGGCCGCCATCAAGGCCAAGGTGATCGTGCCCACCGAGGGCAACGACAGCCTCATTGGCTACGTTGGCAACGACGCCCTCACGGGCCTGGCGGGCGACGACATCATCTACGGCCGTGCCGGCGACGACACGATCGATGGCGGCGCGGGCGCCGACACGCTGTACGGCGAGGACGGCAACGACACCCTCGTCGGCGGTGCGCAGGACGACACGCTCAATGGCGGCGCAGGCGCCGACCTGCTGCAGGGCGGCGAGGGCAACGATACCCTCAACGGTGAGGCAGGCAACGACACCCTCGATGGTGGCGCTGGCAACGACACCCTGAACGGAGGTGCCGGCAACGACACCTACCTGTTCGGGCGTGGCTCGGGCCGTGACACCGCCTACGACTACGACACCGTCGCAGGCAACTCGGATAGCACGCAATTCGGTTCCGGCGTTTCTGCGGAGCAGTTGTGGTTCACGAAGAGCGGAAACGATCTTTCAGTCAGCATCATCGGTACGATCGATCAACTTACGATCAGCAATTGGTATGCAAGTGGTAGCTATCGCGTTGAGCAATTCAAAACCAGCGATGGAAAGGTTTTGCTGGACAGTCAGGTGCAAAATCTAGTCGATGCAATGGCGGCTTTCTCGCCGCCGGCCGCCGGCCAGACCACGTTGCCAAGTAGTTATCAAAGTAGCTTGAATACAGTAATCGCCGCAAATTGGCATTGAGTCGCTACGCACACGAAGCTAATGAGGGCGATGCTCGTAAAAGGCATCGCTCTCATTAACTAAGAATTTCGCCCGTAATACTGCAATCCTCCACCAAGGCAATCGCGAGTTCGCCTTCTGCCTCGGGTGGACCGCAAGCGAAAAACTTGATGCGATCCATCACCGGACGCAGTTAAGAGTAATTTGACCAGCGCCTCGGCAAGACACTCAAACTAAAGTCTATGGTCGGAAGATTCGCGTGCCCGGAGGTCCGCCTGGGCGGGCGGAAGCGGACTGTTGCTGGCCGAGTCTAGACTTTCACCTTCGGGCACAAGGTGCCGGTGGCCGCAGGAAGAAGCCGTGATTCAACGTTGGACATGAGCGGCTGCAGAAATCAGTCTGTCGATGGACGAGGTAGAAGGCTCTTGGCGTGCTGCGATAGGGCCTCCGCGAGTTGCACGTATTTTTCGACATCAACATTTGTGACTCTATCAATTGGACTCACGACTGACTCAGCCTTGCATGAGACGTACATCGTGTCATTCTTGAGGTCGTTGATGTGATCTATCAGGTCTGCTTGCAGATTGCCAAGGCTCTTCTGTAGTTCTTCAGAAAAGGCTACTGCATAAGTTACGAGAAATTCAATTTTCTTCTTGTGATCTCGGACAAGCCTGGAGACCTTTGAAATTTCTGTTTCGGGCGTTCCTGAGATGCCCATAGTTTTCAGAAGAATGCTCTTCGCTGACTCTTCCGTTGCCATGTGGGAAAGATAGTAAGCACGCGGCAAATGCTTTGCATCGAAGAGAAGGCGAGACTCCGTTGCGAGCGCAATTGCATTCTCTGCTGCCTGCTCTCCCCAGCGCTGATAGATCGAATGGGTCATGTGATTTTTAACGTTCACGGTAAGCCGCGCTGAAGTGCGAAGCATGGAGCCTCCTTAGTTTGACGGCGAAGCCTCAGGAGACATCGGTGCCAGCAAGATTCGAGACGAGTTTTTCAACACAATCGGCCGATAGTACCCCTCCACATGTCGCCGTCGAACGCCAGTAACCAGTCTGAAGCGGGCTTGCCTGACGGGCGGCTATGCAGCGATCGCGGTCTGTCGTGCGTCTGCAATTGACGTCCGCTTCTTGCCAGTGAACTGCCCTTCAACGCGGCTGCTCCGACTACCAGCGGGAAGAAAAGCTAGCCACAAAAGCCGGGGCGATTCAGTTCGCCCTGTGCTGTTAGCCTTACATGGTCGGCAGGGCCCCTGCCACGCCAACTCCGGCCATCGTGCCCAATTTTTGAAGTGAACTCACCATGACTAGCCCGCTGTACAACGCCTCCGTTCCCGTCATGCAGCAGATGCTGCGCGCCCTGTCCGACGTGCTCAAGAAGGCCGAAGACCAGGCGACGCAAAGAAATATCGATCCAAATGCGCTGCTGCAGGCGCGGCTGTTCCCTGACATGTTTCCGCTGGTACGTCAGGTACAGATCGCCGCAGACTTCTCCAAGGGCATTGCCTCCCGCCTGGCTGGTGCCGAGGTGCCGTCCTGGCCCGACACCGAGGTCAGCTTCGCCGACCTGCAAGCGTTGATCGCCAAAGCTTTGGCCCATATCGGCTCCTTCAAGCCTGAGCAATTTGATTCCAGCGAAAGCCGCGAGATCGTATTGCGCCCCGGCACCCCCAAGGAAAAGAAGCTGACCGCAAGCGCATATCTTTTGCACTATGGACTGCCGCAGTTTTTCTTCCACGTGACCACCACCTATGCCATCTTGCGTCACAACGGTATGGAGATCGGCAAGCGCGACTACATGGGTGCCTACTGACCCAAGACAGACAGGCGCTCGGCCACTCTGGCCACTGCCACTCGAAGTGCAAACGTGCGCGGCAACCCCAATGTGTTGACGCGCGACATCGGCACCTCATCACTGGCGCAGGGTTGCGTGGGGCAATTCACCACGGTGCAGGTCGAGCGCTACGATGTCGTGCTGCCACCGATTCGCGCCTTTGAGCCACCAATGACGGTCCTCCGAGGGGCCTTCATCACCCGGTGAAGGCGCCTTGAAGGCGCCGCCCTAGAGCCTGGGCCTGCCGGCACTCGAACGCGGTGTTCAACGGCCAGCGTACGGCAGCGACGAGTGATGCACGACGATGCGCAGCTTGCCGGCACCGTCCTTCACGAAAGTCCAGGTCTTGTCGACCGTGGTGACCTTGCCGTCCGGGTCGGTGAACAGCACGTTACCCAGCGTGCTGGCCACGTCGCCGTGGATGAGTACGGCAGTGTTGGCAATCTCGCATTTAGTCCAGCCCTTCAGGGCGAAGCCGGTGTCGTTGGGAAAGGCAGGGTTGCCGCCCACGAAGTACGCCAGCGCGCCGTCGCGAGCGGTGCGGAAGGTCTGCGGCGATGTCGTGAGCGTCGGCTTGAACAGCACTGCGCCCAGTTGGTAGGCGTAAGCGCTGTCGATGACCTTCTCGGCCAGCGCCCTGGCGGCCGGCTGCCCTCCGCTGGAATTCGCAGCGCTGATGTCGACCAGCGCCTTGCACCAGGCCTGCTGGGCCCCCAGGACTTCCGCTTCCGTGATGCTCCGGTCGACGACTTTCTCCTTGGCGACGGCCGGCAAGATTGCCCCTGCGATCAGGAGGCTGGCGATGGCGCTGGGAATGAATTTTTTCATTTGGGTCTCCAATTGAAGTAGTTGGATACCGGAGCGGCCGGGTGGGTCGAGCCGAGACCCAAAGTGCATCAATACGACATGCACAAGGCATGATGCGCCGGCTGATTTGCTCTGAGTAAAAGATGCAAATGAAATGAATGGTTGTGCATTCGCGAGATAGCCAGGCGTGCAGGCCGGTCTCGCAACAGTCTGAAGCGGGCGCACACGAAGGACGGCTATGCAGCGATTGCCGACATCCCCCGGCCTAGCGCGAATGGGTACTATCGGCGGCCGATTGTGCCCCTTGCTGCCGCAGGTCCAACATAGCCGTGAAGGCCGATGCCTAGTCCAGTGAAGCAGGCGCGGCATCAAGGACAGCTTCAGTCCGACCCGCGCATGCTGAGGTTCCCTCAACTCGATGGGAGACCATCATGGGATCAGCAAACACTGCAACCTGCCGCGCGCCCTGGAACAAGGGCAAGATCATCGGCCAGAAGGCACCGTTCAAGCTCAAAGACATTTGGGCGCTGCGGGTGCGGCTGCAGCTGGAGGGCCGAGTACGTGAGCTCGCCCTCTTCAACTTGGGCTTGGACAGCAAGCTGCGAGGCTGCGATCTTGTCAGCCTGAAGGTCAGGGACGTGTGCCACGGAGAGCAAGTTGCCCCACGGGCAACAGTGATGCAGCACAAGACGCAGCGTCCAGTGCAGTTCGAGCTCACGCCAGGAACCCGCGAGGCTGTGCAGGCGTGGATCCAGCGCACCGGACTGCGATCGGACGACTTCCTTTTTCCAAGCCGAATGCACGACTCGCCGCACCTCGGCACCCGGCAGTACGCCCGGATTCTTGGTGGCTGGGTCAGAGAGCTTGGCTTGGACCCTGCCGACTACGGAACGCACTCGATGCGACGGACGAAGGCGACGCTGATCTACCGGCGGACGAGGAACCTCCGCGCGGTGCAGTTGCTGCTCGGCCACTCCAAGCTTGAGTCGACCGTCAGATACCTGGGCATCGAGGTGGATGACGCCCTGGAGATCTCAGAGCAGATGGAAATTTGAACGAGCGTCGATTGAGCGGCGCAGATCCGTCCGCCTTGCTGCGGCAGTGAAGCGGATCGATGCACCATCGGGTGGCTCGATTCCGGCGCAAAGCAGTCATTCAGCAGGCCGCGCCGACTGACTGCTGCCAGTCTCAAGCTGACCGGATCTGTGAACGGAAAGGCTTGCCTGATTGGCAGCCCAAGGAATCTGACCAGCAGCGGCAACGCTGCGCATGAGCAAATCGACGATCCGGGGTCGCGCAGCAGTAACTTTCATTAGCTTCCAGTCGTAAAAGAGAGGTTACTGATCTAGTTACTGCACAATGCCTCGGAAGCACCCGGACCAATGCGGAAGCAAGGACAATAAAAAAAGCCCTAAGTAGTTGATTTACTTAGGGCTTTTGGACTTGAGCGGACAACCGCAAAAGTAATGTTGGTGGCTCTTCACGGACTCGAACCGCGGACCTGTGGATTATGATTCCATCGCTCTAACCGACTGAGCTAAAGAGCCGTCAGTGCTGATTTGCACCGAGCCCAAAATTATAGCCCAGGCTGAGGGCCCAGTTCAACTACCCGCGGGCAACTTGCCCAATTCTTCGGAAACCAGCCGCACGATCAGCTTGTCCAGCGTCTGCACCGAGTAGTTGCCGACGTCATGCACGGTCTGCGTTCCCGGGCCGCTCGCCGGGTTCGTCGCTTCCTTGTAGGTCAGGAACACGAAGCGCCCGCCGGTGTATTGCGCGATCTGGCGCTGGATGTATTCGCCCTGCTTGTCGAGCCCCGATGCGCCCACGCTCAACACCTTGATGCCCTTGCCCAGCGCGGCGACCATGTCGTCGTCGTATTGCGGGCCGCCGTAGTCGAGGTGCGGCGGGGCGTCGGCCAGCAGCACCACGAGGCGCGTGGTGCGGTTGCCGCGCCAGCTCATCTTGTGGATGGTTTCGTTCAGGGCCTCGTTCATCGCCTCGGGGTAGTCGCCGCCGCCTGCAGCACGCAGCGCATCGAGCACGCCCTGGAAGGCGTTGAGGTCGTTGGTGAAGTCGTGGCGGCGCACGAGAAATTCGTCGGTACGGTCGCGATACGCCACCAGGCCGAAGCAGGTGTCGGGGCGGCTCGGCAGTTTGGCAACCTGGTCGGCGATGGTGCGCAGCGTGGTCTTGAGCTTCGCGATCTCGTCGTCCATCGAGCCGGTGGCGTCGATCAGGAAGACCAGGTCGAGCCTGGCGCGCGCGGGGGCAGCGCCGGGCTTGCCGTCGAGCACGACGTCGACGGCGTTCTTCTGGCCGCGCTGCAGGAAGGCGGTGCTCTGGCGGCCGTTCCTGCGCACGGTCACTTCGTACACCGGGCTCTGCGCCTTGTCGAATGCGTTCGGATGCAGCCAGGCGCGCCCGCCCGCGTCGGTGCGGGCCCACATGGCGGCGCCGTTCGCGGCCTGCACCGCCACTTCGGCATCGGGCACGACCGCGCCGCGGGCGTCGCGCACCTGGAGGAGGTAGCGCGCGCTGATGTCGCGCTCGCGGTGGACGACCTGCGTGCGACCGCGGAAGGCCAGGTATTCGCTGAAGTCGGCGTTGTCGTCGACCATGCCGGCGGTGACGGGTTCGTTGGCGGGGCGCGGGGCTTGGGCCGGTGGCTGAAGGCCGCCGCTTATGCGCGGCGCTGCGGGCGCGGCTGGCGCAGCAGCTTCAGCGATGGCGCTGGCAAGGGGCTCGGCGGCGGGTGCCGGCATTGATTTCGCGGCCGAGACCGACGGCGAGCCGGGCCGGCGCAGGCTGTAGTCCTTCATCGCGTCGGTGTCCGCAAGCTCGCGCCGGTCGCGTGCGACGCGCGCCATGCCCGGTGTCTCGTAGGTCTGGACTGGCCTTGCGCAATGCGTGGCCGACGGCGCCTCGAAGTTCGGCGCCGTCTGCGTCACCTGCAAGCGGCTGTCGGGTGCGGGCGTAGGCCAGCGCGTGGCGCCGGCAACGGCAGGGGGCTCGGTGGCGCCGCAGGCGGCCAGGAGCAGTTGAGCGCACAGCAGTACGACGAGCGGGCGGCGAAACCGGGGGACGAAAGCTTGGGTCATGAAAGCACTCCGGGTGGTTGAGTGCAGGCTGATACGGCCGACCACCGCCAGCGGGGTTGAGCTCGCCGACTTTTTTTGCCGCCCCGAACCCCGGTGCGGTCCGCCGCCCGTACAAGCTGGGGTGAAAATCCTTCGATGTCCGCGCTTCCCCGCGCCCCTTCCGCCAAGAACGCCCCCGAGCGCCAGGCCATGCCCGACGACCAGTTGATGCTGGCCTACGCGCAGGGTGACGCCGCCGCGTTCGACGTGCTCTACGCGCGCCACGAAGGCGGACTGTTCCGCTTCGTCAAGCGGCTGCTGGGCGCGCGGCTCGTGGCGCAGGCCGACGAGGTATTCCAGGACACCTGGGTGCGGATCATCTCGGCGCGCGACAGCTTCTCGCCGCAGGGCGCGACGTGGCGCACCTGGGCCTTCACCATCGCGCACAACCTGGCGATGGACCGGCTGCGCGTGAGCGGGCGCGAAGTGACGCTCGATGCGCACCCGGACGATGACAGCGAACCCGTGCCCACGCTCGACCGTGGCGTGCGCGGGGCCGTCGATGCGGCGGCGCACCCGTCGGCTGAAGAGCTGGCGTTCTGGCGCGCCGCGGGTCGCCGCCTGCTGGCTTGCCTCGACGAACTGCCGGCCGATCAACGCGCCGCGTTCCTGCTGCACCATGAAGACGGCCTGACCGTCGAGGCGCTGGCCGCGAGCCTGGAGATTGGTTTCGAGACCGTGCGCAGCCGCCTGCGCTATGGCTTGCAAAAACTGCGCGGGTGCATGGAGCGCTATCTGTCGGTGCTGGAGCAACGGGCATGAGCGGCAACAACACCAAGTTCGACGACGACAACAACGGCGATCTGCGCGACTCCGCGCTGCGCCGCGCGCTGGACCATGCGCCCGACAGCGATGCCAGGCCCGATCCGCGCACGCGCGACGCGATCCTGAAGATGGCGCACAACCTTGCCGAGGCGCCGGTGACAGCGAGCCCTGCCGCCAACAGCGCGAGCGCCGCGCCGTGGTGGCGCCGCCTCTTCGGCGGTGGCGGCGAGCCGCGTGCGCGCATGCCGTGGAACGCGGCTTTCGCGACGGTGCTGGTGGCTGGTTTCGTGGCGGTGCTGTGGCATCGCGAGCCTGTGCCCGATGCGCGACTCGATGGTGAAGCCCGCGTGGGCGGAGCAACTGCGCAGGCGCCGGCTCCAGTGGCGCCGGCTGCACCGGCTCCGGCGCAAGCGTCCGCGGAGGCCGCGCCTCCAGCCGAAGCGCCGGCAGCCGCCGCCGCGCCGCCACCAGTCGTTGCGCAAGCCCCCGCAGCGCCTGCCGCGGAGCAACGCGCCAAGGCCCCGGCCCCGCGCGATTCTTCTTCCCCGAAAAAGGCGGCCGATGCGGCGAGCGCAGATGCTCTCCAGCGTGCTGCGCCGAAGCCATCTCTCAAGCAGGCGGCTCCTGCGCCCGTCGCGCCCGCCGAGCCGGTCACACCTTCGACACCGCCTGCCATCGTGGCCGAGCAATCCGCACCCGCACCCGTCTTGCGCGATGAACGCCGCGAAGCCCGCGTGGAAAACGAACGGCGAAGCGCTTATGCAGCAGGAGCGCCCGCGCCGGCAGCGCCACCGCCACCAGCCGCCGCACCCGCGAACCAGGACAGCGCCAGCGCCGAACTTTCCGGCGGACTGAGTTCGACCGCGCCGGGCGCTGCCGCCAAGGCCATGACAAGGCCTCGGAGCGCAGCGGCGTCTTTCTCCGCGCTGGAGCGATGGACGTCCTTCAACTTCACGCGTTCAGGCGCCAGCGTGCGCCACGAGCGCGGCGACATCGAAGGCCTGCCGGCGCTCGTGAGCACCGTGGCGCGTTCGGCCACGTCGCCCGATGAACCGCTCGCCGCACCGGTCGAGGCGCGGCTTGAGCTGCACCGGGGCAATGCGCCGGTCGCCGTGCTGGAAATCGCCGGCGGCCAGGTGCGCTGGACATCGCAGCCCGGCGGCGCGGCTCTCGTCGGCACGCCGCCGGCGCAGGCGCTCGACGCGCTGCGCTCGCTGCTTATGCGCTGATCAGATCAGGCGTTCTTGAAATCCGGCGCGCGCTTGTTGAGGAAGGCGTCCATGCCTTCCTTCTGGTCGACGGTGGCGAACAGCGCGTGGAACAGCCGGCGCTCGAACATCACGCCGTCGCTCAGGCCGCTTTCGAAGGCGCGGTTGACCGATTCCTTCGCCGCCATCACCGAGATCTGCGAGTAGCCGCAGATGATCAGCGCCGCGCCCAGCGCCTCGTCGGCGAGCTTTTCGAAAGGCACCACGCGGCTCACGAGGCCGGCGCGCTCGGCTTCGGCGGCGTCCATCATGCGGGCCGTGAGCACCATGTCCATGGCCTTGCTCTTGCCCACTGCGCGTGGCAGGCGCTGCGTGCCCCCGGCGCCGGGGATCACGCCGATCTTGATTTCGGGCTGGCCGAACTTCGCGTTGTCGGCCGCGATGATGAAGTCGCACATCATCGCCAGCTCGCAGCCGCCGCCCAGCGCGAAGCCGGCCACCGCGCCAATCACCGGCTTGCGGATCGAGCGGATGGTTTCCCAGTTGCGCGTGATGTAGTCGCCTTTGTAGGTGTCGATGAAGCTGTACTTGGCCATCGCCGCGATGTCTGCGCCGGCCGCGAAGGCGCGCTCGCTGCCCGTGAGGATGATGCAGCCGATGGCGTCGTCCGCATCGAAGGCCTTCAGGGCATGGCCCAGCTCGGTCATGAGCGCGTCGTTGAGCGCATTCAGGGCCTTCGGGCGGTTGAGGGTGATGATGCCGACCTTGCCTGCTTCGGTCCGCACTTCGATGTTTTCGTAGCTCATGGTGTCTCCGGGGGGGAACGGGGGAAGAGGGGAAAAACTCGCTTCACTATACCCAGCATGGCCGGTGCGGGTGGCGGGGCATTGCGAGTTCCCATAGAGTGCCCGCCATGAGTTCCAACTACGCCTACCTGTTCGTCGCCATCGTGGCCGAAGTGATCGCCACCAGTTTCCTCAAGGGGTCCGAGGGCTTCACCCGGCTGTGGCCCACGCTGGCATCGGTGGTGGGCTATGTGATTGCGTTCTTCTTTCTCTCGCTCACGCTGCGCACCATCCCCACGGGCATCGCCTATGCGATCTGGTCCGGCGTGGGCATCGTGCTGATCTCGCTGGTGGGCTGGCTGTGGTTCGGGCAGAAGCTCGACGGGCCGGCCATTGCGGGGCTCGCGCTGATCATCGCGGGCGTGGTGGTCGTGAACGTGTTTTCCAAGTCGGTTTCCCACTGAGCGCCATGCGGACTTTAGTTGAGAATTGTTCTCATCTAGAATGCCCGCCATGGAGTTCCCGATGCAAGAACATGCCGTGTTGCTGCGGGCCTATGCCCGCGTGCAGGAGCGCTGCTCGCGCCTGCTGGTCGAGCAGGCCGCGCTCGTCGAAAGGCTCGAAGCGCAGATCGTGCGTTTGCGTGGCGCCCTGGTGGCGCGCGACTCGGCCATTGCCATCGTGCGCGAAGAGCTTGCGGTGCGTGCCGCCGCAGGCGGAGCGCTGCCGAAGCGGCTGAGCGCGCTGCTGTCGCCGGGCAGCAAGCGCCATCTGATGATGCCGCCCGAGCCGCAGGCGCCCGCCGACCTGCGCGAGAAGGCCGTGCTGTGTGTCGGCCATGAAGACGAGGCGCCTTCGCTCGCGCGCCAGCTGGTCGAGATTGCCGGCGGCCGCTACCTGCACCACGACGGCGGAGACGATGTGGACGATCCCGCGCTCGAAGCCAGCCTGCGCGCGGCCGATCTCGTGATCTGCCAGACCGGCTGCGTGAGCCACGGTGCCTACTGGCGCGTGCAAGACCACTGCCGACGCACCGGCAAGCCCTGCGTACTGGTCGGTGAACCGCAGCCGATGCTCTTCGTGCGGCATCCGACTGCGGCGGAAAACGCCTAGCCGGCCAACCAGCCCGCCACCTTCGTGGCGTCGTGCGAGAACAGGCGCCAGGTGGTCACGCCGACAGGCAACACCAGCGGCAGCCTGATCAGCTTGCGGTCGCGCGCCACGATGGCCGTGCACTTCGTCGCATCGCCCAGGTACAGCGCCAGGTCGTCGAGCTTGGCGATGCGCCAGGCCTGCGCAGCCTGCTGCTGGCCCTTCTTGCCGACAGCGGGCAGCTCGATGCCGATCCACTCGTCGTTCGCGCAGAAGCCGGCCTTCTCGGCCGCGCCGCCGCGCAACACCACCTTCACCTGAACGCTGCCATTGGCCTCGGCCACGCGCAGGCCCAACGCCTGCGCCTGCTGCGACGGGTCCTCCAGCGTGGCAACGCCGTGCGCGCGCAGCAATTGCGCGAGCGGAAGCTCCTCGGTCGAATGCACCCAGCGCGCCAACTCCGCCGCGTACGAGCGGCCGCTCACGGCCTCGAGCGCCGCTGCAATGTCGGCCTCGCTGATCGGCCCGCCACTGCTGTGCGTCCACAGGTGGCGCATCACGTCGTCGAGCGAGCCCTTGCCTTCATGGCGCAGCGTGAGGTCGAAGCACAGCGCCACCAGCGCGCCCTTGGTGTAGTAGCTCACCGTGCTGTTGGGCGTCTGCTCGTCCTGGCGGTAGTACTTGACCCAGGCGTCGAAGCTCGCGTCGGCCACCGGTTGCACCAGCCGGCCCGGCGTCTGCATGACCTGGTTGATGGTCTTGTTCAGCAGGCGCAGGTAGGCTGCGTCGTCGATGCGACCGGCGCGGCGCAGCAGCAGGTCGTCGTAGTAGCTGGTGAAGCCTTCGAAGAACCACAGCAGCTGCGTGTAGTTCTCCTGGCTGTAGTCGTAGCGCGCGAACTCGGCCGGCCGCATGCGCTTGACGTTCCAGGTGTGGAAGTACTCGTGGCTGATGAGGCCCATCAGCGTGGTGTAGCCGTCGGGCTGCTTCTTCTTTTCGCCGCGCTGCGGGAGGTCGCGGCGGTTGCAGATCAGCGCGGTCGAATGGCGGTGTTCGAGTCCGCCATAACCGTCGTCGACGGCGTTGAGCATGAACACGTAGCGGTCGATCGGCGGCTTCGGTCCGCCGCGCTTGCCGACCTTGTCGCCGTGCCAGAAGCGCATCTCGGCTTCGCAGATCGCCTTTGTGTCGGCGATCAACCTCTCGCCATCGAAGGATGCAGCGGCACCGGCAATCACGAAGCGGTGCGGCACGCCGCAGGCTTCGAATTCGGCACTCCAGAAGGTACCCAGCTCGACCGGGCTGTCGGCCAGCTCGTCGTAGCCTGATGCGTGGTAGTTGCCGAAGCCATGCTTGTCGGCCTTCAGCGGCACGAGCGCGGTGGCGCACGACCAGCGCGCGGCGTCGTCGGCCAGCTTGGGTGCGACGATCTCCAGCGCATGCGGCGCCTCGGTCTGGCCTTCGACGCGCAGGCACACGCTGGTGCCGTTGAAGAAGCCGCGCTCGGCATCGAGCCAGGCGGTGCGCACCGAGTTGTCGTACGCGCAGACCTGGTAGTGCAGTACCAGCGGCTGGCCGGGCGTGCATTCGACGAGCCAGCTGCATTTGTCGAGCTGCATCAGCGCCGGCTTGCGGCGGCCCTGCGTGGCGCGCAGGCCTTGCAAGTTCTTGGCGAATTCGCGGACCAGGTAGCTACCGGGAATCCACACCGGCAGCGACACGTGCTGCTGCGCGGCGGGTGCGTCGATGGTGAGCGTCACGGCAAAGAGATGCGCGTGCAGGTCCGCGCATTCGACGCGATAGCGCACGCCGGCCACGGGTGCGGCGACAGCGGCGGCGCGCCGCGAAACGGTCTTCGTCGCCATCAGCTGGACGAAGCGGCGAGTTGCTTCTCGACCTGCTCTGCGGGAATGGCGCCGGGCGTGCGGGTACCGTCGCTGAAGATCAGCGTGGGCGTGCCGGTGATGTTGTACTTGCGGCCGAACTCGACGTTGCGCTGCAGCGCGGTCACGTCGCAGCCGTTAGGCGCGGTGGTGGGACGGGTGCTCGACTCCATCCAGTCGCCCCAGGCCTTGCCCTTGTCCTTGCTGCACCAGATGTCGCGCGACTTGATGTTCGAATCGGGGCCGAGCACCGGGTACAGGAACAGGTACACGGTGACGTTGTCGACCGTCTTCATGTCCTTCTCGAAGCGCTTGCAGTAGCCGCAGTTCGGGTCTTCGAACACCGCGAGCTTGCGCTTGCCGTTGCCGCGCACGATCTTGATCGAGTCCTTCAGCGGCAACTGGTCGAAGGCGACCGCGCTGAGTTTTTCCACGCGCTCTTCGGTCAGGTTCTTGCGCGATTTCACGTCGATCAGGTTGCCCTGGATGAGGTAGTTGCCCTGCTCATCGGTGTAGAAGATCTGCGAGCCGTTCACGCGCACTTCGTAGACACCCGGAATCGGCGACTTCGACACTTCGTCGATGGCCGGGAACTGCGGAATGCGTGCGGGCAGGTTCTTGCGGATCTCGGCTTCGCCGGCTGTGGCGGCCACGACCGCGCCCAGCGTGCAGGCGGCGAGTAAGAGGTTGCGTACGAGTGTCATCGGGAGATCCGTTGGTTCGGTTCTAAAAGAGGGGCGGGGCGTCAGGCCTTCAGGCCCATGGCCTGTGCCGTGATCCAGCGCTTGACGAGGCGCGTGCGGTCGAAGCCGCGCATGCCCCAGTTGCGCAATGCAGGAAGCGGACCCAGGTTGTGCGCAAAGAGTTGCTGCAGCCCGTCGGTCGCCAGGCTCATCTGCAGCACGTCGGCGCGGCGGGCGCGTTCGTAGCGGCGCAGCAGGCGCGCGTCGCCCACGCTGCGCCAGTAGTCGCGGTTCTTGATCACGTCGGCCAGCGCGGCCGCATCGGCCAGGCCCAGGTTCAGGCCCTGGCCTGCGAGCGGGTGCACCGTGTGGGCCGCATCGCCCGCCAGTGCCCAGGAGCGAGTCGGCTGTCCGGGCATGGCGCCGGTCCAGCGGTCGGCGATGGCGCGGGCCAGCGGCCAGGCGCCGCGCTCGCTCGTGAGCTTGAGCGCGCCGAGCGCGTTGTGGCTGGCTTCGGTGATGGCGGCGTTGAATTCGTCGTTGCCCTGCGCGAGCAGTTCGGGCGCGCGCAACTGGTCGACCGACCACACCAGCGCGACCGTCTTGCCGTGCGCGCCGCCGAGCGGCAGCAGCGCGAGCACTTCGCCCTTGTCGTTGAACCACTGGCGCGCGATGCCGTCGTGCGACTGCTCGGCTTCCAGTCGCGCCGCGATCGCATGCTGCGGATAGCGCGTGACCTCGTAGCTCACGCCGAGGGCTTCGCGCGTGGTGCTGGCCTTGCCTTCGCACACCACGGTGAGCGGGGCTGCCACCGGCTCGGTCACCACTTCGATCAGGGGCTGGAAGCGCACTGCGTCGGCCAGTTGCTGTTCGAGCGCGGGCACGTCGACGATCCAGGCCAGCGCGTCGACCTTCTGGCGCGCGGCGCTGAACTGCACCCGGCCGCCTTCGTCGCCATGCACGAGCATCTCGCGCACGGCCGTGGCATGGGCCGCATCGGGCCAGGCGCGCAGCGATTCGAGCAGCGTGCGGGAGGCGGTGTTGAGCGCGTAGGCGCGGATGTCTTCCTTGCCCTGCGTGGCCGGCGGCACCACCAGCGCGACACGCACACGCTCGCGCGCGAGCAGCAGGGCCAGCGTACGGCCGACGATGCCGGCGCCGCGAATGCAAACTTCTGGGGGGAGGGCCATGAATCGATTGTAGGAGTTGCCCGCCAGCCCGCGCCCGGCGCCTTTCCCCCGGGGTGCCAAGGTCTTCCGGCTGCCGCGATGCGGGACAATTGCGGCCGAATTCCAAGGAACCCCCACCGTGTCCCAGCCCGCTTTCGACCTCGAAGCCACCATCGCGCGCCTGTTCGTCTACCCGGTCAAGTCCTGCGCCGGGGTCGAGCTTCCCGAAATGCTGCTGACCGAGACCGGCCTTGAGTTCGACCGGGCCTGGATGGTGGTCGACGCCCAGGGCGAATTCGTCTCCCAGCGGCAGCTGCCGCGCATGGCGCTGATCAAGCCGCAGATGAAGCACATGGAAGTGGTGCTGCGCGCCCCCGGCATGCTGGCGCTGCACCTGGCTTTCGACCGGGTCGAGAAGCCGGTGCGGGTGCGCGTGTGGAAGGACGACGTGGCCGCCTACGACATGGGCGACATCGCCGCACAGTGGTTCAGCGACTTTCTCTCCGAACCCGGCAAGCCGCAGACCCTGCGCCTCGTGCGCTTCGACCCCGAGCACAAGCGCCTGTCGAGCATGAAGTGGACCGACGGCATCGAAGCGCAGACCCAGTTCGCCGACGGCTACGCGCTGCTGGTGGCGAGCGAGGGCTCGCTGGCGGAACTCAACGAACGCCTCGCGGCGCAGGGGCACGGTGCAGTGGGTATCGAGCGCTTCCGCCCCAACATCGTGTTGGCGGGTATCGAGTCGCACGACGAAGACCGGGTCGACGCGCTGCACATCACGACCGGCGAAGGCGAGGCCGAGCTGCGCCCCGTCAAGCCCTGCACGCGCTGCCCGATTCCCGACATCGATCCGGCCACAGCCCTCAGCAGCCCCGAGGTCGGCGACACGCTGCGCACCTACCGCGCCGACGCGCGGGTGGATGGCGGCATCACCTTCGGCATGAACTGCATCGTGATCCAGGGCGTGGAGCACATGCTCAAGGTCGGGCAGGCGGTGGGCGCGAACTACAAGTTCGAATGACCGGCGCCAGGCCGGCGCTTCAGAACTTCACTCCGGCGATCAGGATGATGTTCGCGTAGGGCGTGCATTCGCCCGTGCGCACGACGGCGCGCGCCTTTGCCGTGCGGCGCTTGAATTCTTCGTGCGACACCGTCTGCGGCGCGATCCCCAGCGACTGCGGATACCAGCCCGGCAGCTTCTTCGCATCGCCCAGCGCCTCGTCGGCCACCACGATGCCTTCCACCTGCATTTCCGACAGCACGGCCTGCAGCACGTCGGTGAGCTGCGGCACGCCGCGCGCCACGGCGAGGTCGATGCGGCGCGGGCCGTCAGGAATCGGCAGGCCGGCGTCGCCGAGCACGAGCATGTCGCCATGGCCCAGCGAGGCGATCACATGGGACAGTTCGGCATGCAGCAGGGGGGAGCGTTTCACAGCTTGATCCAGTCGGGAGGCAGGGGGCTGCGCAGCACGGCGTCGCGCTGCGGAATGGAAGGTTGGGCGCCGGGCTGCTGGATGCACAGCGCGGCGGCGCGGATGCCCAGGCGCACGGCTTCGTCGAAGGGCTGGCCTTCACCCAGCGCGACTGCGAGCGCGCCTAGGAATGTGTCGCCGGCGGCCGTGGTGTCGACCGCCTGCACCTTCGGCGCGGGATGGTGACGCGCGCCGTCGGCATCGACAGCCACGGCGCCGCGCGCGCCGAGCGTGACGACCACGCGCACAATGCCCTTGGCGCGCAGGGCCTGGCCGGCCTGGGCCGCTTCCTGCGGACTGTCGGCGGATTGGCCGCACAGCGTCTGCGCCTCGATTTCATTGACGACCAGCGTGTCGATCTGCGGCCACAGCGGTTCGGCAATCGCCTGCACCGGCGAGGGGTTGAGCAGCACCTTGCAGCCCGCACCATGCGCCACCGCAATGGCGCGCGCGACCTGGTCCATCGGTGTCTCGAACTGCGTCACGAGGAAGGCCGCGCCCTGCACCTGCTGCTTCAGCGCGGCTTCGTCGATCTCGAACCGGGCATTGGCGCCGGGAATCATCACGATGCGGTTCTGGCCGCTGTCCTCCACGAGGATCAGTGCCGTGCCGGTCGGCTCGCCCGCCACGGTGCGCAGCGCGGTGGTGTCGATGCCGTCGCGCTCCAATGCCTGACGCAGCGACTGGCCGTGCGCGTCGTCGCCGACGCAGCCGATCATTTGCACCTGAGCGCCTTCGCGCGCGCAGCTCACTGCCTGGTTGGCGCCCTTGCCGCCGGGAATGTTGGCGATCGAATGGCCCAGCAGGGTCTCGCCCGCGGCCGGCGCGTGCGGCACACGCAGCACCAGGTCCATGTTGAGGCTGCCGAGCACCACGATGCGCGGCGCCTGGGAGGAACTGGTGGAAGAAGAAGGCTTCAGGCTCACGGGGTGCGGGACTTTCGGGTTTCCGTTGAAGGCGTTTCGGTCGCGACAGGAGCTGCGGGCTCGCGGAAGCTCGCGTGCCGGGCGGTCGAGGCGCGCACGCGCAGCTCGGGCTGCAGCACCACCTTGCGCGCGTCGCGCCGCTTGCCGCCGACGCGCTCGAGCAGCATGTCGACCGCCAGCGCGCCGATGCGCTCCTTGGGCTGCGCCACGGTGGTGAGCGGGGGGCTTGTATAGGCCGAGAGCTCGATGTCGTCGAAGCCGACGATCGAGAGTTCGTCGGGCACCCGCACGCCGCTTTCATGCGCGGCACGCAGCGCGCCGATGGCCATCAGGTCGTTGCAGACGAACACGGCCGAGGGCTTGCGCTCGGTGCGAAGAATGGCGTGCATCGCCTCGTAGCCGCCCTGGCTGGTGAAGCCGCCGCGCCACAGCAGCGCCTCGGCATTCGCGATGTCCGGTGTTGCGCCGGTCTCGGCCAGCGCCATGCGCCAGCCCTCGATGCGCTGCTCGCTCGGCATCACGCCCACCGGCCCGCCGATGCAGGCAATGCGCTTGTGGCCGAGCGACAGCAGGTGCCGCACCGCGAGCAGGCCGCCCTGCATGTGCGCGGTTTCCACCAAGTCGCAGGCCGGGTCGGCGATCTCGCGGTCGACCAGCACCGTGGGCATGCGCAGGCCGCGCAGCTGCTTCATGAGGGAGTCGTCGTCGCCCGCGCCGGTCGACACCACGATCAGTCCGTCGATGCGGCGCTCGGCCAGCACCTGCAGGTAGACGCTCTGGCGGTGAGGCTCGTCGTCGGTGTTGCACAGCACCAGCGTGTAGCCGGCGCCGAAGCAGCGGTCTTCCACGATGCGCACGATCTCGGCGAAGTAGGGGTTCGAGCTGTTGGGAATCAGCATGCCCAGCGTCGAGGTGGTGTTGCTCTTCAGGCTGCGCGCCATCGCGTTGGGCACGTAGCCCAGCTCGCGGATGGCGAGCTCCACGCGTTCGCGCACCTTGGCGCTCACGTGGCGGGTGTCGTTGACCACGTGCGACACGGTGGTGACGGACACATCCGCCTTGAGTGCGACGTCCTTGATGGTGGCCATGGCTTTTCCTGTTCCTGGTGGGGCGGGATGCTGTCGTCAGGCCAGGCGGCGGTCGGCGCGGCGCTGGCGGAGGGTGTCGATGATCACCGCCACCACGATCACGGCGCCGGTGATGATGCGTTTGCTCGGCTCGCTCGCGCCAACCTGCGCAAGGCCCGCCTCGAGCACCGCGATGATCAGCACGCCGAAGAAGGTGTTGATCACCGAGCCGCGCCCGCCCATGAGGCTGGTGCCGCCGATGACCACGGCAGCGATCACCTGCAACTCGATGCCGACGCCGGCATTGGGGTCGGCCGCTTCGAGGCGCGCCGATTGCATCAGCCCCGCGAGCCCGGCCAGCAGCCCGGTAACGGCGAACACGATGATGCGGATGGGGCGCGGGTCGATGCCTGCCAGGCGCATGGCTTCTTCATTTGTGCCGATGCCCACCACGTGGCGGCCGAACACCGTGCGTGTGAGCACCATCTGCCCGATGACCACCAGTACCACCGCCAGCACGAAGGCGGCCGAGATGCCGCCGATCCACGGTGCGGCCAGGCCCGAGATGGCGTCGCCCACGTACTGCGTGCGCGAATCGGTCACGAGGTAGGCGCCGCCGCGCACCGCTTCGAGCATGCCCAGCGAGACGATGAAGCTCGGCAGCCGCCATGCGACCGACACCGCGCCCGTGACCGTGCCGCAGATGAGCCCGGTAACGAGGCCGAGCACTGCGGCCACAGGCACCGAGAGCTTCCATTCGAGGATGGCCGCCGCCGTGACGGCCGCGCTCAGCGCCAGCACCGAGCCGACGGACAGGTCGATGCCCGCGATGATCAGCACGAAGGTCATGCCGACCGCCATCACGGCCAGCGCGGGAATTTCATTCGCGATGGAGACGAAGGTCTCGCGCGTCAGGAAGTATTCGCTCAGCGAACCGAAGAGCGCGACCATGCCCACGAGCACGACCGTCAGGCCCAGGTAGGTGCCGAGCTGGCCCTTGAGTGCGGAGGGCGAGGCCGGCGGATTTTGTTTGGTGGAGGCTTCGGCGTTCATTGTGTGTCGGCGGTGACCGGGGT
This sequence comes from Variovorax sp. YR266, assembly GCF_900107295.1. Classification (NCBI taxonomy): domain Bacteria; kingdom Pseudomonadati; phylum Pseudomonadota; class Betaproteobacteria; order Burkholderiales; family Comamonadaceae; genus Variovorax; species Variovorax sp. YR266. The sequence continues at coordinate 205,746 of NZ_FNPM01000008.1, forward strand.
CGAATCGGAAACGGGGGATACCGTCGGCGGGCTGGCGGCGCGTCCTGTCGCGTCGCTGAATGCTGCGGCCAGCAGCGATTGTTCGGTCCACTCGCCGCGCTCGAACACCGCGACCAGCCGGCCGGCGCTCATCACGCCGATGCGGTCGCACATGGCCATCAGTTCGCGCAGGTCGCTCGACACCATCAGCAGCGCCTTGCCGGCGTCGGTCATGCGGTCGAGTTCGGCGTACAGGTCGGCGCGCGCGCCCACGTCTACGCCGCGCGTGGGCTCGTCGAGCAGCAGCACCTTGCATTCGCGGTGCAGCCAGCGCGCGAACACCACCTTCTGCTGGTTGCCGCCGCTGAGCGTGGCAACCGGTTGTTCGATGCTGCGCGAACGGATGCGCAGCAGTTCCACCAGCTTCTGCGCAATGCTGCGCTCCTTGGCGCGCTGCAGCCAGCCGGCGTGCGAGATAGCGCCAAGATCGCTCAGCGTGGCGTTGACGCGGATCGATTGCGTCAGCAGCAGGCCCTGCGACTTGCGGTCTTCGGTGACGAGGCCGATGCCCGCGCGGATGGCCTGCATCGGCGAGCGCCAGCCCTTGCGCGCGTGCTTCGTGGGCTGGCCGTTTTCATAAAGGGTGATCTCGCCTCGGTCGGCGCGGTCGGCGCCGAACAGCAGCCGCACCAGTTCGGTCCGGCCCGAGCCGACCAGGCCGGCCAGGCCCATGACTTCGCCCGCGCGCAGGTCGATGTCGACGTCGCGCACGACCTGCGCCCGGCCGATGCCGCGCGCGCTCAGCAACACGGGGCCGGCCACGCGGCGGTCGCGGCCCTCGTGCTCGTGCACCGCACGGCCGACCATGCGCTGCACCAGTTCGGATTCGCGCACGCCGGCCATGGCGCGCACGTCCACCAGCCGGCCGTCGCGCAGCACCGCGACGCGGTCGGCGATGCGCTGCAGTTCCTCGAGGCGGTGCGACACGTACACGATGGCCACGCCGCGCGCCTTCAGCAGCTCGATCTGCTCGAACAGGTGCGAGGTTTCGCGCGGGGTGAGCATGGCGGTGGGCTCGTCGAGCACCAGCACGCGCGTGTCGTCCTGCAGGTTGCGCGCGATCTCCACCATCTGCTGCTGGCCGATGCCCAGCCGCGCCACGGGCGTGGCCGGGTCGATGTTCTCCATGCCGATCTTGGCGAGCTGGCGCGCGGCCAGCTCGTGCAGCTTGCTGCGGCGGATCCAGCCGGTCTTGTTGGGCAGCCGGTCGAGCAGCAGGTTCTCGGCCACCGACAGCGTGGTGACGAGGCCGAGTTCCTGCATGACCATGCGCACGCCCAGCCGCTCGGCGTCGCGGCGCGAGCCAGGCGCAAAGGGCTTGCCGTCGAGCAGCATCTGGCCGCGCGTGGGCTGCACCAGGCCGCAGACGATCTTCGACAGGGTGCTCTTGCCGGCGCCGTTCTCGCCCGTGAGGGCCAGCACTTCGCCGGCGTTGAGCACGAGCGAGACGTCGTCCAGCACCGGCGCCGCATAGTCCTTGCCCATGGCGCTCAGCGAGAGCACGGGCATGGCCGTTGTGAGATTCATGGCGGCGGATGCTGTCAACGTCTGTACTTTCTCTTGCTGCGTGCTTACTTCGAGTCTTTGGTGACCAGCACCACGTCGGTCTTCACTTCGGCGGGCATCTCCGACTGCTTCTTCTTGTCGGCGATGGCTTTCAGCGCGGTCTCGATGCCGAACACGGCCTGCTTGGCGGCGAACTGGTCGGCCGTGGCGAGCACGCGGCCGTCCTTCAGCATCGGCTTGATGGCGCCGATGTTGTCGTAGCCCACCACCAGCACCTTGCCGGTCTTGCCCGCGGCCTTGACCGCAGCCACGGCGCCCAGCGCCATGCTGTCGTTGCCGGCGAGCAGGGCCTTCAGGTCGGGGTGCTCGCGCATCATGCCGGCGGCCACGGTGTTGCCCTTGTCGATTTCCCACTGGCCGGACTGCACGCCCACCACCGTCACGCCGGCGGCCTTCATTGCGTCCTGGTAGCCCAGCGTGCGCTGCTGCGCATTGAAGGTGGTCGACACGCCTTCGATGATGCCGACCTTGTCGCCCGACTTCAGCTCCTTGGCGAGCGCATCGCCCACCAGCTTGGCTCCGGCGCGGTTGTCGGGGCCGACGAAGGGCACCAGGATGCCCTTTTCCTTCAGTGCGGCACCGTCGAGCTGGTTGTCGATGTTGACCACCAGGATGCCCTTGTCGATGGCCGCCTTGATCACCGGCACCAGCGCCTTCGAATCGGCCGGAGCGATGACCAGCGCGTTGATCTTCTGCGCCACCATCTGCTCGACCATCTTGATCTGGGCGGAGGTGTCGGTCTCGTCCTTGATGCCGTTGGCCACCAGCGTGTATTCGGCGGCATGGGCCTTCTGGTGCGCCTTGGCGCCGTCTTCCATGGTGCGGAAGAACTCGTTGGCCAGCGACTTCATGACCAGCGCGACCTTGGGCTTGTCCTGGGCGAGGGCGGGTGTTCCGGCCATGGCGCCCAGCAGCGTGAGTGCGGCGGCGCTTTGCAGGGTACGGCGGGTGAACTTCATGGTGAATGTCTCCTGAGGTGGTTGATCAGAACGGTGCGCCGGTCTTTGCCGGGGGCTCCGATGTTAGCTGAGGGAAACGTTTGCGCAAACGTTTGCCGGTCGGTGCTAACCCTGAGGTTTTGAACAAGCAAATGCGAGCTCGAAGACCTGCCGGACGGGCCTGCAACCATGCTCGCCTAAAATCGCGGGTTACCCAAGAGGACCTCCCATGAGTTTGCAATGCGGCATCGTCGGCCTGCCCAACGTCGGTAAATCCACCCTTTTCAATGCGTTGACCAAGGCCGGCATCGCGGCGGAAAACTATCCGTTCTGCACCATCGAGCCCAACGTGGGCGTGGTGGAAGTGCCCGACCCCCGGCTCGCGCAACTGAGCGAGATCGTCAAGCCCGAGCGCGTGGTGCCCGCCATCGTCGAGTTCGTCGACATCGCTGGCCTGGTGGCCGGTGCCAGCACCGGCGAAGGCCTGGGCAACAAGTTTCTGGCGCACATCCGCGAGACCGACGCCACCGTCAACGTGGTGCGCTGCTTCGACGACGAGAACGTGATCCACGTGGCCGGCAAGGTCGACCCGATCTCCGACATCGAAGTGATCCAGACCGAACTCTGCCTGGCCGACCTGGCCACGGTCGAGAAGGCGCTGCACCGTCACACCAAGGTGGCCCGTTCCGGCGACAAGGACGCGCAGAAGCTCGTCGGCCTGCTCGAGCGCTGCCAGGCCGCGCTGAACGAGAACACGCCGGTGCGTGCGCTCGACTTCACCAAGGAAGAGCTGCCGCTGGTCAAGAGCTTCACGCTGATCACCGCCAAGCCCGCGATGTTCGTGGGCAACGTGGCGGAAGACGGTTTCGAGAACAACCCGTATCTCGACCGCCTGCGCGAATACGCGGCCAAGCAGGGCGCGCCCGTGGTCGCCATCTGCGCCAAGATCGAAGCCGACCTGGCCGAGATGGACGACGAAGACAAGAAGATGTTCCTCGCCGAGATCGGCCAGGAAGAGCCGGGCCTGAACCGCCTGATCCGCGCGGCCTTCAAGCTGCTGGGCCTGCAGACCTACTTCACCGCCGGCGTGAAGGAAGTGCGTGCATGGACCATCCACATCGGCGACACCGGCCCGCAGGCGGCCGGCGTGATCCACGGCGACTTCGAGAAGGGCTACATCCGCGCCCAGACCATCGCGTTCGAGGACTACATCGCCTTCAAGGGCGAGCAGGGCGCCAAGGACGCGGGGAAGATGCGTTCTGAAGGCAAGGAATACGTCGTGAAAGATGGCGACGTGATGAACTTCCTGTTCAGCTCCTGACGCCACTCTCCCGAGCGAAATGCTCCGTTGATGAGCCTTCCCAAGATCGTCATCATTGCGGGCCCCAACGGGGCGGGAAAGACTACCTTCGCCCGCGCTTTCCTTCCGCAGGAAGCGCAAATCTCGCGTTTCATCAATGCGGATCTGATCGCCGCCGGGCTGTCACCCTTCGCGCCGGAGGCCGAAGCCATCAAGGCCGGGCGATTGATGCTGGAAGAGATTGCCGAGTGCGTTCGTCGTCGGGAGAGCTTTGCTTTCGAGACCACGTTGTCGGGACTGAGCTATCTGCGCCACATCGGCGCATGGAGGAAGTCTGGCTATCACGTGAGCCTTTTCTTTCTGGCGCTTCCGACGGCAGAATTTGCAGTCGCGCGCGTGGCGGAACGTGTCCGGCAAGGCGGGCATCACATTCCTGAAGATGTGATTCGCCGTCGTTTCGAGGCGGGGCGTCGGAATTTTGACGACCGTTATCGCGCTGCGGTGGATGCCTGGGCGCTGTACGACAACGCTGGCGAAGAGCCAGATCTCATCGAATGGGGAGAAGCACCATGACCCGTGAACAGCTGATGCAAGCAAAGGACAAGGACCTGGCCGCTTCGCTGATCGCGATTCGGCGCGCCGCACGGGAAGCGCGAGAAGCCGCAGTGCGCACCAACACTGCCATCGTGGTGCAACGTGGCCAGAAATCAGTCCGCATCACGGCTGACGAACTGCGCAAGGCCGGGGTGAAGTAGGCGTCGAGCACAGTGCTGGCAGCCGCCGGCCCGCACATCCGGCTGGGTCGCCAAGGCCGGTTTCTTGGGTAGACTGCGCGCGCCCTATTTTTCCTCCAAGGCCCGCCTTCATGCTCACCGTCCACCACCTCAACAACTCGCGCTCGCAGCGTGTGCTCTGGCTGCTCGAAGAACTCGAGCTGCCGTACGAGATCGTTCACTACCAGCGCGATCCGCAAACCAGTCTGGCGCCCGCTTCGCTGCGGGCCATTCATCCGCTGGGCAAGTCGCCGGTGATAACGACGGATGACGGACTCACGCTTGCGGAATCGGGCGCGATCATCGAGACACTCGTCGAGCGCTACGGCCACGGCCGCCTCGCGCCCGCGGCCGGTTCGCCGGAGGCGCTGCGCTATCGCTACTGGCTGCACTTTGCCGAAGGCACGGCGATGTCGCCGTTGCTGCTCAAGCTGGTGTTCGACCGCATCGAGACGAGCAAGATGCCTTTCTTCGCGAAGCCGATCGCCAAGGCAATCTCGGCCAAGGCGAAGTCGGCGTTCATCAACCCGAACATCGCAAGCCATCTGAACTACATGGAAGCCGAACTCGGCAAGAGCGAATGGTTCGCCGGCGACGAGTTCACGGGCGCGGACATCCAGATGAGCTTCGTGGTCGAAGCCGCGCAGGCGCGCGGCGGGCTCGATGCGAAGCGGCCGAAGCTGATGGCGTACCTGGAACGCATCCACGCGCGTCCCGCGTACAAGCGCGCGCTCGAACGCGGCGGCCCCTACGCCTTGTTGAGCTGATCAGAAGATCTGCAGCAGCGCCACCGTCATGGTGATGTAGCGCAGGAACTTGCCCACGGCCATGTAGGCAACGCATGGCCAGAACGGCAGCTTGAGCCAACCCGCGACCGCGCACAGCGGGTCGCCCACCAGCGGCAGCCAGCTCAGCAGGCAGGCCTTCGGGCCGAGCCGCTCCAGCCAGCCCAGAACGCGCACATGATGTTTCGAGTGCGAGTATTTGTCGGCCACCTTGTGCGCGCCGTAGCCCATCCACCAGTCGACCGCGCCCCCCAGCGTGTTGCCTATGGTCGCCACCGCGATGGCCGGCCAGAACATGTCGGGGTTGAGCTTGAGCAGCCCGAAGAGAAAGGGCTCGGAGCCCACCGGCAGTAGCGTCGCGGAGACGAACGCCGCCACGAACAAGGTCGAGAGACCGTACTGCGGCAGCGCCAGCAGCGCCATGAGGGAGTCGAGCCAGGCTTGCATAAGGTCGGCGCAGTATAGGCAGCGCGTGCTTCGCAACCCCGCAGGAGAAAGCCCCGGAATGCACCGGTGTTTGTACGGGTACCCAGGGCGCAAATCGTTTCAGTCGCTGAAATGCGGCGTGGCTACAATCGTGCCTCATTTTTCAGCAGCCGAACGCGCACGCTCCTCTTTCCAATGACCTTGCAGATCGGCACCCACACGCTGGAAAACCGCCTGTTCGTCGCGCCCATGGCCGGCGTGACGGACCGGCCCTTCCGCATGCTGTGCCGCGAACTCGGCGCCGGTTATGCGGTCAGCGAGATGGTCACGTCGCGCAAGGAACTCTGGGGCACGCTCAAGACATCGCGCCGCGCGAACCATGATGGCGAACCGGGCCCCATTGCGGTGCAGATTGCCGGCACCGATGCAGCCATGATGGCCGAGGCCACGGTCTACAACATCGAGCGTGGTGCGCAGATCATCGACATCAACATGGGCTGCCCGGCCAAGAAGGTCTGCAACAAGTGGGCAGGCTCGGCGCTGATGCGCGACGAGCCGCTGGCGCTTGAAATCGTGCAGGCCGTGGTCGATGCCGCGCAGCCTTTCGGCGTGCCGGTCACGCTCAAGATGCGCACCGGCTGGAGCCAGGAGCACCGCAATGCGGTGAAGCTCGCGCGCGATTTCGAGTCGGCCGGCGTGCAGATGCTCACGGTGCACGGCCGTACGCGCGAGCAGGGCTACAAGGGCTTTGCCGAGTACGACACCATCGCCGCCGTGAAGGCCGCGGTGCGCGTGCCGGTGGTGGCCAACGGTGACATCCGTTCGCCCGAGAAGGCACGCGACGTGCTTGCGGCCACCGGCGCCGACGCGGTGATGATCGGCCGCGCCGCGCAGGGCCGCCCGTGGATCTTCCGCGAGATCGCGCACTTCCTGGAAACGGGCACGCACCGCGCGCCGCCGCTGGTCGCTGAAGTGCGCCGCTTGCTGCTCGACCATCTCGTGGAGCACTATGCGCTTTACGGCGACTACAGCGGTGTGCGCACGGCGCGCAAGCACATCGGCTGGTATGTGCGCACGCTGCCCGACGGCGAAGCGTTTCGCGCACGCATGAACACCATCGAGGACTGTGCCGAGCAGCTGCGCGCGGTCGGCGACTATTTCGACGGGCTGGCGGACCGCATGGACCGCATGCCCGTGCAGCACCTGGCGGACGAAGAGGCGTCGCCAGGTGAAGAGGAGGCGGCTTGCGCCGTCGATTGAGAAAAAGAGAAGAAGCAATGAGCAAGAAACATATCGAGGACTGCGTGCGCACCAGTCTGGACAGCTACTTTCGCGATCTGCGTGGCACCGAACCCGACGGCATGTACGAGATGCTCGTGCGCGTGGTCGAGAAACCCCTGCTCGACGTCGTGATGACGCGCGCGGAAGGCAATCAATCCAAAGCCGCGCAATGGCTGGGCCTGAATCGCAACACGCTTCGCAAGAAGCTCGTTGAACACAAACTTTTGAAATAACTCCACGGCATATCCAATGGCCCAGACCGCACTCATCTCCGTTTCCGACAAGACCGGCATTCTCGAATTCGCCCAGGCGCTGCATGCGCTGGGCATCAAGCTGCTGTCCACCGGCGGCACCGCCAAGCTGCTGGCCGACGCCGGCCTGCCCGTCACCGAAGTTGCCGACCACACCGGTTTTCCGGAGATGCTCGATGGCCGCGTGAAGACGCTGCACCCGAAGATCCACGGCGGCCTGCTCGCGCGCCGCGACCTGCCCGCGCACGTGGCGGCCATCAAGGAACACGGCATCGACACCATCGACCTGCTGGTGGTCAACCTGTACCCGTTCGAAGCCACCGTGGCCAAGCCCGGCTGCACGCTCGAAGACGCGATCGAGAACATCGACATCGGCGGCCCGGCCATGGTGCGCAGCGCGGCCAAGAACTGGAAGGACGTGGGCGTGCTCACCGACGCATCGCAGTACGCGTTGGCGCTCGCCGAGCTGAAGGCCGACGGCAAGCTCAGCGACAAGACCAAGTTCGCGTTCTCGGTGGCCGCGTTCAACCGCATCGCCGACTACGACGGTGCCATCAGCGACTACCTCTCGGCCATCGACTTCGACGCCAGCATCGGCCAGCCCGCGCCCAAGCGCTCGCTGTTCCCCGCGCAAAGCAACGGCCGCTTCGTGAAGGTGCAAGACCTGCGCTACGGCGAGAACCCGCACCAGCAGGCCGCGTTCTACCGCGACCTGTATCCGGCGCCCGGTTCGCTCGTGTCGGCGAAGCAGCTGCAGGGCAAGGAGCTGAGCTACAACAACATCGCCGACGCTGATGCTGCGTGGGAATGCGTGAAGAGCTTCGACGTGCCGGCCTGCGTGATCGTGAAGCATGCCAACCCCTGCGGCGTTGCCATCGGCAAGGATGCTGCCGAGGCTTACGGAAAGGCCTTCAAGACCGATCCGACCTCGGCCTTCGGCGGCATCATCGCCTTCAATCGACCGGTCGACGGCGCGACGGCCCAGGAGATCTCCAAGCAGTTCGTCGAAGTGCTGATGGCGCCCGATTACACGCCCGAGGCACTGGAGCTGTTCCAGGCGACCAAGAACCGGCAGAACGTGCGCATTCTCAAGATATCGCTGCCGCCGGGCGGCGCGAGCGACTGGGACAACGGCCGCAATGCGATGGACGTGAAGCGCATCGGCTCAGGCTTGTTGATGCAGACCGCCGACAACCACGAGCTCGCGGCCAGCGACCTCAAGGTGGTCAGCAAGAAGCAGCCCACGCCGCAGCAACTGCAAGACCTGCTCTTCGCATGGAAGGTCGCGAAGTACGTGAAGAGCAACGCGATCGTGTTCTGCGCCAACGGCATGACCATGGGCGTGGGCGCGGGCCAGATGAGCCGCCTCGACTCGGCGCGCATCGCCAGCATCAAGGCCGAGCACGCAGGCCTGTCGCTGAAGGACACCGCCGTGGCCAGCGACGCCTTCTTCCCGTTCCGCGACGGCCTCGACGTGGTGGTCGATGCGGGCGCGAGCTGCGTCATCCAGCCGGGCGGCTCGATGCGCGACCAGGAAGTGATCGATGCCGCCGACGAGCGCGGCGTGGTGATGGTGCTGTCGGGCGTGCGCCACTTCAGGCACTGACGACGCTCCTTCAAGAACACCGCGGAACCGGCTTTGCCGGGCCGCAGGTGTTGCCCCCGGTGGGGGTTGGCGAAGCGACACGAAGTGCGCGAAGCCTGGGGGCGAGCCTATTCTCCGAACCGGTATTTCAGCTGGAAGGTGATGGCGCCATACAGCCGGTTCTTGATCGTCGGCACGTAGGCGATGTTGAGGCCCCAGTTCTTGCCTTCGATGGCAGCCACCGGAAGGATGGCCGGGAACCAGTTGCCGTTGCGGTAATTGGGGTAGCCGTCGAAGCCGCCCACCACGGCGCCGAACTTCACGCCGTAGAACTCGACTGGCAGCACATACAGACCCACGTAGTTCGACTGCCGGCGATCGCTGTTGCGGAAGGTGCCCGCGGTGACCCGGAATGTGTCGTTCAGCGGGTACTCGAAGCCCAGCCCCTGGTTGACGTTCTCCAGGCCCTTGCCGCCGTCGAAGTGCGCCGAATAGAAGCCCGGGTTGATCCAGATGTTCTTCGGGTCGAAGGACTCCTGCGCTGATGCGAAGCCGGGAATGAGAAGAGCGATGCTCAGGACCGGCAACGTGCGCAGGGAGTTCATGGGCTAGGGCGTCCTGAAGATTTGTCTTGCGGCTTCGATGGTGGCGGCGATGTCGTCGTCGCTGTGGGCTGCGCTCACGAAGCCTGCCTCGTAAAGCGCGGGGGCAATATACACGCCGCGATCGAGCAAACCGTGAAACAGCGCATTGAATTTCGCGTTGTCGGTTGTCATCACGGTGGCATAGTTTTGCGGCAGGTCCTTCATCAGGAAGAAGCCGAACATGCCGCCTTCGCTGTCGGCATTGAAGGGCTGGCCTTCGGCTGCTGCGGCGGCCTTCAGGCCATCGACCAGCGTGCGCGTTTTCTTGCCGAGCGCTTCGTAGAAGCCGGGCTTTGCAATTTCCTTCAGCGTGGCAAGACCACATGCCGTGGCCACCGGATTGCCCGACAGCGTGCCGGCCTGATAGACCGGGCCCAGCGGCGCAAGCTGTTCCATGATCGCGCGCGGCCCGCCGAAGGCCGCGAGTGGCATGCCGCCGCCGATGACCTTGCCGAGCACCGTGAGGTCGGGCTTGATGCCAAGCACGCCCTGTGCGCCGTGCAGGCCCACGCGAAAGCCGGTCATCACTTCATCGAAGATCAGCAGGGCGCCGTGCTGCGTGCAAAGCTCGCGACAGCGCTTGGCGAACTCGGGCGTGGCGCGCACGAAGTTCATGTTGCCGGCAATGGCTTCGATCATCAGGCAGGCGATGTCGCTGCCGTGCAGGGCGAAGGCTTCTTCGAGCTGCTGCAGGTTGTTGTACTCGAGCACGATGGTGTGCTGCACTACCTCGGGCGGCACGCCGGCCGAGGTCGGGTTGCCGAAGGTGGCGAGGCCGGAGCCGGCCTTCACCAGCAATGCGTCGGCGTGGCCGTGGTAGCAGCCCTCGAACTTGACGATGCTCTTGCGGCCGGTGGCGCCGCGCGCCAGGCGCAGCGCGCTCATCGCGGCTTCGGTGCCGGAGCTCACGAGCCGCACCATCTCCATCGACGGCACCAGCTCGAGGATGGCCTCGGCCAGTTCGATCTCGCGCTCGGTCGGCGCGCCGTACGAGAAGCCTTCGAGCACGGCCTTCTGCACCGCCTCGACCACGGCAGGGTGGCCATGGCCCAGGATCATCGGACCCCAGGAGCCGATGTAGTCGATGTAGCGCTTGTCGTTGGCGTCCCAGAAGTAGGCGCCCTGTGCGCGCTGGATGAAGCGGGGCGTGCCGCCCACGGCCTTGAAGGCGCGTACGGGCGAGTTGACGCCCCCGGGGATCACGGCGCGGGCGCGCTCGAAAAGAATGTCGTTGCGGTCGGTCATCAGTGTCGGGTGTCGTGTGGGGGGAGGGCGAAGTCCGGCGCGGCGTCCGGGTCTTCATCGTCTTCGTCGTCCTCGGGCTCGGCCCAGAACAGGCGGTCGGGCAGCACGTGGCCCATGCCGGGGCGGAAGCCCGCGTCGAGGCAGCGGTCCATGTAGGCCAGCGCCTCGGTGGTCGCGGCCACGAGGTCGGTGCCGCTTGCGAGCAGGGCGGCCAGGGCGGCCGACAGGGTGTCGCCGGCGCCGGCGAAGACGGCTTCGAGCCGTTCGTACTTCTCGTTGGCGAGCACCGACTGCGGCGAGGCCAGCACGTTGTCGATGAACTGCTCGGGCAGCACCATCCCGGTTACCAGCGTGTAGGGCACGCCGAACTCGCCAGCGGCCTTGGCAATGTCGCGCGCACCGGGCGGACGCTCGCCGTTCCAGTCCGGAAGCAGCCAGCGCCACAGAGTACTGTGGTTTCCAACCAACACCGTCGTTTGAGGCAAAACCAGCTCCCGAAAAGCGTCCAGATAGGGCTCGATCAGGTTCTCGTCCCACCACGAAAGGTTGGGCATGTAGGCCACCACGGGCACCTCGGGATAGTCGGCGGCGGTCTCGGCGATGGTGCTCAGGGCCTCGGGGGTGCCGGCAAAGCCCACCTTGATCAACTGGACTTCCACGTCCTCCAGGATGGCGCGCGCCTGCTCGGCGATGGCCTCCTCGTCGAAGGGAAAGTGGTCGAAAATCTCGGCCGTGTCCCTGGCGTAGGCGCCTGTGACGACGGGCAGGACGTGTGCGCCCACCGACGCCATGGCGAGGGCATCGGCGCCCAGCCCGCCCGCACCACTGGGGTCGCTGGCGTTGAACACCAGCACGCAGGGAGGATTCAGGTCGCGCTCGGCCAGCTCGCCTTCATCCTGCGAGGGGTCGTTAAGATCGCCCGGTTTGCGGGTTTTGTCTGCTGGAAGTAAGTAGATGGTCATACGCCGGGCGGAATCCCCTGGATGGTGGCATAGGCGCGACGTTTACCGTCTGCCAGTGAGATACGCATAGATACACTCGTTGCATTTAATGAACAAGGACTTTAAGCTCCGATGAATACGAAAACTTGGATGTGCCTGATTTGTGGGTGGATCTATGACGAAGCGGTTGGTGTACCGGAAGACGGCATCGCGGCAGGCACGGCCTGGGCCGATGTGCCGATGAACTGGACCTGTCCTGAGTGCGGTGCGCGCAAGGAAGACTTCGAAATGGTTGAAATCTGAAAGCATGGCATAGATAGAGCTACGCGGTCTGCGTCGATGTTCGGCGCGGCGGGCTTCCAAGTCTCATGAGCAGGAGCGTTTGCAATGGGCCCGAATGGATCAGGTTACAAGGTGCTTGTCATCGACGACAGCAATACCATCCGGCGCAGTGCCGAGATTTTTCTGAAGCAGGGTGGGCACGAGGTTCTTCTTGCGGAGGACGGCTTCGACGCGCTCTCCAAGGTTAACGACCACAAGCCGCATCTGATTTTCTGCGACATCCTGATGCCGCGGCTCGACGGCTACCAGACCTGCGCCATCATCAAGCGCAACGCCCATTTTTCCAACGTTCCGGTCGTCATGCTGTCTTCGAAAGACGGTGTATTCGACAAGGCCCGCGGCCGTATGGTCGGATCGCAAGACTACCTGACCAAGCCTTTCACCAAAGACCAGCTGCTGCAGGCCGTGCAGCAGTTTGGCATCGTTCAACAGGAAGTGCAGTAATGCCTATTCGCAAAATCCTCGTCGTCGACGACTCCAAGACGGAACTGGTGTTCCTGACCGACCTCCTCCAGAAGAACGGCTTTGCCGTCAAGACGGCTGAAAACGCCGACGACGCCATGCGCCGCCTGGAAGAAGACCACCCCGACCTGATCCTCATGGACGTCGTGATGCCCGGCCAGAACGGCTTCCAGCTCACGCGCGCCATTGCCCGCGACCCGAAGTACGCGGCGATCCCGATCATCCTGTGCACCAGCAAGAACCAGGAAACCGACCGCGTCTGGGGCATGCGCCAGGGCGCACGCGACTACATCGTGAAGCCGGTCAACGCAGCCGACCTGATGTCCAAGATCAGCGCGCTGAACTGAGCGAAAGCCTGCCGAGTCCATGGCGAATCGCGATGCTCTGAGAGCCTTCCAGTCCCGGCTGGCGAGCCGCCTGCAGGCCGCTCGCACGACGGGCGTGGCTGCCACGTGGCTGGCGGTCGAGGCGGGCGAGGGCAAATACCTCTTTCCGCTGGGACACGCCGGCGAAATCTTTCCCTGGACGCCGCCACAGCCCGTGCCCTACACGGAGCCGTGGTTCCTCGGCGTTGCCAACCTGCGCGGTGGTCTCTATGGCGTCGTGCAGTTGTCGGCATTCGCTTCTGGCGTTCCAGTCGCGCTGGCCGCCACCGAGGCGGCGCGCATCCAGTCGCGGCTCGTTGCTTTCAACGAGCTGCTCGAAGTCAACTGCGCATTGCTGGTCGATCGACTGGCGGGGTTGCGGGGGGCGGAGGCCTTCACGGCGTCCGAGCCTCCTGGCGCAGAAGCACCTGCCTGGCATGGGCATCTGTTTACCGATGCAGCGGGGGAGCGCTGGCAGGAAGTCAACCTGCAAGCGCTTTCGCAGCAACCCCAGTTTTTGAGTATTGGTGCGTAGTGCTTCCGCACGCCGTACCGGAAACCACCTGAAGGACCGACCGTGAGCTCGATCGCCGACAAGTTCAAGAAATTACTGCCCGTGAACAACGGGAACGACAAGGCCCGCGTCGATGGCTCCGGTTCCACGATATCGCTTGACGATGTCGATACCGTCCAGGTTCCGGACGAGAAAACCGTGCGCCTCGCCAGGAAAGGTGCCGTGACCACGGACACCAGCTTCGGCGAGCTCGACCTGCCGGGCGGCGGCGGCGACGCCGCCAACGAGCCGGGCGCCACGGTTGCCGAAGCGGCGCCCGACACCACCGGCGGCCGCGCGGGCTCCAACCCGGCGAGGCAGCAGCGGATCCTGGCCATCCTGCTGGCCGTCGTGGTGCTGTTGCTGCTGCTGGTTGCCGGCTCCGCCATTCTTCGCGCGGAACGCCTGGCGCAGCAGGTGGCGGCCACCGGCCAGTCGCTGATGCAGTCGCAGCGTCTTGCCAAGTCGATCTCGCAGGCCCTCGTCGGCAGCGCCTCGGCGTTCGTCGAAGTGAAGGACAGCGCCGACGACCTCTCGCGCCGCGTGCAGGGCCTGACCAACGGCGACGACTCGTTGCGCCTGGAACGCGTGGGCAACCAGTACGACGAGGAGATGAACAAGATCAATCCTCTCGTCACCCGCGCCGACGCCAGCGCCAAGGCCGTGCTGGCCCAGCGCCAGATCCTGACGCAGGTGGGTGCCGCTCTGCGCGACATCAACCAGCAGTCGTCCACGCTGCTCGAAATGACGGAAACCGTCGCGTCGCTGAAGATGCAGCAGAACGCCACGCTGCCTGAAATCTCGGCCGCCGGCCAGCTCGTGATGCTGACGCAGCGCATCGGCAAGTCGACCAACGAGTTCTTCACGGTCGAGGGCGTGAACCCCGACGCCGTGTTCCTGCTGGGCAAGGACCTGAACACCTTCCAGGAAACCACCCGCGGCCTGCTCGACGGCAACGCGCAGCAGCGCTTCCCCGGCTCGAAAGACCCGCAGACCCGCCAGCAGCTCGAAGCCATCCTGAAGACCTACGAGCAGATGCGCACGCAGGCTTCGGCCATTCTGGGCAACCTGCAGGGCTTGGTGGCGGCGCGCGAAGCGCAGGCTTCCATCCTGACCGACAGCGAGCCGCTGCGTAAGTCGCTCGGCGACCTGCAGGAAAAGCTCTCCGCACGCACCGGCCTGGGCGCCGGCACCATCGTGCTGCTGTTCGTGCTGTCGCTGGCCGCCCTGGCACTCGCTGGCGCCATCGGTTTCGTGCAGGTGCGCGAAGGCCGCGAACGTGCCGCCGTCGCCGAACGCGAACGTCTGGCTGCCGAACAGGCTTCCGACGAAGCCGGCCGCGTGAACAACGCCAACCAGGCCGCCATTCTTCGGCTGATGAACGAACTGCAGACAGTGGCCGAAGGCGACCTGACCCAGGAAGCAACCGTGACCGAGGACATCACCGGCGCCATCGCCGACTCGGTGAACTACACGGTGGAAGAACTGCGACTGCTGGTGGGCAACGTGCAGAACACGGCTACCCGCGTGGCGCAGACGACGTCGCAGGTGGAAAGCACCTCGACCGAGCTGCTGGCCGCCTCGACCGAACAGCTGCGCGAAATTCGCGAAACCGGCCAGTCGGTGCTGACCATGGCCGAGCGAATCAACGGCGTGTCTACCCAGGCGCAAGAGTCCGCCACGGTGGCGCGCCAGTCGCTGCAGGCTGCATCCTCGGGTCTGCAGGCCGTGCAGAACGCCATCGGCGGTATGAACTCCATCCGCGACCAGATCCAGGAAACCTCCAAGCGGATCAAGCGCCTGGGCGAATCCTCGCAGGAGATTGGCGAAATCACCGAGCTGATCTCGGACATTACCGAACAGACGAACGTGCTGGCCCTGAACGCCGCCATCCAGGCCGCATCGGCCGGTGAAGCCGGACGAGGCTTCTCGGTGGTGGCGGAAGAAGTTCAGCGACTGGCCGAACGCTCCGCAGACGCCACGCGCCAGATCTCGGCGCTGGTGAAGGCGATTCAGACCGACACGCAGGATGCCGTGGGCGCCATGGAGCGCTCCACGCAGGGCGTGGTCGAAGGGGCCAAGCTGTCCGACAACGCGGGTACCGCGCTGTCCGAGATCGACCGCGTGTCGCGCCGACTCGCTGACCTGATTGAGCAGATTTCGCAATCCGCCTCCCGCGAAGCCGATTCGGCCAACGTGGTGGCCGCGAACATCCAGCACATTTTTGCCGTGACGGAACAGACCGGAGAAGGTACGCGCACCACCGCCCAGCAGGTGCGCGAACTGTCGCAGATGGCCGAAGAACTGCGTCGTTCGGTGGCTCGTTTCAAGATTGCCTGACCCACAAGATAGATAAGAACGGCGAGCACCCAACGTGTCGATTCAAACCCCTGCCACGGCCCCCCTCGCCGGCAATGTGCCGGCCACCGAAGACCTCGGGCCGCTGGCCTGGGTGCTGGGAGAAATCCAGAAATCCCTCGACGGTGTAGGCAAGTCGCTGCGGCGCTTCGTGCGCGACGTGGACGCTGGAGCCGAGCCCGAGGCCGGCCCGCTGCAGATGGCCCGCCAGCAACTGCACCAGGCCGTTGGCGCGCTCCAGATGGTGGGGCATTCCTCGCCCGCGCTGGTGCTCGGCGCCATCGAGTTCGCGGTGCAGGGCTTTATCGCCGAACCGCAGCGCTGCACCGACGCCGCGGTGGTCAAGATCGAGCGTGCCGGCTTCGCCGTCACCGATTTCCTCAACGCCCTGCTGGCCGGCAAGCCCGTGTCGTCGGTGGCGCTGTTTCCCCAGTACCGCGACGTGCTGGAGCTCGTCGGCAACGAGCGCGTTCACCCGGCCGACCTGTGGAGCACCGCCTGGCGCTGGGTCGAGGTCAAGCCCGCGCTGACGCAGGCCGCCATCGCCTATGACCCGGCCGTGCGCTCGAAGCTCGACCGCGAAGTGCTGCAACTGGTCAAGACCGGCGACGTGCAGGCCGCCCGGCGGCTGCATGCGCTGTGCCTGGGGCTCGGCCGCGGTGCACTGCTACCCCGCGTCGCCAGCTTCTGGACCCTGGCCGCCGGCTTCTTCGAAGCCCTGGCCACCGGGCTGATCACGCCCGATTCCTACGTCAAGCGCGCCGCCTCGCGCGTGCTGCTGCAGTACGCCACGCTCGCGCGCGGCGACAGCCTCGTGTCCGACCGTCTCGGGCAAGACCTGCTGTTCTTCTGCGCGCAGGCCGTGCCCACCGCCGGCGACGACGCCGCCACGCTGCGCACCGTGCGCAGCGCCTGGGGCATCGCCGGCGAACAGCGCATCGACTACACCGTCGAGCAGTTCGGCCGCTTCGATCCGCTGGTGCTGCAACAAGCGCGCAAGCGTATCGAGACCGCCAAGGAAATGTGGTCGGGCCTCTCGGGCGGCGACATCACCCGCACGCGCCAGGTGGCCGACACCTTCGCGCAGCTCGGCGAATCGCTGCAGAAGCTGCACCCGCCGAGCCTGCCGATGGTGCAGGCGCTGACCCATTCGGTCGAAGCCTCCGTGCGCTCCGGCCAGGCCCCGGGCACCGAACTCGCGATGGAAGTCGCCACCTCGGTGCTCTACCTGGAAGCCGCGCTCGAAGACCTCGACCCGAGCGATCCGCAGCTCACCTCGCGCACCCTGCAGCTGGCGGGTCGCATCGAACGCGTGCGCGCGGGCGGCCATTCCGAGCCGCTCGAGCCGTGGATGGAAGACCTCTACCGCCGCGTGAGCGACCGCCAGACCATGGGCACCGTGGTCGACGAGCTGCGCAGCCACCTGAGCGAACTCGAAAAATCGCTCGACCAGTATTTCCGCCGCCCGGCCGAAAAGGGCCTGCTGCGCACCGTGCCGACGCAGCTCCTGCAGATGCGCGGCGTGTTCTCCGTGCTCGGCCTCGACCAGGCCGCGCTCACCGTTCAGCGCATGCGCGATGACGTCGAGGCGATGCTCGTCAGCACCTCGCCGGCCGAAGAAATGGCCGGCTTCGACGCGCTGGGCAACAACCTCGGCGCGCTCGGTTTCCTGATCGACATGCTGGGCTACCAGCCCGCGCTGGCCAAGCGCCTGTTCGTGTTCGACGCCGAAGCCGGCGAACTCAAGCCGCTGATGGGCCGCCAGGCCACCGACAGCACTGCTGCCGACGGCGCCGCCCCGAGCCCGGCTCCGGTCGCCCAGGCCGTGCTCAGCATCGAGGAAGTCGACGCACAGATCGCCTCGAAGCTCGCCGCGCTCGCTACGCCCAACCGCAAGGCCAAGGTTTCGCCGATCGAGGAATTCAGCAGCAAGGCCGACAGCTGGACGAACAAGATCTCCGGTCCGTCCGCACTGCCCGACACCGAAGTCACCGAGCTCGAAGAAGACGACCTGCAGAACATCTTCCTCGACGAAGCCCGCGAGGTGGTGCAGAACGGCCTGGCCGCCATCGCCGAACTCGCCAGCTACCCGGACGACACCGAAGAACTCACGATCCTGCGTCGTGCCTTCCACACGCTCAAGGGCAGCTCGCGCATGGTCGGCCTCACCGACTTCGGCGACGCCGCCTGGTCGCTCGAACAGGTACTCAACACCTGGCTGGCCGACCAGCGCGCCGCCACGCCGGAACTGCTGTCGGCCACCGAACGCACGATGAAGGACTTCAGCCAGTGGGTCGAGGCCATTGCCTCGGGCTCCGCACACGGCTGGCAGTCGGCACCGTTCAGCCGCGTGGCCAACGCGCTGCTGGCCGGCGAGCCCGTGCCCCCGCCGGTGCGCGTGGCCGATGCGGAGGCCCTGGCGGTCGCCGCGCGCCACATCGCGGCCGAAGCGCCTCATTCCGCGCCAGCGCCGCTCGAGGTTGCGGCGCCGGTGGCGGCCCAGCTGCCGCCCCTGCAACTGCCCGATCTGCCGGACCTGTCGCTTACCTCGGAAACTCCCGCACCAACACCGGCTGCGGCGCCCGAGGTGCCATTCGAAACCGTGGCCTGGCAGGAACCCGGGAAGGCTGCCACGCCCGAGCCCGACGACGATTTCGCATCGACCGACTTCATCGATTTCGAAGCGAAGCAGACCACCGAGCCTGCAGCGCTGGAAGCCTTGCCGAGCGGCGAGGAGTTCGATTTCCTGGCGCCCCCTGCGAAGACACCAGCGGCCGCCGAACCGGAGCCGGCAGAGCCCGCTCCAGTCATCGAATCGATCGAGGCCACCGTGCCGACCACGGCCGGCCTGCCCGACCTGGACTGGGAGCCCGAGCCGCTGCCCGTGCAGGCTGCTGCCGTTGTTGCAGCCGAGCCCGAAGTCATCGAAGCCGCGGCACTGCCGCTGCACGAAGAAGAGCCGGAAGAGCCCGTCGCCGCACCCGAGCCGCAACCGGTGGCTGAAGCAGAGCCGGAGCCCGAGCCCGAACTGCCCGCCCCGGCGGTTGCCGAAGAAGTGCTCGTGCCCATCTTCGAAGCACCCCCCGTGCCCGAAGAGCCGCAGATCCTCGTTGCCGACAAAGCAACAGAAGCAGAAGCGCCCGAACCCGTCGTGGCCGCTGCGCCCGTCGCGCAGCAGGAAAGCGCCGAAGACCAGGTCAAGGTCATCGGCCCGCTGCGCATCGGCATCCAGCTCTACAACGTCTACCTCAACGAGGCCGACGAATGGTCGCGCCAGCTCGCCACCGACGTCGGCGAATGGGCGCTCGAATCGCACGAACGCCTGCCCGACTCGACCGTTGCGCTGGCCCACTCGCTGGCCGGCAGCTCGGCCACGGTCGGCTTCCACAGCCTGTCGGGCATGGCCCGCCTGTTCGAAGCCGCACTGCAGCATCTGCAGATGCAGGGCAGCGGCACGCGTGAGCAGGGCATGGTGCTGGTGGCCGCGGCCGACGAGCTGCGTCGCCTGCTGCACCAGTTCGCCGTCGGCTTCCTGCGTGATCCGGCCGAAGGCACGCTGCAGGCGCTGCGCGACATCGCCAATTCGCCGATGCCGACCGAAGTTGCCATGCGCGCCGAAGTCCGGCCGCAGCAGCAGGTGGTGGTCAGCGATTCCGTCGCCGACGTGGCGCTGGACGATTCCGAAGACGCCATCGACCTGGCCGACGCGGTCGACGTCGACCTGTTCCCGATCTTCGAGGAAGAGGCGGCCGAACTGCTGCCCCAGCTCGGCGAGGCGCTGCGCCAGTGGGCGCATCACCCCGACGACAGCGCGCCGCGCGCCTCGGTGCTGCGCACGCTGCACACGCTCAAGGGCAGCGCACGACTGGCCGGCGCCATGCGCCTTGGCGAGCGCGCGCACCGCATGGAGTCCGAGATCGAAGTCCTGGGCTCCCAGGGCGCGGAACGGGCCGACATCGAAAAGCTGCTGACGCGCCTCGACGCCCTGCAGGCCACCTTCGACGCGCTGCGCGCGGCCGACGATGCCACGCAGGTCGAGCTGGCCCAGATCGTGGCCGCGGCCACCGCGACCGCATCCGCCGCCCAGCTGCTGCAGGTGGCGCCCGAAGCCGGCGTGCCGGCGAACGACGAAACCGCCGCCCCCGTGGCGAGCCTGGAAGACGCAGAATCCGTCGCTGCCGCACCGGCCGCACCCACGACGCTGCAACCGCGCCCTGCGCCCGCACTGCTCACGCCCCTGCGTGCCGCAACGGGCCAGGCCGTACGCATCCGCACCCAGCTGCTCGACCGCCTGGTCGCGCAGACCGGCGAGGTCATCATCACGCGTTCGCGCCTGGAGGCCGAGCTGGGCCAGCTGCGCGGCTCGCTGTCCGACCTCACGGGCAACCTGGACCGCCTGCGCCAGCAGCTGCGCGACATCGAAGTGCAGGCCGAAAGCCAGATGCAGTCCCGCCTGGCGCAAGCCAAGGACTCGCAGCAGGGCTTCGACCCGCTGGAGTTCGACCGCTTCACCCGCGTGCAGGAACTCACGCGCATGATGGCCGAGTCGGTGAACGACGTGGCCACCGTGCAGCGCACGCTGCAAAAGACGGTGCAGGCGACGGAAGACGACCTCAGCGTGCAGGCACGCCAGACGCGCGAACTGCAGCGCGGCCTGCTGCGCACGCGCATGGTGGAGTTCGAAGGCATCTCCGACCGCCTCTACCGCGTGGTGCGCCAGGCCTCGAAGGACACCGGCAAGCAGGTGCGCCTGGATATCGTCGGCGGCTCCATCGAAATGGACCGCGGCGTACTGGACCGCATGACGCCCGCCTTCGAGCACTTGCTGCGCAACTGCGTGGCCCACGGCATCGAGGATTCGGCCGTGCGCGAAAAGGCCGGCAAGGACGCCAGCGGCCTGATCGTCATCGACCTGCACCATGAAGGCAACGACGTCTCGGTGAGCTTCCGCGACGACGGCGCCGGCCTCGACAACAAGCGCATCGCCGAGCGCGCCCGCGCCCTCGGCCTGCTCGGCCACGACCAGGAACTGTCGGCCGAAGAAGCCACCGAGCTGATCTTCAAGCCCGGCTTCTCGACGGCGGGCCAGGTCTCCGAACTGGCCGGCCGCGGCATCGGCATGGACGTGGTGCGCGCGCAGATCGCGGCGCTCGGCGGCCGCATCGAAACGCACAGCAACCCGGGCCAGGGCACCACCTTCAAGCTGGTGCTGCCGCTGACCACCGCTGTGACGCACGTGGTGATGCTGCGCGCGGGCGAGGTGTCGATCGGCGTGCCGTCGAACCTGGTGGAGCTGGTGCAGCGCGTGGGCGGAACCGACCTCGAGGCCGCCTACCTGCACAACAGCCATCCCTTCGGTCACGAACAGGTGCCGTTCTACTGGGCCGGCGCGCTGCTGCAGGCCTCGACCCGCAGCGAGCATGCGGGCGCCAAGAACAACACGATCGTGGTCGTGCGAAGCGCCGCGCAGCGCGTGGCCCTGCACGTGGACGAAGTGCTGGGCAACCAGGAAGTCGTGGTCAAGAACCTCGGCCCGCAGCTCGCGCGGCTGCCCGGCTTGGCCGGCATCTCGGTGCTGGCTTCGGGCGCGGTGGCGCTGATCTACAACCCGGTGGCGCTGGCCGCAGTGCACGGCGAACAGGCGCGCGAGCGCCAGGCCGCTGCGCTGGTGGCGCCGGCGCATGCCGCATCGGCCACGGCCGAGCAGGGTGGCGCACCGCAGGAGCCGTTGCCGGTGCTGGCCCCGGTGGCACCGCAGATTCCGCTGGTGCTGGTGGTGGACGACTCCATCACCGTGCGCCGCGTCACGCAGCGTCTGCTGCAGCGCGAAGGCTATCGCGTGTCGCTCGCGGCCGACGGCCTGCAGGCGCTCGAACGGCTGCAGCAGGAACGCCCGGCGGTGGTGCTGTCGGACATCGAGATGCCGCGCATGGACGGCTTCGACCTGGCCCGCAACATCCGCGCCGACGCCGCATTGGCCGAGCTGCCGATCATCATGATCACCTCGCGCATCGCTGAGAAGCACCGCGACTACGCGCGCACGCTGGGCGTGAACCACTACCTCGGCAAGCCGTACTCGGAAGAGGAACTGCTGCGCCTGGTGCGTGCGTACACGAGCGAGTCGACGACGCTGGCTGCCGCCGCCTGACGCGCGGTTTTCAGGCAGCGATAAAGAAAAGGGCCTTCGGGCCCTTTTCTTTTTCTATTTCTGCAGCGCCTTCGCCCGCGCCACTCCGTAGCGCTGCAGCGTCTTCTCGCGCGCTTCGGCGTGGTCCACCACCGGCTTCGGGTACGTCTCGCCGAGCTTGATGCCCGCCGCCTCCAGCTCCACCGGCGACGCCGTCCACGGCGCATGGATCGCCGCATTCGACAGCCCCGCCAGCTGTGGCAGGTAGCGGCGGATGAATTTGCCCTCGGGGTCGAAGCGCTCGCTCTGCGTCACTGGATTGAAGATGCGGAAGTAGGGCTGCGCGTCGCAGCCGCTCGAACTGGCCCACTGCCAGCCGCCGTTGTTCGACGCCAGCTCGAAGTCGTTCAGATGCAGCGCGAAGTAGGCCTCGCCGCGCCGCCAGTCCAGCCCCAGGTCTTTGCACAGGAAGCTCGCCACCACCATGCGCAGGCGGTTGTGCATGTAGCCGCTCTGGTTGATCTGCAGCATGGCTGCGTCCACCAGCGGGTAGCCGGTGCGGCCCTGGCACCAGGCGTCGAACAGCTGGTCGGCGTGCTTGCCATGGTGCCAGGCGATCTTGTCGTACTCGGGCCGGAAGCTCTTCGACTCGCCGCCCCTGTGCACGTGCGGAAAGTGAACCAGGATCTGGAAGTAGAACTCGCGCCAGATCAGCTCGCTCAGCCAGGTCGCCGCCCCGGCGTTGCCCTGCAGCGAGAGCTGGTGCGCCAGGCTGGCCATCTGACGGATCGACACCGTGCCGAAACGCAGGTGCACACCCATGTAACTGGGCCCGCGCACCGCAGGGAAGTCGCGCGCCTCGTGGTAGCGGTCGATGCGCTCGAAGAAATCCTCGAACAGCAGGCCCGCGCCGCGCGTGCCCGTGGGAATTTCCAGCGCCGAGAGGTTGCTCTTCTCGAAGCCGATCTCCCGCAGCGTCGGCACCGGCTCGCCATAGGCCTGCGGCGAGGGCGCCAGCGCGTCGGCGTGGCTGCGCACCGGGTACGACTTGAGGAAGAACGCATCGACCTTCGCCAGCCAGGCCCGCTTGTAGGGCGTGAACACCGTGTAAGGCTGGTCGGTCTTGGTCATGACCTCGTCGCGGTCGAAGACGGTGGAGTCTTTGTAGGTGTGGAAGGCCACGCCGGCATTGGCCAGCGCGCCGAACACCTTGGCGTCGCGCTCCAGCGCGTCGGGCTCGTCGTCGCGGTTGGCAAATACCGCCTGCACGCCGAGCTCGCGCGCCAGCGCCGGAATTTCCTGCACCGCCGCGGCGTGCCGCACGATCAGCCCGCCGCCCAGCGCGCGCAGCTCGGTCTCGAGCTCCACCAGCGATTCGCGGATGAATTCGACCCGGCGGTCGACCGTGGGCAGGGCGTCGAGGATGGCCTTGTCGAAGACGAAAACGCAGACCACCTGGCGGCAGGCCCGCAGCGCGCGATACAGGGCCGCGTTGTCGTCCACCCGGAGGTCCCGGCGGAACCACATGAGCCCTTTGGGATAGGTCTTGTCAACGGCCAGTAAAATCGGAGGCATATGGCCGCCGATTCTGCCCCGATGAACCTTACGCATCACTTTTTGATAGCGATGCCCGGGATGGAAGACAAAACTTTCAACCGCAGCGTCGTGTACCTCTGCGAACACAGCGAGCGCGGTGCGCTCGGCCTGGTAATCAACAAACCCAGCGACATCAACCTGAGGGTGCTGTTCGAGAAGATCGAGCTCCACCTGGCCCGCCCCGAGCTGGGCGAAGCTCCCGTCTTCCAGGGCGGCCCGGTGCAGACCGAACGCGGCTTCGTGCTGCACGAGCCGGTCTTCACCCAGGCCGAGAAGCCCGAGGAATCGGTCTACGCCTCGACCATGACCATCCCCGGCGGGCTCGAAATGACCACCTCCAAGGACGTGCTGGAGGCCCTGGCCACCGGCGCGGGCCCGCGCAAGGTGCTGGTTTCGCTGGGCTATGCGGCCTGGGGCGAAGGCCAGCTCGAATCGGAACTGGCCGAGAACAGCTGGCTCACCGTGGGCGCCGACCCGGCCGTGATCTTCGACACCCCCATCGAGCAGCGCTACGACAGGGCGCTGCTGCTGCTGGGCCTCGAAGCGTGGAAATTGTCGCCAGACGCCGGACACGCATGAGCGCAGCCGCCATGCCAGACGCTCCCGCTCCTACTGCTTCTTCTTCCGTTCCCGCTGCTGCCGTTCCCGTCCCAGCCCATTTCCAGACCTTCCTGGCCTTCGACTTCGGCCTGAAGCGCACGGGCGTGGCCAGCGGCAACCGGCTGCTGCAGACGGCCACCCCCCAGCCCACCATCAAGGCCGAGGGCGACGCCCGCTTCGCGCAGGTCGAGGCGCGTATCAAGGAATGGCAGCCCGACGCGCTGGTGATCGGCGTGCCCTACCACCCCGACGGCACCCCGCACGAGAACACCCGCCGCGCGCAGAAGTTCGCGCGCCAGCTGCGCGGCCGTTTCAACCTCCAGGTGTTCGAGGTCGACGAGCGCTACAGCACCACCGAGGCCCTGGCTTCGGGCGCGCGCGATGCCGATGCCGCCTCGGCCTGCATCATCCTGGAGCAATTCTTGAGGAGTCTCACGTGAGTTCAATTCCCGATGCCGAAGCGCTCTACACCAAGCTGCTTGCCGGCGTTAAGACGCTGATGCGCCCTGAAACCAGGCTGGTCGGCATCACCTCCGGCGGCGCCTGGCTGGTCGAGCGCCTGCAGAAAGACCTGGGCCTGAGCGGCGCCCCCGGCGTCATCTCGTCGGCCATGCACCGTGACGACTTCGCGCGCCGCGGCCTCTCGGCCAGCGCGCAGACCGTGCTGCCCTTCGACGTGAACGGCACCGACGTGCTGCTGCTCGACGACGTGCTCTACACCGGCCGCACCATCCGAGCGGTGCTCAACGAGCTGTTCGACTTCGGTCGCCCCGCCAGCGTGCGCCTCGCGGTGCTGGTGGACCGGGGCGGACGCGAACTGCCCGTGGCCGCCGACTTCGCCGCCACCACGCTCACGCTGCCGAACACCCAACTGCTTGCCCTGGCCCGCGCCGCAGACGGCGCCTTCAGCCTCAAGGTGGAGGAAAGCAAGTAATGCTCTACAAGCGAAATCCGCAGCTCAACAAGAACGGCGAGCTGATCCACCTGCTGTCGATCGAAGGCCTGCCCAAGGACATCGTCACGCACATCCTCGACACCGCCGCCAACTTCACGAGCGTGAGCGACCGCGAGGTGAAGAAGGTGCCTCTGCTGCGCGGCAAGAGCGTGTTCAACCTGTTCTTCGAGAACAGCACCCGCACCCGCACCACCTTCGAGATCGCGGCCAAGCGCCTCTCGGCCGATGTCATCAACCTCGACATCGCGCGCTCCTCGGCCACCAAGGGCGAATCGCTGCTCGACACCATCGCCAACCTGAGCGCGATGGCCGCCGACCTGTTCGTGGTGCGCCACAGCGAGTCGGGCGCGCCGTACCTGATCGCGCAGCACGTGGCGCCGCACGTGCACGTGGTGAACGCCGGCGACGGCCGCCACGCGCACCCGACGCAGGGGCTGCTCGACATGTACACGATCCGCCACTACAAGAAAGACTTCTCGAACCTCACGGTCGCCATCGTCGGCGACGTGCTGCATTCGCGTGTGGCGCGCTCCGACATCCATGCGCTCACCACGCTCGGCTGCGCAGAAGTGCGCGTGGTGGGCCCCAAGACGCTGGTGCCGAGCGACATGGCCGGCATGGGCGTGCGCGTGTGCCACACGCTCGAAGAGGGCATCAAGGACTGCGACGTCGTCATCATGCTGCGCCTGCAGAACGAGCGCATGAGCGGCGCGCTGCTGCCATCGTCGCAAGAGTTCTTCAAGACCTTCGGCCTTACGCCCGAGAAGCTGCAGCTGGCCAAGCCGGACGCCATCGTGATGCACCCGGGCCCGATCAACCGCGGCGTGGAGATCGACTCCGCCGTGGTCGACGGCAAGCAGAGCGTGATCCTCCCGCAGGTCACTTTCGGCATCGCCGTGCGCATGGCGGTGATGAGCATCGTGGCAGGTAACGAAGCATGAACACACTGATCACCAACGGCCGCGTCGTCGACCCCGCTTCGGGCACAGACAAGAAGGCCGACATCGCCATCGCCGACGGCAAGATCGCCGGCATCGGCAGCATCCCTGCCGGTTTCAAGGCCGAGCGCACCATCGATGCCGCGGGCTGCATCGTCACCCCCGGCCTCGTCGACCTTGCCGCGCGCCTGCGCGAGCCCGGCTACGAACACGAAGGCATGCTCGAAAGCGAAATGGCCGCGGCCATTGCCGGCGGCGTCACCAGTCTCGTGTGCCCGCCCGACACCGACCCCGTGCTCGACGAACCTGGCCTGGTCGAGATGCTCAAGTTCCGCGCCGAGAAGCTGCAGTGCGCGCGCCTGTTTCCGCTCGGCGCGCTCACGCGCAACCTCGCCGGCGGCGTGCTGACCGAGATGGCCGAACTCACCGAGGCCGGCTGCATCGGCTTCAGCCAGGCCGACGTGCCGCTGGCCGACACGCAGGTGCTGCAGCGCGCGCTGTCGTACGCCAGCACCTTCGGCTACACCGTGTGGCTGCGTCCGCAAGATCGCGACCTCGGCAAGGGCGTTGCGGCCAGCGGCCCGCTCGCCACGCGGCTCGGCCTCGCGGGCGTGCCCGTGTCGGCCGAGACGATCGCCATCTTCACCATCGTCGAGCTGATGAAGGCCACCGGCGCACGCGTGCACCTGTGCCGCATCTCCAGCGCCCGCGGCGTGGCGCTGGTGCGCGAAGCCAAGGCGCAGGGCCTGCCGCTCACCTGCGACGTCAGCATCAACTCGCTGCACCTGGTCGACACCGACATCGGCTACTTCGACAGCCGTGCACGCCTGAACCCGCCGCTGCGCCAGCAAGGCGACCGCGAGGCGCTTTCTGCCGCGCTGGCCGACGGCACCATCGACGCGCTGGTGTCCGACCACACGCCGGTCGAGGCCGACGCCAAGACGCTGCCCTTCGCCGAAAGCGAAGCTGGCGCGACCGGGCTCGAGCTGCTGCTGCCGCTCGCGCTGCAATGGGGCGAGCGCAGTGGCGCGGGTATGGCACGCGCCGTCGAGGTCATCACCTCTGCACCAGCGCGCCTGCTGGCCGCCGAAGACGCGGGCACCGGCATCGGTCGCCTGGTGGAAGGCGGCGTGGCCGACCTGTGCATTGCCGACCCCGGGCTCGAATGGCAGGTGCTGCCCGATGCGCTCAAGAGCCAGGGCAAGCACACGCCGTTCGCCGGCTATCCGATGCAGGGCCGCGCACGGCACACGCTTGTGGCGGGCCGGATCGTGCACGGCTGACAGACAGAAAGAAAGAACGACGCCCCGATGGTTCATTCGTTGAAAGCCTGCTGGCGCCTGCTGCACGCGGTGGGGCATGCGCTGGTCGGCTGGTGGACGATTCGCTTCACCTTTCCCAGCCTCGAGCAGGCAGAGCGCAATGCGCGCGTGCAGGCATGGTCGAAGCGCATGCTCGAGATCATGGGCATCACGCTCAAGGTGCAGGGCACGCCGCCGCCCGAGGGGCCGGTGCTGCTCATTTGCAATCACCTCTCGTGGCTCGACATCACCTGCCTCCATGCGGCGCGCCATGTGCGCTTCGTGTCGAAGTCGGACGTCAAGAACTGGCCTCTGATCGGCACGCTTTCCAACGGCTCCGGCACGCTCTACATCGAGCGCGAACGCCGCCGCGACGCACTGCGCGTGGTGCACCACATGACCGAGGCGCTGCGCAACGGCGACCTGATCGGCGTGTTTCCCGAAGGCACGACCAGCGACGGCCGCGGCCTGCTGCCGTTCCACGCCAACCTGCTGCAGGCGGCCATTTCTTCCGGCGCGCCGGTGCTGCCCGCCGCGCTGCGCTTTGCCGATGCCGCCACCGGCGAGACCAGCCAGGCCCCGCGCTACATCGACGACGACAGCCTCGCCGCCTCGCTGTGGAATACGCTGCGCGCGCCGCCGCTGCTGGCCATCGTGCGCTTCGGCGAGCCGCAGGACCCGCACGGCCGCGAGCGCCGCGCCTGGGCGCAGTCGCTGCACGAAGACGTGCAGCAGTTGCGCCGCGAAACACACTGAAGTCAAAAAAAAGCGCTCCTCGAGGGAGCGCTTAACGACGCAGGAATGCGCCGTGAGGAGGAACCGGGAGCCCTTCGGCAAATGCTGCCTGCCGAAGACCTTCAAGCCTCCACTTTGACCGCGTGCGCGGCCCGTGCCTGCGGGATAAGGCAGGCCGGGCGCGTGGGTGCTTGCCTACAGTCAGCCCAGCAGGCCGTGCAGGATGTTGGTGACCGGGCTCACGACGTGGTTCACCGTCTGCTCGACCTGGCTGGTGATCGGCGCCACCACTTCGGTCAGGCCCGAGCCGACGGCATGGCCCGCGCCTTCGACCACGCTGGCCACCGTGTCGACCACCGGCGCCACGACACCCGTGGCCCCTGCCAGGATGTCCGTTGCCGGAGCCGCGGCGTGGGAGACCGTGCTGCCCACGGTCTCGACTGCCGGAGCGACTGCGTCGCCCGCCGGCTGCAGGACGTTGGCCACGGCGCCGTCGCCGCCCAGCGCGCCGAGCAGACTGCCGACGAGACCGTCCGCGCCCAGCAGACCGCCGACCAGGCCGTCGCTGCCCAGGAGGTTGCCCACGATGCCGTCCTCGCCGAGAACACCACCGAGCAGGCCGCCACCGCTGCCACTGCCGCCGCCGAGTACGCCGCCAAGGAGGCCATCGTCACCCAGGACACCGCCCAGGAGACCGCCGTCGCCGCCGGTCACGCCGCCGAGCACGCCACCCAGCAGGCCATCGTCACCCGGGACACCGCCCAGGAGACCGCCGTCGCCGCCGGTCACACCGCCGAGTACGCCACCCAGCAGGCCGTCGTCACCCAAGACACCGCCAAGGAGGCCACCGTCCCCGCCGAGTACGCCGCCCAGCAGACCGCCTTCGCCCAAGACGCCACCGAGGAGGCCACCGTCGCCGCTGAGTACGCCACCCAACAGGCCGTCGTCACCAAGGACACCGCCGAGGAGACCACCGTCACCACCGAGTACGCCGCCCAGCAGACCGCCTTCGCCCAGGACACCGCCGAGGAGACCGCCGTCGCCGCCGAGCACTCCGCCCAGCAGGCCGCCATCACCCAGGACCCCGCCGAGGAGGCCGCCATCGCTGCCAAGCAGACCGCCCAACAGACCACCGTCACCCAGTACGCCACCGAGCAAGCCGCCGTCACCGCCCAGCAGGCTGCCGAGCGGGCCTTCGGCTCCGAGAAGGCCGTCGTCGGCCAGAACGCCACCCAGCAGGCCATCGTCACCGAGAAGGCCGCCCAGCAGGCCGTTATCGCCCAGCACGCCGCTGAGCAGGCCGCCATCTCCCCCGAGCAAACCGGCCAGGGGTGTCTCGCTCAGCAGGTCGCCGACCACGCCGTCGGGTCCGAGCAGGCTGTCGACCAGCCCGCCTTCGCCAAGCAGGCCGCCGGTGAGGCCTTCGCTGCCCAGCAAGCCGGCGAGCGAGCCGTCGCCGCCGAGCACGCCGCCCAACGGGCCATCGTCGCCGAGGAGGCCGTCAACACCGCCGAGCACGCCGCCAAGCAAGCCACCGTCACCGCCAAGCAGACCGCCCAGCAGGCCGTCGTCACCCAGCACGCCGCCAAGCAGGCCGCCGTCGCCGCCGAGCACACCGCCCAACAGGCCGTCGTCACCCAGCACGCCACCGAGCAAGCCGCTGTCACCGCCGAGCAGGCCACCCAGCAGGCCGTCGTCGCCAAGCACTCCGCCAAGCAAACCGCCGTCGCCGCCGAGCAGACCGCCCAGCAGGCCGTTATCACCCAGGACGCCACCGAGCAGACCGCCGTCACCGCCGAGCAGGCCGCCAAGGAGCCCGTCATCGCCAAGCAATTGCCCGATCAGACCGTCTTCGCCGAGCACGTTGCCCAGCAGGCTGCCGTCGCCCAGCAGGCCTTCGAGCACCTGCCCGACCACGCCGTCGGTGCCGACCAGTTCGTCCACGAGGCCGTCGATGCCAAGGCCGGTGGTCACGCCGCCGAGCAGGCCTTCGCTGCCGAGCACGTTTTCGAGGATGTTGCCCAACGCATCGGTCAGGTAGTCGACCTGGCCGATCAGCGACCCGACGAGCGCGTCAGTCAAGCCGTCGCCCAGCAGGCCGTCCACCACGGGGGTGAGCACGCCGCCGATGTTGACGGCCAGGTTGTCGACGGTGTTGTCCAGCGGATCGAACGCGTTCGGATCGTCGGGCCTGAACTCGTTGCCCGCGATCGGCGAAAGCACGTCGTCCAGCAGATCCGTGAGGCCGTCGGCTGCGGGCATCAGCGATGCCAATGTGCCGGATGAACTGGCGGCGACGCTTCTGGCCGCAGCGGCGCTGCCACCTCCGAGGCCGAGGACGTTGTCCAGGGAGCCGAGCAGATGGCCGGCGAGGCTGTCGCCTGGATCGAGCAAGTGGTCGGCGTCGGCGTCAGCGTCTGCGTCTGCGTCTGCATCCGCGTCTGCATCCGCGTCTGCATCCGCGTCGGCATCAGCGTCCGCATCTGCATCGGCGTCTGCATCCGCATCTGCATCCGCGTCAGCGTCAGCGTCAGCGTCACCGTCTGCATCCGCGTCGGCATCCGCATCCGCATCCGCATCTGCGTCGGCATCGCTGTCGCCAACGCCCGGAACGAAGAAAGGAACCGCGCCGCCGTCGCTGCCGCCGCCACCGCTCAGCGCGGCGCCGAGCGCGACGGCACCCAGTGCGCCGAGCGCGAATTCACCCAGCCCGATGCCGCTGCCGGCAGCGGTCTTCTTGCTCACCGCAAGCGCTGCGGCTTCCGCGTCGCTGTCGGGCGAAGTCACTTCCAGGTCGCCCGAGGCCACGTCCACATTCACTTGCTCGAGGCCGCTGGCCAGCTTGGTCGTGCTGATGGTGGCGTCGGTGCCGCCCGTGAAGACGCCGGACAGCGGCGCCTTGTTGGTGGCCGATCCGGGGAAGAGAACGTTGGCGT
The DNA here is from genome assembly GCF_900107295.1 of Variovorax sp. YR266. Classification (NCBI taxonomy): domain Bacteria; kingdom Pseudomonadati; phylum Pseudomonadota; class Betaproteobacteria; order Burkholderiales; family Comamonadaceae; genus Variovorax; species Variovorax sp. YR266. The sequence goes on from NZ_FNPM01000008.1 coordinate 236,788, forward strand.
GGCCGTCCTGCGGAACGATCACGCGGTCGCCGGCCATCAGCGCCTGGCTGCCGTCGACGGGAATCGAGACGCCGTCGCGCATGAGGACCGTGCCGGGCGTGGCGTTCGACAGCGATCCGATGCCGGCCGGCGCCGCGGGCTGAACTGCGGCGGCGGTAGTGCCCATGGGGGCAATCGGCTTCACTGTCGCCTGGGCGATGACCACCGGCGCAGCACCGTTGTCGGCGCCTCCGGCGATCGAAGAAATCGATGCATTGGCATCCGTCATGGCAGTCTCCTCGGTGGTGGGACTTACTGACGGGGCAACTTGCGTGCCGCATTTTCGCGATGCATCGAGCGCGCAGGCGCCGAATGTGCAAGCTATTGATTCATATGAATTTTTTGCCGAATCAGTGCCGCGATGGAGATCGGCGAAAGCCCTTGGCTGAGCGCTCTTCGGCGCTTGTTACGTAGCGTTGTTACGCGCCGGGGTCGTAACGAGTGCTCGCGCAACGGCAGTCGCCGAAGGCTTCGGCAACGGGTATCTGAACAGGGGCCTGCTGGTGCCTTCGACAGGAATCGAACCTGTATCTGAGTCTTAGGAGGACCCCGTTCTATCCATTGAACTACGAAGACGGATTGAGGCGAGAGGAGAGGAGACCCCGCTGCGCGCCGCGATTTTATAGGCTTGGCGATGACAGGACGCGCAGGGCCCGCCAGCGCGGGCTAACCCGAATACGAAATCTGCGAAAAGTTGACCGCGATCAAGCAGGCGTGAATCAGTGGCGCGCACCATCGTGCCGGTCCGTATCTCTGCTCAGATCCAAGAACAAAAAAGAGCGAAACACTACACAGGAGACAACCTGATGAAGAAGATCGCTTCGCTCGTTCTGGGCCGTACGAAGGTCGTTGCCGCGGCCGTCCTGGCGCTGGCAGCCGCTACGCCCGCCCTCGCATGGGAACCCACCAAGCCGGTGGAGTTCGTGATTCCCGCCGGCACCGGCGGAGGCGCCGACCAGATGGGGCGCCTGCTGCAGGGCATCGTCATCAAATACAAGCTGATGAAGGAGCCGCTGATCGTCGTCAACAAGTCGGGCGGCGCGGGCGCCGAGGGCTTTCTGGCGGTGAAGGAAGCCAAGGGCGATCCGCACAAGATCGTCATCTCGCTGTCGAACCTGTTCACCACGCCGATGGCTACGGGCGTGCCTTTCAACTGGAAGGACATGACACCGGTCGCCATGCTGGCCCTCGACCAGTTCGTGCTGTGGACCAACGCGACCGAGCCCTACAAGAACGCCGGCGAGTACATCACCGCAGTGAAGACCGCGGGGCCGAGCAAGTTCAAGATGGCCGGCACGGGCTCGAAGCAGGAAGACCAGATCATCACGGTCGCGCTCGAGAAAGCGACCGGCACCAAGTTCATCTACGTGCCGTTCAAGGGCGGCGGCGAGGTGGCGGTGCAGCTGGTGGGCGGCCATGTGAATTCGACGGTGAACAACCCGATCGAGGCGGTGGCGCAGTGGCGCGCGGGCAAGCTGCGCGCGCTGTGCGTGTTCGACGACGAGCGCATGCCGTTCAAGGCCAAGGTCACGGACACGCAGTCGTGGAACGACATCCCCACCTGCAAGGAAGCGGGCGTGCCCACCAAGTACACGATGCTGCGCGGCATCTTCATGCCGCCCGGCGTGACGCCCGACCAGCTCGCGTTCTACAAGGACCTGCTGGTCAAGGTCGCCGCCACGCCGGAGTGGAAGGAGTACATGGAGAAGGGTGCCTTCAACCCGACCTTCATGACCGGCGACGCCTTCGCGAAATGGCTCACCGAGGCCGAGGCCACGCACCGCACGCTGATGGCTGACGCGGGCTTCCTCGCAAGCAACAAGTAGCCGACAGGTCGCGACGGCGGCGCACGCCGCGCGGCACCCGCAGAGTGCCGGCGGCCCGACGGACGGCGTGCGCGCCGCATCCGTCCCTTCCTTCTTTCTCACACACAACCACGATGGGGGCTCCATGGAGCACGACGAAACATCCGAGGGCCCGGCGCGTTCGGGCATCTCCACCCACCTGGTCGAAGCGGCGGTGGCATTGGCGCTGCTGGTGATCGGCCTGGTGGTGGTCTTCGAGGCGCGCAAGCTCGGCGCGGGCTGGACCAGCGACGGCCCCGGCGCGGGCTACTTCCCGTTCTTCATCGGCGTGATCATCACGATCTCGGGCGCCGGCATCCTCTACCAGGCACTGCTCGGCAAGAGCCGCAACACCGCGGTGTTCGTCGATTCGGTGCAGCTCAAGCGCGTGCTGTCGGTGCTGGTGCCGGCCACGGTCTACGTGCTGGCGATCACCTTCCTCGGCATCTACCTGGCATCGGCGATCTACATCGCGCTGTTCATGGTGGTGCTGGGCAAGTACGCGTGGCTCAAGAGCGTGCTTGCCGCGCTGGCGGTCAACACGCTGTTCTTCTTCATGTTCGAGGTCTGGTTCAAGGTGCCGCTGTTCAAGGGCACTCTCGATCCGCTTCGATTCCTCGGCTACTGAACCTACTCACGGAGCACAAGCGAAATGGAAGAAATCAGTGCCCTGATGCAGGGCTTTTCAGTGATCCTCACGCCGATGAACATCGGCCTGATGTTCGTCGGCATCATCCTCGGCGTGTTGATCGGGGTGCTGCCAGGCCTCGGCGGCGCCAACGGCGTGGCGATCCTGCTGCCGCTCACCTTCACGATGTCGCCGACCTCGGCCATCATCATGCTGTCGTGCATCTACTGGGGTGCGCTGTTCGGCGGGGCCATCACCTCGATCCTGTTCAACATACCGGGCGAGCCGTGGTCGGTGGCCACCACCTTCGACGGCTATCCGATGGCGCAGAACGGCCAGGCCGGCGCGGCACTCACGACAGCCTTCACATCGTCGTTCGTGGGCGCCTTTCTCGCGGTGGTGATGATCACCTTCCTCGCGCCGCTGGTCGCCAAGTTCGCGCTCAAGTTCGGTTCGCCCGAATTCTTCGCGGTGTACTTGCTGACCTTCTGCAGCTTCGTCGGCATGGGCAAGGGCTCGCCCTTCAAGATCCTGGCGTCGATGGCGCTGGGCTTCGCACTTGCGAGCGTGGGCATGGACACCGTCACCGGCCAGCTGCGCCTGACCTTCGGCCAGCCCGAGCTGATGCGCGGCTTCGACTTCCTGATTGCGGTGATCGGCCTGTTCGGCATCGGCGAAATTCTGCTGTCGATGGAAGAGGGCCTTAAGTTCTCCGGCAAGAGCGCGAAGATCGATCCCAAGGTGGTGTGGCAAACGTGGAAGCAGTTGCCCAAATACTGGGTGACCTCGATCCGCAGTTCGCTCATAGGCATCTGGATGGGCATCACGCCTGGCGGCGCAACGCCGGCCTCGTTCATGAGCTACGGACTTGCCAAGAAGATGTCGAAGAAGGGCGCCAAGTTCGGCACCGGCGAAATGGAAGGCGTGGTCGCACCCGAAACCGCCGCGCACGCCGCCGGCACCAGCGCACTGCTGCCCATGCTGGCGCTGGGCATTCCTGGTTCGCCTACCGCTGCCGTGCTGCTGGGTGGCCTGCTGATCTGGGGCCTGCAACCCGGGCCGCTGCTGTTCGTCGAGCAGAAAGACTTCGTCTGGGGCCTGATCGCCAGCATGTACCTCGGCAACATCGTCGGCCTGATCGTGGTGCTCAGCACCGTGCCGCTGTTCGCGTCGATCCTGCGTATTCCGTTCTCGATCATCGCGCCGGTGATCATCGTGATCTGCGCGATCGGCGCCTACACCGTGCACAACGCGATGCTCGACATCTGGTTCATGCTCGGCTTCGGCGTGATGGGCTATCTCTTCAAGAAGCTCGACTTTCCGCTCGCGCCGCTGGTGCTTGCGCTGGTGCTCGGCGACAAGGCCGAAGACTCCTTCCGCCAGGCCATGCTGGTGTCGCAGGGCGACGTGATGGTGATGTTCTCGAACCCGCTGGTCGGCGGCATCACCACGCTGGCGCTGGTGCTGCTGTTCTGGCCGCTGATCTCGAAGGCGCTGGCGCTGCTCAACAGAAAGCCGAAGAAGCCCGACGAGTTCGCGGTCGAACGGCCGGTGGACTGAAACACAACGAGGAGCCAAAGACATGCCTGTGATCGCACTGACCCAGGAGATGGGTTCCCTCGCGAAAGACGTTTCGCTGAAGCTCGCCGAAACGCTCGGCCTCGCCGTGATGCGACATGAAGTCATCGAGCACGTGGCAGACCGCATGCAGGTCTCCACGAGCCTGATCGGCCGGCTGCGCGGCGGCAAGGCCGGCCTGGTGGAGCGCCTGACCACCGACTCGCGCAGCGTGGCGCTCTACACGGCCGAGGAACTGTTCGCGTTGGCCGACCGTGGCAATGTGGTGCTGCGCGGCTGGGGTGCCACCTGCCTGCTGCGGCCGGTGCCGCACGTGGTGTGCGTGCGCATCACGCGCTCGCTGAAGAAGCGCGTCGAGTGGCTGATGAGCGACCTCGAAACCGACGACGCCGAATTTGCCGAAGCCGAGATCCGCCGCAGCGACCAGGCCCATGCCGCGCGCATGCACGCGCAGTTCGGCGTGACCTGGGGCGACCCGGTGCTCTACGACCTGGTGCTCAACACCGATCGCCTGTCGATCGAGAGTTGCGTCGAGCAGATCCGCCTGATGGTGAACCGGCCCGAGTTCGCAGAAACGCCGGCGTCGCGCGCGCTGCTTGCCAACATGGCGCTGGAAGCGCGTGTGCGCGCCGCGCTGAAGGAGCATGAGGCAACGCGCGACATCAACGTGACGATCACCGCGAACCAAGGCGAGGTGATGCTGCGCGGCATCGTGCTCAACAGCGATGAGCGGGCGCAGGCCGAGGCGGTTGCTGCGGAGGTGTCGGGAGTCAGTGGTGTCCACAACCAGCTCAGGTTGATGGCAAGCACGCGGCGCTTTGCTTCGGCGAAGCAGACGTGAGTTGGTTCGGGGCGCGCTCACGCCGACGGGGTACCTTGCTCCGCGAATGTCCCCCGGCCTGCGGCCTCCTCCTTTATTTCGCTGCGCAAGGCACCCCATCGACGTGATCGTTCAGCGCAGCGTTTGATCGGCCCGCACAACGACTGCGCCGATGTGCGAATGGCATCGGGTGCTCCCCGCAGCGAAATAAAGGAGGAGGCCGAAGGCCGGGGGACATTCGCGGAGGGGAGTACCCGGTGTCATTCGCACGCACCCCGAACAAACCCGAACGAACGAAAGAAGCTAAATCTTCCCGCGCTTCCTCAACCGACTAAGGGTTTCTGCTGAGAGATTCAGATACGAAGCCAGCTCCTTGCTCGGAATCCGGTCCTCGAGCTCCGGATGCTTTCGGATGAACCGATGCACGCGCCCTGCCGCATCGAGCAAATGCAGCGTGATCGTGTGCGCCATGATCTCGCTCATGCCCCGCATCACCAGGAACTCGAACAGTTCCTTCGTCTCCGCATGTCGGTTCAGAAAGGCGATCCATTCCTTCAGCGGAAGGCTCGCCACCCGCGCCTTCGTCACGCAGACGATGCCGTAGGGCGTGGGCGTGCCCAACCGCAGCGCGGCATAGCTCGTTTCCATGTCGTTCTCGTCGGCGAAGCGAAGGATCATTTCCTTGCCCTCCGGGTTGCTCACCACCCGCTTGAGGATGCCGTCGAGGATGAAGTATTGCTCCATCTCCCGCACGCCCTGATGCAACAGGAATTCGCCCTTGTTGCCGTCCACGATGACGAGATGGGTTTCCAGTTCGGCGCGGTCGGCTTCGCTCAGGTCCTTGAGAAGGATGTTCTGCCGGAGCTGGGCACGAATGATGTTTTTCTCCGGGTGGTTTTCCAACAACGTCATGGTCACCGTCTTGCTCGATTTTTTCGCTGCCGGCGCCATTCATCGGGGCGCGCCGTTTTCGGGAAAGTTGACCGAGGTCAACGGCCGAAAGCTTGAGCCCGAATCATAGTCTTGGCTCGGGCCTTGGCCATTCACCCATGCAGAAGGAGAGACATGTCTTCAGTCAGAACAGAGAAAGAGGCAACCACCACGCTGGACGATGCCCTCAAGCCCGTGAAAACCCGCGATGCCGATGGCGAACAAGTGGTTCGCGCCATCAAGAGCTTGACGGAAGACGCGCCGGCCGCCGAGACCATCGACGGCTTCCATCTTGTCATCGATGCGCTCAAGCTCAACGACATCGACACCATCTTCGGCCTGCCCGGCATCCCGATCACCGACCTCACGCGCATGGCCCAGGCCGAAGGCCTGCGCGTCATCTCGTTCCGCCACGAGCAGCACGCCGGCAACGCCGCAGCAGCAGCAGGCTTCCTCACGCAGAAGCCCGGCATCTGCCTGACCGTGTCGGCCCCCGGTTTTCTCAACGGCCTCACCGCGCTGGCCAACGCCACCACCAACTGCTTTCCGATGATCCTCATCAGCGGCTCCAGCGAGCGCGAGATCGTCGACCTGCAGCAAGGCGACTACGAGGAAATGGACCAGCTCGCCATCGCCAAGCCGCTGTGCAAGGCCGCCTTCCGCGTGCTGCATGCTGAAGACATCGGCGTGGGCATTGCGCGCGCCATCCGCGCTGCGCTGTCGGGCCGCCCGGGCGGTGTGTACCTCGACCTGCCCGCCAAGCTGTTCGCCCAGACCATGGACGCAGCGGCCGGCAAGAAGTCGCTCATCAAGGTCGTCGACCCCGCGCCGCGCCAGATCCCCGCGCCCGACGCCGTGAAGCGCGCGCTCGACCTGCTCAAGGGCGCAAAGCGCCCGCTGATCCTGCTCGGCAAGGGCGCCGCCTACGCACAGGCCGATGCCGACATCCGCGCATTCGTCGAGAAGACCGGCATTCCCTACCTGCCGATGTCGATGGCCAAGGGCCTGCTGCCCGACACCCATGTGCAGTCGGCCGCGGCCGCGCGCTCCTACGTGCTGCAGGAAGCCGACGTGGTGCTGCTGGTCGGCGCGCGCCTGAACTGGCTGCTCTCGCACGGCAAGGGCAAGACCTGGGCGCAGGAAAAGGGCGCCAAGCAATTCATCCAGATCGACATCGCGCCGACCGAGATCGACAGCAACGTCGCCATCGAAGCGCCCGTGATCGGCGACATCGGCTCCTGCGTTGCCGCGCTGCTGGCCGGCATCGATGCCAAGTGGGCCAAGCCGCCGGCCGAGTGGACCGGTGCCATTGCCGAGCGCAAGGACAAGAACCTGTCGAAGATGGCCGTCACGCTGGCCGCCCGGCCCTCGCCGATGAACTTCCACAGCGCGCTCAGCGTGATCCGCGACCAGGTGAAGGCGCGGCCCGATGCCATCGTCGTCAACGAAGGTGCCAACACGCTCGACTTCGCGCGCAGCATCGTCGACATGTACGAGCCGCGCAAGCGCCTCGACGTGGGCACCTGGGGGATCATGGGCATCGGCATGGGCTTCTCGGTGGCCGCGGCCGTGGTCACCGGCAAGCCGGTGATCGCCATCGAGGGCGACAGCGCCTTCGGCTTCAGCGGCATGGAGGTGGAAACCATCTGCCGCTACAACCTGCCCATCTGCGTCATCGTCTTCAACAACAACGGCGTCTACCGCGGCACCGACGTGAACGCCAGCGGCACACCCGACGTGGCGCCCACCGTGTTCGTCAAGAACGCGCGCTACGACAAGCTGATGGAAGCCTTCGGCGGCGTCGGCGTGCATGCCACCACTGCCGATGAACTCCAGAAGGCCCTGGCCGAGGCCGTCGCCTCGGGCCGGCCGACCCTGATCAATGCCGTCATCGACGAGACCGCGGGCACCGAAAGCGGCCGCATCACGAGCCTGAACCCCAGCACGGCGAAGAAGAAGTAACCCGAGTTCCATCATTCAAGGAGATATCCAAATGAGCAGCAGCAACAACAAACCACTCAGCGGCATCAAGATCATCGACTTCACGCACGTGCAAGCCGGTCCCGCCTGCACGCAGATGCTGGCCTGGTTCGGCGCGGACGTCATCAAAGTCGAGCGCCCGGGCGCCGGCGACGTCACGCGTTCGCAGCTGCGCGACATTCCCGATGTCGATGCGCTGTACTTCACCATGCTCAACAGCAACAAGCGCTCGCTGACGCTGGACACCAAGCAGCCCGAAGGCAAGGTCGTGCTGGAGAAGCTGATCCGCGAATCCGACGTGCTGGTCGAGAACTTCGGCCCAGGTGCGCTCGACCGCATGGGCTTCACCTGGGAACGCATCCAGGAACTCAACCCGAAGATGATCGTCGCCTCGGTCAAGGGCTTCAGCGACGGCCACCACTACGACGACCTGAAGGTGTACGAGAACGTCGCGCAGTGCGCAGGCGGTGCCGCATCGACCACCGGCTTCTGGGACGGCCCGCCCACCGTGAGCGCTGCCGCCCTTGGCGACAGCAACACCGGCATGCACCTGGCCATCGGCATCCTCACGGCCATCATCGGCCGCCAGCAGACCGGCAAGGGCCAGCGCGTGGCCTGCGCGATGCAGGACGCAGTGCTCAACCTGTGCCGCGTGAAGATGCGCGACCAGCTGCGCCTCGACAAACTTGGCTACCTGGAGGAATACCCGCAGTACCCGCACGGCACCTTCAGCGACGTGGTGCCGCGCGGCGGCAACGCCGGCGGCGGCGGCCAGCCGGGCTGGGTGCTCAAGTGCAAGGGCTGGGAGACCGACCCGAACGCCTACATCTACTTCACGGTGCAAGGCCATGCCTGGGCTCCGATCTGCGACGCCATCGGCAAGCCCGAGTGGAAGACCGACCCCGACTACACGACCCCGAAGGCACGCCAGCCGCACATCACCGACATCTTCGCGACCATCGAAGGCTGGCTGGCCGACAAGACCAAGTTCGAGGCGGTCGACATCCTGCGCAAGTTCGACATTCCCTGCGCGCCGGTGCTGACGATGAAGGAACTGCTGCACGACCCGTCGCTGCGCGCCAGCGGCTCCATCGTCGAAGTGCCGCACAAGGAGCGCGGCAGCTACTTCACCGTGGGCAGCCCCATCAAGTTCTCGGACCTCAAGCCCGAGATCACCGGCTCGCCGCTGCTTGGCGAGCACACCGACGAAGTGCTGGCGGAGCTGGGCTACAGCAAGGACCAGATCTCCAACCTGCGCGAAGCCAAGGCTGTGTAGGCCGGGTTCGCTGCGGGGGCTTCATCCCCTGCAGTGAACGACGACATGTAGACAGGTAGCGCCGGGAGGCACGTATGCAAACGAACCTGGATTTCAAGCAGCTCGTCGAAGGCGCCGGCGACGCGATCATGGTGTGCGATGCGGCAGGCGCGATCACACTGTGGAACCGCGCCTCCGAGCGCATCTTCGGCTTCACCGAAGCCGAGGCGCTCGGCAAGTCGCTCGACCTGATCATTCCCCAGCGCCAACGCCAGCGGCACTGGGACGGCTACAACAAGACGATGGAAACCGGCGTCACCAAGTACGGCGCCGACCTGCTGCGCGTACCGGCGCTGCACAAGGACGGGCACACGCTGTCGATCGCCTTCACGGTGTCGATGCTGTTCTCCGCCGATCACGAGGTCACGGGCATCGTTGCCATCGTTCGCGACGAGACCGCCCGCTTTGCCGAGGAGCGCAAATTGCGCGCCCGTCTGGTAGAAGTCGAAGCCACGATGATCAAAGAAGGAGACAGTCAATGAGCAAAGCACTCGAGGGCGTTCGAATCCTCGATTTCACCCATGTGCAGTCCGGCCCCACCTGCACCCAACTGCTGGCCTGGTTCGGCGCCGACGTCATCAAGGTCGAGCGTGCAGGCGAAGGCGACGCAACGCGCGGCCAGCTGCGCGACATTCCCGGTGCGGACAGCCTCTACTTCACGATGCTGAACCACAACAAGCGCTCGATCACGCTGGACACCAAGAAGCCCAAGGGCAAGGAAGTTCTCGACAGCCTGATCAAGACCTGCGACGTGCTGGTCGAGAACTTCGCGCCCGGCGCACTCGACCGCATGGGCATTACCTGGGCCCATATCCAGAAGCTCAACCCGCGCATGATCGTGGCTTCGGTCAAGGGCTTTGGCCCCGGCAAGTACGAGCACTGCAAGGTTTATGAGAACGTGGCCCAGTGCGCCGGCGGCGCGGCATCGACCACCGGTTTCGAGGACGGCCCGCCGCTCGTGACCGGCGCGCAGATCGGCGACAGCGGCACCGGCCTGCACCTGGCGCTCGGCATCCTCGCCGCGCTGTTCCAGCGCAACAGCACCGGGCGTGGCCAGCAGGTGCTCGCGCCCATGCAGGACGCCGTGCTCAACCTGTGCCGCGTGAAGATGCGCGACCAGCAGCGCCTGGAGCGCACCGGCACCATGCACGAGTACCCGCAGTACCCCGACGGCAAGTTCGGCGATGCGGTGCCGCGCGCCGGCAATGCATCGGGCGGCGGCCAGCCCGGTTCCATTCTCAAGTGCAAGGGCTGGGAGACCGACCCCAACGCATACATCTACTTCATCACGCAGGCGGCCGTGTGGCCGGCGGTGTGCAAGGTCATCGGCGAAGAGGGCTGGATCAACGACGAGGCCTACGCCACGCCGGCCGCGCGCCTGCTGCACCTGAAGCCGATCTTCGCGCGCATCGAGCAATGGACCATGACCAAGACCAAGTTCGAGGCCATGGACATCCTCAACGAGTACGACATTCCCTGCGGGCCGATCCTCTCGATGAAGGAGATCGCCGCGGACGAATCGCTGCGCGAGACCGGCACCATCGTCGAGGTCGACCACCCGGTGCGCGGCAAGTACCTGACGGTGGGCAACCCCATCAAGATGTCCGACAGCCCGACGGTGGTGACGCGTTCGCCGCTGCTCGGCGAACACACCGAGGAAGTGCTGCGGCAGCTCGGCTACGGCGCGGACGAGCTGGAGACATTGCGGGCCGAACGCGTGATCTGAGGCACGGCGGGCGCAGACCCGCCCGCCTGCCATCGTGAGTTGAAAGAAAAAGCGCTGCCCGCGGGTGGCGCGGAAGGCCCTTGGGCGCGTGGATTTGGCGCCTTCCATGCATAACTCATAGCGAATGGTTTTTATAAATTCATTTAATTTTTATTTATTATCCATCGACCCTACATTTTGAACTCGCCGGGATTTTTCATCCGATTCATCAATTCGGCATTCATTCAAGGAGAAGGTCATGGAAAACCATTCACCCATTCAGTACTGGCGCGACGAAATCGAGCGCAATGCCTATAACGCAGCATTCTTCGAATTGGGGCTGCGCTGGCATTGGGACGGCGAAACCTACGACCGCCTGATGGGCCTGAGCCAGAGCGCCAACGAGCGGATCGGCCACTACCTGAAGACCCATCAGCCGCATCTGCTGAAGGCTTACGACGCCGAATTCCTGGCCGAGGCAATCGAGCAGAAGAAGGAATTGCACAGAAAGCGGGAAATGGCTTCGTCGAGCTATTTCAATTGGGCGGAAAGCCACGGCGTCGAGCTCGGCGCCTGAAATTCCTTGCAAATAAACAGCCTGCTGCGACCATGAACATCCACGAATACCAGGGCAAGGACGTGTTGCGCCAATACGGCGTGGCGACACCCCGTGGATTCGTCTGCCGTTCGCCCGACGAGGCGGCAGACGCCGCCGCCCGTCTCGGTGGCCGGGCCTGGGTGGTCAAGGCGCAGATCCATGCGGGCGGCCGCGGCAAGGGCGGTGGCGTGAAGCCCGCGTGGTCCGTCGCCGAAGTGCGGCGGCACGCGGACCAGATGCTCGGCATGACGCTGAAAACACCGCAGACCGGCCCCGAAGGCCGCGTGGTGAAGCGGCTCCTGGTCGAGGAGAGCGTCGAGATCGACAAGGAGCTGTACCTCGGCTTCGTGGTCGACCGCAATTCACAGCGCGTGGCGCTGATGGCGTCGAGCGAAGGCGGCATGGACATCGAGGAGGTGGCCGCACGCACGCCCGAGAAGATCCACAAGCTCTTCATCGATCCGGACACCGGCCTGCGGATTGCCGATGCAGACGGCATCGCGCGCCGCATCGGCATCTCCGAGCGCTCGGTGGTGCAGGCGCGCGTGTTCATGCAGAACCTCTACCAGGCCTTCGATGGCAGCGACGCTTCGCTGGCCGAGATCAATCCGCTGGTGCTCACACGCGACGGCCGAGTGATTGCGCTCGACGCCAAGTTCGACTTCGACGCCAACGCGCTGTTCCGCCAGCCGGAGATTGCCGCGATGCGCGACTTCGACGAAGAAGATCCGGTGGAGGTCGAGGCCTCGAAGTTCGATCTTTCATACATCGCGCTCGACGGCGACATCGGCTGCCTGGTCAACGGCGCCGGCCTTGCGATGGCGACGATGGACGCAATCGAGCTCTACGGCGGTTCGCCCGCCAACTTCCTCGACGTGGGCGGCGGTGCAACGGCGGAGAAGGCGACCGAGGCCTTCAAGCTGATGCTGCGCAACCCGAAGCTCAAGGCAGTGCTCGTCAACATCTTCGGCGGCATCATGAAGTGCGACGTGATCGCGCACGGTGTCGTCACCGCAGCGCGAGAGACCGGCCTCACCGTGCCACTGATCGTGCGCATGAAGGGCACCAACGAGGACCTGGGAAGGACCATCCTCGCGCAGTCTGGACTGTCGATCATCAACACAGACGACATGGCCGAGGCTGCGCAGCGGGCCATTGGTGCGGCTCGGAACTGGATGCGCTAGGTATGAAAGCCTGCTCCCTCTTTCGCTGCGTCGTTTCGGGGTGCGCTCACGCCGACGGGGTACCTTGCTCCGCGAATGTCCCCCGGCCTTCGGCCTCCTCCTTTATTTCGCTGCGCAAGGCACCCCATCGGCGTGATCGTTCAGTGCGGTCGTTGATCGGCCAGGGCCAGAGCTGTGCACGCACCCCGAAGCCAAGCAACCCCAAGATGGAGCAAATGAAATGTCCATCCTGATCAACAAGCACACCCGCGTCATCACGCAGGGCATCACCGGCAAGACCGGCAGCTTCCACACACAGGCTTGCCTTGAATACGGCAACGGCAAACACTGCTTCGTCGCAGGTGTGAATCCGCTGAAAGCAGGCGGCTCGCTGGCCGGCATCCCGATCTTCGGCACCGTGCAAGAAGCAAAGGCCGAGACAGGCGCCACCGTCTCCGTGATCTACGTGCCGCCAGCCTTCGCCGCTGCAGCAATCGACGAAGCAGTCGATGCTGAACTCGACCTCGTCATCTGCATCACCGAAGGCATCCCGGTGCGCGACATGATCCGCACCCGCCACCGCATGCAGGGCCGCAAGACGTTGCTGCTCGGACCCAACTGCCCAGGGCTCATCACGCCCGGCGAAATCAAGATCGGCATCATGCCGGGCCACATCCACCAGCGCGGTCGCATCGGTGTCGTCTCGCGCTCGGGCACGCTGACCTACGAGGCCGCGAGCCAGCTCGCGAGCTTCGGCATCGGGCAGTCGACCGTGGTCGGCATCGGCGGCGACCCGGTCGGCGGACTGCGGCACATCGACGTGCTGAAGATGTTCAACGACGACCCGCGCACCGACGCCGTGATCATGGTCGGCGAGATCGGCGGCGATGCTGAAGAGGAGTGCGCGCGCTGGATTCGCGATCACATGCGCAAGCCCGTGGTCGGCTTCATCGCAGGCGCCAGCGCGCCGCCCGGCAAGCGCATGGGCCATGCGGGCGCCATCATTTCCGGCGGCCGTGGCACCGCCGAGGAAAAGCTCGCGGTGATGAAGGAATGCGGCATCCACGTGACGCGCAATCCGGCCGAGATGGGAAAGCTGCTCGCCTCGCTCGTCATCCCCGACTACCTCCCGTTCGACTGACTGACGGTAGGCCGCCCAGAATTTTCATCAATCCAGAAAGCAGATAACAACATGGAACAGCAGCAGAGGAAATGGGTCCGCTTCGAGCATGCCGGTGGCATCGGCTTCGGCACACTGGAAGGCGATGCCGTGCACGAGCGCCAGGGCGACATGTTCGGCAGCTCCGAGCTCACGGGCCGCGTGTTTGCGCTGGCCGGTTTGCAACTGCTCACGCCCACCGAGCCGACCAAGGTGATCGCGCTGTGGAACAACTTCCACGCATTGGGCGCGAAGCTGAGCCTGCCGGTGCCGGCCGAGCCGCTGTACCTGCTGAAGACGCCCAATTCATATCTCGCCCCCGGCGCACCCATCCGCAAGCCGCTGTGCGACGGCAAGGTGGTGTTCGAAGGCGAGCTCGGCATCGTGATCGGCAAGACCGCCACCGCCGTCTCCGAAGCCGATGCGCTCGATCACGTGTTCGGCTACACCTGCGCCAACGACGTGACAGTGGCCGACATCCTCAACCGCGACGCATCGTTTGCGCAATGGGTGCGCGCCAAGGGCTTCGACACCTTCTGCCCGATGGGCCCGGTGGTTGCCACCGGCCTCGATCCCGCAACGCTCACCGTGACCACGCTGCTCAACGGCGAGGTGCGACAGAACTACCCGATCAGCGACATGCGATTTTCGGTGCAGCAACTCGTGAGCCTCATCTCGCAGGACATGACGCTGCACCGCGGCGACGTGATCCTCTGCGGCACCTCGGTCGGCGTCGGCTCCATGAAGCCCGGCAGCCTCGTGGAGATCGAGATCGACGGCATCGGCAAGCTCAGCAACCGCTTCGGCTGACACATCGCCGAAGGGTCGCGCAACGAATTCAACTCTTGGGGATCGACATGAAGATTGCAATCATCGGCGCGGGCGCCATCGGCGGACTGGTCGGCGCAAAGCTCGCGCTGGCCGGCGAGGACGTGACGTTCATCGTGCGCGGCGCCAACCTCGATGCCATTGGCAAGAACGGCATCAAGCTGATCTCGGCCGAAGGCGAGGAGCAGGTGGCGCGCAACGTCAAGGCCACCGACCGCTATGACGAGGCCGGCCCGCAGGACATCGTCGTCCTCGCGATGAAGGCCCACCAGGTCGAGGCGGTGGCCAACGACGTGCCAAAGCTGTTCGGGCCCGAAACGGTGGTCGTGACGATGCAGAACGGCATCCCGTACTGGTACTTCCACCAGCACGGCGGCGCGCTCGCGGGCACGCCGGTGCGCAGCGTCGATCCTTCGGGGCTCGTTGCCACGAAGATCCCTGCGCAGCGCGTGATCGGCTGCGTGGTGTATCCGGCATCGGAGCTGATCGCGCCTGGCGTGGTCAAGCACATCGAAGGCGACCGCTTCCCGGTCGGCGAGCTCGATGGCTCGGCGAGCGAGCGTGTGAACCGTGTCTCTGCCTGCTTCACCGGCGCAGGCTTCAAGGCGCCCGTGCTCGACAACATCCGCTCGGAGATCTGGCTCAAGCTGTGGGGCAACCTGACCTTCAACCCGATCAGCAGCCTCTCGCATTCGACCCTGGTCGACATCTGCCAGTACCCGCCTTCGCGCGAACTTGCCGCCGCGATGATGCGCGAGGCCCAGGCCGTTGCGCACAAGCTCGGCATCGAGTTCCGCGTGACGCTCGAAAAGCGCATTGCGGGCGCGGAGAAGGTCGGCAAGCACAAGACCTCGATGCTGCAGGACGTGGAAGCAGGGCGCGCACCAGAGATCGATGCGCTGGTGGGTGCGGTGGTCGAGCTGGCCCGTCTCACCGAAACCCCGACGCCGCACATCGACACCGTCTACAGCCTGGTCAAGCTGCTCGCGCGCACCATGGAAGACCAGCGTGGCCGCGTCAAGCTCCATGAAATGACAGCAGCATGAGACGCACACGCAGCGCAAAGATCGTCGCCACGCTCGGCCCGGCCACCACCGACGAGCCGGCCATCCGCGCGCTGTTCGAGCGTGGCGTGGACGTGTTCCGGCTCAACTTCAGCCACGGCACGCAGCACGACCACGCGCGGCGTCTGGAGACCATCCGCCGCCTCGAGAAGGAATTCAACCGGCCCATCGGCATCCTGCTCGACCTGCAGGGGCCAAAGCTGCGGCTGGGCACTTTCGAAGGCGGCCGTGCGCAGCTCGACGCGGGCGCGCGCTTCCGGCTCGACATGGACAAGACCAGCGGCAGTGCACGCCGCGCGCCGCTGCCGCATCCGGAAATCTTCGCCGCGCTGCAGGACGGCACCGAGCTGCTGCTCGACGATGGCAAGCTGCGGCTGCGCGTGGACAGCCACGGCGCCGACTTCGCCGAGACAACGGTGCTGGTCGGCGGGCCGATCTCCGACCGCAAGGGCGTGAACGTGCCGAGCGTGCTGCTGCCGATCTCGCCGCTGACGCCGAAGGACCGCGACGACCTCGACTTCGGCCTGTCGATGGGCGTCGACTGGGTTGCGCTCTCGTTCGTGCAACGGCCGGAGGACATCGAGGAAGCGCGCGCCATCATCGGCACGCGCGCCTGGATCATGGCCAAGCTGGAGAAGCCCGCGGCCATCGAGCATCTGGATGCGATCGTCGCGCTGTGCGACGGCCTGATGGTGGCGCGCGGCGACCTCGGCGTGGAACTGCCGCCCGAGCAGGTGCCCGAGCTGCAGCGCCTGATCGTGCGCGCCTGCCGCAAGGGCGGCAAGCCGGTGGTGGTGGCGACGCAGATGCTCGAATCGATGATTGCTTCGCCGGTGCCCACGCGCGCCGAGGTGTCAGACGTTGCAACCGCCATCTACGACGGCGTCGATGCGGTGATGCTCTCGGCCGAATCGGCCTCGGGCAAGTACCCGCTCGAAGCGGTCGCGATGATGGACCGCATCATCGTGCGCGTGGAGGCCGATCCTTCCTACCGCGCGGGCATCGACGCCACGCACGATGCGGCGCTGTCGACCACGGCAGATGCTGTCTGCGCCTCGCTGCGCCAGGTGGCCGCGCTGCTCGCGCCGGCCGCCACCGTGACGTACACCTCCTCGGGCTTCACCAGCCTGCGCGCGGCGCGAGAGCGCCCGGCGGTACCGATATTGAGCCTCACGCCCGACACCGTCGCGGCGCGCCGCATGGCGATGGTCTGGGGCGTGCATGCGGTGCTGGTCGACGACGTGCACGACGTGGGCGAGATGATCGAATGCGCCTGCCGCACGGCACGCGCCGAGGGCTTCGCGAAGGCGGGCGACGACGTGGTGGTGGTCGCGGGCCTGCCCTTCGGGCAATCGGGCACCACCAACCTGCTGCACGTCGCGCGGATACCGGACTGAAGCGGACTGAGCGCGCGGCGCCAGCGCAGGCGTTGTCGCGCTGTACGATGCCGCTCGACTGCAGCCATCCTCTTTCCCGATGAAGCATGCGACCCTGCGCCAGTTGAAAGTCTTCGAGGCAGTGGCGCGGCTGCTGAGTTTTTCGCGCGCGGCCGAGGAGCTTCACCTCACGCAGCCCGCCGTCTCCACGCAGGTGCGCAAGCTCGAGGAGCACGCGGGCAATGCGTTGTTCGAGCAGTTCGGCAAGAAGATCTATCTCACGCCTGCGGGCACCGAGCTGCTGCAGATCAGCCGCGCGATCATCCAGCAGTTCGAAGCGGCCGAGAACGCGATGATGCAGTTCAAGGGCGTCTCGGGCGGCAAGCTCAACGTGGGTGTGATCAGCGCGGGCGACTACTTCTTTCCGCGCCTGCTGGTGGAGTTCGCGAGCCGGCACCAGGGCGTGACGTTGAACTTCACGGTGCACAACCGGGCGGGGCTGCTGACCCACATCGCAGAGAACCTCACGGACCTCGCGATCATGGTGCGGCCGCCGACCGACCTGGACACCGTCAACCAGCCCTTCGCGCCGCACCCTTACGTGATCGTCGCGGCACCGAGCCATCCGCTGGTGGGTGTGAAGAAGGTCCCGATGGCACGGCTGATGCGCGAGCCCTTCGTGGTGCGCGAGAAAGCATCGGACACCTGGCATTCGATGGAAGACGGCTTTGGCGGCGATCTGAGCGGCATCAACATCGCGATGGAGATCCGCAGCACCGAGACCATCAAGCAGGCGGTGATCGCGGGCATGGGCGTGAGCTTCGTGTCGGCCCACACGGTGAGCCAGGAGATGCGCGCGGGCAGTCTCTGCGTGCTCGACGTCGAAGGCTTTCCGCTGATGCTCAACTGGTACGTGGTGCACCGCCGAAGCAAGCGCCTGCCGCCGGTGGCGCAGGCCTTCAAGGACTTTCTGCTGAGCGACGGGCCGTCGCTGATCTCGCAGATCGTGCCGTTCGGGAACCACAAAGAAAAAGAGCGCGGCGAGTAACTCGCGCGCGCTCTTTGTGGGGGAGAGGTCCGGTGCGGCGGCTCAACGCTGCACGGCCGCCCTGCGGCGTTGCATCAGCGCGGCACGTGCGGCCTTGTAGAAGATCACGATGGGCATTGCGGCGAACAGTTCGCGCATTGCGTCGTTGGCGGTGGACGACGAGGCCGGGGTACGGAGGCTGCTGGAATTCAGTGTGGTGTGGCTCATTGAGGGCTCCAAAGGATTGAATCTAAAAGACCGAAGGGATTACCCTGAATTTTAGGGTTTACCCTAGACGAGAGCAAACGCCATTTTCGCGTTTCTTGACCTAGGTCAATTTTTTCGGAGGCAGACAGGTTCTTGCGTAGGCCTGGAACCCGTCTGCAGGAGCGCTTCCGGAGCACATGAGCGAGCGCGCAACGCGCATCGCAAATTCATGAAGGCCATCGCACTCGCCATCGAAAGTTCGCGCGAAGACTTCCGCGATTTTTTCTTCATCGCACCATGCTGCCGCAATGTCGCTGCAATGCCGTCGCATCGCGCGATGCACATCGCATGCAGCGCGATGCACGCATGCATCGCGGTGTGTTTCGAACGGCATCGACACACACAAAGCGCGCGTGCAACGAGGCCTCGTGCTAGGGATATCACGGGGGTCCCACGAGGGCGCGATTCGTGTGAACTTGACTGAGGTCAAGAGTTTTTGAGTCGCTCAGTCCGACAGTCATTCACGCGCAGAAAACTGGTGATCCCAATGCCGTGTAGCGATGCCAAGGAAACCTCGTCGCCTTTCGATGCGCACCGATCGCTCGACTGATTGCTCTGTATTCGCAGCCTGTCGGATTTAAACGAAAACACCAAGGACAACTCCATGACTCGGCCCACCTCCACAACCGCGGGTTCCAACCCCGCGATGTATCCCCCGTCCGAAACCTATGGCGCGACCGCGACGCGATCCGAGGCTTACCGATGGGGGCAGTTGCTGATCGGCATCGTCTGCATGGCGATGATCGCCAACCTGCAGTACGGATGGACGCTCTTCGTCAATCCGATCGCAGACAAGCACGGCTGGAGCCGCGCCGCGATCCAGGTCGCGTTCACCATCTTCGTGCTCACCGAGACATGGCTCGTGCCCATCGAAGGCTACCTGGTCGACCGCTTCGGCCCGCGTCCCGTGGTGCTGGTGGGCGGCGTGCTGTGCGGCCTGGGCTGGGTGCTCAACTCGGTGGCCGACTCGCTGCCGCTGCTGTACATCGCGGCGGCCGTTGGCGGCATTGGCGCCGGTGCTGTCTACGGCACCTGCGTGGGCAATGCGCTCAAGTGGTTCCCCGATCGCCGGGGGCTTGCAGCGGGCATGACCGCAGCGGGCTTCGGTGCTGGCTCGGCCCTCACGATCATTCCGATCTCCGCGATGATCAAGTCGAGCGGCTATGAATCTGCGTTTCTGTATTTTGGGATCGGGCAGGGACTCATTGTGTTCCTGCTCGCATGGATGCTGACCCGCGCGCCAAGCCACTCCAAGGCATCGAACAGCCGCAACGTGCAGCAGGCTGGCCGCGACTACGCGCCGTCCGAGGTGCTGCGCTCGCCCGTCTTCTGGGTGATGTACGCGATGTTCGTGATGGTGGCCGCCGGCGGCCTGATGGCCACGGCGCAGCTTGCGCCCATCGCCAAGGACTTCAAGATCATGGACGTGCCGGTCAACATCATGGGCCTGGTGCTGCCCGCGCTGACCTTCGCGCTCGCCATCGACCGCGTGCTCAACGGCCTCACGCGGCCCTTCTTCGGCTGGGTGTCCGACAAGATCGGTCGCGAGCAGACCATGTTCATCGCCTTTGCGATGGAGTCGGTCGGCATCCTGATGCTCTATCACTACGGCCAGAACCCGATCCTCTTCGTGATCCTGACCGGCATCGTGTTCTTCGCCTGGGGCGAGATCTACAGCCTGTTCCCGTCGACCTGCGCCGACACCTTCGGATCGAAGTACGCGGCGTCGAACGCAGGCATGCTCTACACCGCGAAGGGCACGGCCTCGCTGCTGGTGCCGCTGTCGAGCGTGCTCGCGGCTGCCACCGGCAGCTGGCAGGCGGTCTTCATCGTGGCCAGCGCGGTCAATGCGCTCGCGGCGCTGATGGCGTGGTTCGTGTTGCGGCCGATGCGCCGCAAGCACATCGAGGCGAGCCGCGTCGTCGAATAAATAGACCACCATCGGCTTTCCGTCAGCCGGTACCATCCGGCTTTCTTCCGCCCACGCAGCCCTGCCATGAAGATGGCAGGGCTTTTCGCCGATGCACAGGAGCCCGCAGTGACCATCTACCGACTTGACGCGCATGAACCGGTCATCGACGCCAGCGCCCGCGTGGCCGAGAGCGCCAGCGTGATCGGACAGGTCGTGCTCGCAGCCGGCAGCCGCGTCGGCGCGAATGCGGTGCTGCGCGGCGACAACGAGCCCATCACCATCGGCCGCGGCAGCCACGTGCAGGCCGGCGTGATGCTGCATGCCGACCCGGGCTATCCACTGACCATCGGCGACGACGTGACGGTGGAGCCGCACGTGATGCTCCATGGCTGCACCGTCGGCGACGGTGCCGTGGTCGGCGAGCACACCATCGCGCTCAACGGCTCGGTGGTCGGCCGTGCGTGCATCGTCGAGTCCGGCTCGCTGCTGACCGAGGGCAAGGTCTTTCCCGACCGCTCGCGCATCGCGGGCAGGCCCGCGAAGGTCACGGGCGAGGTCGACGACGCCGAGGCCGAGGCGCTTCTGCTCAGGGCGCGCGATAACGCCGGTCCCTTCGCCCGCTAGGGCCTTTCCGCACCCTCCCGAAACCCTGCCCGCCCGCAGGGTTTGTGCGCATTGGCACCGTGCTTGTTTCGGCGGAAATTGACTTGCGTCAAGGCCCCCGGCGCCCGATTCATCGACATTGATCCTCAAGCGGATGGCCGCGGGATTCACGTCGAATTTCATGACGTTGGTCCCGCGACAGAACCACGATGAAAACAGCTCCGCTTGCAAGCAGACAGCAATGCAGCAGCGGCGCCGGAAACGGACCAGATCGGACGGGATCATGAAACTACAACAAGCGCAGCAGGGGCACGAGGTACCGCATCCGGCCTCCGGCCCCACCGACAAGGAAGACGAACTCGCCGCCGTGCATCGCAGCCTGCTGCAGCATGCGGACGAACCAGGCGCGCTGCTGTCGATCCTGCACGACGTGCAGGACGCGCTGGGCTACATCCCCGCGCACACGGTGCCGGTGATTGCCGACGCGCTGAACCTCTCGCGTGCGGAGGTCCATGGTGTCGTCACCTACTACCACCACTTCCGTGCCGAGCCGGCTGGCCGGCACGTGATCCAGATCTGCCGCGCCGAGGCCTGCCAGGCGATGGGCGCCGACGCCTTGCTCGCCCACGCCGAACTGCGCCTGGGTTGCAATGCGCACGGCACCTCGAAAGATGGCGCCTTCACGCTGGAGCCCGCGTTCTGCCTCGGCCTGTGCGCCTCGTCGCCCGCGATGACGCTCGACGACCAGCCGCATGCGCGCATGACGGCCAAGAACTTCGATGCATTGGTCGCGCAGACCAGCGGAGGCCGAGCATGAGCACTATCACCGTCTACGTGCCGCGCGACTCGGCAGCGCTTGCAGCAGGGGCCGACCGCGTGGCCCGATGCATCGCGAAGGAAGCTGCGGCGCGCGGCCTCATGCTCGAACTCGTGCGCAACGGTTCGCGCGGCATGTTCTGGCTCGAACCGCTGGTCGAGGTGAACACACCGAGCGGCCGCATCGCCTACGGACCTGTGACGCCCGACGACGTGGCCGGCCTGTTCGATGCCGGCTTCCTCACCGGCGGCAAGCACCCGCTGGCTCTAGGCCTGACCGAAGACATTCCCTACCTGAAGAAGCAGGAGCGCCTGACCTTCGCGCGCATGGGCATTACCGACCCGGTGTCGCTGACCGACTACCAGGCCTACGAAGGCTTCGCTGGCCTGCGCCGCGCGCTGGCCCTCGCACCCGAGGAAATCGTGCAGCAGGTGCTCGACTCGGGCCTGCGCGGTCGCGGCGGCGCGGCCTTCCCGGCCGGCATCAAGTGGAAGACGGTGCTGGGCACGGCTGCGGCGCAGAAGTACATCGTCTGCAATGCCGACGAGGGCGACTCGGGCACCTACTCCGACCGCATGACGATGGAGGGCGACCCCTTCATGCTGATCGAGGGCATGACCATCGCCGGCCTCGCCACCGGCGCGACGCAGGGCTACATCTACGTGCGCTCTGAATACCCGCACGCGATAGCGACGCTGAACGAGGCCATCCGCATTGCCGAGGCAGCGGGCTTTCTCGGCGACAACATCCTGCGTTCAGGCAAGCGCTTCTCGCTCGCCGTGCGCAAGGGCGCGGGCTCGTATGTGTGCGGCGAGGAAACGGCGCTGCTCGAAAGCCTCGAAGGCAAGCGCGGCATCGTGCGCGCCAAGCCGCCGCTGCCGGCCATCGAGGGCCTGTTCGGGCAGCCCACGCTGATCAACAACGTCATCACGCTGGCCAGCGTGCCGCTGATCCTGGCGCGCGGCGCGGCCTTCTATCGCGACTACGGCGTGGGCCGTTCGCGCGGCACGCTGCCGATGCAGCTGGCCGGCAACATCAAGTACGGCGGCCTGGTGGAGAAGGCCTTCGGCGTCACGCTGCGCGAGTTGCTGTACGACTACGGCGGCGGCTCCGCCTCGGGCCGGCCGATCAAGGCGGTGCAGGTCGGCGGGCCGCTGGGCGCCTACCTGCCCGAATCGCAATGGGACCTGCCACTCGACTACGAGGCCTACGCGGCCGTCGGCGGCACGGTGGGCCATGGCGGCATCGTGGTGCACGACGACACGGCCGACCTGTCGAAGCTCGCGCGCTATGCCATGGAGTTCTGCGCACTCGAGTCGTGCGGCAAGTGCACGCCATGCCGCATCGGATCGACGCGCGGCGTCGAGGTCATCGACAAGATCCGCAACAACCAGAACCGTCCGCAGCAGGTGATCTTGCTGCGCGACCTGTGCAACACGATGGTCCACGGCTCGCTGTGCGCCATGGGCGGCATGACGCCGTTCCCGGTGCTCTCGGCACTCGACCACTTCCCGCAGGACTTCGGTCTCGTGGTTCCCGATCGCGAAGCTGCCTAGGCGGTTGCGGCGCAGCAGCAGGAGTAAGAAAGACATGTTGGACCATCTCAAGGAAACCGATTACGGCACCCCCAAGCGCGAATCCACGCGCGAGGTGACGCTGGAGATCGACGGCAACGAAGTGACGGTGCCCGCGGGCACTTCGCTGATGCGCGCGGCTGTGGATGCGGGCATCCAGGTGCCCAAGCTCTGCGCCACCGACAGCCTGGAGCCCTTCGGCTCGTGCCGGCTGTGCCTGGTCGAGATCGAAGGCCGCAAGGGCTTTCCGGCCTCTTGCACCACGCCTGCAGAAGCCGGCATGAAGGTGCGCACCCAGACGCCCAAGCTGCAGGACCTGCGCAAGGGCGTGATGGAGCTCTACATCTCCGACCATCCGCTGGATTGCCTCACCTGCTCGGCCAACGGCAATTGCGAGCTGCAGGACATGGCGGGCGTCACCGGCCTGCGCAACGTGCGTTACGGCTTCGACGGCGCCAATCACCTGAAGAGCGAGAAGGACGAGTCGAACCCGTACTTCAGCTACGACCCGTCGAAGTGCATCGTGTGCAACCGCTGCGTGCGCGCCTGCGAGGAAACGCAGGGCACCTTCGCGCTGACCATCAGCGGCCGCGGCTTCGAGTCGCGCGTGTCGCCGGGCCAGGACGAGGCCTTCATGGATTCGGAGTGCGTGAGCTGCGGTGCCTGCGTCGAAGCCTGCCCCACCGCCACCCTGCAGGAAAAGTCGGTGATCTGGCTCGGCCAGCCCGAGCACAGCGTGATCACCACCTGCGCCTACTGCGGCGTGGGCTGCGCCTTCAAGGCCGAGATGAAGGGCAATGAGGTCGTGCGCATGGTGCCGTGGAAAGACGGCAAGGCCAACGAGGGCCACTCCTGCGTCAAGGGCCGCTTCGCCTGGGGCTATGCGACGCACCAGGACCGCATGCTCAAGCCGATGATCCGCAAGAACATCACCGACCCGTGGCAGGAAGTGAGCTGGGACACCGCGCTCAACTATGCTGCGGGTGAGTTCAAGCGCCTGCAGGCCAAGTACGGCAAGGACTCCATCGGTGGCATCACCTCGTCGCGCTGCACCAACGAGGAAACCTACCTGGTCCAGAAGCTGGTGCGTGCCGCCTTCGGCAACAACAACGTCGACACCTGTGCACGCGTGTGCCACTCGCCCACGGGCTACGGCCTGAAGCAGACGCTGGGCGAATCGGCGGGTACGCAGACCTTTGCCTCGGTCGACAAGGCCGACGTCATCATGGTGATCGGTGCCAATCCGACCGACGGGCACCCGGTGTTCGCATCGCGCATGAAGAAGCGGCTGCGCCAGGGCGCGAAGCTGATCGTGGTCGATCCGCGCCGCATCGACATCGTGAAGTCGCCTCATGTAAAGGCTTCGCACCACCTGCAGCTCAAGCCCGGTACCAACGTGGCCGTGGTAACGGCGCTGGCCCACGTCATCGTCACCGAAGGGCTTATGGCCGACGACTTCGTGGCCGAGCGCTGCGACACGGTTTCGTTCAAGGAGTGGAAGTCGTACGTCGAGCAGCCCGAGCAATCGCCCGAAGCCACTGAAAAGGCGACCGGCGTGCCGGCGGCCGAGCTGCGCGCCGCTGCGCGTCTGTTCGCCACGGCCGGCAACGGCGCCATCTACTACGGCCTGGGCGTGACCGAACACAGCCAGGGCTCGACGACGGTGATGGGCATCGCCAACCTCGCGATGGTCACCGGCAACGTCGGGCGCGAAGGCGTGGGCGTCAACCCGCTGCGCGGCCAGAACAACGTGCAGGGTGCCTGCGACATGGGTTCGTTCCCGCACGAGCTGCCGGGCTACCGCCATGTGTCGGACAGCACCACGCGCGCCTCGTTCGAAGCCGCCTGGGGCGTGCAGATCAACCCCGAGCCGGGCCTGCGCATTCCCAACATGTTCGACGCCGCCATCGGCGGCAGCTTCAAGGGCCTGTACTGCGAAGGCGAGGACATCGTGCAGTCCGACCCGAACACGCAGCACGTGGCGGCCGCGATGATGGGCATGGAGTGCGTGGTGGTGCAGGACATGTTCCTCAACGAAACCGCCAAGTACGCGCACGTGTTCCTGCCGGGCTCCTCGTTCCTCGAGAAGGACGGCACCTTCACCAATGCCGAGCGCCGCATCTCGCGCGTTCGCAAGGTGATGCCGCCCAAGGCCGGCTATGCCGACTGGGAAGTGACCGTGAAGCTGGCGCAGGCCCTCGGCTATCCGATGGACTACAAGAGCCCCGAAGAGATCATGGACGAGATCGCCGCGCTGACGCCCACCTTCCACGGCGTGAGCTACAAGCGCATCGACGAGCTCGGCAGCATCCAGTGGCCCTGCAACGACGAGGCGCCCGACGGCACGCCCACGATGCACATCGACCACTTCGTGCGCGGCAAGGGCAAGTTCATCGTCACGCAGTACGTGGCGACGGATGAGAAGGTCACGCGCAAGTTCCCGCTGCTGCTGACCACCGGGCGCATCCTCTCGCAGTACAACGTGGGCGCGCAGACGCGCCGCACCGACAACAACCAGTGGCACAGCGAAGACCGGCTGGAGATCCATCCGCACGATGCCGAGGAACGCGGCGTGAGCGACGGCGACTGGGTGGGCATCCAGAGCCGCGCGGGCGAGACGGTGCTGCGCGCCACGGTGTCAGAGCGCATGCAGCCGGGCGTGGTGTACACCACCTTCCACTTTCCCGAGTCGGGCGCCAACGTCATCACCACCGACAACTCCGACTGGGCCACCAACTGCCCCGAATACAAGGTCACAGCCGTGCAGGTGATGCCGGTGATGCAGCCTTCGGCCTGGCAGCAGGAGTACAGTCGCTTCAACCAGACGCAACAGGACTTGCTTGCCGCCGCATCGGCGCAGCAAAGCGGCGAGACGGTACCGGCCAAGTGAGGATGCTCGCCGCATGAACCTGGTCACTGACGCCGTTCAGTTCTGCGAAGGCGCGCAGTTGCTGCCCGTGCGCGGAGTGCGCGGCGGCCGGCCATTCGACGTGCAGGACTGGGTGGCCGAGGAAGTGCCCGTGGCGCTCGAATACAACGGCATCTCGCACGCGGTGATGCTCGCGACGCCGCTCGACCTGGAAGACTTCGCGCTCGGCTTCTCGCTCAGCGAGGGCATCCTCGAAGCGGCGCACGAGCTTTACTCGGTGGAAGCCGAGCCGTCGGCGCTCGGCGTCACGGTGCATCTGCAGGTGTCGGGCGCGGCCTTTGCGCGCCTCAAGCTGCGCCGCCGCTCGATGGCCGGGCGCACCGGCTGCGGCCTGTGCGGCACCGAAAGCCTGACGCAGGTGTCGCGCGAACTGCCCGTGCTGAGCAGCGAGGGCGCCGCGCAGTTCGACCGCGAGGCTATCGGCCGTGCGATGTCGCAGCTGCCATCGCAGCAGACGCTGCAAGAGGCTACCGGTGCCGTGCACGCGGCCGCCTGGTGCTCGGCGGAAGGCGAAGTGATGTGGCTGCGCGAGGACGTGGGCCGCCACAACGCGCTCGACAAGCTGGTCGGCGCGCTCGCGGCCAATGATGTCGATGCTTCCACCGGCTTCATCGCAGTGACCAGCCGCGCGAGTTTCGAGATGGTGCAGAAGGCCGCGATGGCCGGCGCGCCGCTGCTCGCCGCGGTGTCGGCGCCGACCTCGTTCGCGGTGGCCACGGCGCAGCGCGCGGGCCTCACGCTGGTGGGCTTCGTGCGGCAGCAGGACCTGGGCGTCTACAGCCATCCGCAGCGGCTGCGCACGGCAGACCCGCAACGCGTGCGCTGACGCTTCATCAACAAACAACTCATTTTCTCGAAGGCCCCATGGAGCACGATCATTCGGCACAGCTGGTCAAGATGGCCAATCAGATCGGCACCTTCTTCCAGGCGCAATCGCCGAGCGACGCCGGCGCTGCCACGCAGGCGATTGCCGGGCACCTGAAGTCGTTCTGGGCGCCGAGCATGCGCATCCAGCTGATACGCGACTTCGACGCCGGCAAGACACCGCTGCTGATGCCTATCGTGGCATCAGCGATTCGCGGCCATCGGGCGACGCTGCTGCCTGCTGCGCCATGAGCAGCGACTCGTAGTACAGGCACAGCGGCATCGCGACGAACACCATGCCCGCGACGTAGATCACGAGGCTGGTGACCGGGAACTGCATCTCGTCCCAGTACGGTATGGAAGCCACCGCCGCGATGACGGCGATCAGCGTGATCACGCCGCGCAGCGTGCCGCGCATGAACGCGATGCGCGAGAGCCCCGGTGGGGCGTATATCCGAGGGCCTTGCGCAAAGCTCTGAAGGCCCTCGCCCTTGTCTCCATCTTTTTTCATCGTCGTCGCTCCTCGGTGAAGGCGAAGACGGTTCTTATCACGCGCGCAAGACGCGGGTCAAGGCCGAAGTCCGGCTACTGCGGGACAACCCGCGCTCAGTCGTACTTCACGGTGTAGATCAGGTCGAGCCCGCTCGTCTGCCCCGCCTGCCCGCGCAGCGTGAGCCGCGTCGTCAGGTCGTAGAAGATGAAGATCGTGCCGAATGTGCCGCCCAGGCTGCGTTCGTAGGTGAGGTAGAAATCTTTCGACAGCCGCTTGCCCAGCGTGACCGCCGACTCGCGCAGGTCGCCGCCGCTGCCCGGCCCCTTGAAGCCGAGTTCGTCCAGCCCGAAACGGCTGGCCAGGCTGCCGCCGCTGCCACTGCCGCCGATCTTGCCGAGCAGCGACAGCGCGGCCTGCTGCAGCAGCGCAGACTCGCCGCCGCTGGTGGCCGAAGCACGGCCCAGGATCACCCATGACAGCGTTTCGGCATCGGACAGCGCGGGCTCCGAATAGAGCTTTACGCGCGGCGATTGCGCGGTGCCGGTGATCTGCACGCCCGCGCGCTGCGACAGGTTCGGGCGGATCGCCAGGACGTCCAGCGCCGGGTTGTCGAACGGCCCGTTGAAACGCGCCACGCCGGTTTCCACGTCGAGCTGCTGGCCGTAGGCGCGGTACTGGCCTTTCACGGTCTTCACCTCGCCGGTGATGCGCGGCGGGGCATTCAGCCTCGTGCTGCGGATCTCCAGGTCGCCTTCGAGCCGCGTGGTGATGCCGCGGCCCTGCACCGCGAAGTCGTCGCCAAGGTCGAAGTTGATGACGATGTCCGGCGGCTTGGCGGTCTGCGGCTTGGCGGCCTGCGCGTCGGCCTGGGCGGATTCGCGCTGCGCCGTCTCGGTGGCCTCGCGGTCCTTGGCGGCGGAGCGCACGACGACGTCGCTGCCCAGGCTGGGCGCGGTCTCGTCGGGCAGGATGATGACGGCGCGGTCGGTCTTGAGCTTGCCGCGCACGTTGAACTGGCCGTTGTCGAGCCGGGCCTGCACATCGCCCGAGAGCGTGACCTGCCGGTCGGTGCGCACCAGCACGCGCAGCGCGCGCAACTGGCCCTGCAGGGCCATGCGGATGCCCGAGGCCGTGCCGCTGGCGGGGCCCCAGCTCAGGTCGCCGCTGGCCGAGAGCGTGCCGCCGTCGCTGCGGGCCTCGCTGGCCGAGGTGCTGCGGTTGCCGCTCTGGCCGGCGATGCGCGTGGAGCTGCCAGTGCCGCCCTTGAGCGTGAATTCGGTGATCTCGATGCGCTCGCCGCTGAGCGTGGCGCGCAGGCGGCCATCGCGCAGGTCCAGCCCTTCGACCGGTGCGCGCAGCGCGAGCTTGTCGGCGCCCAGCGTGCCGTTCCAGCGCGGCACGGCGCGGTTGCCCGACAGCGTGGCCCCGGCGTCGAGCGTGCCGGCAATGCGCCAGCCCGGCGGCGCGAGCATCGACCACACGCCGAGGTTCGGCAGCGCGGCCTTGATGGTGCCGCCCAGCGGTGCGTCGGGCGCCCACTGCCAGCCGCCGGCGCGCTGCTGCACGCGGGTGTTGATGTCGGCGTCGATCTTGCCGGCGCGTTCGCTGTCCCACGCGAGCACAGCGTGCACCGCGTCGCCTTCGGCATCGAGCCGCAGTTCGGCCTGGCGCAGGCCGGCCGGCGTGCTGGGCGCGTCGCCGTTCCCGGAGGAGGAGTTCATCGTGCGTTCGCTCGCAGTGCCCGTTCCGGTGCTGGTGATGCGCGTGACGAGCGCGGCCTCGCCGGCCTGCACGCGGATGTCGCCGCTCTGGCGCCCGATGCGGGCCTTGGCGCGCAGCGTGTCGCCGGCGTCGATGTCCCAGTCGCCGTTGAACATCAAGTCGCCGCTGATGCCGTATTCGCCCAGCGTGGTATTGGCGCCGAACGCGCCGGCCCAGGCCATCGGCAGGCCCTGCAGCTGGCCCTTCGACTGCACGCGGAACACGCGGTTGGGCGCCGCGCCGCTCTGGCTGAAGCGCAGCGGCTGCCAGTCGATGCGCACGGTGCCGGGCACCGGGCCGCGCAAGGTGGCCGCGGCGGCGGACGCTTCGACGTCGAGGCGGGGTGCATTGCCGCTGGTGGTGCGGATGGTTGCCGTGACTTCGCGGCTCAGCTCCAGCACCCACGGGTCGCCGGGGCGGGCGCTGTCCTGTGCCTGCAGCTTCAGGCTGGCCAGCGCCGCGCGCCATTGGCCGGCGCCGGCGATGCCGCCGCTGGCGCGGGTGTCGATGTTGAACTTCTGCGTGCCGGTGGCGGCTTCGCCCTTCAGCGTGAGCGAGGCCTGTGCGAGGCTGCCTTCGAGATCGGCGCGCAGGTCGCGCAGTTGCACTGCGGTTGTCGTGCCGCCGGGCGTGGCCGAGGGCAGGCTCAGGTCGAGCCGCGGCACGCCGAGCACGGCCTTGAGGCTGGGCTCGGCGCCGCGCTGCGCGGGTGCGTTGGCGTTCTGCAGCCGGCGCTGGATGGTCTGCCAGCCGCCTTGCCAGCTGGCGTCGAGCTTCGCCGAGCCCTTTGCGCTGGCGTTCGCGAATACGCCGGACAGTCCCGGCAGGCTTTGCACCCAGCGCTGTACGACGTCGGCATCGTCGATGCTGACCTTGATGTCGCCGCCACCCGCAGACGGCGCAATGCGGCCATTGACCTGCGCGCTGCCGCCCGGCAGCACGAGGTTGAGCTTGCCGCTTGCCGCCTGCTCGGCCACGCGCACCTGCAGCCGGCCATCGACGCTGGCGCGCTGGGCCTCGATGCGCAGCGTGCGCAGGTCGAGCACCTGGTCTTTCCATTGGCCCTGGGCCAGCGCGCGGTCGAGCGCGAAGCCTGGCAGGGCCTTGCTGCCGGCGCCGCGGCCTTCGGCACGCAGCGCAGCGTCGAAGGTGATGGTGCTTTCCTTCTGTTCGGCCTTGATCTGGCCGCTGACGGGCGCACCCGAGAGTTCGGTGTACAGCGCGCCGGGCCGCACGCCGCGCACGGTGGCCTGCGCCTGCCAGGGCGACGGCGCGGGGCTCCACTTGCCGGCCGCGTCGATGCGTCCTCCGCCCGCGCGCACGGTGGCCTCGGGAACGCTCCAGCTCGTGCCATCGAAGCCGACCTTGGCCTGCACCTGTTCGAGCGGCAGTTTCTCTTTGTCCCACGGGCCGGGCACGGCGTTGCGGATGTCGGCCGAGGCCTTCCATGCGGCGGGGCCGGTGTCGGCGTCGGGCTGCAGTTCGACCGTGCCGGTGAGCTGCGTCTGGGGCGCGCCGGGCCACAGGCTCGACGCATCGACGTTGCGCAGGTCGGCCTTCGCGTCGATCACCGGCTGGGGCAGCCAGGGCGCGATCTGTGCCTGCAGGCTGGCTTCCATCGGCGCATCGGCGTTTTCTTCGGCCGGCTTCAACTCGGCCGCTACCTGCAGCCGCGCGGCGGTGCCGGCGAGCGTGCCCTTCACGGTGGCGGTGGCCAGCACGTCGATGTTGTGGTCCTCGGCCAGCGGCGCCTTCACGCGGCCGTCGAGCGATGCATCAATCGCCATGGGCGCGGGGCCTTGCAGCTTCACGCGGGTGCTGTAGTGGCCGTCGGCGATGTCCACGCCCTTGACCTCCAGCACGTGCTCGGCGGCCTTGTAGCTGTAGCTGCCCGAGAGGTTGAGCGCCTGCAGCGCGGGCGGGCCGGCCCAGCGCACTTCGTCGATGCGGAAGGGCAGCTCGACCTCGATCGGCAGCGCGAGCTGTTCGAGCGGCTCGGTGGGCTTGTCGCTGGGCGGGCCGCGCTTTTCGATGAGCACCTGCTTGGCATGCACCTCGCCCAGCTGCACCTTGCGTTGCAGCAGCGGCGCGAGCTGCCAGCCGATGGTGGCCTCGTTCACCTCGACGGCGATGCTTTCGCTCTGGTACTTGAGCCAGCCGATGTGGCCGCCGGTGCGCAACGAGCCGCTCACGTCGCGGCTTTCGAGCGTCTGCCCGGCCGGCAGTCGCTGCGCCGCCTGCGCGATCGCGAATGCGAGCGAGGTGTTCGAGCCCAGCCACCACCACGCACCCGCGACCAGCAGCACCACGGCGAGCAGCAGCCCGGCCACGGTCCAGGCCAGGGCGCGCATTGCCCGGCGCGCGCGCGAGCGGCGGGGGGCGAGGGGCGTTGGCTTGGGGTCTGCGTCGGTCTGCATCGAAAAAATCAGAAGGTGAAGCCGAGGCGGAAGTGCAGGCGGAATTTCTTCGAGTCCACGCCGTAGGCCAGGTCGGCCTGCACCGGCCCCACGGGGCTGCGCCAGCGCGCGCCCACGCCCACGCCCACCTTGGGCTTGAGCTCGCCGGGCTTGTCGGCCACGGCGCCAGCATCGGCGAACACCACGCTCTCCCATTCGGTGAGCTTGCCGTTGTAGACGAAGGGGCGCTGCCACTCCACGCTGGCCACGCCGAGGTAGCGGCCCGCAACGGTCTGGCCGTCGGCGCGCACGGTGCCGATCTGCTTGTAGCTGTAGCCGCGCACGGTGGTGTCGCCGCCGGTCAGGAACATCAGCGTGGACGGGATCTGCGCGCTGTCTTTGGCCGACACCGCGCCAGCCTCCACGCGCAGCTGCAGGCGGCTGCGGCGCGCGCGTGCTTCCTTGTCGTCGGCCGAGCCCAGCGGCAGTACGCCGAGCCAGCGCGCGTAGGTGCGCGTGAAGGGCGTCTGCTCGCCGGTGAGCGTGTAGCCCGCGGCCACTTCGAGCGCGAGGCCGAAGCCGCGCGAGGGCGACGCGTTGTCGTCGAAATAGCGGCCGGTCCAGCCCCAGTTGGCCGTCACGGCAGAGGCCGAGGGCGGTGCGTTGATGCCGCGGTTCTGCGCATAGTCGTACTGCAGGAAGTAGCTGCGGTCGATGTGGTCGCCCGACTTGCTGCGCCCGCCTCGCAGGCGTCCGCTGTCGACCACGTAGCTGCCCGATTGCTCGCTCTTCAGTTCGGCGCCCGAGAACCATTGCCAGCCCCGGTCGTCGGGAATCGCCTTCCACTCGGTGCCGAGCGACTTGATGTCGTTGTCGACCGACAGCCGCGAGACGGAGCGCCAGCCCAGCAGCGGAATCTGGTTGTGGATGTGGTCGATCGACAGGCGCGGGCCGTTGTCGGTGGTGAAGCCCACGCCCATCACCACCTTCTGCAGCGGTGCCTCGCGCAGCTGCGCGATCACCGGCGCGGCCAGCGGGTTGCCGCTCTCGGTATCGAGCGTGAGGAACACCGAGTCGTAGTAGCCGCTGCTGGCCAGGCGCTGCTGGGCATCGAGCAGCTTCTGCTGGTCGTAGTCGGTGCCGCTGGGCAGGCGGGCGATGCGGCGCGCGCCGTCGGGGTCGTAGCGCTGGATGCCGTGCAGCATGAGCGGGCCGAACTTGTAGGCCGGGCCTGACTGGTAGGTGACGCTGAGGCGGGCCTCGCTGCGGTCGGCGTCCACTTCGGCGCGGCTGATCTCGATGCTGCCGGTGGGAAAGCGCTTGGCCGTCAGGCTGCGCAGCGCGGTGGTCTTGGCATCGTCCCAGGCCTGCTGGGTGAAGGGTTGGCCGGCGCGCAGGGCCCAGTTGGTGCGGATCGAATCGCGCTGCGCCTCGGCGGTTGCGTCGTTTGCGATCGGGCCGCCGTAGCTGATCTGCACGTTGCTCACCTTGGTGCTCTCGCCGGGCGAGACGGTGATGACGATTTCGCGCGGGGCCTTGGTGCTTTCGGGTGTCTCGTTGAGTTCGAGCGTCAGCGTGGGCGAGAAGTAGCCCATGGTGCCGAGCAGCTCGCGTGCATTGGCTTCGGCGGCCACCATGAGGCGGGAGATTTCGGTGGCGCCGAGGTCGTCGAGCTCGCGGTAGCGCTGGATCTCGAGGTGCAGCTTGAGGTAGTCGCGCACGGCCTCGGGGCCGCGCACGTCGACGGTGAAGGCGTCGCGCTTGTCGGCTTTTTTCTTGTCGTCGTCCTTGCCGTCGTCAGTGGCGGCAGTGCTGTCGGCAGCACCGCTGCGCACGAGGCCGGCCGCGGGCTTGTTGTCTTCGGGCGCCTCTTTCTTCGGCAGCAGGCTGCAGCCTTGCAAGAGCAGGACGCCGGAAAAAAGCAAAGCCGGCCACCATGCCGGCGAAGAAACTGAAACCACCCTGACCATGGGCGGATTCTGACAGCAAGATTCGCCGGTTCCCGAAGCGTCCGGATACAGATGGCTTCGTCCTACTTGGACAGCATGCGCATCGCGTCTTCGAGGCCTCGCAGGGTCAGGGGGTACATGCGGTTCGACATGAGCTGCTGCATCACCGCGATGCTCTGGCGGTACTGCCACACGCCCTGCGGCTCGGGGTTGATCCACGCGAACTTCGGAAAGGTGTGCGTCAGGCGCTGGATCCACTCGGCGCCGGCCTCTTCGTTGTTGTATTCGACGCTGCCGCCGGGCTGCAATATCTCGTAGGGGCTCATGGTCGCGTCGCCGACGAAGATGAGCTTGTAGTCCTTGTTGTACTTGCGCAGGATGTCCCAGGTGGCGAACTTCTCGGAGAAGCGGCGCTTGTTGTTCTTCCACATGAAGTCGTACACGCAGTTGTGGAAGTAGAAGAATTCGAGGTGCTTGAACTCGGTCTTCACGGCCGAGAACAGCTCTTCCACGCGCTGGATGTGCTCGTCCATCGTGCCGCCCACGTCCATCAGCAGCAGCACCTTGACGTTGTTGTGGCGCTCGGGCCGCATCTTGATGTCGAGGTAGCCGGCATTGGCCGCGGTCGAGTGGATGGTGTCGTCGAGGTCCAGTTCTTCGTCGTGGCCTTCGCGCGCGAACTTGCGCAGCCGGCGCAGCGCAACCTTGATGTTGCGCGTGCCAAGCTCCTGCGTGTCGTCGTAGTCCTTGTAGGCGCGCTGGTCCCACACCTTCACTGCGCTCTTGTTCTTGCCCGCGCCGCCGATGCGGATGCCCTGCGGGTTGTAGCCGCCGTTGCCGAAGGGCGAGGTGCCGCCGGTGCCGATCCACTTGCTGCCGCCCTCGTGGCGCTCCTTCTGCTCCTCGAAGCGCTTCTTGAGCGTTTCCATGAGCTCGTCCCAGCCCATCTTCTCGATCTTGGCTTTTTCCTCGGCGGTGAACTCGCGTTCGAGCGTTTTCTTGAGCCAGTCGAGCGGCACTTCCTTCGTGAAGTCGGTCAGCATCTCCACGCCCTTGAAGTAGGCGGCGAAGGCGCGGTCGAATTTGTCGTAGTGCTTCTCGTCCTTCACGAGCGCGGTGCGCGAGAGGTAGTAGAAGTCGTCGATGCCGTAGGCACCGTCGGAGTTGGGCCCCACCACGTCGGCCTGCAGGGCCTCGAGCAGCGTGAGGTATTCCTTGACCGACACCGGCAGCTTGGCCGAGCGCAGGGTGTAGAAGAAGTCGATGAGCATCGGGGCGCTCCTTGTGTTTCAGCCGCGCGGCTTGTCGAGCAGGTACAGCAGCTGGGCCTTCACTTCGGGCCATTCGCCCGCGCGCAGGCTGTACATGACGGTGTCGCGGATGGTGCCGTCGCGGCGCATCACGTGGCCGCGGATCACGCCGTCTTTCTTCGCGCCCAGGCGCTCGATGGCGCGCTGCGAGGCGAAGTTGAAGTTGTCGGTGCGCCAGCCCACGGTGTTGCAGCCGAGTGCGTCGAAGGCATGCGTGAGCATCAGCAGCTTGCAGGTGGTGTTGACGTGCGTGCGCTGGCAGCGCGCGGCGTACCACGTGTAGCCGATCTCCACGCGCTTCACGCCCGGCAGGATGTCGTGGAAGCTGGTGCTGCCGAGCACGGTGCCGGTGACCTCGTCGGTCACTGCGAAGGCGAAGCGGTCGGCGGTCTTCAGCGCGGTCTCGATGTAGGCGCGCGTGTCCTGCGGCTCGGGCACTGAGGTGACGCGCAGCTTCCACAGTTCGCCGTCGGCGGCTGCGGCGCGCAGGCCTTCTTCATGAGCCGGCGACAGCGGCACCAGCGCGATGCCGCGGGCCTTCAGCGTGACGGGTTCGACGAACGCCATTTCAGACTCTCTTGTGTTTTCAGCCTTTGGGATCGCCATACTTGCGCACGTACCAGGCGCGCGCCAGTTGCACCCCGCCACCGCCGCCCAGGCCGATCAGCAGGATCCCGAAGATTTCCTTGTTGCCGTAGCCGGCGGCGCCGAAGGCATCGAGGCCCAGCAGCAGCCCCAACCCGCGGCCGAACAGCGCACCCAGCACGAACAGCACTGCCTGGGCAATGCCCAGCTTCATCAGCTGCCCCGTGGGATGCGGCGTCTGGCTCATGGACTCAGCGGTTGTTGCGTTGCATGAAGACGAGCTTCTCGAACAGCGTCACGTCCTGTTCGTTCTTGAGCAGCGCGCCCACCAGCGGCGGCACGGCGACCTTGTCGTCCTTGCTCTGCAGCGCTTCGAGCGGAATGTCTTCGGCCACCAGCAGCTTGAGCCAGTCGAGCAGCTCGGAGGTCGAGGGCTTCTTCTTCAGGCCGGGCAGGTTGCGCACGTCGTAGAAGGTCTTCATCGCGGCCGTGAGCAGCTCTTGCTTCAGGCCAGGGAAGTGCACGGCGACGATGTGCTTCATCGTCTCGGCATCGGGGAACTTGATGTAGTGGAAGAAGCAGCGGCGCAGGAAGGCGTCGGGCAGTTCCTTCTCGTTGTTCGAGGTGATGAACACCACGGGGCGGTGCTTGGCGCGGATGAGTTCGCGCGTCTCGTAGCAATAGAACTCCATGCGGTCGATTTCGCGCAGCAGGTCGTTCGGGAATTCGATGTCGGCCTTGTCGATCTCGTCGATGAGCAATGCCACCGGCTGGTCGGCCGTGAAGGCCTGCCAGAGCACGCCCTTGATGATGTAGTTCTGGATGTCCTTGACGCGCTCGCCGCCGTCGACGTCCTTCAGTTGCGAGTCGCGCAGGCGGCTCACGGCGTCGTATTCATACAGGCCCTGCTGCGCCTTGGTGGTCGACTTGATGTGCCACTGCAGCAGCGGCAGGCCGAGCGATTGGGCCACTTCCTCGGCCAGCATGGTCTTGCCCGTGCCGGGCTCGCCCTTGACGAGCAGCGGGCGCTTGAGAGTGATGGCCGCATTGACCGCGAGCATCAGGTCCTGCGTGGCGACGTAATTGTCTGAGCCCTGGAATTTCATGAGTGAGATGAGTGAGACGGAGGCTGGGGTGGAGAAAAGAACACACTCGACACGCGTTGTGCAGCCTCAGGGTTGGCCTGCACAGGGTTCCAGGGGACCCCTGCATATAATCGAATGTTGATTCGAAAAACTGTACTCTCCACGAGATTGTGCGCGCAAAATGAACAAGTTGTTGACCACGATGTTTGCCCTTGCTGTCGCTTGCGTGACGGTCTCGGCTGAAGCCCAGCAAGTCACTGGCAAGGCCCAGGACGGAGCAAAGAAGGTTGCGATGTGCGTGGGCTGCCACGGCATCATTGGCTATCAGGCCAGCTTCCCGGAGATCCACAAGGTGCCGATGATCGCCGGCCAGAGCGCCACGTACATCACGGCCGCGCTCACCGCGTACAAGGGCGGCGACCGCAAGCATCCCACCATGCGTGCCATTGCCGACACGCTCACCGATCAGGACATCGCCGACCTCGCTGCCTATTACAGCCAGTTGGGTCTGAAGGACGGCAGTGCACCGCCGGCCACGCTGGCCAAGGCCACGCCCTCGAACGTCGAGGCGCTCATCACCCGCAACGCCGACAACAACTGCACCAAGTGCCACGGCGCCAACTTCAACACGCCGAACGACGGCACCGTGCCCAAGCTGGCCGGCCAGCATGCCGACTACCTGTTCGTCGCGCTCAAGTCGTACCGCGTGAAGAACAACCCGCACCTCGGCCGCTCGAATGCGGTGATGGGCCAGCAGGTCGAAGACAAGAAGTTCACCAACGCCGAGCTCAAGACGCTGGCCAGCTACATCAGCTCGCTGCCCGGCGAACTGAAGACGGTGCCCGAATCGCGCATTCACCACGGCGCCGAATAAGCGCTTCGCTAATAACAAAAAAGCCCGCTGCGAGCGGGCTTTTTTGCGTTCGGGATTTCCCTGAGATCAGACGTCGAAGAAGGCAGTCTCGTCAGTGCCCTGCATGCGGATGTCGAAGCGATACGTCACTGCGCCGCCTTGCTCCACGCGCTCGGCGATCAGCGTGTGGCGGCGATCGGCCGGCACGCTCTGCAGCACTGCGTCTTTCGCGTTGGCTTCGGCTTCGTCGCTGAAGTACACGCGCGTGAACGCATGCAGCAGCAGGCCGCGCATCAGCACGATCACGTTGATGTGCGGTGCTTCGCCGGGCGATTCAGCGCCGGGCTTCACGGTGTGGAACACGAAGCGGTTGCCTTCGGTGGTGCCCGTGCCGACGCGGCCGAAGGCGCGAAAGCCCATGGCGCGTGCCTCGTCGGGCGTCTGCGGATAGCGGCCTTCGCCGTCGGGCTGGCTGATCTCGACCAGCGCGTCGTTGATCGGGTTGCCGTCGCCGTCGATCACCCGGCCTTCGAGGCGGATGCGCTGGCCGCTGGCCTTGTCGAGCGCCAGCACGGCGTCGAAGGGCTGGTCGAAGTCGTAGCCGTACTGCGTGGCGGTGAGGCCGTAGGCGAAGTAGGGGCCCACGGTTTGCGAGGGGGTCTGGCCGAAGTCGGCTTCCTGTGCGGTCATCAACATGGTGTGTG
Organism: Variovorax sp. YR266; assembly: GCF_900107295.1. Lineage (NCBI taxonomy): Bacteria > Pseudomonadati > Pseudomonadota > Betaproteobacteria > Burkholderiales > Comamonadaceae > Variovorax > Variovorax sp. YR266. Next base: position 274,944 of record NZ_FNPM01000008.1, read on the forward strand.
TCTCCTGGCTCAGCGGTTCTCGAAAGGCGTTTCGTCTGCACCGCGCAGCACGATGTCGAACTGGTAGCCCAGTGCGTAGCCCTCTTCGGTGATGTCGAGGCTGAAATCGGCGATGAGCCGGTTGCGGTAGCGCTCGGGCGTGCCGGTGATCATCGGGTCGTACTGCATCAGCGGGTCGCCGGGGAAGTACATCTGCGTGACCAGGCGGCTCGCGAAGCTCTGGCCGAACAGCGACAGGTGGATGTGCTGCGGGCGCCATGCGTTCGGGTGATTGCCCCAGGGGTAGGCGCCGGGCTTGATGGTGAGGAAGCGGTAGCGGCCTTCGCTGTCGGTCAGGCAGCGGCCCGCGCCCAGGAAGTTGGGGTCCAGCGGCGCGTCGTGCTGGTCGACCTTGTGCACATAGCGGCCGGCGGCATTGGCCTGCCACAGCTCGACCAGCGTGTTGGCCACCGGGCGGCGGCGCTCGTCGAGCACCTGGCCGGTGAGGATCATGCGTTCGCCCAGCGGTTCGCCGTTGCGGCGCGCGTTGCGCGTGAGGTCGTTGTCGAACTCGCCGATGCTGTCGTGGCCGTACACCGGCTGCTGCAGTTCGCCGAGCGAGGCCTTCAGCGGAATCAACGGCTTCTGCGGGCCGCGCTTCACGGTCGACTTGTAGCCGGGGTAGACATAACTGGGGTGGGCTTCCCAGTCGCGCGGGGTGAGGATGGGCGAGGGGCCCTTGGTCTTGGTCAACATGTACGTTGTCTCCTGTCGTGGGACGAATCCGGAAGCCGCCACTTTAGAAGCGGCATCCGATGATGTAAATTGAAGATTGCTCCGTTCTCAATAACCAGAAGGCATTGAAAGACTCCGCCGATCTTCGCCAGGACTTCGTGCGCAATGTGCAGTTGCGGCACCTGCGCTGCCTCGTTGCCGTAGCGCAGGAGCGCCACCTCGCGCGCGCGGCCGAACGGCTGGCGCTGAGCCAGCCGGCCGTGTCGAAGACGCTCTCCGAGCTGGAGTCCATCGTCGGCACGCGGCTGGTCGAGCGCAGCAAGGCCGGCCGGCGCGGCGTGCAGGGCCTCACGGCCGCCGGCGAGCAACTGCTCGCGCATGCGCTGCGCGTGCTCGAAGCGCTCGACGCCAGCGCGCAGGCCGTGGCGCCGGCGGCTGGCGGGCGCATCGAGCGCTTGCGCATCGGCGCGCTGCCGAGCGTGGCGCCGGCCCTGCTGCCGATGGCGCTGGCACGGCTGCGCGACAGCCGGCCTTCGGTGCAGATCGTGGTGAAGAGCGCCGCCAACCCCACGCTGCTCGACGAGCTGCGCGCCGGCGAGCTCGACCTGGTGGTCGGCCGCATGAGCGATCCGCGCCTGATGGGCGGCCTGAGCTTCGAGCTGCTGTACACCGAGCCGCTGGTGTTCGCCGTGCGCGCGGGCCATCCGCTGGCGCTGAAGGCGGCGTCGGTGCAGGCGGTGCTGGCTTATCCGCTGGTGGTGTACGGCGAGGGCACGATCCCGCGCCACAACACCGAGAGCTTCCTGTCGGCGCGCGGCCTCGTGTTGCCGGCCAACGCATTGCAGACGCTCGACGTGGCGGTGGCGCGCGCGCTGGTGGCGGTGTCCGATGCGGTATGGATCACGCCGCTGGGCGCCGCGCGCGGCGAGCTGGCGGACGGTCGCCTCGTGCGGTTGCGCATCGAGACAGCTGGCACCGAAGAGCCGGTCGGGCTGCTGCGGCGCAGCGATGCCGAGCCTTCGGCGCTGCGCGGCGCCATGGCAGCGCTGCTGCGCGAGGCTGCGAAGCAGCAGGGCGCGGTGCCGCAGCGGCCCCGGAAAACCTCTCGCGGCTAACTGGCTAGTCTTTCGTGGCCCTGCGCTGTACGCAGGCCACGTAGCCCTCGCCATCCGGCGGCCGGCCCGCGCGCTGGCTCTCCCACATCATCTGGCCCAGGCAGTCCATCGCCTCGTGATGCGCATGCAGCAGCGAGCCGCGGCGCGCTGCCAGCAGCTCGACGGCCTGGCGGATGCCGCGCGGCTGGTCGATGGAGCACTGCTCGCTGATCGACAGATGCATCGACAGATGAAGGAACGGGTTCTCGCGCCCGTTCGATCCGTCGTACACCCGCGCCACCGCCGCGTCGGCATCGACAAGGTCCTCGTGGTACTCGGGGTGCTCGTCGATCCAGCCGGCCGCGATGGTCTCTAGCGCTTCCATCGGCAGGCCCTGCCGGTGCTTGGCGTACACGTCGCAGAAGAAGCGGCGCACGTCTTCCTGGGAGGGATTGAACATATATAGATAGAGCAGAAGAAAAAGAGGGATGGGAGCCGTGTGTGGGGGCCGTGTTTGCGAGCCGTTTCGCAGGCGGCTTCGGGAGCTTGGGATGTGTCGGATGTTCCGGGTACAGGGCGTTACATCGTTACGTAACGAATCGCCAAATGACCTTCTTACGAGCTGTTTCCATACCCCGGTGGAAACCCCCGCTTAAAGAAAAATCTCCATACAAATCAACAGGTTGCATTGCTCTGGACCGCTTTGGCATGGGGCGCGAAAAAAGCGGCACGCTAGTTGCCCCTTAGTAGGCATCTTTTGTCACAGAGGCTGCCATGACCGCTCAACAAGCATCGACCAATTCGACCGAAGGACTTGCCGCCGCTGGCGTCGCTCCTGTGGTCATTGCCCAGGCCACCGTCACTCCGCTGGGCGCTCCTGCCTCGCTGAGCTCGGCGGCGCCCGCCGCAGCTGCTGGCCCGTCCAGCATCGGCACATTATCGAATGCCACGCCGGGTGTCGCAGTGATGCGCGACGGTGTCAGCATTCCCGTCGATGGCAATCAGACTCTGATGGCCGGCGACCGCGTGATCGTTCCGCAAGACGGCCACGCCAATGTTCTCTTCCCCGGATCGGCCACCAACAAGGCCCCGCTGGCCGGTGTGTTCACCGGCGGCACCGACGCCACCATCGGCTCGACCAAGCTGCCGGGCGGCCTCGAACAAGTGAATGTGGATGTCGCCTCGGGCGACCTGCAAGTGACCCCGCCGGACAGCGACGCAGATGCCGCTGCCCTGGCCGTGACCAAGAAGCTCGCTGCCGGCAGCGGCATCGGGCTGGGTGAATTCGCTCTCGGCGCCCTGGGCGCCGCAGCGCTTGGCGCCGCCCTCAGCGGCGGTGGCGGCGGCAGCGACAGCGTTGTTCCGCTGCTCGTCGGCTCGGGCAATCCGACCACGCCCACCACGCCGGGCGACTCCGACGCGGATGCCGACTCGGATGCAGATGCCGACGCCGACGCGGATGCGGACGGTGATGCAGATGCAGATGCCGATGCCGATGCAGATGCCGATGCCGATGCCGACGCCGACGCCGACGCCGACGCCGACGCTGATGCCGATGCCGATGCCGATGCCGACGCCGACGCCGACGCCGACGCTGATGCCGATGCCGATGCCGATGCCGATGCAGATGCCGATGCCGATGCCGATGCAGATGCCGATGCCGATGCCGATGCCGATGCAGATGCCGATGCCGATGCAGATGCCGATGCCGATGCAGATGCCGATGCCGATGCCGATGCCGATGCCGATGCCGATGCAGATGCAGATGCAGATGCAGATGCAGATGCAGATGCCGACGCAGACGCAGACGCAGACGCAGACGCAGACGCAGACGCAGACGCAGACCACCTCCTCGATCCAGGCGACGGCGCCGTCGGTCACGTCACCGACAGCCTCGGCAATGCGCTCGGCCTTGGCGACTCGCTCACGCCGGTCAACAACGTGGTCGACGGCCTGACCGACACGCTCGACGACGTGCTCGCTCCGGTGCTCGGCAGCGAGTTCACGCCGAACGATCCCAACCAGTTCGACCCTATCGACAACACCGTCGGCAGCGTGACCGGCCTGCTGGGCGACTCCCTGAGCCCGACGCTCGACAACCTGCTGGGCGAGGGCGCCACGACCGCCATCCTCGGCACGGTGCTGGGCCAGGTCGACTACCTGACCGACGCGCTGGACAACGGCCTGACCAACCTGATCGGTGACCACGGCATCATCAGCGGCCTGACCGACGCCCTCGGCCTCGGCGGCCTCACCGACCAGCTGGTGGGCGACGACGGCCTCCTGGGCGGCGTGCTCGGCAACGTGCTCGGCGACGGCAGCCTGGTGTCAGGCCTTCTGGCTGACGATGGCCTTGTCGGTGGCCTGCTCGGCGAAGACGGCCTCGTCGGCGGCCTGCTGGCTGAAGACGGCGCCGTGGGCGGCCTGCTCGGCAATGTGCTGGGCAGCGACGGTCTCGTGGGCGGCCTGCTTGGCGACGGCGCGGTGGGCAGCCTGACCGGCGGCCTGCTGGGTGACGAGGGCCTGCTGGGTGGCCTGCTCGGCGATGGCAGCGCACTGGGCGGTGTTCTGGGCGACGACGGCCTCGTGGGCGGTCTGCTCGGCGGCGACGGCGCCCTCTCGGGTCTGCTGGGCAGCAGCGGCCTCACCGGCGAGCTGCTGGGCCACGGTGGCCTGGTCGACAGCCTGCTCGGCCAGGACGGCGCGATCTCCGGCCTCATCTCCGACAGCCCGCTGGGTGGCCTGCTCGGTGGCGAAGGCGGTCTCCTGGGCGGCGCGCTCGACGGCCTGCTCGCTGACGACGGTCTGGTCGGCGGCTTGCTGGGTGACGATGGCCTCGTCGGCGGTCTGCTCGGCGGCGATGGACTCCTGGGCGGCGTGCTGGGCGGCGACGGCCTGCTGGGCGGTGTGCTCGGCGACGACGGCCTGCTCGGCGGCGTGCTGGGCGACGATGGTCTGGTGGGTGGCCTGCTCGGTGGCGATGGCCTTCTGGGCGGCGTGCTGGGCGATGACGGTCTGGTCGGCGGCCTGCTGGGCGGCGACGGCATCGTGGGCGGCCTGCTCGGTGACGACGGTCTGGTGGGTGGTTTGCTGGGCGACGATGGCCTCCTGGGCGGCGTGCTCGGCGGCGACGGCCTCGCTGGCGGCCTGCTCGGGCCGGATGGCCTGGTTGGCGGCCTGCTTGGCGAAGACGGTCCGGTCGGTGGCCTGCTGGGTGATGACGGCCTGCTTGGCGGTCTGCTCGGCGATGTGCTGGGTGGCATCGGCGGTGGCGGCACCCCGGGCACCGGCGCGGCGCTGCTCGACCCGGCCGACGGCGTGCTCGGCAACCTGGCCGACGGCCTGAACACCGGCCTGCTGGGCGGGCTCGGCCTGGGCAACGTACTCGGGCCGGTTGTCGGCGTCGCGGACGGCCTGACCGACACGGTCGACGGCCTGCTGGGCCCGGTGCTCGGCACCAGCTTCACGGAGAACGACCCCAACGTGCTCGACCCGGTCGACGGCCTCGTTGGCCAGGTTGCGGGCGGCGTGAGCGGCCTGCTGAGCCCGCTGACAGATCAACTGCTCGGCGCGAACACGACGGCCGCGTTGCTGAACGGTGTCACGGCTCAAGTCGACTACCTGACGGACGGTGTGGCCAACCTGCTGGGGGGCGATGGCCTGCTCGGCGGCGTCTTGGGTGACGACGGCCTGTTGGGTGGCGTCCTCGGCGGTGACGGCGGCCTCCTTGGTGGCGTCCTGGGTGATGACGGCCTGTTGGGTGGCGTCCTCGGCGGTGACGGCGGCCTCCTTGGCGGCGTCCTGGGTGATGACGGCCTGTTGGGCGGCGTACTCGGCGGCGACGGCGGCCTCCTTGGCGGCGTCCTGGGTGACGACGGCCTGCTGGGCGGCGTACTCGGCGGCGACGGTGGTCTGCTCGGCGGTGTTCTGGGTGACGACGGCTTGCTGGGCGGTGTGCTCGGCGGCGACGGTGGCCTCCTTGGCGGTGTCCTGGGCGACGACGGCCTGCTGGGTGGCGTACTCGGCGGCGACGGCGGCCTCCTTGGCGGTGTCCTGGGTGACGACGGTCTGCTGGGCGGCGTGCTCGGCGGCGACGGTGGTCTCCTCGGTGGTGTCCTGGGCGATGACGGTCTGCTGGGTGGTGTGCTCGGCGGCGACGGCCTGCTGGGTGGCGTACTCGGCGGCGTGACCGGTGGCGACGGCGGCCTGCTCGGCGGCATCCTCGGTGACGACGGTCTGCTGGGTGGCGTACTCGGCGGCGTGACCGGTGGCGACGGCGGCCTGCTCGGCGGCATCCTCGGTGACGACGGTCTGCTGGGCGGCGTACTCGGCGGTGTGACCGGTGGCGACGGCGGCCTGCTCGGCGGCATCCTCGGTGACGACGGCCTGCTGGGCGGCGTACTCGGCGGTGTGACCGGTGGCGACACCGGTGGCCTGCTCGGCGGCATCCTCGGCGACGACGGCCTGGTGGGTGGCCTGCTTGGCGGCGTGACCGGTGGCGACGCCGGTGGCCTGCTCGGCGGTGTGCTCGGCAACGACGGCCTGGTAGGCGGTCTGCTCGGCAACGACGGCCTCGTCGGCAGCCTCCTGGGTCAGGACGGTCTGGTGGGTGGCCTGCTCGGCGGCCTGACCGGCGCCGACAGCCCGGTGGCCAACATCCTGCAGCCGGTGACCTCGGTCGCCAGCGGCCTGACCGACACCGTGGCCCCGATCGTCTCGAACGCGACGGGCGCGGTGCACGACGTGACGGCTCCGGTGACCGACATCCTGGCCGGTGCCACGACGGCCACCGCTCCGGTGGCAGACGCTGTCAGCAGCGTGGTGAACGGTGTCGAACATGCAGCCACCCCGCTGGTGACCGATGTCGTGACCCCGATCACTAGCCTGGTCGAGCACGCCGCGTCGCCCGTGACGAACATCCTTCACGGTCTGCTGGGCTGATCACTAAAAGACAAAGAAGGAAGAGGGGCGAGGGAGCTAGTAGCTGCTGCAGCACCAGGGACAGGCCACCACCGGCCTGTCCCTCGAAAGGACCGATATGAAAAAGAATTTCCGCACACTGACCATCGTCGCCCTCGGCGCAGCCCTCGTGGGTTGCGCGGCCCCGAAAGCGGGCCGCGACGATGCAACGTACTACTACTCGAACAAGGCCGCCACCGCGGTGCCGAAGGTGGAGCCGGCACCGCCGCCGCCGCCGCAGAACGGACCGGTCGGCGTGCCGAAGATCGTCTACTTCGACTTCGACAAATACAACATCAGGCCGGGCGATCGCAACATCGTCGAGGCGCATGCGAGCTTCCTGCGCAACCGGCCGGCGAGCCGGGTCGTGATCGAAGGCCACACCGACCAGCGCGGCGGCCGCGAGTACAACCTCGCGCTGGGCCAGCGCCGTGCCGATTCGGTACAACGCACGCTCACGCAGCTCGGCGTACCCGCCGAGCGCATCGAAGCCATCAGCTGGGGCCTGGAAAAACCAGCGTCGCTCGAAACCACCGAGGAGGGCTATCAGCTCAATCGCCGAGCCGAATTCAGCTATCGCTGAACCGGATCACCGCGATGACTTCGACGACGGCGGTTTCCGGCCCACGCACACGTCATCAAAGCGAGAGCAGATGACGGGCGCGGCCGGTCTCCCGCATTCGTCCGGAGCCGAATGATGTCCTTCCCAGACCAGCTCCACGCCTGCCACGAACGCCTGGTGTCGGTGTGCGCGGCGCTGCCTGCCCCGTACCCGGCGTTCACGCTGTTCTTCTCCGTGAGCGATGGCTCGCAGCGCGCACACGTCGTGCACGCGCGGGCCGCCGATTTCGAGACCGCCTGGCGCGAAGGCGCCGAGCATGCCGAGCGCTGGGTGCGCGAGCGCGGCATCGTGTCGCCGTGGCTGCGCATCGACTGGGTCGAGGGCGCGAGCCCGATGGACTGGGCACAGTTCAAGACACAGCTCACCGCCGTCAAGCGCAACTACTTCCGCCTCGGCCTGGCCTTCGACAAAGATTTCGCGCTGGCCTTCACCGAGCAGGAGCTCAACGCCAACGCCATGCTGTGCGGCGATTCGACCATTCCGCATTCGGTGGTGAACGCGCGCAACTTCGAGGTCTACGGCCAGGCGCGTTTCCAGAGTTCGCCGCCGCTGGACATGCCCTCGGACCAGCCGGTCTACCTGCTCGCCACGGTGGGCGTGTTCTGCCAGCCCGACGGCGTGGTGCACAAGCTGGTGGGCACGGGGCTCGACGCGGGCCGCCGGCAGTTGCCGGCACTCAACCCGCAGTCGGTGCTCGACCTCGTGCGCAGCGGCTCGTCGTACCTGGCGCGCCAGGTGCAGAGCGACGGCCTCTTCGTGTACGGCTACTTTCCGTGCTTCGACCGCCGCATTCCGACCTACGACGCGATGCGCCATGCGAGCGCGCTCTACGCAATGATCGAAGCGTGGGAGCTCACGCGCGACGAAACGCTGCGCGCGGCCATCGACCGCTCGCTCGACCATCTCACGAGCTCGCTGATCCGCGACTACACGCTGCTGGACGGGCGCGCGGTGGCGTTCCTGGTAGACACCGGCGGGGAGATCAAGCTCGGCGGCAACGCGGCCTGCGTGCTCGCACTGGTGAAGTACTGCGAGCTGACGGACACGCGCCGCTGGCTGCCGCTGCTGGAAAAGCTCGCGCTCGGCATCGCCTCGCTGCAAGACCCGTCCACCGGCCGCTTCAACCACGTGCTGCATGCGGCCGACCTCACGGTCAAGCAGGCCTCGCGCATCATTTACTACGACGGCGAAGCGGCCTATGGCCTCATGCGCCTCTATGCCCTCACGCGCGACCCGCAATGGCTGGCCGTGGTCGAGAAGGCGTTCGATCATTTCATCTCCAGCCAGCACTGGCAGGCGCACGACCACTGGCTCAGCTGCTGCGTGTACGAGCTCACGCACTGGAGCCCGCAGGAGAAGTACTTTCGCTTCGGCCTGCAGAACGTGGCGGGGTATCTGGACTTCGTGCTCGACCGGAAGACCACCTTCCCGACGCTGCTCGAACTCATGCTGGCCGCGCAGCAGATGCTCCAGCGGCTCGAGGGCATGCCCGCGATGCGGCACCTGCTCGACGAGCTCGACGTCGAGAAGTTCTACCGTGCGCTCGACTACCGCGCGCACTACCTGCTCAACGGCTTCTTCTGGCCCGAGATGGCGATGTACTTCCGGCGGCCTTCCACCGTCGTCGGCTCGTTCTTCATCCGCCATCACTCGTTCCGCGTGCGCATCGACGACGTCGAGCAGTACGTGTCGGGCTTCGTCGCCTATCACCGCTACCTGGTGGAGCGGCGCGCCTCGCCCGGAGCGGCCGGCACTGGCGGCGGCGGCAGCACCGGCGTGGGCGGCGCGCGCGACGACGGCGCCGTCTGGACCGCGAGCGAGATGGCACGCGTGACCGGCGGCGAATGGGTCGTCAAGCCCGAAGACGGCTGGCGCGCCACCGGCGTGGCGCAGCGCTCTTTCATGCGCAAGGGCCGCGTGGTGTTCGACCACCAGACGCGGCCGTCGAAGACACCACTGGCGGCCGTCACGCTCAAGGGCGTGCTGCAACCGGCCGCGGCCGTGCTGTGCACCGACCCCAAGCCGCACCTCGACAAGCGCGTGCCCGTGCTCAAGGTGTCGAACGTGCTGCAGGCCGTACTGGAGCTGGGCGACCATGCGCGCGCCGAGTTCACCGGCCGCGTGTGCGGCGTGCTCGGCAGCGGCGCGACGAACGGCGCGGCAAGCGGCACCGTTGCCGCCATGCTGGCCGGCGCGCTCACCGTGTGGGGCGAGGTCGGCCAGCCCGAGGGCAACGTCAGCCTGCCATCGGGCATTGCCTGGAACATGACCTGCATGCCGCGGCACGCGGCCTACTGGGTGCTGGAGATGGGCACCTCGCACATGCCGGCGTCGGCGCAGCTGGTGCGGCCTTCGCTGGTGGTGGTGACGGGGCTGTCGGCTGCGTCGCAGAAACACCGCGGCCCGTCGGAGGCCGCAGCGCGGCTCGACAGCCGGATCTTCCAGGCCATGGCGCCGGGCGACAGCGTGGTGCTCAACCGCGACATGCCCGAGTTCGCGACCTTCGCCGAAGCGGCGATGGCGCAGCAGCTGCAGATCGTGACCTGCGGCGAGCACAAGGACGCCGACGTGCGCCTGCTCGCCTTCGACCATGGCGAAGTGCAGGCGATGGTGGCGGGCGAGCCCTTTCAGCTGCGGCTCAATGCGCCTGGGCGCCACATGGGCGCGAGCGCCATCGCCGCGCTCGCGGCCCTGCAGGCAATGCGCCTGCCGCTGGCGGCCGCGGTCGAGCCCTTCGCGCATTTCGAGCCGCCGGGCGGCCGTGGCGCACTGCACACCATTCACATCGGCGGCGGCAGCTTCAAGCTGATCGACGAGACCTACGACGCCAACCCGAGCTCGATGCGCGCGGCGCTGGAGCTGCTGTCGCAGGCGCCCTGCGAGCCGTCGCGCCGCGTGGCGATCCTCGGCGACATGCAGGAGCTCGGCCCCGCCGCGCAACGCCACCACCTCGACCTCGAAGCCGAGCTGCTGGCCTCCCAGCCCGACCGCGTGCTGCTGTGCGGCCCGCTGATGCGGGCGCTGCACACGCGCATTCGCACCAAGGTGCGCTCGCACTGGTTCGTCGACGTGTCCGATCTGTCGACCGCGCTCGGCAGCCTGCTGCAGCCCGGCGACTGGGTGCTGGCGAAGAGTTCAGCGGGCGTCGGCCTGTCCCGGTTGGCCCGGGTTTTGAAAGCACTGCCATGAGATGGAACGTACTCGCGAATTCGCCCTTCGAACATGAGGCGCCGCTGCGTCGGCAGCCGTTGCGCCGCTGGTGGCTGGGCTGGCTGCAACTGCTGTGCGCATGGGTGCTTTGCATGCTGCTTTGCGCCAACATCGCATTGGTGTTCGCAGAGGGTTTGCCCCAATCAAACAGGGAGGCCAAAGCAGGGAGTCCGGCCGGTTGCGCGGTTAAGGGAAGCGCCGCGCAACCGGAGCCGGTTCATGGGAGGCGAAAGCTGTCGTGTTGATGTGCACGGCGAGTGAATTTTTGCCTTGTAACAGCCGGGTAACAGTTGATAATGACGCAGGCGTCATTGCACGACGGATCGGCTCTTTCCCATGATCAAGTTCCTCTTGCCCAGTCAATTGGTTGCCGACACGCCAGACGAACCTGGCGCCAGTCCCTATGCGGGCGCCTTGAACGCCGCATTCCGAGCGGCCTATCCGCTGGTGAAGAGCGCGGCATGGCGCTCGCTACCCATCAGCCTGTTCGGGCTGCTGCCCTCGATCTTCCTGCTGCAGGTGTATGACCGCGTGCTCTCGCGCAGCGGTACCTCGACGCTTGCCGCGCTGGTCAGCGGCATTCTGTTTTTCCTGTGCATCGAGTTCTGGCTGCGCACGCGCCGCTCGCGCCTGCTGCGCAATGCGGGCGCCATCATCGACCACGGTGTGTCGGGCGCGCTGCTGAATTCGATGCTGGGCCGCCCGCTGCGCGCGCTCGAAGCACGGCCTGCTTCTGTGTGGCACCTGTACTTCCGCGACGTGGCCTCGGTGCGCGGCACCGTCACCGGCGGGCTCGCGCAATCGATCTTCGACCTGCCGATGGCCATCTTCGCGCTCATCGTCATCGGCATCGTCGCGCTGCCGGTGTTGCCGGTGGTGGCGCTGTTCCTGGCCATCATGTCTTTCCTCGCGTGGTGGTGGGCCGACGAAGTGCGCTCCGGCCGCGTCGAGGAAGTGCAGCGCGGCCGTGGCCTGGAGCGCGTCACGGCCGAGATCTGCAACGCGCGCGAAACCCTCAAGGCCCAGGCCAACGACGCGCCGACCATCGAGATGTGGCGCAAGACCTACAACTCATGGCTCACCGAGAGCTTCAGCAAGAACGGCCAGATCGAAACCGCGCGCGACGGCACCACCGTGCTGCTCACCGTGTTCTCGGTCGTCGTGGTGACCGTTGGCGCGGTCTCGGTGATGGAGCAGTGGATGACGGTGGGCGGCCTCGTCGCATCGAACATGCTGGCGCTCAAGGCGCTGCAGCCGGTGGCGGGGCTGGTGTCGAACTGGCGCTCGCTGGCCACCGCGAAGGAAGCCGCCAAGCGGCTCGAAACCGTTCTGAGCGAACCGGTCGAGAAGCCGCCCACGGGCATGACGCTGCCGCAGCCGCTGGGCCGCATCACCCTGAAGGACGTGAGCTTCAGCTTCACCGAAACAGCGCAGCAGCCGGTGCTCGAAAACGTCGACCTCGACATCGGCCCGGGCGGGCTGCACGTGATCGTCGGGCGCAACGGCGCGGGCAAGTCCACGCTGGTGAAGCTGCTGTCGGGCCTGTACACGCCCACGCGCGGCATCGTCAGCATCGGCGAGTACGACCTCTCGCAGTTCGGCCGCGAAGAGCTGTCGCACTGGATCAGCTATCTCTCGCAGGAGGTCTACTGGTTCGGCGGCTCGCTCATCGACGTGATGCGCCGCACGGCCCCGGGCCAGAGCGACGAGCAGATCGTTGCGGCCTGCAAGCTCTCGGGCGCGCACGACTTCATCTCGCGGCTGCCCGATGGCTACCGCACCATGGTCGGCGAAGGCGGCACCGGCGTGTCGGTGGGCGAGCGGCGCAAGCTGGCGCTGGCCATGAGCTTTCTGCGCAAGCCCTCGGTGCTGGTGCTCGACGAACCCAGCAACGACCTCGACTTCCAGAGCGAGCGCAACCTGCTCGCCACGCTGCTCGCGGTGGCCAAGGTACGCACCGTGGTGGTGGTCACGCATTCGCTGCGCATCGTCTCCGCCGCCAGCGTGGTCTACCACGTCACGGGGCTGGGCAATGTGGAGCAGGGCACGGCCGCAGTGATGGTGCCGAAGCTGTTCGGCGTGAAGAAACCGCTGGTCGCGCTGGGCGATGCGGAAGACGGTGCAGCGGGGGCCACGGCCTCCCGCTCGATGGCGTGATGCGCGAATGACGAGTGACCGGGGACGCGACTTGAAATCAGATTTGCCGCAGATTCTTCAGGACGAGAACGACAAGCGCGCGGCCCAGACCTCGCCGCAGGGGCGGCGGCGCCAGTGGATCATCGGCGGCGCGATCGGCGTGCTGGCCCTGGTGGGCCTTGGCTTCCCGATGGAGACCGTGGTGGTCGCGCCCGGCCGCGTGATCCCTTCTGACCGCGTCAAGTCGATCCAGCACCTGGAAGGCGGCATCGTCAGCAACGTGCTGGTGAAGGAAGGCGACAAGGTCAAGCAGGGGCAGTCGCTGGTCGAGATCGACCTTGGCGGCAGCGGCCTCAACCTCGAAGAACTCACGGCCCGCTATGCCGCCACGCAGGCTACCCGCGTGCGCCTCATCGCCGAGAGCCGCGGCCAGCCGCTCAAGCGCGAATCTTTTGCCACCGACATCGACGAAGCCGTGTTCGAAGGCGAGACCGGCGCCTACCAGGCGCGCGCGCTCGAACAGCGCGGCGTGATGGCCGGCGCCGTGTCGGGCCTGGAGCAGGCGCGCAGCAAGCAGCTGGAGCAGCAGGCCAAGGTCAAGGGCTTGAGCGACCGGTTGGTGCTGGCGCAAAAGGAACTGGAAATCTCCGAACAACTGCTCAGCGAGAAGCTGGTCGGCCAGGTCGAGGTGCTGGAGAAGCGGCGCCAGGCCGAGAGCGCGCGCAGCGAACTCGCGGTGGCGCGCCAGGGCGTGATTTCAGCCAACGCGTCCATCACCGAGGCGCAGGCCAAGATGGCCGAGGCCGAAGGGCGCTTTCGCCGCCGCGCATCGGATGAACTGGCCACGGTGGAGCGGCAGTTCGCCAGCCTGAGCGAAGACCTGGCGCGTGCCCGCACCCAGCGTTCGCGCACGGTGGTGAAGGCGCCGTCGGACGGCATCGTCAAGGGCCTGCGCAACTCCAGCCCGGGCTGGGTGGTGAAGCCCGGCGAGTCGATTCTCGAAGTGGTGCCCGACGAGGACGAAATCATGGTCGAGGCGCGGCTCAACCCCAACGACCGCGGCTTCATCGAAGTGGGCCAGCAGGCGCGGGTGAAGATCACCGCCTACGACTACCTGCGCTACGGCGCGGTCGACGGCAAGGTCAAGCTGGTGGCGGCCGATGCCGACCGCGACCCCGCCATTTCCAGTGGTGCGCCGTACTACCGGCTGCTCATCAGCATGTCTCAGTCCCACGTGGGGCGCGACGAGAACCGCATTACCGCCGGCATGGAGTCCGAAGTGGACTTGCGTGTGGGCACCGACCCGTTCATCTGGTACATCCTGCGACCTGTGCTCAAGCTGCGGCGCGAAGCCTTCCGCGAACCATGAAGTACCGCAAACCGGTCGACCTGCGCCGCATGGGCTCCGGCGCTGTCTGCGCAGCGTTGTGCGCGAGCTTCGCGCTGCCGCCCGCTGCCTTTGCGCAGGAGCAACAACAGCAGCAGGAGGCAGGTGCCACGCTCATGCTTGCGCGCCGCCTGTCCCCGCCGTCGCTCGGCGCCGCGAGCTACACCCAGCAGGTGAAGCAGGCCCTGATAACGCTGTCGCAGGAATACCCTGAAGTGCAGACCGCGCAGGCGGCAGCCAACACCAGCAGCTACAGCGTGGATGCGGCCAAGCAGGCGCGCTACCCGCGCTTCAAGCTCGGCACTTCGTCCGGCAACTACAACAGCGGCGCGGAAAACGCCAAGACCCAAAGCTACACCGTGCTCACCGCCGAGGCGCGCGTGAGCCTGATCGACGGCGGTGCCATGAGCGCCGCGCAGCGCGCCGCCGAAGCGGGCAACCAGGCGGACGACGAAGCCGTCATCACCACCTCGCAAAAGGTGGTGCTGGACGCGCTCACCGCCTACCTGCAGGTGCAGCGCTTCGACCTCAAGAAGCAGATCGCGCACAAGGCCACCGAAGTGGTGGCCGAAATCTCCAAGGCCGAGGCCCGCCGCGTGGCGCTTGGCGTGAGCGGTGACAACGACCTGAACATGGCGGCCTCGCGGCGCGCGCTGGTGGCCGCGCGCGAGTCCGACTTCGAGGCGCAGCGCGACGAGGCGCTCGCCAAGTTCCGCAACTACTTCAAGTTCTCGCCCAATCCCGAGTCGCTGCCCGTGCTCGCGGCGCCGGCGCAATGGCGCATCGGCTCGCAGGAAGAAGCGCTGCGCCGCGCCGAGTCGCGCAGCACCGAGATCGCCGAGGCGCAGGGCCGCATCGACCGCGCCAAGGCGCTGGCCGACCAGCAGGACGCGAGCCTTTATCCGACGATCGACGCCGTGCTCGTGAAGAGCAAAGACCCGCGCGGTGTGTCGCCGCAAGACCCGACGCGCGCGGCCTTCGAGCTCAACTGGAACTTCGGCAACGGCTTCGACCGGCAGCTGCGCCTGAAGTCGGCACTGGCCGAAGTCGCCAACCAGGAAGCCAAGCTCGAAGGTGTGAAGCTCAACCTGTTCGAGCTCACGTCGGCATCGTGGTCGCGCACCGTCTCCGGCCGCGAGCGCGAGAAGCAGCTGATGGAAGCCGTCAGCACCGCCGGCCAGGCCTTCCGTGGTCGCCGCCGCCTGATGGAGTTCGGCCGCGAGACCCTGCCCAAGGTGCTCGACGCGCAGCTCGACTACTACACGCTGCTGTTCGACTACGTCGACGGCGTGTTCGACCTGCGCATCTCCGAACTGCGTCTTGCGCGCACCACCGGCGAACTGCGCATCGACCCGGTGGGCACCAACGGCTGGATCGACCGCCTCTTCGGCGCGCCCAGCCGCCAGGTGCTGACGGAAGACGGCCTGCTGGCAAAGCTCTGCATCTCGAGCAACACGGCCTGCGCGAGCGAGCCGGTGGCCGAGCGCAGCGTGGACGCGGCTGGAGCGAACCCGCCGCTGCGCAGGACCCCGCGCCTTTCGACGCCCTGAGGCCGCTGTCGTCGGTCAGGCGTCTTCGGGGATGCCTGGCTCGCCGTCGAGGATCTGGTACTTGCGCATCTTCTCCCACAGCACCTTGCGGCTGATGCCCAGGTGCTGCGCGGTGTCCTGGCGCTTCCAGTCGTTGATCTCCAGCGCTGCGATGATGCGGTTGCGCTCGCTGCTGTTCCAGCCCTTGCGGTCGGCGCTGCCATCGAGCGAGCTGCCATTGCCGTTGCTGCTGCCGCCGCCCATGCCATTGCGGTCGGCGAAGATCGCCGGCGCGGGCGTGCCGCGCGTGAGCGCGATGGCGCGCTGGATCAGGTTCTGGTCCCAGGCGTGCAGTTGCCGCGCGATCACGCCCACGCGCTCCGCGAGATTGCGCAGCTGCCGCACGTTGCCCGGAAAGTAAGTCTCGGCCACCGCGTCGCTGAGCCAGTGCGGCGTTTCGCCGAGCGTTTCGAGCTCGTCGCCCAGCACGTTGGTCAGCAGCGCCTTGAAGATCGCGATCTTGTCGACCTCGCCGCGCTCTTCGAGGCTGGGCACGTGCAGCTCGATCACAGCGAGCCGGTAGAACAGGTCGGCGCGGAACTCGCCGCTCGCCACCATCTCGCGCAGGTTGCGGTTGGTGGCCGCCACCAGCCGGAAGTCGACGCGCACCGGCGCCGTCGCGCCCAGCCGCGTGACCGCACTGTCTTCCAGCACGCGCAGCAGCTTCACTTGCTGGTAGCGCGGCAGGTCGCCGATTTCGTCGAGGAACAGCGTGCCGCCCGTGGCCTGCTCGAAGTAGCCGCGATGCGCGTGCACAGCGCCCGTGAAAGAGCCCTTGGTGTGGCCGAAGAACAGCGACTCGAAGAGCCCGTCGGGAATCGCGCCGCAGTTCACCGCCACGAACGCGCCCTTGCTGTAGTGCTGGTGCCCCAGGTGCAGCTGCTGCGCAATGCGCTCCTTGCCCACGCCCGTTTCGCCGCGCACCAGCACGCTGTGATCGCAGTCGGCAAAGGCGCCCACTTCTGCCAGCAGCGCCTTCATCGCTTCGGAGTGCGCCACCAGCACATCGGGCGGCTGCGGCGCAACCTCGCGCGCGCGCAACTGCCGCACCAGCTTCGCGACCATCGTGCGCAACTCCGCGCAGGTGAAGTCGTACGGCAGCACGTGCAGATATTCGGGCGGATAAGTGCGCGAATCGCGCTCGCGCGAACCCGCCGCAACCCAGATCACCGGCATGCCCTGCAGCAGCTCGGTGGCATGCGCCAGCCCGCCGCTGTCGATGACCGTGACGCTGATGATCGCCACCGAGGGACGCAGCGCGGCACCGCGATCCTGCGGCGGAGGCGGCAGGCCATCGGCCCGGATCACCTCCACGTCGAAGCTCGCCATGCACCGCGCGATGCGGTCGAGGATGTCGGCTTTGCCTTCCCAGACAAAGAGGTCGAGTTCGTCGAAGTTGGAGGCGGGGGAATTCATCGGAGGGGGAGCGTCAATACACCAGCTTGGCGTTCTGGCAACTGAGGGATTGCAGGTGAACGTCGGTACGACCGAGTTCAAGGCCCAGCGTGCTGCCAAGCAGATTGGAAATGAGATTGCCGACAGAGTTCAGGATGGGCTGCAGCAGTTGCAGCAGCGGGCCGAGGATCGCGGAAAGCAGAGGCGTGCCGCTGTCGCCCCTGCCCAGGCCGAGCAGGTTGGACACGAGGGTGACCAGCCCATTGAGAAGGCCGGAGACAAGGCCATCCTGTGCAGCCGACTGAAGCGAATCGATCAGCTTGGTGCGGATGCATGCGGCGGTGGGAGGCGGTCCCAGCAGTTGCGAGCAACCCGTGGGTTTCAATGCTCCGACGTTTGCCGCCCACTCGTCGGGCATTGGCACTGAGAAGAGGCCAAGCAGGCCGCCGGGTCGGCTCCATGTCAGGCTGTCGGCGGTGAGTAGTGCCTTGACCGCATTGACATTGGTGCTTCCGCCCTTGGCGAGGTAATAGTCCGCAAGCTTCGCGGCAATCTCCGGTGTCGTTGCTCTGTCGGCGGGAGTGTCATCCGCGCCGGTGTTGCCGCCCAGCAGCAGCTTGAGCACTTGATTGAGCAGTGCGGTGACCGTGTCGCCGATATTCAGCGGATTGCGCGTGGTCGATTTCGTCTCGCCGACCGCGAGAGTGACATCCTCGACAGCATTGAGGGCGGGGACGGCCACCTTGCCTTTCAGGAGGTCGATGCCGAGGAGTCTGACGAAAGTCTTCGTGTTCAGGTCTGTCGTGCAGACGTCGGACTTCGACCAGAGCTTTGTCGGATCGATCGTGCCGGCACACGCTGTCAGGATGGGGGCTTCCACACGAATCGTCGCCTGGGGGGGCGTTACATCGCAGTTGATGGCGGTGAGCTGACCGAACGCGTTCACCACGTCGATGGCGATCGGCAGGTCGATGGTGGTGCCCAGCGCTCCCAGCAGGCCACTCAGTGCCGAGCTGCCGGTATTGATGCCAAGGACCACGCGCACCTGCGAGTTGTAGGCCTTGGTGCCGACGGGACCGATCCCGATCGAGGGCGGCTCGATGATGCGTGTTTGAAGTGTGACGCCCAGGGGGTTCACACCCGTATTGACATTCACGGCATGCCCTGTGGTGCCTACTCCAACTGCCGCTGTCACCAGATCGAGAGCATCGAGTTTCACGTCCAGCGCGGATCCTGAAGTTGGCGCTGTGATCTGAGCGAAGAGGCCCCGCACACCGCTGGCGGGATCGGTGCCCAGTTGCACCAGCAGGCTGTCCACGGTCACACCGGCGCTTACGAGTGAATTGATGAGACCCGCGTTGGCCGACAGCAGGCTGTTCTGTCCGGCGACAACGGCGATGGCGTCGAGCAACTGTCCCAACGTCACTTTCTTCGCCGCCAGCAAGGCGTTGAGGCCTGCGACGGTCAGGTCGGTGGTGACTGGAATGCCAAGCTGCGCGAGCAGCCCGCCGGGCGTGATCTTGACGCCGGCAAGGCCGGTGTAGCACGCGATGCACGTTCCGGAAATGTCGGCGCCTGCAAACTTCAGGAGCGAGATCAGAGGCGCATTCGAATTGATGTCGATGAGCTTGGACCCTACGGTGAACACTGCCAGGGGATCGTCCTTGGCGGCGTATGCATCCACGATTACTGTCCGTATCGAGTTGCCCGGAAGAGCCGGGAAAAGGAGCGAGGGCCGACCCACGATGTTGATGTGGAGCGCATTGATCGTTCCGCTGCCGCCAGTACTGAAATGCTGGGGAGTGGAGGCATTGGCCACCGGATCCCATACCCCGCAGGTCGAGGTCAATGTGTACTGGCTTGCCGGAAGCGAAAGGTTGCTGGCTGCGTTTGCAGAGGCCGCTGCCGATGCCGGGGCGCAGTTGCCGGGTTGAAGGACTTGCGTTCCCGCCAGCGCTGCCAGGTCAGCTGCTTTCTGGAGCTCCCGCTTCATGTAGAAAAGGTAACCGAGTTCCGTGCCGATGAGGACGATCAGGACGAGCGACAGCGCAATGACTGCGTTCACGACCACCGACCCCCGCATGCGCGCGCTGCGCGGGCGGTGAGGCCTTGCGAGAGAGCGATGGCGCTGCTTGATGTTGCGTGTGGCGTTCATGCGCGTGCTCCTTTAGGACGGAATCGCGACCGTCGCCTGGCTGCGCAGGGTGTCGGGCATCCATCGACTGGTATCGAGAACGGGCAATGTCGGGAGCAGACGGTTGGCGCTGTACGGGTAGGTCACGGTGACGACTGCCGTCGTGTTGGGGCTGGTGCCCGCCGCACCGCTGAGGGTGACAGCCACGGTGGTGTTCGAGGCTATCCAGCTGCGTTTGCTGCTCGACGTGCTGCTGTTCGCCGCAGGAACGACCAACGCGGCTGCCAGCGAGTCATAGACCGTGGCCTTGATCCTTGCATCGTCGGCGGCGATGACGGGAGACAACATCATCGGGACGGCCCGTGCTCCATCCTCTGCCGCACGGGAAACCACTTGCTGCGTATAGAACACGGCGCCGAATGTCGCGAGCCCGTAGATCAGAAAAAAGAGTGCCATGAAAACGAATGCGAATTCGATGGCGGCGACGCCGCGCTGGCGACGGGCAGGGACGAGACGCGATACGTGCAAAAAAATGGATGTCGTCACAGCGACCTCCCGTCGAGAAGCATGCTGGCCTGCCCGGCGATCGTGTCGGGCACGGCAAATCGGGGCAGTGGCGGGAGCAGGCTGCCCATGCTCGTTGCCGTGACTGTCACGACCACCTGGCAACGGAAATCCCAGGTGGTGCCGCAATTCGGTGTGTCGCAATTGCTGGCCCCGGTCGACAGCACCTGGCAACGCTGCGCCGTAACGGTGGGAGGCACCGGAAGCGTCAGGGGAATCTGGGCCTGGGCTACCCGGATTGCCTCCGCCTTGCGCGCTTCCCAGTTGACCTGGTAGCGCAAGGCCGCCCTCGCTCCGTCCTCTGCTGCATTCTGCAAGCCGAATCTCAACGTGAACACGATGCCGTAGCAGACGATCGCGTAGAGCATCGTGAATACGAGGAGGAACACGATGGAGAACTCGACCGCGTAGGAGCCGCGCTGCGTGCGGGCAGAGTGGCTGCGTGTGAGGCGGTTCATGGCGGTACGGGGCGCAGGCAATCTCGGGCTTCGGCTTATTGGCTGCCGGTGCTGCTCGACGCCTTCTTCACCGACGAATTCAAGCGCTCGGGAATGGGGTATTCGAAGCTTTTCAGATAGCGCTCGTAACTCCGAACCGCAACCGCACCGGCGATGGGGCGCGGCGTCTTGGATGCAATCTCGCCGGAGCTCTGCCAGGCCAACAGGTTCTGCGTGGCGTCGCCCACTTGCAGCGGCGCGGCCTCCTCTTCTTCCATCGGTTGTTCGAGGGGGGCCATGGCAGTTGCGTCCGTGGGCGCTCCCGTCGCCTTGTGCATATCGTCGGATGCCACAGGCTGTGCTGCGACCTGAGCGATGGCTGCAGGCGCGAACGGTGCAATGACCAGCGTCAGCGCAAGAACCTGAATGATGGAATTGCGCGTGGATGGAATTTTCTTCATGGCGTACCTCTGGAGGTCGAACCGGTCGGTGCCGGGGTGGTGGAGCGCGAGGCTTTCAATGTCAGCTGCACGGCGTTGTCGTTCAGCACGGCGTTATTGGCGACAGGCACGGCAGCGCTGACGCGTGTCGAAGCCACCAGTTGCCTCGCGGCGTCCTGAATCGCCGCACGCGTGGTGGCGGGAATCTTGTTCGCGTCCATCAGTGCGGTTGCCTGTTCGCGTTGCTGCGTGACCTCGAGGTACATCGCCAGGTTGGCCTGCGCCTGCGGGTTGTCGGGCTTGAGCTGCAGTGCCTGCATCAGAGGCAGTCGCGCATCGTCGATCAGGCCCGCGCGCAGGCTGGCGTAGCCCAGATCGTTCAGCAATAGGGCGTCAGTCGGGTTGCGTACCTGGGCCTGCTTCAGCATCCGAACGGCCTCGGGGTAGTCGCCGCGCGCGCCGGCCAGCAGGCCAAGGCCGCGATAGCCAGCCGCTTCGAGGGGCGTTGCGAGCAGCCGCCGATAAGCGGCCTCGCTTGGCAGGGGCTGTCCGGCATGACGCAGGGCCTCGGCGCGTGCGCGAGTCGAATCGGGCGAGACGCCCCAGCGTTGTTCGAGTGCGTCGATGTGGGCGAGCGAGGCAAACCATAGCCCCTCCTGTTGCATCTGGTCGACCAGCTTCAGGTAGGTGGCCTGCGTATCGATGTTGGCGCCTGCGCGGGTATTCGCGTTCTCTTCGGCGGCTTGCCGCTGCTGCGCTTCGGCGGCCGCGGGATAGGCATCCTTCATGCCGGCACAGCCGGTCGCGGCGAGCGACGCAACGAGAACCAGGCAACCGAAAAGGCGGCCCCTGGTGGGTGAAGTACTTGCATTCATTTGGCGAGAGCCCCCAGTGAGCGGAAGACGGCAAGGAAGCCGGGGCCGGCAGTAACGATGATCAACGCCGGTAGCAATGTGACCACCATCACACCGGTCATCTTCACAGTGATCTTGCCGATGCGTTCTTTCAGCTCCGCGCGGCGATGTTCCCGCAGGCGATCGCTGTATTGGCGCAGTGGTTCTTGAACTGCACCCCCGTGCCGATCGACCTGGACAAGCAGCGCGACGAGTCCCGCAAGGTTCTCGTTGTTGTGCAATGTGGCAAGCCGCAGCAACGAATGCTCGCGAGTGCGGCCCTGGCTGTATTGCCGGTTGGCGAATGCAAGTTCGTAGCCCAGCACACGAAGCACGTGCGAGAAATCGGTCGCCATGATCTGCAGGCTCTGGTCGAGACTGAGTCCTACGCCTTGCAGCAACCTCAGCAGGTCCACGAACAACGGCAACTCGTGCGCCACACGTTCGCGTCGCGTCGCGGCTTGCCGTGCAAGCAGCCACTTGGGTGTCATGAAGCCGATCACGAATGCGCCGGCAAGCACCGCAAACACTTGCCTTTGCGGATGCTCCGAACCCCAGACGAAGTACGCGACTACCGGCAGCAAGACCGCGAGTGTGATGCGCGAGACGAGGAAGATGAGTTGCGCGCGCAGCGAGGGGAAACCGCACTGATCGATCAGTTTTCGATCTTCGTTTGCCACCAGCATGCGGCCGAGCTTGGTGTCGAGCCAATGGAAGGGCAATTCGACCTCGGCCTGTGCTGGCGCACCGTCGTCGGTCGACGCGGTGGTCGTGTTCGTCGTGGACGTCTCGGCACCGCGACGAATGGCGCGGCCCAGTACTTCGCCGCGGCGTGCGCGCCGAAGCTCGCTTCCGATCAGCAGGCCGGCCGCTGCAAGCAACCCAAGGGCAAGCAGCGACAGGCTCATGACGCCGAGTTGGGAGGGCGTGAACGTCATACGAACCTCGCCAGCCGATAAAGCAGGAATGCACCCAGGATCTGCATTCCGACCGCACCGAACACCATGTACTGACCTGT
Source organism: Variovorax sp. YR266 (assembly GCF_900107295.1). Taxonomy (NCBI): domain Bacteria; kingdom Pseudomonadati; phylum Pseudomonadota; class Betaproteobacteria; order Burkholderiales; family Comamonadaceae; genus Variovorax; species Variovorax sp. YR266. The sequence goes on from NZ_FNPM01000008.1 coordinate 297,536, forward strand.
GCCGTCGTGCCACATCCGCAGAAAGTAGGAGGGGTTGAGCGTGATGATCATGGCTCCCACGCACACGGGCAACAAACCGAGGATCCAGGCGGACAGGCGTGTCTCGGCCGAAAGGGCCACGAGCTCATGCTCGGCCTGCTCGCGATCGCGCATGAAGTTTCCAACGCGTTCCAGCAGCAGGTCTGCGCGGCCGCCGTAGCGCACGCCCAATCCGAGGATGGAGGCCAGCAGGAACAATTCTTCGATGTGAACGCGCGAGGCCATCTGGTGCAGCGCGCGGTCGAGGTCGACGCCCGCGCGCACAAGACTGCTGGCACGGTCGAGGTAACCACGCAGCGGTGCACGCGTGGTTGCAATGGCGAGTTGGAAGGCTGCCTGGGTCGAGTTTCCGATGGTGATCAGGCGCACCATCGCATCGATGTAGGAGGGCAACTGGGTGACGAGCTGGCGGCGGAATTTCTGCAACCGGAACCACAGGCCGAATGCCGCCAGCAGCACGGAGAACAGAAATGCACCCAAGGCTGCGGGCCAGCCGCCGAGCAGGGCCGCGGCCACTGTGAGCACGACGATGGCCCCGGCGCCCAGGACAAGCACCGGCGCTTCCACTGCGCCTTCGAGCCGGGCCGGAATCAAGGCCTCCATGCGATTCGCGCTCGACTTCGCAGCCGCCTCGCCAGATGTAGCTGTGCTCCAGGGATCGGCAAGGGCCGAGTCGACCGCGCTGGCCGCAGGGTTGTCGCGAAGCGGCGGCAAGACGGTGGTTGGCGGTGCGATGGTTGCTTCGATCTGTTGCCTCAGATGCTCCTCTGTCATCTGGCGTACCTGCCGGGTGGAGGCCCAGCGCCACATCAGCAGCCCGGAGGCCGCCAGCAAGAGCGCGATGCATGCCACGACAAGCAGCGTTTCAGCCACGACGTTCTCCCCCGCCGGAGCGTGCCAGCGTCTGGCGGAAGCGCGTGATCTTGGGCGAGTGCGGGGCAATGCCGAGCGATATCCAGCGGTCGCGCTCCTCGCCGTCGGGGGAGACGACCGGTTCGTAGCGGTACAGCTCCTGCATCGCGACCACGTTGTCGTTGACACCGGTCACTTCGCTGAGCGAAAGAATCCGGCGCTGGCCGCCCGACAAACGGCCGATCTGCACGATGAAGTCGATGGCGTTCGCGATCTGCCGGCGCAGGCTGGTTTCGCTGCCTTGATAGCCTGCGAAGCCGGCAAGCATTTCGAGCCGGTAAAGGCATTCGCGCGGCGAGCTTGCATGGATGGTGCCCATGGAGCCTTCGTGGCCCGTGTTCATCGCCTGCATCATCTCGATCACTTCGGCGCCTCGGACTTCGCCCACGATGATGCGGTCGGGCCGCATGCGCAGGCTGTTGCGCAGCAGGTCACGGATCGATACCACGCCCGTGCCGTCGAAGCCACCCGGACGGCTTTCGAGCCGAACCACGTGGGTGTGACCCAGCGAAAGCTCGGCCGTGTCTTCGATGGTGATCACGCGCTCTGCATGCGGAATGAAGCTCGCCAGTGCATTCAGAAGAGATGTCTTGCCAGAACTGGTGCCACCGCTTACGAGGATGTTGCAGCGCGCGCGCACCGCGATTTCCAGAAGCTGAGCCATGCCCGCGTCGAAGGTGCCGAGCTTCACCAGGTCGGCCGGCGTGAGCGGCTCCTTGCGGAACTTGCGGATCGATACCGACAGGCCGTCGATGGCCAGCGGCTCGATGATGACGTTGATGCGGCCACCGTCGGGCAGGCGCGCATCGACCATCGGATTGGCTTCATCCAGGCGACGACCAAGCGGCGCGAGGATGCGGCGGACGATGCGCATCACGTGTTCCGAATCAGCGAAACGCAGCGTTTCCCGCTCCAGCACGCCGTGGCGTGACACGTAGACGTTCTGGTAGCCGTTGATCAGGATGTCTTCGACAGCCGGGTCGTTGAGCAGGTCTTCCAGCGGGCCGAAGCCCGCGAGCTCCTTCGTCAGCGCATCGGAGATGAGCTGCATCTCTCGGTCGTTGATCGGCACGCGACGCAGGCGCACGAAGCTGTCGACTTCCAGTTCGACGAACTGCTGGATCGAGGCGCGCGACCAGCGGCCGAACTCCGCGCCCAGCTCCTCGATGCGACTGAGCAGGTGGTCATGCGTCCAGCTCTTGATGTCCTGGAACTGCTGGGAGTTGATGAACGCCTGGTCGTCGTCGGCAAATTCGATATCGGTGGACATGGGCTCAACCTTCGTGTGAACTCTTCCAGAGGCCGGTAACTTGCGACATGAGCGCAACCCAGCGTGGATCCTTGGCCGGGGGTTGGCCCGTGGCAGACATGTATTCCTGGTGCAGGCTGCGGGCAACTCCAGTCACAGCCTGCGAATATGGGTCGGTGCGCGACGTACGGATCAGCATCTCTCCACGGCTTGCTGCGGCCAACAGTTGCGCGCTGCGTGCCGGTAGTACGTGGCGCAGCGGCAACTCGAGGCGCTCGGCGATGTCCTTGGCGGACAGGCCCACATGGTTGTCAAACTTGTTGACGACCAGCGCGAGACGCTCGGTCTCCACGCCTCGTGCACGCAACTCCTTCAGCATGCTGGCCGTGGACACGATGCCTCCGATGCTTTGGTCGCACACAACCCACGCCTGTTGGGCTTCGCGCACGGTCTGCGCCACGAAGTCGATCGTCGAGAAACCGCCGAGATCGGCAATCTGGAAATCGAAGAAATCCGCCAGCCGCTTGATCAACGCCACGGAGTCTGCGTGCGAGATTTCTCGCACCTGCGAAAGACTTGCGGGCAGCGGCAGAACGGCGACGCCGCTGGTGTGGTGTGCGAGGGCCGTGTGCAGCAATGTCTGGTCGAGGCGGCGCAGGTTGCGCACGCCGTCGACAAAGCTGAAGCCACTTTGTGTGTCGAGGTAGAGCAGGCCGTCGCGCGCCGGCAGGCCCAGGTCCAGCAAGGCCACGCCGTGGCGCGCGGCACGGCCCGGAGGACGCGCCGGTGCTTGCGACAGCTGATCGTTCAGCGTCAATGCCAGACTGCTTGCCAGCGTGGTGACCCCCAGGCCGGCACGTGCACCGAGCAACGCCAGGGTGCAGCCGCGGGTGCCTCCCTGGAGCGAGCTGCGTTTTTCGAGCAAGGCGCGCAAGATGTTGACTGCTTCGCCGGGTGGCGCCGCGATGTCGATGAAATCGTCCACGCCCGCGCGCAGCGCAGCCAGCATGGCGGCGGGCTCGGCGGAAACGCCCGTCGCGAGCACTGGCAACGTTGGCCAGTCCCGCTTGAGGCGCTGGTGAAGCTGATTGGCGTCTGCGATCTGGTCCGACGAGAAATCGATGAAGACGGCCACCGGGCCCAGCAGGGCGATCCGTTCATCGATCGACTTCGTGCCTGGTGCGAGGACCACCACCGAGCCCAGGCGACCGAGCGCATCGGTCAGCCAGGTGATATGTGCACCGTTGCTTGACGCAAACAGGTAGGTTTCGGCACCCATTTCAGGAATGCTGTCTCGTGGAGCGTTCATGGTGTCGGCCCGTGGTGCATGGTCCGATGGGGTTGCATCAACGCGAGAAGCCCGGGAGCGCCGTGTTCGAGGCGCCACCGAGGAAGATGGAGCGCCACACGGCACCGTCACGCTGCTCGGTACTGCCGGGCATGTAGGGCGTGAGATCTGTGCCGCGAGCGATCGGCTTGACGAGGTGCGGCGTCACCACGATCACCAATTCCTTTTCATTCATCTGGTACTTGCTCTGCTTGAAGAACGTACCGAGGATGGGCAGGTCGCCGAGCAACGGGATCTTGTCGGAGTTGGATGTGGTCGTGCGGCTGACGAGGCCGCCGATGATGAAGCTCTCGCCGTCGCCCAGCTCGACGGTGGTGTCGGCGCGGCGGGTCGTGATTGCAGGTACGGCAACGCCGCTGAGGCTCAGTGAATTCGTGTAGTCGAGATCGCTTGCTTCAGGCGCGACCTTGAGCACGATCCGTTCGTTCGACAGCACCGTGGGTGTCAGCGTCAGGCCGATGCCGAATGGCTTGTACTCGATGGCCGTGGTGCCCAGCCCCTGGGGGACCGGCACGGGCAGTTCGCCGCCAGACAGGAAGCTTGCGCTTTGGCCGGACATTGCCACCAGCGTCGGCTCGGCGAGCACTCGGGCCATGCCGTTGCCCTCGAGGAACCCCACGTTCAGGCCCACGCCGGCCTTGCCGAAATTCAGCAGCAGGCTGAACGCCTGCGCAAGTGGATGATTGGCTTCCGTGGTGATGGAGCCATCACCGCCGAATGTGGATTTGGTAAGCGTGGTCGGAGTGAACACGCCGAAGCTGAACCCGCTCGAGTTGGCCCGGGTGCTGAAGATATTCAGGCCTGCCTGCTTGAGGACGCTGCGATTGAATTCCACCACCTTCACCGACACCTGCACCGTCTGGCTGCGGACATTCACTGTCGCTGTGTCGTTCACGGGCGTTTTTTCCGCCTCGGTTGACAGTGCAGCATCGCGGGCCTGCTGGTACGCAGGAAGACTGTCCATCGTGCCGGTCACTGACGCTGTCCGCCGTTGCACGGCCAGCGTGTACGTGGTGGCCGAGGCCTGTCCTTTTTCCCACACCATCAAGGTAGTGCGGCCCGGCAGCTTGCCTGTAATGATGAGCCGCGCCGCAGGCGAGCCCGGCGTCTTGCGGGTGACGGTCACACCCGCGATGGCTTCGTCCGCAATGGCGATGCGATCCACGCCCTTGTCGATCAGCAGTTCACGCTGCGAACCTGCTGCAACCGTCAAAGGGGCCGGGGATAGTGCTGGCGCGCCCGGCGCCGACGATGCGACCGGCCAGGTGGCGGGCGCCATCATGCACAGCACGAGCAGCGAAGGGCGCAGCAGGTGCTGTTGCGTACGGCGGCGTGTGGCGGGGGGCGTCATCGCGCGGGGCTGGTCCGGCATGGATTTACTTTCTTTGACAAGGGCGGTCATGGCGGAGCGGGTCAGTAGCGCACTGTCTCGCTACGGTCGCCGCGGATCATTTCGACCTCCAGGCCTGACCGGCCGCCGGTGCCGGGTGAGCGAGGGGTCGAGGCGGTTGGTGTCGTGTTTGCACGGGATTCGACAGTCGGTCGACGGCCGCCAACGCCGCCAGAGACCAGGTCGACTGTCGTGAGGCCTGCCTGAGCGCGATCGAGGCCTTCCAACGGAGGGCGAGGTGGTTCACCGCGCCGCGGCGCCGGAGGCTGTATTGCCGTTGGCAGTTCGGCCAGCAGCTTGGGGTCTGGAACCGTGGTGTCCAGGGGGTTGCGCAGCGCCAGCAGCAAACGGCCCGCGGATTCACCGAGCGTGAGGCGGTTGATGTCTTCGACCGGCACGGCGAGCACTGCCGTACGGGCCGCGTCGCCACGCTGTTGCTGCTGTGCGCCAGAGCTTGCGTTGGCGCGGCCATCGATGTTCTTGGAGGCCAGTCCATCAACCGACGCACCGCCGAACGCAAGCACGCGTTTGCGAGACAGCAGCAGGCGTGCCTGACTGCGGTCGATGTCCTTGCTGTCGGACTTGAGCATCACGAACACATCGACGAAGTCGCCTGGCTGGACCTTGTTGCCCACGCCCATGACTTCGTCGGCCTTGACTGCGACAGCGCGCTCGCCTTCCTCAATGCGTGAGGCCAGGCCTGAAGAAAGCTGACCTTCCAGCAGCGGCGTACCTTCTCCAAGATCGAAAACCGGGACGCGACCGACGACTGCCGTTGTTTCCCTGAACGCACCGGCCGGGTTGATGGTCAGTTGCTCCACGCGCAGGGCGTCGGGTGGGATCGCCTGTCCTGCCGGCAGCGGCTTGGTTGCCACGACCACCGCAAATGTCGGAACTCGCGCCGTGCTTGAAGAACTGGCCGCAGGCGCCGTTGCGACAGGCGCGGGCGTGGCGGGCTGTCGACTGAGCACCCATGCATATCCCCCGAGAGCGATGGCCAGGAGCACCAGGATGGCGGCGATGATTTTTGTAAGGTGGATCATGGGCGGCGGATGAAGGAAATGGGTAGGCGATCGGCGAGTTGAGGGAAGGCCCACGGTGACGAGTAGCGCGGGGCTAGCTCGGTCGGCCCCAAATCATCCAGACCGCCGAAGCCAACGCGAGGTAAGCCGCGAAGGGAATAGGGCGGGTTTGCTTGCGCGAACCCGAGGCAGCGTCGCTGCGAGGCTTTCCCGACAGCATCAATGCAAGTCCGGGAAACCAGGCGAAGCGCTGCAAAGCCAGCAAGAGCAGGCCATGTGCTCCAGCCAACAGGCTGGCACCGATCCAGATCGGCAGTAGCGGCGACATGCCGACCCAAAGGCCGAGTGCGCCCGCGAACTTGACGTCGCCAGCACCCATGAAGCCGGTGGCGTAGAAAAGCAGAAGGAACCCAAAACCGACGACGCAGCCGAGGAGTGCGTCGGACCATCCGATGCCGAAGGGTTGCGCATTCATGGCAAGGGCTCCGATTGCGACCGCCGCGCCCCCCAGCACCAGCCAGTTGGGGACGCGGCGTTGTTGAGCGTCATAGACCATGATCATCAGCAGCCACAGCAGCGACAAATGGAGCATCCGGACTCGGTGCTTATTTGGGAGTCGCCTTGGTACCGATGGCCGTGAAGATGCCATCCAGGATTTTGCCGACGCCGGACGAAGTGTCGGTGCCAAAAACAGCAATAAGAATTGTCGCCATGAGCCCCGCAATAATTCCATATTCAATTGCGGTTGCACCCTCTTCGTCGCGCAGAAAACGAGTAATAGAGCTAAGCATGATTTCCCCTTTCAGGAAGTGTTAACAAAGGCTTGCAAGGTGGATGTTATACAGCGTAACTCCGTGTATCAACAAGGCAAACCCGCAAGACTTTCGCCCAGGTGTGCTAGCCAAAAGGAGTAAAGCAGGGTGGCTGCAAGCCTCCTGCCAGCCCGAGCCAGGAAGAGACCTGGTCAGCTGGTGGACAGTTTGGAAGTGAATTTTTCCCTCTGTAGGGCGCGCGGCGCCTCCCATGAAGAGGGGATGCGACGTTACGTCGCCGGGAACGCGCGAAACGGGGGTGTTACGGGAACAAGTGCGTTACGTGTTACGTAGCACGAAGCCCCAAAGGGCCAGATGTAACAGTGAAAAAAGGCTAAACCCGTGAGCAAAAAGTCACGGGTTTGAGGGGGTGACCCCGTCGCCGAGAGGGATTCGACCGGGCCTCAGCCCAGGATTTCTTCGTGAAAGAGCTTCCAGTCGGTACCCTGGCGTAACCAGTACTGGCGCCGGGAACGTCCGCTCTTCTCGCCTTCGAACACTTCGCCGAAGGTAACAATCATGGTGTCGTCACCGTCCCGCCAGTGGAGGTACGACATGTCCTTGAATTGCACGCGCTTGCCCTGCGCGTATTTCACTTCTTCGTCGACAGCCGAAATTCCTTCAGTGGATTTCTTGCTGCTGCGCTGGAAATCGGGCAAATAGAATTTCTTCAATTGCGCTTCATTTCCATTGGCTCGCGCATCTTTCCAGCCATTGATGGCGCTTGTAATTGACTGGGTTTCTTTTTCAGCCTGCGGTTGTGAAATCCATTGCAGGCTGCGCGCGGTGACCACCGGGGTGGCGCCAATTTGCACTTTTCGCAAAAGCTGCTTCAGGTCAGGGTTTGCCATGACCACGCACCCGTCGCTTGCCAGCGGCGCCCGGGCGAACTGCTGGGGCGGGGTGCCGTGCAGCCAGATGCCGCCGCCGGTCTTGCCGCGCCGCACGTCGTACGGGTTGGGGTAGTTGATGGGCAGGGCGCCCGCGCCGTAGAAGTCTTTCAGCGACTTCGGATCGAGGCTGCTGGTGATGTAGTACACGCCCAGCGGGGTGCGCGCGTCGCCCTCGGTGACCTTGTCGGTGCCCGACTTGCCGACCGAGATGTAGTAGTCGGCCGTGAGCTTCAGGCCCTTGTCCGAGTTTTCGAACAGGTACAGCCGCGAGCGCGAGGCGTCGACGGCAATGGCGTAGCGGCTGCGGGTCGAGAGCGTCAGGAACTGCGACGGCACGGTGTTGGCCGGCGGGCGCTCGCGCAGGGCCTGCAGGCGGCGTTTCGATTCCTCGTGCAGCTCGGCCATGGCCGGATTGCCGCGCATCTTCGCGATGCTGGCGGTGTCGGGCAGGGCATTCGACGGGGGCACTTGCGCCGCGAGCAGGTCGCCGTAGACGAGCTGCGCAAGCTGGAAGTTCGGGTAGTCGCGCACCAGGTCGCGGGCCTTGGCCAGCGCGGGGCGGGCCTGTCCGCGGCCGAACATTTCATAGACCGCGATCAGGCGGGCTTCGGCGTTGCTGGCTTCCTGGATGGAGGAGGCGGATGCCGACCTGCGTGTGGGCCTTGTTGCCGTCGCGGCAGCCGTTCGGGCCTCTGCAGCGGCCACGCCCTTCTTGCCCTTGGCGGAAGAAGACCGGCCGGTCGCGCTGCGCGCGGTGGAACGGCTGCTGTTCGCAGCCTTGGCCTTGGTGCTGCCGCTGGCGGCTTTGGCGCTGCCGGCCTTGTGGGTGCTGTTCGACGCCAGCGCCGCACCGGGCGCCGCCAGCATCAGCGCCGATGCGGTCATCAGCGCTGCGAGCAGTTGTCCGCTGCGCAGACGAAACGGGGGATTCTGAAGCCGGCCGAGCCGGACGATGTCTGCCACTAGCCGCCGACGCTTTCCTTGCGAATGTGCCATTGATTGCCGGAGCGCTGCAGGTCCAGCGTCTTGCGGCTCGAAACGTTGAGGTTGTCCGCGCGATAGATCTGGCGGAACTTGGCCGTCGCGTTCTGTCCGTCGACCTTGATCGCGAGGTTCTCGATGTTCACGCTGATGCTCGACTTGCCGACGATGCGGGCGCGGCGGTCTTCTTCCCAGCCCTTGCGGCTCTGGCCGCCGGTGGGCGTGAAGTCGGGGCCGTAGGCCGCGAGGTAGCGGTCCATGTCCTGGCTGGCCCAGGCCGAAGCCCAGGCGCGCACGGCGGATTCGACTTCGGCATTGGAAGCGGTGCTGGCTGCGGGGGCCGGTGCAGGTGCTGGAGCCGGCGCCGCTTCGGGCGCCTTTGCCTCGGGCGCCTTGGGCGCGGCGGCCACCGGTGCGGGAGCTGCGGCAACCTTGACTGGTGGCGGCGGCGCAGCGGGGGCTGGCGCGGGAGCCGGCGCCTTTGCCGCGGGGACAGGTGCTGCCGAGGCCACCAGGGCTGTCGGCTTGGCGCCCGGCGGTGTCGGCGTGAAGAGCGTGCGGATCACCGCCAGCTTGGGCTGCACGGCCGTGTTGTTCTGGTCGAGCTGCAAGGCCTTGCTGTAGGCCTGGCTGGCCAGCCGTGCATACACGTCGCCGAGGTTTTCCTGGGCAGTGGCGTAGCTGGGGTTGGTGCGAATGGCGCTTTCGAGCGCGCTGCGTGCCTTGTCGAACTGGTTCTGGCTCGCGTAGATCACCGCGAGGTTGTTGTACGGCTCGGGCAGCTCGGGCGCGTCCAGCGTGAGCTGGGTGAAGGCGGCGATGGCCTCGTTGCGCTTGCCGGTGTCGAGCTGGATCACGCCCTTGAGAAAGCGCATCTGCGGGTCGCGCGGCTTGTCTTTGAGGAAGGCGTCGGCCTTCGTCAGGGCCTCGTCGAGCTTGCCGGCCTGCATGAGCTTGTCGACCTCCTCATGCTCGATGGCGGCCAGCGCCGGGAGCACGGCGCCACAGGTTGCCGCGGCCAGGAACAGGGCGCGCACGGTGGGGGAGAAGCTGAAACGGGCGCGTGGCCGGGGGCTCTTGGGCATTGCGGACAAGACCTCGTAGGGGTGGGTGATGCGGCAGGGATTGTAAGTGGGGCACGTAACTCCCCGACACAGGGATGACCGTCTTTCGCGGCCTTTAGGCTTGCCCGCAACGTCCCGTGGCGCCCCGCGCCGACCGGCCCCGCAGTACAGTGCCGCCGTGGACCGCCTCCAAAGCATTGAAACTTTCGTTCGCGTCGCGCAGACCCAGAGCTTTGCGGAAGCGGCGCGGCAGCTGCGCGTGGCCAACTCGGTCGTCACCACGCGGGTCAAGCAGCTCGAAGAGTTCCTGGGAGCGCCGCTGTTCCATCGCAGCACCCGGGTGGTGAGGCTCAGCGACATGGGCCAGGCCTTTCTGCGCGACTGCACCGAGCTGGTGGGCCGCGCCAACGACATCGTCGACCAGATGCGCGATGCGCGCGGCACGCCCTCGGGCATCCTGCGCGTGCATGCACTCACCGGCATGGTGCTGGGCCGCTTCGCCACGCTGCTGCGCGAGTTCCAGACGACATACCCTGACATCCACCTCGAGCTGATCGTGAGCGACGCGGTGGCCGACCCCGTGAAGGCCGGCGTCGACTGCGCGCTGCAGATCTTTCCCGCGGCCTCGCAGGAGCTGGTGTCGCGGCCGCTCTTTCCGGTGCGGCGGGTGCTCTGCGCCACGCCGGCGTACCTCGAAGCGCACGGCACGCCCGCTGCGCCGCGCGACCTGCACCGGCACAAGCTGGGCCTCTACTCGGGCTACCCCACGCGCGACCGATGGACCTTTCACCACGAGGGCGAGCAGACCACCATCTACCTGAACGCCGCGCTGCTGACCAACAGCGTGCACCTGCTGCGCGAATATGCACTGGAGCATGCGGGCATCGTCTGCCTGCCCACGCTGGTGGCGGGCGATGCCATTGCGCGCGGCGAGCTGCGCGTGGTGCTGGCCGAGCACCAGCTGTCGTCGTTCTCGCTGAGCGCGGTTTATGCGGGCACCTCGCGCAATGCGCTGAAGCTGCGCCTCTTCATCGAGCACATCGCCACCCGCTTCACGCGCGTGCCGCCGTGGGACGCCACGCTGATCGAGCGAGGCCTTATTCCTGCCGAGCTCATCGAGTTCAGCCGCTCCAGCGGATAGCGTCCGAACGGGGGTAAACCCCTGCGATTGTTCGGAAGCTCCGAATAATCCTCTTCCAAACTGGTCCCTACCGGTGCCGCCGCTTGACTCCTAGAGTTCACCCATCACTGGAGACAACAGGAGACAAGCCATGACAGCCACCACTGCGACCGCCTACAAGACCCGCTTCGGTTCACTCAAGCACTTCGAGAAGGGCCACGTCGAGCCCATCGACGACGACGTTCGCCACTACGCGTTCTCCAACTGCTTCGAGATCGCGAGCATCAGCAAACCCTACGAGAAGGTCGTGTTCGGCCAGAACCAGATCTACGTACTGGAGACGCTGCGCGCCGAAGGCACCTCGCCCTGGTACACCTGCGCGCACGACGAGTTCGCGCTCGTGATGGACGGCGACGTCGAAGTGCACCTCGTGCAGCTCGACGACGGCCAGGCAGTGGCCGACAAGGAAAAGAACGGCGCCGTGCTCGTCAAGGGCGAGCCCAAGGGCAAGAAGATGGGCTGGATGAAGCTCTCGCGCGGCCACCAGGGCCTGCTGCCGAAGAACACCGCCTACCAGTTCCGCAGCGCCGGCGAGCCGGGCGTGATCGTCCTGCAAAGCTGCAAGGGCGACCTCTCGGTCGAGAAGTGGGCCGACATCTGCCAATCGCACTGAGTGCATTGACCGCACCCGAATCCAGGAGCCACACACCATGAACGCACCCGCAGAACTCGCCAAGGTGATCGCGTCGCAGCCCGACGCCACGCTCGGCTACAAGGACTTTTCGCTCGGCAGCTTCAGCTTCCGCCGCGACGAATACTTCGTTCACATCGGCTGGAAGACCCGCGACGGCCGCCCCATGAGCCACACCATGGACGCCGGCAGCTACCTGCGCGCACTGATGCGCGACGTGGCCTGGGGCTTCTTCTACGGCTGGGTCAACTTCGACGACGTGTTCGGCACCGTCAACCACTACGAGTCGGTCGACCTGTACGCCGGCAGCTTCAACGGCACCATGAAGGACGCGGGTATCGACCTGCTCGAGAACTTCCCGACCGCGCAGATCCGCGCCACCTTCGAGGCCATGCTCGACGACTGGACCAACGAGAGCTTCGACCCCTTCGCCGCGCCGCAGGAAACCGGCTCGCCCTACGGCCGCAAGAACGGCAACAACACCGCCAAGATCACGAGGGCGCGCGAACTTGCCAAGCGCTGCGTGGGCCTGAAGGGAGACCTCGACCTGCGCAGCGACGAACGCGGCGCTCCGGTGAACCGCGCCTTTGCCGACGTGCCGCAGGGCCAGCCCGAGCTGCACCCCGAGCCCGGCTTCGAGAACGACGTGCACGCCTTCAATCTCTTCGGCTTCCTGAGCCGCTCGCAGGTCACGTGGAACCCGAGCTTCACCTCGGTGGTGAAGCACAGCTACATGTGCCCGACGACCGAGGAGCACATCCTGCCGATCATCCACGGCAACGACCGTGTCGAGTGGTTCTTCCAGATGACCGACGAAATCCACTGGGACTGCGGCGACAAGAACACCGGCAGGCCCATGGCCCGCGTGATCATGAAGGCCGGCGACATGGCAGCCATGCCCGCCTACTGCCGCCACCAGGGCTTCAGCCCCAAGCGCTCGATGCTGCTGGTGTGGGAGAACGGGTCGCCGAGCCTGGTGTACGAAATCCAGAAGGGCGAGAGCCCGGAGATCCCGGTCGAGTTCTGACCGGTTTTTCTCTCCCTCCCGACGCCCTTCCATCCAACTCTCCCCAAGCGGGGAGGGAGAGGAAACTCATGCCTGCTCTTTCCATCCGCCACCAGCTCTTCATCGACGGCCGCTTCGTCGACGCCGAATCCGGCGAGACTCTCGCCACGCTGAACCCGCACGACAACACGCCCATCGCCCAGGTCGCGCTGGCCGGCAAGGCCGACGTCGACAAGGCCGTCGCTGCTGCGAAGCGCGCCTTCCCGAAATGGAGCCGCATGGCTGCCGCCGACCGTGGCCGCATCCTGCTGAAGCTCGCCGACCTCATCGAAGCCAACGGCGAAGAACTCGCGCGCCTCGAATCGCTCGACACCGGCCACCCGATCCGCGATTCGCGCCGGCTCGACGTGCCGCGCACGGCAGCGTGCTTCCGCTACTTCGGCGGCATGGCCGACAAGTTCCAGGGCGAGACCATTCCGGTCGAAGAGGGCTTTCTCAACTACACGCTGCGCGAGCCCGTCGGCATCGTCGGCCAGGTGGTGCCGTGGAACTTTCCGCTCATGTTCACCAGCTGGAAGATGGCGCCCGCCCTCGCGGCCGGTAACTGCATCGTGATGAAGCCGGCGGAGATCACGCCGCTGTCGTCCCTGCGCATCGCCGAGCTGATGGCCGAGGCCGGCCTGCCGCCAGGTGTGGTCAACATGCTGCCGGGGCTCGGCAGCGTGGCGGGCCAGTACATCGCCGAGCATCCGGAGATCGCCAAGATCGCGTTCACCGGCAGCACCGCCACGGGCCGGCGCATCGTGCAGGCCAGCGCGGGCAACCTCAAGAAGGTGCAGCTCGAACTCGGCGGCAAGGGGCCGAACATCGTTTTCGAAGATGCGAACCTGCAGGCGGCCGTCAACGGGAGCGCATGGGCCATCTTCCACAACCAGGGGCAGGCCTGCATTGCGGGCTCGCGGCTGATGCTGCACGAGAAGATCGCCGATGCCTTCCTCGAGCAGTTCATTCCGCTTGCGAAGTCGATCCGCCTCGGCGACCCGCTCGACGAGGCGACGGAGATGGGTCCGCTCACCAGCGCGCAGCATCGCGAGCGCGTGCTGAGCTATGTGGAAGTGGCGCAAGGCGAGGGCGGCGAACTGCTGGCGGGCGGCAAGTCGCCGGGCGGCGATCTGGCCAAGGGCTGCTACGTCGAACCCACCGTGATGCGCGCCAGGTCATACAAGGACCGCATCGCGCAGGAAGAGGTGTTCGGCCCCTTCGTCACCGTGCTCACCTTCAAGAACGACGAAGAGGCGATGCAGATCGCCAACGGCACCGACTACGGCCTCGGCAGCGGCCTGTGGACCAACAACCTGCAGCGCGCCCACAAGGTCGCGCGCGACCTGCACGCCGGCATGGTCTGGATCAACAGCTACAAGCGCGTGAACCCCGGCTCGCCCTTCGGCGGCGTCGGCCAGAGCGGCTACGGCCGCGAGATGGGGTTCGATGCGATGCGCGAATACACGCAGGTCAAGAGCGTGTGGGTGAACGTCGACGCGCAGATACCGCCGCACTTCGCGCGCTGACCCCTGATCGGGCGGCACAAAAAACACAAGAGACGGAGACAACCATGACATTCAATCGCAGACAGTTCACGCAGGCCACGGCCGCGCTGGTGGCTTCGGGCGCAACGCCACTGGTGTTCGCGGCCGACACGCTGAAGATCGGCTACGTGTCGCCGCAGACCGGTCCGCTCGCGCCCTTCGGCGAGGCAGACAAATGGGTCATCGACCAGATGAAGACCGCCTTCAAGGACGGCATCAGTGTCGGCGGCAAGAAATACGCGGTGCAGATCGTGCTGAAGGACAGCCAGTCGAACCCCAACCGCGCGGGCGAGGTGGCGAACGACCTGATCCTGAAAGACAAGGTCGCGCTGGTGCTCACCGCCGGCACACCCGAAACCGCCAACCCCGTGAGCGATGCCTGCGAACTCAACGAGGTGCCCTGCATCTCCAGCGTGGTGCCGTGGCAGCCCTGGTTCTTCGGCCGCAAGGGCGACCCGGCGAAGGGCTTCAACTGGACGTATCACATGTTCTGGGGCCTCGAAGACGTCATCGCCAACTTCACCAACGGCTGGAAGACGCTCGCCACCAACAAGAAGGTGGGCGGCCTGTTCCCGAACGACGGCGACGGCAACGCCTGGGGCGACAAGGAACTGGGCTTCCCCAAGCCACTCGCGCAGATGGGCTTCACGCTCACCGACCCTGGGCGCTTCCAGAACGGCACGCAAGATTTCAGCGCGCAGATCGCGGCCTTCAAGAAAGAGGGCGTCGAGATCGTCACTGGCGTAGTGATTCCGCCGGACGCGAAGACCTTCCTCACGCAGGCTCGGCAACAGGGCTTCAAGCCGAAGATCATCACGCTCGGCAAGGCACTGCTGTTCCCTGGCGCGATCGAGGCGCTGGGCGACCTGGGCGATGGCCTGTCGACCGAGGTGTGGTGGAGCCCATCGCATCCGTTCACGTCGAGCCTCACGCAGCAAAGCGCCAAGGCGCTGGCCGATGCCTACGAGGCAGGTGCGAAGAAGCAGTGGACGCAGCCCATCGGCTTTGCGCATGCGCTGTTCGAGGTGGCGGCGAATGCACTCGGGCGTGCCAAGTCGCTGAAGGCTTCGGACGTGCGCGACGCCGTGGCATCGACCTCGATCAACTCGGTGGTCGGCCCGGTGAAGTGGGGCGGCCAAGGGCCGTTCAAGAACGTCAGCAAGACACCGCTGGTGCTCGGCCAATGGGGCAAGGGCCAGAAGTACAAGGTGGAGCTGACCATCGTGAACAACGAGGCGGCGACGAACATTCCTGCCGGCGGCAAGCTGCGGCTGCTCTGACCGTCATGACGCTGCTGGCACTGCATGCCGTGAGGAAGTCCTACGGGGCGCTCAAGGTCACGGACGACATCACGCTGTCGGTGACCGAGGGCGAGACGCTGGGCATCCTCGGGCCGAACGGCGCGGGGAAGACCACGCTGTTCAACCTGATCTCGGGCGACGTGCGCGTCGATGCGGGGCGCGTCGAGTACGCGGGCCGCGACGTGACGCGGCTGCGACCGCACCAGCGCTGTCACGCGGGCATCGGGCGCAGCTACCAGGTGCCGCAGCCCTTCGGCAACATGAGCGTGTTCGAGAACCTCGTCACGGCCGCCTGCTTCGGCGGGCAGCAGACCGAGCGCGAGGCGTGGCAGACGGCGCACGAGGTGCTGGAGCAGACGGGGCTGATGCCGCACGCGAACAAGCCTGCGGGTGGGCTGACCCTGCTCGATCGCAAGCGGCTGGAGCTGGCGCGCGCGCTGGCGACGCGGCCGCAGTTGCTGCTGCTCGACGAGATCGCGGGCGGGCTGACGGAGCCAGAGGCCGCGGTGCTGGTCGGGGAGCTCAAGCGCATCAAGGCGCGGGGCGTGACGATGATCTGGATCGAGCACGTGGTGCATGCGCTGCTGTCGCTGGCGGACCGCTTGTTCGTCATCAACTTCGGGCAGAAGCTGGCGGAAGGCGAGCCGCGCGCGGTGATGAACGATTCGGAGGTGCGGCGCGTGTACATGGGGATGGAGGCATGAGCGCGCTGCTTTCCACCCACGCCCTCAAGGCTTTCTACGGCGACGCCCAGGCCTTGTTCGGCATCGACTTCTCGCTGGCCCGTGGTGAGCTCGTGGCCATCATCGGTGCCAACGGCGCGGGCAAGTCGACCTTTCTCAAGAGCCTTACGGGCCTGGTGCGCGCGCCTCGCGAAGCGATCAGCTTCAAGGGTGAGCCCATCGGCGGGATGCCTCCCGGCGACATCGTGCGCCGCGGCCTCGCCATGGTTCCCGAAGGCCGCCGCCTGTTTCCCAGCCTCAGCGTCGAAGAGAACCTGCTCATGGGTGCCACCGCCGCGCGCAAGGGCCCGTGGAATCTTCAGCGCCTGTATGCGCTGTTTCCCATACTCGCCGAGAAGCGGCACCAGCCGGGCACGTCGCTGTCGGGCGGCCAGCAGCAGATGGTCGCGCTCGGCCGCGCGCTCATGAGCAACCCCGAGCTGCTGCTGTGCGACGAGTTGTCGCTCGGCCTCGCGCCCATCGTCATCCGCGAGATCTATGCCGCCATGCCCACGATCACCGGCGAGGGCATGACCGTGGTCATCGTCGAGCAGGACGTGACCATGGCGCGGCAGGTCTCTCAGCGCATCTACTGCTTCCAGGAAGGTCGCGTGTCGCTCGAAGGAAATTCCGCCGACCTCACGCGCGAACAGATCTCGCAGGCCTACTTCGGCATCGAGGCCGCCCATGCTTGAAACCATCGTCCAGGGCGTGCTGCTCGGCGGCCTCTACACGCTGTTCGCACTGGGCCAGTCGCTGATGTTCGGCGTGATGCGGCTCACCAACACGGCGCAGGGTGACTTCATCATCCTCGGCGCGTTCGCGGTCATCGCGGGCGTGTCGCTGACGGGCGATGCCATGCCCTGGCTCGTGGCGCTCGCGGTGCTGCCGGTGGCCTTCGGTTTCGGCTACGCGCTGCAGCGCTACGTGCTCAACGGCACGCTCGGCAAGGACCCGTTGCCTTCGCTGGTCGTCACTTTCGGCCTGTCGATCGTGATCCAGAACTTGCTGCTCGAACTGTTCTCGGCCGATCCGCGCGCGATAGAGACCGGCGGGCTCAACACGCAGGGCATTGCGCTGAGCGATGCGATGTCGCTCGGTGTGCTGCCGCTCATCGTGCTGGCCATCGCGGTCGTTGCGACGGGCGCTCTGCAGTGGCTCTTTGCGCGCACGGCGCTGGGCCGGTCGTTTCGCGCCGTGTCCGACGACCGCGAGATCGCCGAACTCATGGGGCTGAACGCGAAGAAGGTCTACGCGCTTGCCACTGCCATCGCCTTCGTACTGATCGCCATCGCGGGCGCGCTGCAGGGCATGCGAACAACCGTCTCGCCTTCCGACGGGCCGCTGCTGCTGCTCTTCGCGTTCGAGGCCGTGATCATCGGCGGCATGGGCTCCTTCTGGGGCACGCTGGCCGGCGCGATGATTCTCGGCATCACGCAGCAGATCGGCTTCAGGCTTGACCCGGGCTGGGGCATCTGGTTCGGGCACATCGTGTTCCTCGTGGTGCTGGTGCTGCGGCCGCAGGGGCTCTTTCCGAAAACGCGTGGATGAACCGAATGACGAGCATGCCCCCACCCCTCATCGCCGTCGAGCGTGCCACCGCCGCGAGCCGCGTCGCACTCTTCGTCGGCATCGGCCTCGTGCTCGTTGCCGCCAGCCTTCCGTGGTGGGGCGAGTCGAGCTGGATGCGCGAGTTCGTCGAGATCGCCTGCTACTTCATCTTCGCAATGATGTGGAACCTGCTTGCCGGCTACGGCGGAATGGTGAGCATCGGGCAGCAGGCCTTCTTCGGCTTCGGCGGCTACGTGATGCTGATGCTCGGCAACTTCGCGGGCGTCAATCCGTTCATTGCGATACCGCTGGGGGCGCTGGCTGCGGGGCTCATCGCCATACCCGTGTCATTCGTCGCGTTCCGCCTGTCGGGCGGCTACTTCGCCATCGGCACATGGGTCATCGCGGAGGTGTTCCGCCTGAGCTTTGCCAACGTGTCGGCGGTGGGGGGTGGCTCGGGCACCACGCTGACTGCGCTGCGCGGCATCGAGAAGGCCACGCGCGAAAGCACCACATACTGGATGGCGCTGGCCTGCGTGGTCGCGGCCATCGCGCTGGTGTACCTGTTCCTGCGCAGCAAGCGCGGCCTGGCGTTGCTGGCGATACGCGACAACGAAGTGGCGGCCGAGTCGCAAGGCATTCCGGTGGCGCGCATGAAGCTCGCGGTGTATGTGGTCGCGGCCTTCGGCGCGGGGCTCGCGGGGGCGCTGTACTTCGTGGGCAATTTGCGCATAAGCCCCGATGCGGCCTTCAGCGTCAACTGGACGGCTTTCGCCATCTTCATGGTGGTCATCGGCGGCATCGGCCGCATCGAGGGGCCGCTGGTGGGCGCGCTCATCTTCTGGGCGCTCAACAAGTTCCTGAGCGACTACGGCACCTGGTACCTGCTGGGCCTGGGCATGCTCGCGATCCTCGTCACGCTGTTCTTCAAGCAGGGGCTTTGGGGCTATGCGCAGCAGCACTGGGGCTGGTCGCTTTTTCCGACGCAGAGGCGGTTGCTGGGGGCTTCGTCGCGAAGGTGAAGTGCTGTCGCGTCCGACGCGATAAAGGCCCTGTGCAAACCTCCTTCTGACTTGCGCAGCAGAGCATGATCCTGTAACGTTTGAAACAAAGTGGTGACATTTCACCGCTTCTTTTCATCGCTCTGGAGCCTCCCTTGACGATCACCAAACGCCGCTTGCTCGAAGGCGGCGCTGCAGCCGTTGCCACTTCGTTGTTCGCACCGGGCTCCTGGGCCCAACAACGCCCGGCAGCCGGTGCCGACGCCTGGCCGACCAAGCCCGTCCACATCCTCGTGGGCTTTCCTGCCGGCGCATCGCCCGACCTCGCGACTCGCGCCATTGCCGAACCGCTGTCGAAGATCCTGCGCCAGCCGGTGGTCGTCGAGAACAAGCCCGGCGCCAGCGGCAACACCGTGGCCGACCTGGTGGCCAAGGCCACCGACGATCACACCATCGGCGCGCTGATCAACGGCAACCTCACCATCGCCAAGCTGCTCAATCCGGCGCTGCCTTTCGACCCCGAGAAAGACTTTGCGCCCGTCGGCCTCATCGGCACCGCGCCGCTGGTGCTGGCTGTCTCGGGCGGCGCCACGGGCAAGACCGCGGCCGACCAGCTGCTGTGGGTGCGCAACCTCGGCAGCAGCGGCAAGTACGGCACGCCGGGCGTAGGCACCGTGGGCCACCTGGGCATGGAGCTAATCAAGAGCCGCGCGGCCATCACCGCGCAGCACAGGCCCTACACCGGCAACCCGCAGGTCATTGCGGGCCTGCTCGCCAACGAGATCCAGCTGGCGCTGCTGCCGCCCGGCCTCGCGTTGCCGCACATCAAGTCGGGAAAGATCAAGGCCATTGGCGTGACCTCGCCCGAGCGCAGCCCGCTGGCCAGCGAACTGCCCACGATTCGCGATGCGGACGTGCGCGGCGCCGACCTCGAAATCTGGACCGCGCTGGCCGCGCCCGCCGGCATGAAGCCCGCGGCCGTCGCCAAGCTCAATGCAGCGCTGGTCGAAGTGATCAGCTCTCCCGACGTGAGCGAGGCGCTGCTGAAGACCGGCTGGCAGGCACAGCCCGGCTCACCCGACACGCTGGCCAAGCGCATGCGCGCCGACACCACGCGCCTGGGCGGCGTGATCATCATGAAGGGCATCCACTCGGAGAGCTGACCGAGGGAGCCCCGGGCTCCCCTTACGTCTTCGACGCGACGCGCTTGAACAGCGCTTGGTCGAAGCGGATCGTGATGACTTCCGTGTCGTCCGGCTTGCCGGGAACGCGACCGTCTTCCGTCGGGAAGTTGGTGTCGATCGCAACGGCCAGGGTGTTGTCGTCCACCACCTCGACGCTCTCGATCGAATCGAAGGGCATGCTGAACTTGCCGGCCACCACGCTGGCCAGCGGACCGCCGATGTCCGTCGGGTCGGAGATGTTCAGCAGGTCGACCAGCAGCGTCTTCTTCAGCACACCGTCGGCATCCTTCACGTCGAGGTCGACCATGTACAGGCGCTTGACCACTGCCTTCGAGCCGTACAGGCTGTCGCGCTCGATCAGCACGAACTTGTTGCCGCCCACGTTGGTCATGTCGCCGATCACGATCTGGTTGTCCTTGGCGGGACCGTCCTTCTTGTAGACCGGGTTCTTGCCGGTGTAGAGCATCGAGGCGGGGTCGAACTCGAAGAAGTTCAGGTAGCGCTCGTCGTCTGCCACCGGCCGCAACGAGGCCAGCGAGGGCGCTGCTTCGGGCACCGCGTAGAGGCGGCTGCTGTCGCCGTTGAAGGCCAGGCTCTCGAAGCCCCGGCTCGAGAGCGAGGTTGCGGTGGCGCCGTCGTTCATCACCAGCGGGTTGGACGGGCTGCGCAGGAACGGATGCGGCACCGGGTCGCCCATCAGCGTGCCGTTCTTGTCGAAGTGCAGGATGTAGGGGCCGAACTCCTCGCCGACGAACCAGGTGCCGTCCTTGGCGCGGGCGATCGACTCGACGTCGAGGTCGAAGCCTGTCAGCAGCCGGCCGCTGACGATGCGCGCATCCACCGGCTTGCCGCTGTCGACCAGGTTGTTGCCGGACACCGTCTGGTAGTTGGCGTAGTCGGCGGTGATCTTCAGGTCGACGCCCTTGCCGTCCTTCAGGAAGCCGTTGGCGTCGTTGAAATTGACGTGGCTGTTCACCTTGATGGTGCCGGGCACCGTCGTGCCGTTGGCCGCGGTGCGGAAGTCGATGTTGACGTTGTAGAAGCCGACCACGAAGTCGCCGGAGTTGCCCTTGCTGCCGTAGCCGTTGTCGGGCATGGCGGTCCAGGTGCCGTCATCGTTCTTCAGCAGTGCCGAGAAGCCCGGCAGCGGCTGTCCGTCGACGAAGGGTGGCGTCACGCCGAGCGCGGCGGTAATGAACTGGCCAGTGGTCGGGCCGGGCCAGCGGAACGTATCGGCCAGGGAGGCCCAGCCGGTCAGCTTGTGAGGCAATCCTGCCGAGTCGTCTTGTGACGGCTGGGGAGCAGGTGCTGGCGCGGGAGGCGGAGCGGGCGTTGCCGCTACCGGGGGAAAGGCAACACCGCTGCCGTCACTGCCGCCGCACGCGGCGAGAACAGCAGAGGAAACGACTGCCAGCATTAGGTGACGCGGCAAGTTGGACGAGGCGAAGCGAACGGACATGAATGGACCCTCCCATGGTTTTTAGTGCGAAGCGCAATCTAAAAAGCCGGTGTGACGTGTCCATGAATACCCATTCGGGTCAGAGCATGCGCGAGATCCGCTCCGCCGCTTCGCGCAGCGCGGGCAGCATCGTCTCCTGCATTGCCTTCGCGCTGGTGCGGTTCGCTTGTCCGCTGATGTTGAGTGCGGCCACCATGCGCCCTTGCCGATCGACGATAGGTGCGGCTACCGAGATCAGGCCTTCCTCGAGTTCCTGGTTCACCAGGCACCACTGCTGCTTGCGTGCCTGCGCCACCTTGGCCATGAGCGCATCGATGTCGGTCACCGTGTGCTTCGTTAGCGCCTCGATGCTCGATGCTTCAAGGCGCGCGCGCACTTCGTCGTCATCGAGGTCCGCCAGCAGCAGCCGGCCGAGCGATGTGCAATAGGCCGGCAGGCGAGAGCCCACACCCAGGTTGATGTGCATGATCTTCTTCGTCGGCACTCGCAGCACGTAGACGATGTCCGTCGCGTCGAGCACGGCGGCCGAGCACGACTCCTGCACCTGCTGCACCAGCGCTTCCATCACCGGCTCGGCGCGGTTCCAGATCGGCATGGACGAGAGGTACGCAAACCCAAGGTCGAGGATGCGCGGCGTGAGCGTGAAGAGCTTGCCGTCGGTCACCACATAGCCCAGCGTCTGCAGCGTGAGCAGGATGCGGCGTGCCCCCGCGCGCGTGAGCCCGCTGCCGGCGGCCACCTCGCTGAGCGTCTGGTGCGGCGCATTGGCGCTGAACGAGCGGATCACCTGCAGCCCCCGCGCAAAAGACTGCACGTAGCTGTCGCCGGGTGCGGGTGTATCGGGTTGTGTGGGGTGGGTTGCCATGGTGCGCGATCCTCTCTAAAATTCATTATACGAACAAATGTTCTTTAGACGAACAAATCGGCGGTTCGCAGAATCGGTCGGCGTGTTCAGGCGGTTCGCTTCCTCGCTTTCTTTTCTTCACTCCCGGAGACAGGCTTCATGATCAACAAGATCGCGCGCTCGGTCGCCGATGCCCTGGCAGGCATCCCAGACGGCGCCACGGTTCTCATCGGCGGCTTCGGCACAGCCGGCATTCCCAACGAACTCATCGAGGGCCTCGTCGAACAGGGCGCCAAGGACCTCACCGTCGTCAACAACAACGCAGGCAACGGCGAGACCGGCCTCGCGGCGCTGCTGAAGGCCGGCCGCGTGCGCAAGATCATCTGCAGCTTCCCGCGCCAGGCCGACAGCCAGGTGTTCGACGGGCTCTACCGCAGCGGCAAGCTCGAGCTCGAGCTCGTGCCCCAGGGCAATCTCGCCGAACGCATCCGTGCGGCGGGCGCAGGCATCGGCGCCTTCTTCTGCCCGACCGGCTACGGCACGCAACTAGCCGGCAACCGCGAGACCCGCGAGATCGACGGCAAGCAGTACGTGCTCGAGTACCCCATCCACGGCGACGTGGCGCTCATCAAGGCCGAGCGCGGCGACCGCTGGGGCAACCTGGTCTACCGCAAGGCCGCACGCAACTTCGGCCCGGTGATGGCGATGGCCTCGAAGAAGACGGTGGCCACCGTGCACGACATCGCAGAACTCGGCACCCTCGACCCCGAAACCATCGTCACCCCGGGCATCTTCGTGCACCAGGTGGTGCGCATCGAACGTGTCGCCACCCAGGCCGGCGGCTTCAAGAAGGCAGCTTGAGCTGCCGGGCCGCCCCAAAGCGAAAACCGTAGCGCGAAAGCGCGGAGGAATCTAATTCTCATGACTTACCAACGTCGCACCAAGGACCAATTGGCCGCCCGCGTGGCGCAGGACATCTTCGACGGCGCCGTCGTCAACCTCGGCATCGGCCAGCCCACGCTGGTGGCCAACCACCTGCCCAAGGGCCGCGAGGTCATCCTGCAGAGCGAAAACGGCATCCTCGGCATGGGCCCCGCGCCCGAGGCCGGCGAAGAAGACTACGACCTCATCAACGCCGGCAAGCAGCCCGTCACGCTGCTGCCGGGCGGCTCGTTCTTTCACCACTCCGACAGCTTCGCAATGATGCGTGGCGGCCACCTCGACATCTGCGTGCTCGGCGCGTTCCAGGTGTCTGCCACCGGCGACCTCGCCAACTGGCACACCGGCGAGAAAGACGCCATTCCCGCAGTCGGCGGCGCAATGGACCTCGCCATCGGCGCCAAGCAGACCTGGGTCATGATGGACTTGCTGACCAAGCAGGGCGTGAGCAAGCTGGTGAAGGAATGCACCTATCCGCTGACCGGCATTGCCTGCGTCAAGCGTGTGTACTCCGACCTCGCCACGCTCGAATGCACGCCGCAGAGCCTGAAGCTGGTCGACCTCGTCGACGGCCTCAGCCGCGAAGAACTCGAAAAGCTCGTCGGACTCCCGATCGCAGCCTGATCCTTTTTTCAAGCAATCAAAGAGAGACAGCTTCCATGACCAATCAAGCCTTCATCTGCGACGCCGTTCGCACTCCCTTCGGCCGCTACGGCGGTTCGCTCAGCAGCGTGCGCACCGACGACCTGGGCGCCGTGCCGCTCAAGGCGCTGATGGAACGCAACAAGAACGTTGATTGGCAGGCCGTGAGCGACGTGCTCTATGGCTGCGCCAACCAGGCTGGCGAAGACAACCGCAACGTCGCGCGCATGTCGGCGCTGCTGGCGGGCCTGCCGCTCGAAATCGGCGGCGGCACCATCAACCGGCTGTGCGGCTCGGGCCTTGACGCCGTGGGTACCGCAGCGCGCGCCATCCGCGCAGGCGAAGCCGGTTTGATGATCGCCGGCGGCGTCGAGAGCATGAGCCGCGCGCCCTTCGTCATGCCCAAGGCCGAGAGCGCCTTCAGCCGCAACAACGCCGTGTACGACACCACCATCGGCTGGCGCTTCGTCAACAAGCTCATGAAGGCGCAGTACGGCGTCGACTCCATGCCCGAGACGGCCGAGAACGTGGCCACCGACTACAAGATCGAGCGCGAAGCACAAGACCTGATGGCGCTGAACTCGCAGCTGCGCGCCGTGGCTTCGCAGAAGTCCGGCTTCTTCGACGCCGAGATCGTGCCCGTGAGCGTGCCGCAGAAGAAGGGCGACGCGATCATCGTCAACAAGGACGAGCATCCGCGTGAGACCAGCCTCGAATCGCTCGCCAAGCTCAAGGGCGTTGTGCGCCCCGACGGCACCGTGACGGCCGGCAATGCCAGCGGCGTGAACGACGGTGCCTGCGCGCTGCTGCTGGCTGATGAAGCCAGTGCCGCCAAGCATGGCCTCACGCCGCGCGCCCGCGTGGTCGGCATGGCCACCGCCGGCGTCGCGCCGCGCGTGATGGGCATCGGCCCCGCGCCCGCCACGCAGAAGGTGCTGGCGCTCACCGGCCTCACCATCGACCAGATCGACGTCATCGAACTGAACGAAGCCTTTGCCGCGCAAGGCCTTGCCGTGCTGCGCCTGCTGGGCCTGAAGGACGACGACGCCCGCGTCAACATCAACGGCGGCGCCATTGCGCTGGGCCATCCGCTGGGCGCCAGCGGTGCGCGCCTGGCCACCACCGCAGTCAACCAGCTGCACAAGGGCGGCGGCCGCTACGCGCTGTGCACGATGTGCATCGGCGTGGGGCAGGGCATTGCGGTGATTCTCGAACGCGTCTGACCGCTGAACGAACACGCGACGACAAAAAGATAACCAGAGAAGCAAGAAGACAAGGCCATCGGAAGCCGCAGGCATAGCGGCCCGATGGCATTTTTTTAACCCAAGAGGACAGAGAGAAAAGGATCAGAGGATGAAGAACTACACGTCGAAGACAACGCGCCGCAGTGCCGGCCTGGCCGCGCTTGCGCTGGCAACCGCAGCCCTGCTGCCTGCAACGGCACCGGCGCAGCAGGCCTTTCCCAGCAAGCCCGTGCGCATCATCACGCCGTTTCCCGTGGGCGGCGGCCCCGACGGCGTGGCGCGCCTAGTGGCCGACAAGCTATCGCGCGCCTGGGGCCAGCCCGTGGTGGTCGAGAACCGCCCGGGTGGCAACGGCTTCATCGCCATCGACGCCTTCAAGCGCGGCGCCAAGGACGGCCACGACATCATCGTGCTCGACAACGTGCACCTGGCCGCGTACCCCGCGCTGTTCAAGAAGCTGCCCTACGACTCGGCCAAGGACTTCGACGCGCTGCTGCCGCTGTTCAAGACCTACTTCTTCTTCACCGTTGCCACCAACAGCAAGTACAAGACCGTGGGCGACCTGATCGCCGACGCCAAGGCCAACCCCGGCAAGCTCGACTACGGTTCGTGGTCGGTCGGCAACCCGGTGCACCTGGGCTCCGAGCTCTTCGAGTCGGCCACCGGCACGCAGATGGAACACGTGATCTACAAGGAGACCACGCAGCTGTACACGTCCGTGGCAACTGGTGAGCTGGCATTTGCTTTGGGCAGCAGCGCCACCGCCGGCCCGCTGCAGCGCGCGAACAAGCTGCGCTTCCTGGCGGCTGCCGCGCCGCAACGCGTGGCCGCCTTCCCCGACGTGCCGACGGTGTCCGAGTCAGGTGGTCCGAAGGGCTTCGAGGTCATCGGCTGGAACGCGATCGCGGTGCCCAAGGGCCTGCCCGCATCGGTCACAGAGAAGATCAAGCGCGACATCGAGAAGGGCCTGGCCGAGCCCGACGTGCTGGAGAAGTTCAAGAGCTTCGGCTACGAGCCGTTCCCGACCACGCGGCCGCAGTTCGACGAGTTCGTGGCGAGCGAGACGAAGCGGTTCACCGACGTGATCCGCAAGGCGAACGTTTCGCTGGATTGATCGGGTTGCGCAGGCAGCCTGCGCCGATCTGACCGCCATGCGGCCCCCGCGAAAGCGCCGGGGCCGCTTTTGTTTGCGGCATCACTCGGCAACGCCTTGCCGACCGAGTGCCTGAATGTGACCCAGAAACGCCCGGAGCTGGGAGGGCCGCACCGGCTTCACGATGACTGGCAGCCCCGCCGCGCGCGCCGCATCCAGATAGTCACCTCCCACATCGCCGGTGACGATCAACGCGGGCAGTTCGGCCTCGTTCAGTGCTGACCGCAGATCCTCGATGGCCTGGATGCCGCTCACTTGCGGCCCCAGTCGCAAGTCCACCACCAGCGCGTGGGGCCTGAAGCCGGCGTGGAGCACGTCCAGTGCGCCCCCGACATCGCTTGCGGACCGGACGTCCATTCCCCATGAAGCGAGCAGCCCGTCAAGCGCCTGCAACGAGCTCGGGTCATCGTCGACCACCAGTATTCGCACCGCCAATGGGGTGGCCGATGACGATGCGGCGGGTCGCTCGACATCCTCCCTCTGTTCGCTCATGGTGGCATCGGCCAAGGGGAGATGAAGTTCGAACACGCTGCCTTGCCCCTGTACCGAGCGGGCAGTCACCCGAAGGTCCAGCAGTTCGCTCAGCCGCTTGACGGTGGCCAGCCCCAGGCCGTAGCCCAGCCGCCGGTCGCGCGCCGGATTGTCGACCTGGTAGAACTCCTCGAAAACGTGCGGCAGATGCTCGGAAGAAATGCCGATGCCCGTGTCCTCGATGGTCAGCTTCAACCGGTCGCCGTCGATTTTTTGGCTGCTGATGCGCACCTGTCCCTCGCGCGTGTAGCGGATGGCATTCGCCAGCAGGTTGGTGACCACCCTGGCCAGCAAGGCCCGGTCGCTGCGCACGGCCACATGGCCGGCGGAGATTTCGAAGCACAGCCCCTTCGCGATGGCCACCGCCTGGTGCGGCCGGCAGCAGTCGCCCAGCAGTTCGTCGATGGCAAAGGTCGACCACTGCGGGCTGAGCGATCCGGCGTCGGCGCGCGTGATGTCGAGCAGGTCGTCCACCACGTCGGTCATGCCGTCGGCGCAGGCCACCAACTGCTCCGACATCTCCTTCACGCGGTGCTCGGTGCTGACGGTGTGCACGGTCTGCGCCAGCAATGCCATCGCATTGAGCGGTTGCCGAAGATCGTGGTTGGCCGAGGCGAAGAAGCGCATGCGCGCGGCCACGGCCTCTTCGGCTGTTCGCCGGGCCGAGCTGCTGCGCTCGTTTTCGGCACTCAGAGCAATCACCAGTTCGGCATTGCGCCGGCGCTGCGCCTGGATCTCGTGAAGCGCTGAGGACAGCTCCCTGGCGCTGAGCAACGTGTAGACGCCGATGAGCGACACGATCGAGGCCATGGCCACGTGATAGCTGCCGCCGAACCAGATGTCGCGCAATACCAGCGGCCCAAGAATGAGCACCACATAGACGGTGGCCGCTCGGCCCATCGTGGAGAGCCGGATCGCTCCGCCCAGCGAGACCGTGACCATGGTGATGTGAAGAATGGCCTCGGCCTGCGCCGGCCCGTCGCTTTGCAGCAGCACGCACAGCACACCGAACGAGAAGGCCATGAGCTGGTTGGTGGCCATGATGGGCAGCACCATCGCCGGCAGGTTCGCGCGAAGCCCCGGCCGCAACGCCCAAGCCAGCCAGATGCCCATGCGCGCGGCGACGATGACGCAGTAGACGGCGAACCATGCCTTCACGCGCTGGCCGTCCACGCCGTCCTTGTATTCGAGGTAGCACAGAAACCCCGCGGCGGCGGCCAGGATCCACGCCCAGGGCGTGGAGCGGATCATCTGCTCCAGTTGCTGGAACTGAAGATCCGAGAAGGACAGGCGCGAGGCGATGAAGCCGCGTGCGCGCGGCGTTTGCGCGGGAGAAAAAGAGTCGGAAGTGGAGGGCTGCGGCCTCATCGCAAATTCAGCATCAGCCCCGCGCGCCGCGCCTGCACCAGCAGGTGGGTGCGGTTGCGCGCGTCCATGGTGTCGAGCAGGGCCGTGATGTGGAGCTTGACCGTGCGTTCCGCGATGTTCAGCTCGGCGGCGATCTGCTTGTTCTGCCGGCCTTGGGCGACCAGCAGCAGCACTTCGAGCTGCCGCGGCGTCAGGTTGGAAGCAGGCAGGCCGGCGCGCGGCTGCAGCACATCAAAAGCCTCGCCGCCCGCCGCCACTTCGTCCAGCGCGGCGGCGATGCGCGCCACCGACTGCGACTTTCCGATGAAGCCGGCCGCGCCTGCGGCACGTGCGCGCGCGGCGAGTGCCGGTTCTTCGTCGCCCGAGATCATCAGGCGGGACACGAGGGGGTGCCGGGCGCCGAACAGGCGCAGCCCTTCGAGGCCGTCCTCGCCGCCCAGGCGGTAGTCGATCAGCACGATGTCCGGCGGGCACTGCGAGGCGCGTTCCACGCCCTGCCCCAGCGACAGGGCGGTCTCCACCTCGAAGTCGGGCCGCGCGTGCGTCAGCGCATGCGCAAAGCCGACACCGAACAGCGGGTGATCGTCGACAAGCAGGAGTTTCATGGTGCCGTGATCCTCGGCGCGAGCCCGGCAGGCCACGCCATCTCCTCGTAGGGTGCCATTGTCCACACCGGTGGGTGTGGCGCGAGCCCGCGCCTCAGTTCTCAGTTGCAACGACCGGCGGCGCGCAGCAGCGCGTTGCAGGCAGGAGCGGGTGCTGGTGCTGGTGCGGTGCCGGTCGCCGGCCTGGCATTGGAACGACGCGCGGACGCGGGCGCATCGCTCTGGCGCATCTCCTGGCAGATGGCGTCGCTGACCACCCGGCCCACCACCGACACTGACCCTTCCACGTAGCAGTTGTACGTGCGGCCGCCGTCGGTCTTGGCCAGGAAGGTCGTTTGCACGCCGCTGTCGGCCCGGTTCGAGATGGTGAACGCAGAGGGCGGCAGGCCCAACGCACGCGAGGTGTTGGTGACGATGGCGTCGTCGGTCACGGCATGCGATGCGCACCCACCCACGAGGACGGTGGCAGCGAGAAGCACGAAGAAGAGGGAGGTGGGTGAAGGTGTCATGCAACGCCGGGAAGTTCAGGGATGCGAGCGAACCCGCACTGGAACCCCCAGCCTAGCCAAACACCGCCCTCCAGGAAACAGCACCATCGGGCAGGTGCCCGATGGTGCTATGGCCCGCGCCGAACCTCCTTCCTACGATCCGACCCTCTTGAACGAGCACAGAAGGCGCCGGGCCCCGGTGTCAGCTAACGAGGAATGGCAGTTATGACGAAGAAGAGCGCCTGCAGGCGATGGATGGCTTGTGTGTGGAGCCTGGCCCTGTTGACGGCCTGCGGGGGCGGCGGCGCAGGAGGGGCCGGTGGCGGCTTGCTTCCACCCATCGGCTTTCCGCCGCCCGTCGCGGTGACGCATCGGATGGACGTGAGCATCACCGGCGCCGGTCGTGTCGCGTCGCAGCCTGCGGGCATCGACTGCGCCGACAGCTGCGGCGCGGACTTCGCATCGGGCACGCAGGTCACGCTCACGGCCACGCCGGCGGCGGGGCAGGTGCTCGGCAGTTGGGGCGGCGCGTGCAGCAGCAATGCCGGCACCTGCACCGTGCGCGTGGACGCCGCGCTCACCGTCACGGCCGCGTTCGTCGCCGCACCGCCGGTGGTCGGCTGGGGCGATGCGGTCACGCTGTCCGCCGCCGGAGCCAGCTTGCCGAAGGTGGGGGTCGATGCGCAAGGGCGCGCGCTGGTCGTGTGGCGTCAACTCGAGGTCAATTCGCTGACGGACAGGCTGTGGGGCAGCCTCTACCAACCCGGCGGCGGCTGGAGCACGCCGCAGCGCCTCGAGGCCAACAACGGTGCGGTGCGCGACGTCCGTGTCGCCATCGACAAGCCGAGCGGCCGTGCCGTCGTGGTGTGGACGCAGTTGAGCTCGGTAACGGGCTATGACCTGTGGGCGCTGCAAGTCGATCCATCGACCGGCTGGGGCACGCCGGCGCTGCTGGAGACCGGCACCGGCACGGTCGGCTTCGCGAGCGCGGGCATCGACGCCAACGGCAATGCCGTCGCCGTGTGGTCGCAGATCGGTCCCGCCACCCGCTTCAGTATCTATGCCAACCGCTACACGCCGGCGGGTGGCTGGGGCACGGCCGCGCTGATCGAGACCGACGAGGTTGTGGGCACCGTGGACGGCGACCCGGCGGTCGTGGTGGCGGGCTCGGGCGAATCGTTGGCCGTGTGGAAGCGCTCCACCGGCAGCAGCGCCTCGCTCTGGACCAATCGCGCCGATGCGGGCGGCACCTGGGCCGCGGCGGCTGAACTCGTGCCGGACGCCGGCACCGCGCAGTCGATCGGCGCGCACGATCTGGCAATCGATGCCGGCGGCAATGCGCTGCTGGCCTGGGGCCAGGTCGACCTGCCCGGCGGCGGCAACCAATGGGAGAGTGCCGTGTGGTTCAAGCGGTTCTCGGGAGGCGCCTGGCAGGGCGACACCGCACGCGTGGGCGCGCCGTTCATGTCGACGCAGGCCTTGCTGAGCACACCCGTGCTGCGCATGAACGCGGCCGGTGCGACCGTGGTGAGCTGGGGGCGGCTGGACAACGCGCTCATGGCCGCAACGGCGGCGCCGGGCGCGGCATTCGGTGCGGACACCGTGGTCCGGCCGGCAGCTTCACAGGCGCTGACGAGCCTGCCCGCGCTGGGCGTGGATGACGCGACGAATGCGCTGGCAGCGTGGACCCAGGCCAACGGCGCGGGGACCGGTGACCTCTATGCAGCCCGCCACACGCTGGCCGGAGCTTGGGGCGCGCAGGCGCTGCAGGAAAGCAGCGATGAAGCGGTCCAGACGCCCGACATCGGCATGAACGAACTGGGGAACGCGGTCCTGGCCTGGCAACAGTTTGACCCGGCTGCGGGAACGCGCATCTACATCCGCCAGTACGGTTCTGGCAGATAGGCCTCGCGCTGCTGTGTGCAGTCGCGGGCCGGGGCGGCGACTAAGCCCGCCGCCGCGCGGCCACGTGGAGCGTGCGCACGCGCGTCTCGTCTTGCGGCTGCGCAGGCGTCGATCTTCCCCACCCCTGCGGCAGCTCATGCAGCACGGTTTCCGCATCGAGCGAGCGAATGGCCACCGAGGTATCGGCCGGAATCCGCCCCTGCGCCACCATCGCCTCATAGCGCAAGGCGCACACCCGCAAGAACGACGCGAAGTTGCCGACTTCGCCGCGTGCCGCAACCAGCTCGTCATACAGCCGCTCGATGAGCTGCACCACGACCATGCCGTCGCGCTGCGCGATTTCTTCGAGCACCTGCCAGAACAGGTTCTCCAGGCGGATGCTGGTGACGACGCCGTGCAGCCGCACCGAGCGCGTGCGCGCGTCGTAGCTCTGCGGATCGGCACTGATGAAGACTTCGCACATGGGCGGCCTCCTTGTGAGGGATGAGGTGGGGACGCACGCACTGTAGCGCCGCCCGTGGCGCAGCGGGCGCCGGTCGATCAGTGTTCGATGCGCGTGCCCAGCACAACCAGGAACTGCGAGAGCCATGCCGGGTGCGCCGGCCATGCAGACGCGGTGACCAGGTTGCGGTCGGTCACGGCTTGGTCGACCGGAATGCCCATGTACTCGGCGCCCGCCAGTTCCACCTCGACCTGGCAGGCCGGGTAGGCCGACACCTTTCGGCCCTTCAGCAGGCCCGTGGCCGCGAGCAACTGCGCGCCGTGGCACACCGCCGCCAGCGGCTTGTCGGTGGCCAGGAAGTGCCGCGCGATCTCGACCACGCGGCTGTGCATGCGCAGGTATTCGGGCGCGCGGCCGCCGGGAATGACGAGGGCGTCGTAAGCCTCGGGGCGAACGTCGGCGAAGTTGGCGTTCAGCGTGAAGCGGTGGCCCGGCTTCTCGCTGTAGGTCTGTGCGCCCTCGAAGTCGTGGATGGCGGTGTGAATCCAGTCGCCGGCCTTCTTGTCCGGCGCCACGGCATGCACCGTGTGGCCCACGGCGAGCAGCGTCTGGAAGGGCACCGTGGTTTCGTAGTCTTCGGCGTAGTCGCCGCAGAGCATCAGGATCTTGCGAGCCATCTCTTGTCTCCTTCGAATGAGGTTGGAATGCGGCTTGGCGCCGGGGCGCCCGCCGTCGCCGCATTATTCGAAGGGGGAGTGCCCAGCGGGTAGCAGCCGGCTGTGACTCCGCTGCACCGGCCTCAGATGAGCGTCGCGCGCACGCCTGGTTGAGGGAAGGTGCTGATGCAGTTAACAGAAGTTCGCAAAGATTGCAGGGCGTGCCAAAGAGCTGTGCCGCGCCACAGGGTCGTCATTGACCTGCCTTTTCGCCTGAATAGTCTCGCTCAGGGTTTTCCCGCATCTCCGGGCCGACCTCATCCGGACAGACAGACAACTTACAGAAAAGGCCGAATCATGAAGACCACCAAACTCGCCCTCGCTGCTGCGCTCACCGTGCTTGCAGTCGCTTCCGCCAATGCCCAGCAACGCACTCGCGAAGCCGTCGAAGCCGAAGCCATCGCCGCCGCTCATGCGCCGGACCAGAACGTCACGCGCGGCTCGCGCGGTGCCGATCCGTTCAAGTCCGTGGCCGATCCTGAAGCCGTGTACAAGCAAGCCGTTGAAACCGCCAGCGCGCCCAACCAGAACGTGACGCGCGGCTCGCGTGGCGCCGATCCGTTCACGTCCAGCCGCGACCCGGCTCAGGTCTACCAGGAAGCCATGGCTACCGCCGCGGCGCCCGACCAGAACGTGACCGGCGGCTCGCGCGTCAACAGCAGGGTCATCTCGACCATGCAGAACCCCGTGCTGCAGTCGGCACAGGGCAAGTAAGCAGGCTCCGAAAGCGCCGCCGCTGCCTACGCACTGCTCCGCGCGCGGCGCCCGGGCTCGGCCTGATGCAGATAGCCGGTGAAGGTGTCGGGCGGCGACGAGCCCGTGAGCCGGGTCAGGATGCGGCCGACTTCGCCCCGGTGATAGCCCGCATGGGTCGCCACGTGGGCCAGCATCTCCTCGCGCGACATCCGCCCCGGGGCTCCGTCGGTGAACGTGAACTCGATGCTTTCCGCAAGTTCTTGCGAGTTCAGGCGCGCGACGTAGTCGACGTACCAGCGATCGGTTTCCCTCACTGATTCGGCCAACGCTTGCAGCAGCGGCGGCTCTTGCGCACCCGTCGCGGTGTAGGCATGCGTCATGCGCTGGACATTCGCGACGAAGATGCGGTCGACGATGCAGGCGTGGTTGAAGACGCGAAGCGCCATGCGGTATTCGTCGGGCGGGCCTTGCCTGGCCAGGTCGGCCAAACCCGCGAGCAGCCCCTCGTCGGCCCAGGCCTTGTACTGGAACAGCGAAGTCAGAAGCGTCTGCGTACTCATCACAATCTCCCCTTGAACCATGAAATGCACGCCTCGCGTTTCATCGGATGGCCGCCAGCGTGCGGTCCTATTCTTGAGTGGAGCCTCGAACTTGGGTACTCGCATTCCCCCGCCGCGCAGGACCATGCGCAAAGCGCCGCGCCAGCAGCGTTCGCGCGTCACGGTGGACGTGATCGTCGAAGCCGCAACTCGCGTTCTGGCGCGCCGCGGATGGGCGCGATTCACAACCAACGAGATCGCGGCCGTCGCGGGCGTGAGCGTCGGCTCGCTCTACCAGTACTTTCCGAACAAGCTGGCGATTGCCGAAGCGATCCGCCAGCGTCATCTCGATGAGGTGCTCGTGGCGCTGTCCGGCGCCGGGGACGACAACGAGGCCATCCCGCTCGACCAGCGGGCGGCGCGGTTTGCCGACGGTGTCATTGCCGCCCATTCGGTCGACGAGGCGCTGCACCGGGTTCTGCTCGACGAGGTGCCGCTCGTGGCGCGGTCGAGCTATGCGGAGTTCGAGGCGGAATACCAGCGACGCTATCGGGCGCTGATCGCCGCGAGCGCGAGCGGTGCCGCTGGTGACGACGAGACGGCCGCCCGCGTGCTCTCATCCGCCGTCGAAGGGGTCGTCCACGCGGCGGCGCATCGTGGCGACCTGGGCTTGCCCGCGCTCAGAAGCGAACTTGTCAGGTTGATCCTTGCCTACCTGCGCGACCGCCAGCAGGCAGCGTGAACGCTCAGGCGTAGGCCTTGGTCGAGCGCAATTGCAGCAAGGCCAGCATGCGCGCTTCCTCCGCATCCCGCAGGCTCTTGGCGGCCCGGCTGGCGGAGTACGACACGTAGAGCGTGTCGATCGCTTTCTCCCAGCACTGGGCCGTCTGGTAGATGCTGTCGGCACTTCCCGGCTTGGCCGGCACGGCGTATCCGGCCTTGTGGAGGATGTTGGCTTTGTGGTCGGTGCTGAGCATGACGTGGTCCCCCCAGTCGATGGTGTGAGGACCACGATATCCGCGATGCAGCATGTGCGCTATTGGCCACACGACGTATCCAGATGTAGGAAAAACCCGCCCCCAAGGGGCTTTGGCGGCCAGAAACTAGGCCATAAGGCTTAGATCGTGTCTCTCGATTGCCACACGAGGGTGGCGGCAGTCAGGTCTTCCAGGGCACTGCCGACGGCCTTGAACACGGTGCGTTCTCCGGCGGCCGAGCGACCCGGATGCTCCGCGCGGCACAGCGTGGCCAGCGTACCCCGGACCTCTTCAGCGCGCAGCGTGCCGGCGGCCATCGCGTCGAGCAGATCGCCGGATTTCTGCAGCGCCTCTTCCGTGTCCACGAAGGTTTGCGCGCCTGCGAAGCACTGCACGTCGGCCTCGCGCATCGCGGGTGTGAAGCTGCCGATCAGGTCCAGGTGCGAGCCCGGCGCCAGCCATTCGCCGCGCACCAGCGGCGCGGTGGCCAGCGTGGCGCAGCTCACGATGTCGGCCCGGCGCACGCCTGCCTCCAGGTCGGTGGTTGCCCGCGCGTTCCAGCCCTCGGCGCGCCACTGCGCGGCCAGCGCTTCGGCGCCTTCGGCCCGGTGGTTCCACACCCACAGTTCGTCTATGGGCCGCACGCTCGCGTGCGCGGCCGGCAGCATGCGAGCGATGCGGCCGGTGCCCAGCACCAGCAGCCGATGCGCGTCCTGCCGTGCCAGAAACGAGGCCCCAAGTGCCGACGCCGCGGCCGTGCGGCGTGCGGTGATCTCGTTGCCGTCCATCATCGCCAGCGGCACGCCGGTGTGCGCGTCGTACAGCACATAGGTCGCATGCAGCCCGGGCAGGCCGCGCGCGCTGTTGCCGGGAAAGATGTTGATGGTCTTGATGCCCAGGAAACCCGCGTCGCTCCACGCCGGCATGATGAGCACGGTGCCTTTGCTGCTGCCGTCGCTTCCCGCAGTTTCGATGCCGTGCACGTGGCGCGGAGGCACCTGGGCCCCGGCCGCGAAGGCCGCGTGCAGCGCGGGCACCAGCCGCTCGAAGCTCAGCGGTGCGCGGGTGGCGGCTTCGTCGAAATGCTTCATGGCTGTCGTCATTGCTGCAGCGGATGCTGCGCGGACTCGAAGAACGCGGTCAGCGCCTTGCGGTAGGCGGTGCCGTACCGCAGGGCCGTCATCGGTTCGAGGTGACTGGCGCCCGGCACCTCGATCAGCCGCTTGGGCTCGCGCGCATCGGCCAGCAGGCGCCTCGAATGCGTGGGCGAAATCACCTGGTCGGCTGTGCCATGGATCAGCAGCAGCGGAATGGGCGACACGGCCGCCACGTACTTCGACGCCGCGTACTCGTCGCTCACCAGCATGCCCGCACCCCACAGCTTGTCGTTGGCAATCGATGAGTAGGAATAGAAAGTCGACTCGATGGCCGCCGCCCTCACGCCCGCCCGGTTGCCAGCGCCCACCACCGCAATGGCATTGGTGCCGCCCAGGCTCTGCCCGAAGACGAACAGCCGCTGCGCATCGACATCGCTGCGCGAGCGCACGTAGTTCAGCGCGGCGTTGGAATCCTCGAACACGCCCTTGGGCTCAGGCTTGCCTTCGGACTGGCCGTAGCCGCGGTAGTCGAACACGAACACGTTGTAGTCCTGCTTCGGCAGCCAGGCCGCGAAGCGCCAGTGCGTGCTCATGTTCTGCGCGTTGCCATGGAAGTGCACCACCGTGCCCTTGGCTTCCTTCGGGTTCCGGCGGTTCTCCGCGGGCAGGAACCAGCCGCTCAGGCGCGTGCCGTCTGCGCTGGTGAATTGCACGCTCTCGTAGCGCAGGCCCAGAACGTCGGGCGTTTCATAGGCCACGCTGTCGGGGTAATAGAACATCGACTGCACGCAGCCCGTCAGCATGAGCGGCAGCGCGCACAGCGCCAGCTTCTTGCACCACCGGCGGACAGCGCTGTTCGTCATGTCAGCTCGCTGCCTGCGGTGGCCGCGCGGTTCTCCGCGAGCATGTTGCAGAAGAGGGCACCTTGCTCGATGGCGTCGTCCAGCGCGACGTGCGTGTGCGGCAGCTTGTCGAACCAGCGGCGCGGCATGGCGCGCTTGGTGCTGTCGCGGTAGTCGAGCTTGAGCATCGCCATGGCGAACGACTTGACGTCGAGCGCCGAGTGGCTGAACGGACTCTCGCCCGCAAAGCGCATCAGGTACCAGTAGACGAAAAGAAAGTCGAAGCCCGCCGGGTAGGCGACGAACACCGGCCGCGCGGGCAGGCCCTTGAGCCAGCTCACGTAGTTCTTCATCGCGTGGGCTGGGTCCTGCACATCGGTGCGGCATGCGGCCCAGGCCTCGGGCTGGGTCTTCCACCAGGCAGCGGTCTTGGGGTCGGCCTCGGCGCCGGGCAGGGTGTGCAGGTTGGCGCTGAAGGTGGAGACGAGTTGCTTGTCGGCCGTGTAGGCGGCCGAGCCGAAGCTGAGCATCGAGTTCGGGCCCGGGATGGGGCCGTCGGATTCGACGTCTGTGCTTATGTAGATTTCTGACATGGGTTCAATCGATTTCGAGGATGGACCCGACCGAGCGCTGGAGTTCTTCTATCAGCTCGGGGTCCATGTATTTGTATTCATCGGGAATGTCGAGCACATGGATCGGCTTGCCTTCCAGCATCCGCGTGAACTCGGCCACCAGGCGTGACTTGTGTTTTTCTTCCATCACGAGGATCACGTCGGCCCATTCGACGTCGTCGACGGACACCTTGTGCCGCGCGTTCGGGCTCGTGCCGGCGGAGCGTGCGGAAATCAGCGGGTGCCGGCGCCAGAGTTGTTCCGCGGTCGGGCTGCGCCACTGGTTGCGGCTGCAGATGAAGAGGACGTTGCGCATGAATCGGGTGGAGGCTTGGGGCAGCTGGAAGACATGCATGTCTTGCCAGCGCCCGGACGAGTTTTCTATCAGCGTGACTTCGGCGCACGTCGCATGCACGGCGCCAGATGCGAGGAGGCGAATCTGCAGTTCGGCGGCTGCCGCATCCGCGTCGAGCGTGTTGCCGTGCGCCACCGTCAGATGCGGAATGACGCCTTGGTGCTCGCCGCCGTACGGCGGGAAATCGGGGAAGGCTTCCACGAGCGCCATCGTCATTTCGATGAAGGGCGCGGCCGGCTCCGGTGCGAGGTAGGCGGTTTCGGGGAAGCGCTCGACCTTGGCCAGGGAAAAGTCGAACGACGGCGTCTTGTTCAGAACCTGCTGCGCACGCTCCAGCACTTCGGGTGTGATCAGGGCAGGGTCCATGAAAGGCACGAGCACCGTGATGTGTGCCGGCACGCCGAGTGCGACAGTCGCGTCGTAGCGGCGGCGCAGGTCCCCGACAAGAGCCTCGGCAGCGGGGACTTTCACGGCGAATGCGGAGATGGCCATCGCGGCGGAGGATAGCTCAGGCGTTGGCGGTCTGGCCCCAGTCGAGCCCGTGCTTGACGAGGTACTTGCGCAGCCTGTCCGCATCGTTCACCACGCTGCGTTGCGCGCGCGAGGCCTGGAAGAGCTGGCGGCCCGCATCGGACAGGCTGCGCGATTGCCGGCAGACGCGCACCACCGCTTCGAGCTGCAGGCGGTCGAACAGGTCGAGCGCTGCTGCGCGCTCTTCGCCGAGCAGCGCATCGAGATCGACGTCGCCGCCCGCGACTGCCGACGGCCCCTGGTGCTTCCACAGCCACCGTAGCCGCGCAATCTCCGCTTCCACCAGTGCCACTGGAATGCGTCCGCCATCAGCCAGCGTCGCCAGCCGCGTCACGCTCGCCGACAGGTCGCGGAAGTTGCCGCTCCAGATCGCCTCGCCGCTCTGTGCAAAGCGCAGGTAGGCAGCGCGTGCTTCGGCGTTGAAGCGCACCACGCGATGGTTCTCCGTTGCGTGAATGGCCAGCAGGTGATCGACGTTGGGCTCGATGTCCTCGGGGCGCTGCGCGAGGCCCGGCAGGTCGTAGGTCCAGAGGTTGATCCGAGCGAACAGGTCTTCGCGGAACCGGCCTTCGGCCACGTCGCTGCGCAGGTCGCGGTTGGTGCCGGCGATGAGCTGGAAGTCGCTTTCCACTTCCTTGTCGGCGCCCACCGGGAAGAAGCGCTTCTCCTCGATCGCCTTCAACAGCATGGCTTGCTCGTCGAGCCCGAGCTCGCCGATTTCGTCGAGGAAGAGGGCGCCCTGGTGCGCAGTGCGCAGCAGGCCCGCACGATCACTTGCCGCTCCGGTGAAGGAGCCCTTCTTGTGCCCGAACAGCGTGGACGCCGCCCCGTCCCCGCGCAGCGTCGCGCAGTTCACTTCCACGAATGGCCCCGTCATCTGGTGCCGCGCCTGCTTCAGCTCGAACATGCGCCGCGCCAGGAACGACTTGCCAGCGCCCGTCGGCCCGATCAGCAGGATCGGCGCGCGCGATCGCACGGCCACGCGTTCGATTTCGTCGATCAGCGCATTGAAGCGTGCGTTGCGCGTGGCGATGCCGCTCTTCAGGAACGCGACCGCATCGCGCTGCTCTGCATCGAAGCGCCGCGCGATCACGTCGTAGCGCGACAGGTCGAGGTCGATCAGCGTGCACTTGCCGGCCTCGCCTTCGCGCTGCTTCCTGGGCGGCGAAGTCTGTGCCAGCACGCCGGGCACCACGCGCGATTCCGACAGCAGGAACATGCAGATCTGCGCGACGTGCGTGCCGGTGGTGATGTGCGTCCAGTACTGCTCGCGCTCGGTGTCGAAGCTGTAGCTGCGCGCCCAGTCGTACAGGCGCGTGTAGACCTCGCCGAAATCCCACGGGTCCGCAAGGTCGAGCGGCACGAGGTTGACGGTGGTCTCGGGAGACACGGTGGCGATGTCGGCCTTCACCACTTCCGCCAGCGCCTTGTGCCGCAGCGTGTAGAGCAGCTCCATGCGCGAGACGACCATGTCCTCGTGCTGGGCGAGCGAGACGGTGGGACGCCACTTGTTCCAGCGGCCCGCGCCCTGGCCGGCGTCGAGTTGGGTGCCGAGGAAGCCGATGACGACGATTGGTTTTTTCATTTATTCGCTAAATAGCTAGCAAAAATTATAAGAATACTGGATAAGTCTTCTGGGATTTTTGAGATCAATCAGGTCTGCGGTGGAAAAAGCTCAACCAAATCAAGGACTTGAAATATTCAAAGCCGAACAGGCCACCACTGGCACACCCATTGCAATAAGGATCACACACAAGAAAACAACTGAACAAAAAGAACCTCGCAAGGAGCAATCAAATGGCCAACCTGCAACTCTTCCAGACCCTGCGCGGCGCACTGCAGCCGCAAGCCGCAGCCCGCAACGAAGCCGGCGGTGCCGCCTACGCGCTGTCGCCCAAGCACCAGCTGGCGCAACTCGCAGCCACCGGTTGCCTGAACAACACCTTCTACGCACAAGCGCAGGATCAACTCGACGCCGTGCTGGCCCTGGCCCGCGAGGTCGATCCGGTGTTCGTGGCCAAGACGGCTGTGTACGCCCGCCGCGCTGGCCACATGAAGGACATGCCGGCGCTGCTGGCCGCCACGCTGGCGGTGCGCGACGTGTCACTGCTCGCCAAGGTGTTCCCCCGCGTGGTGGACAACGGCAAGATGCTGCGCAACTTCGTGCAGATGCTGCGTTCCGGCGCGGTGGGCCGCAAGTCGCTCGGTACGCGTCCGAAGAAGCTCGTGCAGCAATGGCTGCTCGAAGCGACTGAAGCGCAGCTGTTGAACGCCTCGGTGGGCAACACGCCGTCGCTGGCCGACGTGGTGAAGATGGTTCACCCGAAGCCCGCCGAAGCCTGGCGCGCAGCGTGGTTTGCGTGGTTGATCGATCGTCCGTATGCGCTGGAGGCACTGCCTCCGGTGACGCAGGCCTTCGAACGCTTCAAGCGCGACCGTGCGCAAGAGGTGCCCGACGTGCCGTTCCAGATGCTGACTGCGCTGGAGCTGGATACGCAGGCATGGGCGCAGATCGCACAGCGCGGTTCGTGGCAGATGGTGCGTCAGAACCTGAACACCTTTGCCCGCCACGGCGTGTTCGCACTGCCGGGCCTCGCGGAAGCGGTGGCTGCCAAGCTGCGTGATCCGCAAGCGGTGGCCAAGGCCCGCGTGCTGCCGTACCAGTTGATGGCGGCCTACACCGCAACCGGCACCGAGGTGCCCCAGATGGTGAAGGAAGCGCTGCAGGACGCGATGGAACTCGCGCTGGCCAACGTGCCGGTGTTCGAGGGCCGCGTGGTGGTGTGCCCTGACGTGTCGGGCTCGATGAGCTCGCCTGTGACGGGCCACCGCGGCTCGGCGACCACTGCGGTGCGCTGCATCGACGTGGCCGCGCTGGTTGCTGCCGCTGTGCTGCGCCGCAATGCGGATGCGCGTGTGCTGCCCTTCGAGACGAAGGTGGTGTCGTTGCAGCTGAATCCTCGCGATTCGGTGATGACCAACGCAGCCAGGCTGGCGGCGGTGGGCGGTGGCGGTACTTCGTGCAGCGCGCCGCTGGCGTTGCTGAACCGCGAGAAGGCGCAAGCCGATCTGGTGGTGCTGGTGTCGGACAACGAATCGTGGGCCGACCCTGCACGTGGCCGCGGTACCGCGACCATGCAGGAATGGGCGGCGTTCAAGGAGCGCAACCCGAAGGCCCGGATGGTCTGCATTGACATCCAGCCATACGCGACCACCCAGGCGCAGGAGCGTGACGATGTGCTGAACATCGGCGGCTTCAGCGACGAAGTGTTCAAGCTGCTGGCGGTGTATGCCGCGGGTGGCCTGGGCGCCGACCACTGGGTGGGTGTGATCGAGGAGACCTCGATCTGAAAGAAAGGAGGGTGTCGCGGGCTCGGCTCGCGGCACCACCCGAGAAATTGATTGATGTCGTCGTCCGGCGAATGCAGATGTGAGTACATCCAACCATGTTTCCCTCACATCGAACGTTAGTCGCCGGACGGGGGCAAAGGGTTGAAGTGCGAATGCAGGCAGGACTACATCTGGACGCCCGGGGGTCGAACCCCAACACCAGTTCGCTGGTGGGCATGTCTTGCCATCCTCGTCGCACTCTTTTTTTGCAGCGAATGCTGACGGAACTACAGACTCCTAATCTCGTGGTCGCGGGTTCGAATCCCGCCGGTCGGAAGACCGTAGCTCAGTGGTTAGAGCACGCCGTTTCGTCGATTCTTGTCGCTGCTTTTTGTTTTGAGGTGAATGCAGGCGGGTTTACAGGTAAGAGCGTCATGGTCTTGGCCATGAAGGTCCCGGGTCCGAGTCCCGGTCTGTTTCGGCAGATAGCTCAGTTCACAACCCGCCGCTCCTGGTCACCTCTTTTTGTTTCGGGCACGCAGGCACAGAAGGGAGCGCCACTGCCAAAAATGTTGATATTGCCGGCAGCCTGGGTAAGACCAGGTACGGCGGGAAAGTCGGTTGACGAGCAAGGTTGAGGATGCAGGTGCTGGCTCCGATGACGGGTCTGTCACTGGCGCGCGTTTCCAATCGTCGACTGGGCCATCGGACTCAAGAACCATGGTCGCCGTATTGATGCGGGTTCGAATCCCGCCGTGTCCACCAGTTGGTCGTAAAGAATAGATAGATAGACAGAGAGAAAAGAAATGGAACAGAACTACAACCTCCACGAAGTCGAAAACGGCGTGCCCGTGAAGATGTGGACCCGCGGCGTGCCCGTGGAAGCCGAAGCGCAGAAGCAGCTCGAGAACGCAGCACGCCTGCCTATCGTGTTCAAGCACATCGCGGCCATGCCCGACGTGCACTACGGCATCGGTGCGACCGTGGGGTCGGTGATCCCGACCTTCAAGGCCATCATCCCGGCCGCGGTGGGCGTGGACATCGGTTGCGGAATGATGGCGTGCAAGACCACGCTGCATGCCAACGACCTGCCCGACAACCTGGGACCGCTGCGCGGCGCGATCGAGAAGGCCGTGCCACACGGTTCTAACCCCAAGCGCATGGGCCGCGATAAAGGCTCGTGGGAAACGCCACCGAACGAAACCGACGTGGCGTGGGGTGCGCTGAAGGACGAGTTCGACGCAATCTGCGAAGACTACCCGCGCCTGAAGAACACCAACAACCACAAGCACCTGGGAACGCTGGGTACGGGCAACCACTTCATCGAGGTGTGCCTGGATGAAGCGGGTTCCGTGTGGTTCATGCTGCACTCGGGTTCGCGCGGCGTGGGTAACGCCATCGGTACGCACTTCATCGAGCTTGCCAAGAAAGACGCCGAGCTGCACCAGCGCAACCTGCCCGATCAGGACCTGGCGTACTTCGAGGAAGGCGCCCAGTACTTCGGCGACTACGTGCGTGCGGTGGGCTGGGCCCAGAAGTTCGCGCGTGCCAACCGCGAAGTGATGATGCAGCGCGTGGTCGCGGCCGTGCGCAAGGTCATCACCAAGCCTTTCGAGGCGCACGTGGAAGCGGTGAACTGCCACCACAACTACGTGAGCCGCGAAACGCACTTCGGTGAAGACGTGCTCATCACCCGCAAGGGCGCGGTGAGCGCAAAGGCCGGTGAGCTGGGGATCATCCCCGGCAGCATGGGCGCCAAGAGCTTCATCGTGCGCGGAAAGGGCAACCCCGAGAGCTTCATGAGCTGCAGCCACGGCGCTGGTCGAAAGATGAGCCGTACCAAGGCGAAGAAGCTCTACACCGTGGCCGACCAGATCGCCGCGACCGAAGGCGTGGAATGCCGAAAAGACGCCGACGTGATCGACGAGATTCCGATGGCCTACAAGGACATCGACGCGGTGATGGATGCGCAGAAAGACCTGGTGGAGGTGGTTTACACGCTCAAGCAGGTTGTTTGCGTGAAAGGTTGAACGTGATGCTGTAGGAGGGGAAAGG
The DNA here is from genome assembly GCF_900107295.1 of Variovorax sp. YR266. Lineage (NCBI taxonomy): Bacteria > Pseudomonadati > Pseudomonadota > Betaproteobacteria > Burkholderiales > Comamonadaceae > Variovorax > Variovorax sp. YR266. The sequence continues at coordinate 340,777 of NZ_FNPM01000008.1, forward strand.
GGCCGCGACAAGCGGGCCCGCCTTCGTAGCGTCGCATTACGAAGGTTCGAAGAAAAATGAAGAGCAACAAACAACGCCGCGCCGAGATCAAGGCGCATCGCCTCAATCGCGCTGTCGCACAGGCTGCACGCCTGCGCGCGCAGGATGTCCGACCGCTGCGGGCCGACGACGAATACTCGCCTGGACGAGAGCTGGCGGATCGGCTCGTTTTGCAGCTGCATAACAACACGTATGGAATGCTGCCCGCCTTCTACGTAGCGCGCCCTTTCACCTGCCGCGATTGCGGTGCCGAAGAGGTGTGGACCGCCAAGCAACAGAAGTGGTGGTACGAGGTAGTGCACGGCGCCATCGATAGCCGGGCGGTGCGTTGCCTTGCATGCCGCCGCGCGCGTCGCCAGTGCTTGCGGAACACCGAGCCGGGCGCGAACCTTCTGCGCGAGCAGACGGATCGCCTGCGTGCGTTGGGCGCAACGAAGCCGAATGCGCAAGCCGAAGCCGAAATCGAAGCCGCACTGCAAAGCAAGTGGTGGAGCCTGCGTGTCGTAGCGATTCAGACGCTCGGTCGTTGGGGAGGCGCGGAGAATCTCGCAAGGCTCCATGCGTTCATGGCGGCCCGTCCGGAAGGCGGACGCCGATACTTTGGTTGGGAGCGGGTCGCTGCGGACGCCGCGAGAAGCGCACTGATGTACAGGGAACGATCGACGTGATGATGAAACTGACTTTCCTGGGGACCTCCTCAGGCACCCCCACGCGCCACCGCAACGTCTCCGGACTCGCCGTGCAGACGGGGCTCAACGCCGACTGGTTCCTGATCGACTGCGGCGAGGGCACGCAGCATCGCGTGCTGCAAACGCCGCTGTCCTTGAACGACCTGGTCGCCATCTGCATCACGCATGTGCACGGCGACCATTGCTACGGCCTGCCGGGCCTGCTCGCGAGCGCGGGCATGGGCAAGCGCACGAAGCCGCTGAAGCTGATCGCGCCGCTGCCGGTGTGGGAGTGGTTCGAGGCTACGCGCGCACTGACCGACCTGCATCTGCCCTACGAGGTCGAGCACGTGGATCTCGAAGACCAGCCGCTGGTATACGAGGCGCCCGGTGTGCGCATCGACCGCCATGTGCTGCGGCACCGGGTGCCGAGCCACGCCTACCGCGTGCAGGTCGAGACTCGTCGTTCACGGCTGAAGGCCGATGCGTTGCGTGCCATCGGCCTGCCGCCAGGGCCCGCATGGCGCGCGCTGCAGACCGGCGAAGACGTGCCCTTCAACGGCGAGGTGCTGCGCAGTGCCGACTATGCAGACACGCAGGTCGACACAGCGACCGCGGTGCTGGGCGGCGACAACGCCGAGCCCGCGCTGCTGCGCGATGCCTGCAAGGGCGCGCAACTGCTGGTGCACGAAGCCACCTTCACGCAGGACGCGCTCGACAAGGTCGGCCCCGGGCCGATGCACAGTTCCGCGCGCCTGTTGGCCGAGTTTGCGCAAACCGTCGAAGTGCCGAACCTGATCCTCACGCATTTCAGCGCGCGCCACCAGAACGAAGAGGGTATGACGGCGCTGATGGCCGAGGCGCAGGCGCACTACAGCGGCAATGCGTTCCTGGCCAATGACCTGGACGTGTACGAGCTCGACAGTGCCGGCAAGGTGACAGTCACGCGGGCCTGACGAGAGAAAAGAAGAAAGAAGAATCGAAGATGAGTACCGAAGAAGAATTCCTGCGCTCCGCCCACCCGATCGAGCCCGCCATGCGCGCGCAGATCATGGAGGCCCTGCGCGACATCGAAGCGAAGCACGACGTGACTGTGCTCTTCGCCTGCGAATCCGGCAGCCGCGGCTGGGGCTTTGCCTCGCCCGACAGCGACTACGACGTGCGCTTCATCTACGTCAACCGCCTGCCGTGGTACCTCACGGTGACGCCGCGCCGCGACGTGATCGAGGTGCCGATCAGCGGCGACCTCGACATCAACGGCTGGGACCTGCGCAAGGCGCTAGGCCTGATGCGCGAGTCGAACCCGACGCTGCTCGAATGGCTGCGCTCGCCCATCGTGTACCGCGACGACGTGGTGGCGATGCCGCGTTTCCGCGCCCTGTCGGAGGCGGTGTTTTCCAACGCGCGCGGCTGGCACCACTACAGCTCGATGGCAAAGAAGAACTTCCGCGAGCACCTGCAGGCCGACGAGGTGCGCTACAAGAAATACCTCTATGTGCTGCGCCCGCTGCTGGCCGCGCGCTGGATCCGCTCGCAGCCCGGCGTGCCGCCGATGCGCTTCGCCGACCTGGCGCAGCGCACGCTCGACCCGGCGCGCGATGCGGCGCTGATCGACGAGATCAACGCGCTGCTCGAAGTGAAGATGCGCGCGGGCGAAGCCGCGACCAGCCCGCGCTGGCCCGGCATCCACGCGTTCATCGAATCCGAGCTGGCGGCCAATGCGGCGGAGCCGGTGACGCCGCTGCCGCAGGCCGAAGAGGCCGGCCTCGATGCATTCCTGCACGAGACGGTGCTGCGCTTCGAGAAGGCAAAGACGGAGGCCGCACATGATTGAACTCGACGGTTCGCAAGGCGAGGGCGGCGGCCAGATCCTGCGCACCAGCCTCGCGCTGTCGGTGGTCACGGGCCAGCCGCTGACCATCGAGAAGATCCGCGCGGGCCGCGCCAAGCCGGGGCTGATGCGCCAGCACCTTGCGTGCGTGAACGCGGTTGCCGAAATCAGTGGCGCGCAGGTTGAAGGCGCGGAGCTGGGTTCGCAGTCGCTGCGCTTCCAGCCCGGCCCGGTGCGCGCGGGCGAGTACCGCTTCGCCATTGCCAGCGCGGGCAGCTGCATGCTGGTGCTGCAGACCGTGCTGCCACCGCTGCTGCTTGCTGGCGCGACCAGCCGTGTGCACCTGAGCGGCGGTACGCACAACCCGATGGCGCCGCCCTTCCATTTTCTTGAACGTGCCTTCGCGCCGCTGGTGCGCCGCCTGGGCGCGGACCTGCAACTGACGCTGCGCCGCTGCGGCTTCTATCCGGCCGGTGGCGGCGAGGTCGAGGCGACCGTCGTGCCGGCGGCCGGCGCGCTGCAGCCCTTCGATCTGATGGCGCGCGGCGCGCACCAGTCGAACTACGCCGAATGCCTGGCGCCCGGCTTGCCGCGCCACGTGCCGACGCGCGAGCTCGATACGCTGGGCGGCGCGATGGGTTGGTCTGGCGAGCAGCTGCGCTTCGGCACGGTGCGCCAGAACGAAGGCCCCGGCAATGCGCTGATGGCCACGCTGGCGTACGAGCACGTCACCGAGGTCTTCACGGCCTTCGGCGAGAAGTCGCTGAGCGCCGAGCAGGTGGCGCACTGTCTGGTGAAGGAGCTGCGCGCGTTCCAGAAGAGCGAGGCCGCGGTCGGCCCGCACCTTGCGGATCAGCTGGCGTTGCTGCTGGCGCTCGCGGCGTGGCAGAGCAAGAAGGCCTGCGCCTTTACCTGCAGCGAGGTGACGGAGCACACGCGCACCAACTGCGCGGTGATCGAGCGCTTTCTGCCGGTGCGCTTCGCGATCACCGAGAGCCGTCAGGCTTCGACTGTGCAGGTCTCGCCGGGCTAGCTCAGGCCAGCGGCGTTGCGTTGGCGTACAGGCGCAGCAGCATCGCGCGCAGCGTCTTCACTTCCGCCGAGCTGAAGTCCGAGGTGGCCACCGCCTCGTAGTGCTGCGCGAGCGGAATCAGCTCGCAGGTCAGCGCGAGGCCGCGCTCCGTGAGCGCGATGCGCACCGCGCGCTTGTCGGTGTCGCACTTCTCGCGCGCCACCAGTTCGTTCGCCGCCAGCCGGTCGACGATGCGCGACAGCGCCGACAGATCGGTCGACGCGTGCGTGGCCAGTTCAGACAGTGTCTGCCGCGGCGTGTGCTGCAGCGACGCACACACGCGCCATTCGCTGAGGCTGAGTCCGTAGGGCTTCAATGCCTTCGCAAAGGCATTGCCCATGCGCGCGCCGGCGCGTGCCAGCAGGAAGGGAATCGCCTTCTCGAGGTCGTGATCTTGGGGCAGGGTTTTCATCTAGACATGCTTGAACAATCAAGTATATAGTCCGCCGCAATTGCTTGAATAATCAAGCAAATACGGAGACGATCATGAGCCTGAAGCCATCCCGCAGAGCTGCCCTCGTATGCGCCATCGCACTGTCTTTCCTGGGAACGACGCCACTGGCAAACGCTCAGGGAACGGCTGCCAAGTGGCCCCAGCAGGCGGTGCGCTTCGTGGTGCCGTTCCCCGCAGGGTCGGCGCCCGACGTGCTGATCCGCCATGTGGGCGCCAAGCTCGGCGAGAAGTGGGGACAAGGCGTGATCGTCGACAACAAGCCCGGCGGCAGCGGCGTGATCGGCATGAACGCGATCCTGGCTGCGCCTGCCGATGGCTACACCTTCGGCTTCGTGCAGGGCTCGGCGATTTCGGTGGCGCCCAGCACCATCAAGGGTGTGACCTACGACTTCAACCGCGACTTCGTGCCGGTCACGCTCGCGGCTGTCGCGCCTTTCATGCTCGCAGTACCGGCCAATTCGCCCTACAAGACGCTCGCGGACTTCATCGCCGCCGCACGCGCCAAGCCGCAGGGCATCGAGGTGGCAGACAACGGCCGCGGCACCGCGCCGCACCTGGCTTCGGCATTGCTTGGGCTGCAGTCGGGCGCGCAGTTTCTCGAAGTGCACTACCCGGGGGGCGCGCAGGCCATGCAGGCCACGCTGGGCGGTCAGACGCAGATGATGGTCGAGACCTACAACGTGGTCGCCGGCAACGTGCAGGGAGGGCGCATGCGCGTGCTGGCCAGCATGGGCGACCGCGTTGAGGCCGGGCTGGAGCAGTTCCCGCTCGCGAGCAAGACAGTGCCCGGTGCGGTGGCGCATGGCTGGTTCGCCGTCATCGCGAAGAAGGGCGTTGACCCGCAGGTGCTCGCGAAGCTCAACAAGGACATGAACGAGGCGCTGCTGTTGCCCGACGTGGTGGCCAAGTCGCGCGAGCTGGGCACCTACCCGCGCCCTGGCACCCCCGAACAGCTGGCGCGCTACATCGCCGACGACCGCAAGACCTGGCAGGACGTGCTGGACAAGCTCAACATCAAACCGGAGTGATTTCCCCATGAAGAACAAGATTGCGCTCGAAGAGCATTTCGCGATCGACCTGACGATCGGCGACTCGCAGGTATACGCCCGCCCCGAGGTATGGCAGGGCCTGAAGAGCAACCTGCTCGACTTCGAGCAGCAGCGCCTCGAGCAGATGGACGAGTGGGGCACCGAGCTGTCGATCCTCTCGCTCAACTCGCCGGCGGTGCAGGCCATTCCCGATGCGAAACGCGCCGTCGAAGTCGCGCAGCGCGCCAACGACGTGCTGGCCGAGCAGACGAAGCGCCATCCCACCCGCTTCGGTGGGTTCGCGGCGTTGCCCATGCAAGACCCCAAGGCGGCCGCGCGCGAGCTGGAGCGCTGCGTGACGCAGCTGGGCTTCCACGGCTTCCTGGTCAACGGCTTCTCGCAGGTGGGCGACGAGAACACCGTCGTCTATTACGACGACCCGCGCTTCACCGATTTCTGGGCCGTCGCCGCCGCATTGAAGAAGCCTTTCTACATGCACCCGCGCGACCCGCTGCTGAGCCGCGAGCCCATCTACGAAGGCGCGCACTGGCTCACCGGACCCACCTGGGCCTTTGCGGTCGAGACCGGCCTGCATGCGCTGCGCATCATGTCGAGCGGCCTGTTCGACCGGCACCCCGACCTGCAGATGATCCTCGGCCACTTCGGCGAGGGCATTCCCTTCAACATCTGGCGCGTTGACCACATCCTGCGCAAAGGCCGGCGCGGCATGCCCTGCGACAAGGAAATCGGCGACTACCTGCGCAGCAACGTGCACATCACGACCAGCGGCAACTTCCGCACGCCCACGCTGCTGTCGACGATGCTCGAAGTGGGGGCGGACCGCATCATGTATTCGGTCGACTACCCGTTCGAGAAGCATGAGGACGCGGCCCGCTGGTTCGACAAGTGCGAGATCAGCGAGAACGACCGCCAGAAGATCGGCCGCGACAACGCGCGCAAGCTGTTCGGATTGAAGTGACATGCGCACCGTGAAAGACACCCGCCCCGTGCTCGTGGCCGGCGGCGGCATCGGCGGGCTCGCCGCTGCGCTGGCGCTGGTGCGCGAGGGCTATCGCGTGAAGGTGATCGAGCAGGCCGGCCAGATCGGCGAGATCGGTGCCGGCATCCAGCTCAGCCCCAACGCCTTCGCGGCTTGCGACGCGTTGGGCGTGGGCGAGCATCTGCGCGCCAAGGCGGTCTACACCGAAGAGATGGTGATGTTCGATGCCATCGACGCGAAGCGCGTGGCGAGCATCTCGTTGTCCGATCGCTTTCGCGAGCGCTTCGGCAACCCCTATGCGGTGATCCACCGCGCCGACATCCATGGTGCGTTGCTCGAAGGCGTGAAGGCCACGACAGAAGGCATCGAGTTCCTCACCTCGACCAAGGTCGTGCACATCGAGCAGGACGACGCAGGCGTGACGCTGATCGATGCGGAGGGCGGCCGGCACGAAGGCCAGGCCGTGATCGGCTGCGACGGCGTGCGCTCGGCGGTGCGCCAACAGTACGTGGGCGACAGCATCCGCGTATCGGGCCATGTGGTGTTTCGTGCCGTGATCGACACGGCCGACTTCCCCGAGGCGCTGCGCTTCACCGCGCCATGCATCTGGGTCGGGCCCAACTGCCACCTGGTGCACTACCCGTTGAAGGGCGGCGACAAGTTCAACATGGCGGTCACCTTCCACAGCGACCAGCCCGAGGAGTGGGGTTCGATGGACGGCGACCCGGCGGAGGTGCAGCGCTACTTCCGCCCGACCTGCGAGCAGGTGCAGCAGCTGCTGCGCATTCCGAAAGCGTGGAAGCGCTATTCCACAGCCGACCGCAACCCCATCGAGCAATGGACCTTCGGCCGCGCCACGCTGCTGGGCGATGCGGCGCACCCGATGGTGCAGTACCTGGCGCAGGGCGCGTGCATGGCCTGCGAGGACGCCGTGACGCTGGGCCTCGCGCTGCGCCGCGAAGAGGGCGACTGGCCGCGCGCGCTGGCTTTATACGAACGCTCCCGCGTTGCCCGCACCGCGCGTGTCGTGCTCTCGGCCCGCGAGATGGGCCGCATCTACCACGCCAAGGGCGTCGAGCGGCTGGTGCGCAACAGCATGTGGACGGGCAGGCCGCAGGAGCGCTTCTACGACGCGCTCGAATGGCTCTACGGCTGGACGGCCGCCAACTGCCTGGGCGACGAGAAGGCCGCGTGAAATTCAAGGAAACGACATGACGACAAACGAACCCTTTCGCGGCTGGACCGTGGCCGCCCGCGTGCTGATGGCGGTGATCTTCCTGGTCGCGGGTGTGCGCAAGCTCATGACCTATGGAGCGACGCTCGGCTACTTCGCCAAGCTCGGCATCCCGCTGGCCGACGTGGTGCTGCCGTTGACCATCGCGCTCGAGATCGGCGGCGGGCTGCTGCTGATCGTTGGCTGGCGCGTGCAATGGGTTGCCGGTGCGCTGGCCTTGTTCACGCTGGCCACTGCCTTCGCAGCGCATGCGTTCTGGGCCGCCGACGCGGCGCAGTTCAATGCGCAGCTCAACAATTTCCTGAAGAACGTGGCCATGGCCGGCGGGTTCCTGCTGCTCATCGTTCAGGCGGGCGCTGGCGAGAGGGCTGCTGGCAATCGGGGCTGAGCGGAAAACTCCTTTCCGTTCCTGTCGTTGAATGAGTAGGCGGCCCGGCGGGACACTCGCCCGGCGGGCCGCCGGCGTATCGTGATGCCCGGCATCGGCCGTTCATGAACATTCGAGAGACAGACAGGAAAAAGCCATGACCACACCATCGTTCGTCTACACCAGCGTGCCCCAGCGGGTGGTGTTCGGCGCGGGCTCGCTGCAGCACCTGGCGCGCGAGATCGACCTACTAGGTGCGCGCCGGGCCCTGGTGCTGTCCACGCCCGAGCAGCGCCCGCAGGCCGAGCGCGTGGCCGACATGCTGGGCGCACACGCGGCCGGTGTGTTCGACCGTGCCGTGATGCATGTGCCCATCGAAACGGCGCGTGAGGCGCGGGAAGTGGCCGCCCGGCTGGGCGCGGACTGCGCCGTGGCCATCGGCGGCGGTTCCACCACCGGGCTGGGCAAGGCCATCGCGCTCGATTCGGGCCTTCCGATCCTCGCCATCCCGACCACCTACGCGGGCTCCGAGATGACGCCGATCTACGGCATCACCGAAGCCGGCATGAAGAAGACGGGCAAGGATTTCAAGGTGCTGCCGCGTACCGTCATCTACGACCCCGAGCTTTCGCTGGGCCTGCCCGTGGGCATGAGCGTGACCAGCGGCATCAACGCCATCGCGCATGCGGCCGAAGGGCTCTACGCGGTCGATTCGAATCCGATCATGGACCTGATGGCGCAGGAAGGCATTGCAGCACTGGGCCGCGCGTTGCCGGTGATCCGTGCCACGCCCAAGGATGCGAGTGCCCGCAGCGACGCGCTCTATGGCGCCTGGCTCTGCGGCACGGTGCTCGGCAATGTCGGCATGGCGCTGCACCACAAGCTGTGCCACACGCTGGGCGGCAGCTTCAACCTGCCGCATGCCGAGACCCACACCATCGTGCTGCCGCATGCGCTGGCCTACAACGCCGAAGCGGCGCCGCAGGCCATGGCGCGTATCGCGCAGGCGCTTGGGGGAAGCACTGCCGCGCAAGCCGTGTACGACCTTGCACGCGACAACGGTGCGCCGGTTGCGTTGCGCGACATCGGCATGAAGGAATCCGATCTCGACCTGGCCTGCGAGCATGCGCTGAAGAACCAGTACCCCAATCCGCGCCCTCTGGAGCGCGATGCGATTCGTGCCTTGTTGCAGAACGCGTGGGAAGGTGTGCGGCCCTGATTTGCGGCAGGGCCGCGTCGCCGCTTACAGGCCGGCCTGGCGCGTGAACGACACCGTCGGCTTGCTGTAGGCCGAGGGCACCTGGTCGCGGTAGAACGCGCGGCGGTCCAGGCTTTGCAGCGGGTCGTGAGCGGTGGCCACGGCCTGGTCGCGCACCGCATTGCGGTCGAGCGTGGAGTTGACGGCCAAAGTGCCTTCAGCGGCGCTGTCGGAGTAGGGGTTGCCGGCGCGCGCGGCAGCCAAGGCTTCGGCCTGCACGTCCATGCGGCTGGCGGACGAGGTGATGGCGTGCACGCCTTCGTAGGCTTCAGCGTGCGCGCCTGCTGCGCCAAGCATGGCGAATGCGGCGGCGGAGATGGCGATGAGTTGCTTGGTGTTCATGATGCGAGTCCCTTTGACTGTCAGTGTGGGCGGCGGACATTCGTCGTTGCCACGGGATGCAGTGTGAAACCGCATCGTGGTTGGCGCTGTGCGTTTGCGCACCGCTTTCGGCAACTACAGAGGAGCAGCGCTGTGCGGTGCGTAGAGCACCGCAAGAGGTTCGGAGCGTCCCCGCACGGTGAGCGTTTCGATCGCGCCCATGGCCTCCGCAACACCGGCCTGCTCGGCCGCGAACAGCGAGACGACGAGGCGCGATGCGGCCGTCTTCGAGTGGTCCTGCAGCCGGCTCGCGGTGTTGACCACTTCGCCTATAGCGGTGAAGGTGGTCGTCTCCAGGTAGCCCACTTCACCCACCGCCGCACGGCCCGCATGCAGGCCCATGCCGAACTCCAACCGCTGGCCGAACTGCGCCTCGAAGCCTTCGCTCCATGCATCCATGCGCTGGCCGATCAGCTCGGTCGCGTGCAGTGCCTGCCTGCAGGCGGTGGGCAGGTCGCATTCGAGCCCGAAGATCGCCATCACGCTGTCGCCGATGAACTGGTTCGGCACGCCGCCGCTTTCGCGCACGGCCGCGCCGACGGTGGCGAAGTAGCGGTCGAGCACATAGGCCAGGTCGAAGGGCCACTGCCGCTCCGACAGGCCCGACCAGCGCCGAAGGTCGACGAACAAGATCGCCACGTCGCGCTCGCGCCCGAAGCTGCCGACCGGCGCGGGCCGGCCTTCATTGGGCAGTGGCGCGAACAGCGGCGTGACCTCGACGTCGCCGCGCGGGCGCAGCTGGCAGGCCAGGCGCACGTCGGCCGGCGCGCGCACGCGTTCGAGCGTGCGCTGCTCGTCGCGGCCGGGTTCGCCGATGTGTTCGACCGGGCCGGCCACGCGCACGCGGCAGGTCGAGCAGCGCGCCCGTCCGCCGCAGATCGACACATGCGCGATGCCGTGCGAGCGGCTCGCTTCCAGCACGCTCCAGCCGCGCGGCACCTGCACCGTGCGGCCGGGGTAGCGCAGCGTGACCGATGGCTGCCGCGACCAGCGCGCGAAGCTGTTGCGCCCCCAGCGCGCCCCCAGCAGCGCGACCAGCGCCAGCCCGTAGAACCACTTGATGCTGCCTTCGGCCGTATTCAGCGCCTTGCCCTGTTCGGGCGTGGGAAGCACGGTCGGCGGCACGCCGCTCCACTGGAACTCGCGCCCCATGGAGACGAAGCCCATCGCCGCCGTCAGCGGCAGCACAACCGCAATGGCCAGCAGCAGGTGGGAAAAGCGTCGCCAGGCCGGCTGCGCCCGCAGTGCGAAATGCAGGCCCAGGCAGCCGTGGACCCAGGCCGCCAGCATCATCAGCAGCTGTGCGGCCGCGCCCTGCCAGTCCCACAGCCCCCAGACCACGCGCACATACGAGCCCTCGATGCCATAGGCCAGGTAGGCGCCGCGCATGGCAGTGAGGTGCGTGGCCAGCAGCAGCGGCAGCGCAAAGCCCAGCAGTACGCGCAGGCCTTCGAGCGGCGGCATGCGCAGGGTGCGGCGCTCCCACAGGGCGACCACGGCCAGCGCCAGGTGGGTGGCGGCCGCGCCGTACAGCAGCACGGTGCCTGGCAGGCTGTGCCAGAACTTCTGCACGCCGCGCAGCACGGTCTCGGCTGCGGCAAAGGAATAGATGCCCAGCGAATGGTTCAGCAGATGCGCCGTGATGTAGGCCATCAGCACCAGCCCGCTCGCCCAGCGGAGATTGCGCCGTGTCGGCGGTCTCAGGGAAAAAGGGGGAGCGTGAGGGGAACGTCTGTCCATGAACGGGTTCGAAGCGGCACCCGAGCATAATCCGCGCGCCTCTACCTAGCCCTGGCATGGCCAAACCTGAACTCACCCCTCGCTCCAGCCTCGCGCTGCGCCAGATCGCGCTGCTCGAAGGCCTTTCAGACCAGCGCCTGGACCTGCTGGCCCAGCAATGCCTGTGGCACAGCGTGGAAGCCGGCAAGCCCTTGCTGCTGCGCGCCGAGCAGCAGGGCGACCTGTTCCTGCTGGTCTCGGGCCGGGTGCGGGTGACGACCTATTCGGCCAACGGCCGGCAGGTGACCTTCCGCGATTCCGAAGCCGGCGAGCACTTCGGCGACATCGCCGCCATCGACGGTGGCCCGCGCTCCGCCGACGTGGTCACGCTCGAACCCAGCGTGGTCGCCAGCCTCGACCGCGCCGCCTTCATGGCCCTGCTGCACGATGAGCCGCTTGTGGCCCAGCGCGTGATGCTGCGGCTGGTGTCGCTGGTGCGGCAGTTGTCGGAGCGCGTCATCGACCTGAGCACCCTCGGCGTGCAGAACCGGCTGCATGCCGAGTTGCTGCGCCTGGCCCGCACCGCCGGTATCGACGGCAACCAGGCCCGGCTGGAGCCGGCTCCCAAGCATGCGGCGCTGGCCAGCCAGATCAGCACCAACCGCGAGCAGGTCACCCGCGAGCTGAATGTGCTGGTGCGCAACGGCGTGCTGCGCAAGGACGACAAGGCCCTGCTGGTGGCTGACGTCGCCCGCCTGGAGCTGATGGTCTCCCAAGTGCGGGGCGACGCCGGCTGAGCCGGAAGACGCTCAGTTCCAGCGACCCTTGACGCCGCCCACGCTGAAGCGGCCGGCACCCAGCAGCACCACCGTCAGCGCGCCGAACAGGTACAGGCCCTGCAGTTCCAGCGCCCAGCCGCCCTGCTTGGTCAGCGAGAACAGGTCGGCCATGTGCACCAGGCCGAAGGCCACCAGCATGTTGATGACCACCACGGCGGCGGCCGCGCGGGTGAAGACGCCCGCGATCATCAGCAGCGGCGCGACGATTTCGCCCACGTACACCAGGTAGGCCAGCCCACCCGGCAGCCCGGCCTTGGCCAGCATGCCGCCGATGAAGCCCACGCCGGCCGACAGCTTGAAGATGCCGTGCAGCAGCACCAGGAAGCCGATCGTCACGCGAATCAATAGCTTGCCGGAGTCGTCCAGCGCGGCGGGGGAGAGGGTGGAAAGCGGCGATGCGATCGGCGCACGCGGGGTGTTGGCGGCTGCGGCCTGGGTGTTCATGGCAGATCCTTGCTTGGTGGAAAACGGTGGTCCGCCGCGGAATGCGACGGTTGCGGTTCCAGTTTGCGAGGCCGCCGAAATGCGGGATGTGCGTTTACGCACATGTTTTGGCGAAAGGCCGTTTTGCCCGGTCAGTGGCTGCCGAAGTGGCCTGTCCACTTTCTTTCGTAGTCCATTTTTGCGAAATGCGCCGCCATGAAGTCGATGAAGCTGCGCACCTTCGCCGACAGGTGCTTACGGCTCGGGTATGCCAGGTTGATCGTCAGGTGCGGCAGGTCCCAGTCGTCCAGCGTGGGCACCAGCCGGCCGGCCACGATGTCTTCGTAGACGATGTAGGTCGGCTGCACCAGGATGCCCATGCCATCGAGCGCGGCGGCGCGCAGCACCTGGCCGTCGTTCGATTCGAGCAGGCCCGTCACCGACACCGTGTGCGTCTCCCCGCCACGGCTGAAGCGCAGCTCGTTCGGGTTGTTGGCGTAGGTGTAGATCAGCAGCTTGTGCTGCTTCAGCTCGTCCAGCGTCTTCGGAAAACCGTGCTGCGCAAAGTAGCGCGGCGATGCCGCCAGGACGCGCCGCGTCTCGCCGAGCCGGCGGATCGTCACGTTCGAATCGGGCTCGTACTCGCGCGTGCGGATCGCCACGTCGATGTTGTTGTCGATCAGGTCGAAGTAGCGGTTGGCGGCCTCCACGTGCACCGTCACGCCCGGATAGCGCTGCGTGTATTCGCGCAGCAGCGGAGCGATGTGATGGATCGAGAAAGAAAGCGAGGCCGTCACGCGCAGCGTGCCCGTCGGGTTGAGCGCGGTGGCGTTCACCGTCGACTCGGCGTCCGCCAGGTCGGCCAGGATGGTGCGGGCGCGGCCGCAGAACTCGCGGCCGGTGTCGGTGAGGTACAGGCGGCGCGTATTGCGCTCGACCAGCCGCGCGCCCAGCCTTTCTTCGAGCGCACTCAGGTGGCGGCTCGCGGCGGCGTTGGAGAGGCCCAGCGCCTCGGCCGCGCGGCTCAGGCTGCCGGCATCGGCGATCTGCACGAGCAGGGCGATTTCGGTCCAGCGGTCCATGGGGTGGTGTCTCCGGGCTTGTTTTTCAGGGCCGGACGATTTTGGCGCAGGGCAGGCTCGACCGTTCCGCTGGGCGGAAAAATCATTTGCACCCTGGTGCTTTCGTGTGAGCGGCGTGCGGCCTACAGTGCGCCGAGACAACATGGAGACAGCCACGATGCGCAACCTCAACCAGGACAACATCACCCAGGCCGTGCTCGCGCGCTTCGCCGATACCCCCAGCCCGCGCCTGCACGAGATCATGACCAGCCTGGTGCAGCACCTGCACGCCTTCGCCCGCGAGGTGAAGCTCACCGAGGACGAGTGGTTCCAGGGCATCCAGTACCTCACCGCCACCGGCCAGAAGTGCGACGACAAGCGGCAGGAGTTCATCCTGCTGTCCGACGTGCTGGGCCTGTCGATGCTCACCATCGCGATGAACAACGACAAGCCGGCCGGCTGCACCGAGGCCACCGTGTTCGGCCCCTTCTACTTCGAGGGCGCGCCCGAATACGAGCATGGCGACGACGTGGCCAACGGCGCTGTAGGCGCGCCCTGCGACGTGTTCGCCACGGTGTGCGGACTCGACGGCGAGCCGGTGGCCAATGCGGTGGTCGACGTGTGGCAGGCCGACGAAGGCGGCCACTACGACGTGCAGCACCAAGGGCTGGACCACGCAGAGAACCGCGGCCGCCTGCGCACTGCGGCCGATGGCTCGCTGCATTTCCGCAGCGTGCTGGCCGAGGCCTATCCGATCCCGGTCGATGGGCCCGTGGGCGACCTGCTGCGCGCGACCAAACGCCACCCGTGGCGGCCCGCGCATCTGCATTTCAAGATCGAGGCGCCGGGCTACGAACGGCTCATCACCCACGTGTTCCGCGACGGCGACCAGTGGCTCGACTCCGATGCGGTGTTCGCGGTGCGGCAGTCGCTGGTCGCGCCATGGAAGAAGCAGGACAACGGCCGCTGGCGGCTGGACTTCGACTTCGTGCTCAACCCGTTGAAGCAGCCTGCCTGATCCAAACAAAAAACAATGAAGGAGACAACGCAAATGACAGATACCCTGCAGCAGGAGCTGCTGATCCGCCGGATGATCGAACGCTGGGCCGTGTGGCGCGACGCTGGCGACTGGGAGCGCTTCGCCACCGTTTGGCACCCCGATGGCGTGATGATGGCCACGTGGTTCCAGGGCCCGTACACCGAGTTCATCCGCGTCACGCAGGAGGGCTGGGCCAAGGGCGTGAGCATCCTGCACTTTCTGGGCGGCTCGGCCATCGAGGTGGCTGACGAGCGCGCCATCGCGCAGACCAAGATGACCATCTCGCAGCGCGGCATGGTCGAGGGCGTGCTGTGCGATGTGGTGTGTACCGGCCGCTTCTACGACTTCGTGGAAAAGCACGGCGGCGAATGGAAGCTGCTGCACCGCCAGCCGATCTACGAGAAGGACCGCATCGACCCGGTGGACCCTGCCGCCACGGTGAAGCTCGATGCAGCCGTGCTGGCCGACCTGCCCGAAGGCTATCGCCACCTTGCCTACATCCAGCAGCGCATCGGCTACACGGTGAAGCTGGACATGCCGATGCTCAAGGGGCCGGCGGTGGAGGCGCTGTACCAGCGCGGCGCGCGCTGGCTCGCTGGCGGCGCACTCGAGCGCTGAACGGCCATGGACACCACACTCGACCGCCGCAGCGTCATGGCTGCGGCGCTGGCGATGCTCGCCATGCCGAAACTCGCGCTTGCACAAGACTGGCCTTCGAAGCCGCTCAAGCTCGTAGTGCCGCAGCCACCCGGCGGCGGCTTCGACTTTGTCGGCCGGCTGCTTGGCGAGCGTCTGTCGCGCGCACTGGGCCAGCCCGTGATCGTCGACAACCGCTCGGGTTCCGGCACGGTGGTCGGCACCGACTTCGTCGCCAAGGCGCCGGCCGATGGCTACACGCTGCTGGTCGGCTCGGTGTCGAACCTCGCGCTCAACATGGGGCTGTACAAGAACCTGCCCTACGACTCGCTGCGCGACTTCGAGCCGCTGGGGCTGGCCGTGGCCTACAGCTACACGCTGATGGCGCGGAAAGACCTGCCGCAGGCCACGCTGAAAGACGTGGTGGCGTTTGCCAAAGCCAACCCGAAGAAGCTCAACTACGCATCGGCGGGCAACGGTTCTGGACAGCATGTGATCGCGGCGGCGCTGTGGCAGCAGGCCGGTGTGGAGCTGACGCACGTGCCGTACCGCGGTGCGCAGGCGGCTTACCAAGACCTGCTTGGCGGTCGGGTCGATCTGTTCTTCGACCTTTCGCCGACGGCGCGGCCGCAGGTGGTGGCTGGCAATGCGAAGGCGCTTGCGGTTTCGGGTACATCGCGGCTGCCGACGCAGCCTGACGTTCCCACCATTGGCGAGACCGGCGTGGCGAAGCTGGAGCTTGAATCTTGGTTCGGCCTCTTCGCACCGGCGAAGACACCGCCGGCGGTGCTGGAGCGACTGCGTGCCGAGCTTGCAAAGGTCATCGCAATGCCTGAGGTGATGGATTCGTTCGTGAAGGCCGGTGGCAAGCCGCTCGCGCTGTCGCAGGCTGACACGCACGCGCTGGTGCGCAAGGACGTGGAGCGTTGGAGTCGCACGGTGCGTGAGCTGGGTATTCAGCCGGAGTAGATCGTTTTGGTTGCTCGGCTGTGTGTTGTGTTCGGGGTGCGTGCGAATGGCACCGGGTACTCCCCTCCGCGAATGTCCCCCGGCCTGCGGCCTCCTCCTTTATTTCGCTGCGGGGAGCACCCGGTGCCATTCGCAGATGGACGCGGTCGTAGTGCTGGCCGATCAACCTCAGCGCTAAACGATCACGTCGATGGGGTGCCTTGCGCAGCGAAATAAAGGAGGAGGCCGCAGGCCGGGGGACATTCGCGGAGCAAGGTACCCCGTCGGCGTGAGCGCACCCCAATCTAAAGGCCTGCTACGCTAGCGAAGCCCGCCGCCCCGGTGGGCTTTTTTCTGCGCTTCTTCTGCCCATGGCCTTTCCCCTCATCACCGACCCGCATTTCTATGCGGTCGCTATTCCCGCCGTGCTGCTGCTCGGCATCAGCAAGAGCGGTTTCGGCGCGGGCTTCGGTTCGCTCGCGGTGCCGATGATGGCGCTGGCCGTCACGGTGCCGCAGGCAGCCGCCATCCTGATGCCGCTGTTGCTGCTGATGGACGTGCTGGGCCTGGCGGCGTTCCGGCGCGACTTCGATCGCTCGCTGCTGAAGTTTCTGATTCCGTTCGGGCTGCTGGGCACGGTGATCGGCACGCTGCTGTTTCGCATGCTGTCGGCGCACACGGTGGCGGGCATCGTCGGTGTGTTCACGTTGCTGTTTCTGGCGCAGCGCCTGCTGCTTCCGCCCAAGCCCAACGATCCGCTGCCTTCGCGCGGCGTGGGCGCGGTGCTGACCACGGTGTCGGGCTTCACCAGCTTCATTGCGCATGCGGGCGGGCCGCCCATCAATGCCTATGTGATTCCGCTGCGGCTCACGCCGGTGGTCTTCACGGCCACCATGGCCTACTTCTTCTTCGTGGTGAATCTCAGCAAGTGGATTCCCTATGCGTGGCTCGGCCTGCTCGACTTTCGCACGCTGGCCACGTCGCTGGTGCTGATGCCGCTCGCGCCCCTCGGCGTGTGGGTCGGCATCCGCATCGCTCGGCGCATCGATGCGACGTGGTTCTATCGCTTCGTGTACCTGGGCATGTTGCTCACGGGCCTGAAGCTCGTCTATGACGGCTTCCTGGCCTGAGCGTGTCGGGCGAGGTCAGAGTTCGACGATGCTCTTGAAGCCACCGAAGATCATCCGCTTGGCATCGAAGGGCATGGTCTTCGGGTCCATTGCCGCGATGCGCGGGTCGGCCATGACCTTCGCGTTCACCGTGTCGCGGTGCTTGCGCGACTTGTAGACGATCCACGAGAAGGCCACGGTCTCGTCGGTCTTCAGCTTCACGCTCTGCGGAAACGAGGTCAGCTTGCCGGGCTTCACGTCGTCGGCGATGCACTCCACGTATTCGATCGCGCCGTATTCCATCCAGACCTTGCCGGCCTTGCGCGCCAGCTTGCGGTAGGCCTCGACGTTGGCGGTGGGAATGGCGACGATGAAGCCGTCTACATAACGAGCCATGGGTGTTCTCCTGAATAAAGAGTGGAACCGTTGAAGAAAGAAAACCGGCGGTTGCATGGCGTGTTGCCGCTCACGATGCCGCCGTCCCCCGGGGTGCTCCTTTTCCGTCAGCCTTTTCGTTGTTCTCCATTTGCCCAGGCATGACTGTGCGAAGCAGCAAGGCCCCGATCAAACCCGCCGCCGCCGCGAACACGGCGCCGACGAGAAACGCAAGGTTGTAGCCACCGGTGAGGGCCAGCGGCATCTGCGCGCCGGCCGCTTCCATCGATGCGCTGCGCGCTGCCGCGGCGCTGGCCAGCACGGCCAGGCCCAGCGCGCCGCCCATCATGAAAGAGGTGTTGACCACGCCCGAGGCCAGGCCCGAATCGGACGGGCTCACCTCGCTCATGGCCGCCAGCAGCACCGGATTGAAGGCCATGCCCGCGCCGAGGCCGAGCAGCATCATCCCGGGCAGCACGTCGGTCACGAAGCTGCCGTTGACCGGCGCGCGCGCGAACAGTGCCAGCCCGATGGCCGCGAGCCAGAGCCCGGCGGCCAGCGGTTTGCGAATGCCGAAGCGCATCACGATCTTGGCCGACAGGCCGAGCGAGAACACCGCCATGATCACGTTGGCCGGCAGGAAGGCCAGGCCGATCTGCATGGGCGTGTAGTTCAGCACCAGCTGCATGTACAGCGCCGAGATGAAGAACCACGCGAACATTGCCGCGGCCCACAGCACGCCGACCACGTTGGAGACCGACACGCTGCGCAGCTTGAACAGGCCCAGCGGCATCAGCGGATGCTGCACACGCGACTCGATGCCGATGAAGATGGCCAACAGCACCACGGCCGCGCCGAGCAGGCTCACCGTTTGCGTGGAGCCCCAGCCGGCCTCGTTGCCGTTGACCACGCCGTACACCGCGAGCATCAGCGACAGCGTGACGGTGATGGCGCCCGCAACGTCGAGCTTCTCGCCGTGCGCATGGCCGCGCGCGCTGGGCAGCAGCGCCACGCACAGCGCGTATACCGCAACGCCGATTGGCAGGTTCACCAGGAAGATCCAGTGCCAGCTCAGCGTGCTCGTCAGCAGGCCGCCCAGCAGCACGCCGATGCTGCCGCCGCCCGCGCACACGAAGCCGTACACGCCCATGGCTTTTGCGCGGTCGGCCGGTTCGGTGAAGAGATTCATGATGAGCGAGAGCGACACGGCAGAGACCACTGCGCCGCCCAGGCCCTGCACCGCGCGCGCCGCCACCAGCAGGCCCTGCGAGGTCGAGACCCCGCAGGCCAGCGATGCCAGCGTGAACAGTACCAGGCCCGCGAGGAACACGCGGCGGTGGCCGTACAGGTCGCCGAGCCTGCCGCCCAGCAGCAGGAAACCGCCGAAGGTCAGCATGTAGGCGTTCACCACCCAGACCAGCGAGGTCTCGGTGAAGCCCAGGTCGGTACGGATCGAGGGCAGCGCCACATTCACGATGGTGGTGTCGAGCACGATCATCAGAACGCCGAGGCACAGCACCATCAATGCGAGCCAGCGCTTTCGGCTGTCGAGTTGGTTGGTCATGGGAAGTGCAATTCCTGTAGAGCGATGGGAGGAAGGGTCAGACCAGCGGCTTCCCGCCGTTGATCAGCCACGGCGTGCCGAAGCGGTCGGTCACCATGCCGAAGCCTTCGACCCAGAAGGTCTTCTCGAAGGGCATGGAGACCTTGCCGCCGTCGGCAAAGGCGTCGAACACGCGGCGCGCTTCGGCGACGGTATCGAGCGTCAGCGCGACGCCGAAGCCCTTCATGCCTTCGTACGGCTGGCCGGGCATGGAGTCGGAGGCCATGAGCATGCCGTCGCCGTAGGCCAGGGAGGCATGCATGATGCGCTTCTTCGCCTCGGGCGGGAACTGCTCGGTGTCGGGTGCTTCGCCGATGGTCATCATCATCTGCATGGTGCCGCCGAGCGTCTTCTCGTAGAAGCGCATGGCCTCTGCTGCATTGCCGTCGAACGTGAGGTAGGCGTGGATGGGGGACATGAGGTTTCCTTGTGGGGTTACTTTTCGGTGGCCGTCTTGAGATTGGCAAGGCCTGCTTCGAAGTCCTTGCCGATCATCTGGTCCATGTTGAAGAAGATGCCCATGAGCTTTGCAACGTAAGGGCTGGGGCCATGCATGGCCCAGGTGACCTGCGTCGCATTGCCCTGAGGCTGGAGTGTGAATTCGGCCGTGTTGTGGCCTTCGAAGGGCTTGATGAAGTCGAGCTTGATCGCGACCTTCGACGAAGGCGTCGACTCCACGATCTCCATGCTCCCGGCGCCCGCCTTGTCGTTGCCCTCCCAGGCGTAGGTTGCGCCCTTGCCGCTCGCCGTGCCGCCGAAGGTGCGCTTCATGGCGGGGTCGAGCTTCTCGTAGGGCGACCATGCGCTCCAGCGGTGGAAGTCGTCGATCAGCGGAAAGATCTTGTCGGCCGGCGCGTCGATGCGCGCAGTGCGTTCCACGCGGAAGGTGTCGGGCCGGGTGGCGGCGAAGATCAGCAGTGCGGCGATCGCGAGCACGATGACGAGGGCGATTTTCTTGAGCATGTCGGGAGCTTTCTCGGGAGATGGATGGAGCGTGCGGGAATCAGGTGGGGTGCGCGACGACCAGCAGCCAGCCCACGCCGAAGCGGTCGGTCAGCATGCCGAAGTTCGAGGTGAAGAAGGTCGGCATCAGCGGCTGCATGACCTGGCCGCCTTCGGCGAGTGCGTTGAACCACTTGACGACTTCGGTGTCGGTGTTGGCGGTGAGCGCGAGCATGATGCCCTCGAACTTCGCTTGTCCCGAGCAGCGGCCATCGGAGGCCATCAACTCGGTGTCGCCGATGCGAAACACCGCGTGCATCACCTTGTTTGCATCGGGCGTGCCGCCGGCGCAACCGGCTTCGGCGTTCTCTGAAGGGGCTCCTGCAGGCGCTTCGCTGTAGCGCATGAGCTGCACGACCTCGGCGCCTAGCGCCTTCTTGTAGAAGCCGAGCGCTTCGTCGCAGCGGCCTTCGAACGAGAGGTAAGACTGGACTTTCATGGCGATTCCTTTGGATTGAAGAGGTGACTCGGAGGCCCCCGGTGTCATGGGCCGCAAACAATCGAATTACTTTGTGTACACCGTCCACAAAGAATAGCAGGGATAATGGACAGTGTCCACATGGAATTGCAATGAAGCTCAACAACGTCCCCGACAGCCTGCCACCCGCCCGCAGCACTTATCGCCACGGCGACCTGCGCCGGGCGCTGCTGGACGCGGGCATTGAACTGGCGCGCGACGGCGGCCCCGGCGCGGTGGTGCTGCGCGAGGCCACGCGGCGCGCGGGCGTGGTGCCCAACGCGGCGTACCGGCACTTCGGCAGCCGGCAGGAGCTGTTGCTCGCGGTGCGCGAGGCGGCCCTGGCCGCGGCGGCGACCGCGATGGAGAAGGAGCTGGCGGTGCTGCCCTGCGACCAGCCGCCGGCAGACTTCGCACGGGCGCAGGTGCGCGCCGTCGGCACCGCCTATCTGCGCTTCGCGCAGGCCGAGCCGGGTCTGTTCCGCACGGCCTTCGTGATCTCCGATGAGGGCAGCGGCGAACTCGGCCCGGGCAAGGCGGGCGCCGGTGGACTGGACCCATTCCAGCTGCTGGGCAAGGCCATCGACCGGCTGGTGGATGCCGGCGTGCTCGACCCGGCGCGGCGCCCGAATGCCGAATACCTCGCGTGGAGCGCGGTGCACGGGCTGGCGCTGCTCATCATCGACGGGCCGCTGCGCGAGATGCCGGCCGAGGCTGCCCACAGCCTTGGCCAGCAATTGATCGATATGGTCGAGCGGGGCCTCTGAGCCCCCTTCAAAACGCTAGAAATAGATCTTCTGCAGCAACCGGATCAGCGTCTCGCGCTCCCGCGCAGTGAGCTTGGCGCTGGCATCGGCTTCGAGCTGGATCACGGTCTGCTCGGCCTCGCGGACCAGCGCCTCGCCAGCCGCCGTGAGATGCAGCCCGACGGCGCGGCCGTCATGCGGGTGGGGGCGGCGTTCGATCAGGCCCCGGCTGTCCAGCGTGGCCACCAGGCTCACGAGGTTCGGCGGCAGGATGTCCAGCGCGTTGCACAGCTGCCGCGACGTGGCGCCCGGGTTGTGCGCCAGCAGCGACAGCACTGAAAAGTCGATCTGCTTGAGCCCGTAGGGCGCCATGCGCTCCGCAAAGAAGGCGCTGACGATCAGCCACGCTCGGCGCGCGTTGTAGCCGACCAGGGTTTCGAGCATGCGTGCGTCGAGCCGGTCCTGCTTGCCTTGCGGCACTACGGCCTGCTCGCCTTTCGCGGGGGCGGATTTCGGGGAGGGTGGCATGGCCCGAGCGTAACCGCGAGTGGATGCATGCGAGCGATTCGAGTGGCTAGTTGGCGACACCCGGGGGCGTCGCGGCATGGTGGCTCAGGGCCACCGTCTCGCAGGCCCGCTTGACGATGCCAAGCCGCATTTCGAACTCGGGCAGCACCCAGCGGCGAAAGGCGGCCGCCGCCCGGGCCTTGTCAGCGTCCTGCGGCGCCACTGCCTCGATGCGCGCCCAGGCCCACGCCATCATCGCGAGCATCGTCACGCGCAGGTAGTCGTCGGCCACCTCGTAGGGCAACACGGGGTTGGCATGCGCCGCCATCGCGATGGTGGTGCCCAGGTAGCGCAGCTGCGCCAGCCGGCGCTGCACGTCGGCATCGGCCTCGCGCGAGGCGTCGAGCGTGTCGCGCAGTTCGAGCAGCACGGCCGACATGCCCACGCCGCCGTCGGGCAACACCTTGCGCACCAGCAGGTCGATGGCCTGGATCTCGTTGGTGCCCTCGTAGATCATGGTCACGCGCGCGTCGCGCACGATCTGCTCGATGCCCCACTCGCGCACGTAGCCGTGGCCGCCGAACACCTGCAGGCATTCGCTCGCCCCGTAAAAAGCCTGGTGCGTGCACGCGGCCTTCAGCACCGGCGTGACGAACGAACACCAGCGCTGCGCTCGCTCGCGTGCCTTCGGGTCGGAGTCATGCGCGGCGACGTCGAGCATCAGCGCACTGCGGTAGGCGAGGGTGCGCGCACCGTCGATCCAGGCGCGCTGCGTATCGAGAATGCGGCGCACGGCCGGGTGCTCGGCGATCAGGTCGGCCGGCTCGCTGCCGCGGCTGGCGGGCACGGGGCCGGGGGCGCGCATCTGGCGGCGCTCGGCGGCATAGGCGTCGGCCTTCTGCCAGGCGGCGTCGAGCAGGCCGATGGCCTGCAGCGCCACGTGCAGGCGCGCCGAATTCATCATCACGAACATCGCAGCCAGACCGCGGCCGGGCTCGCCGACCAGCCAGCCGGTGGCGTCGTCGAAGCGCATCGTGCAGGTGGGGCTGCCGTGCAGGCCCATCTTTTCTTCCATGCGTTCGCAGTGCACCGCGTTGCGTGTGCCGTCGGGCAGCAGCTTGGGTACCAGCACCAGCGACAGGCCCTTGGGGCCGGCCGGCGCATCGGGCAGGCGACACAGCACGAGATGCACGATGTTCGGCGTCAGGTCGTGTTCGCCGCCGGAAATGAAGATCTTGCCGCCGTTGACCCGCAGGCTGCCGTCGGCCTGCCCCACCTGCGGTGTGGCGCGCGTGCGCACCTGCCCCAGGTCGCTGCCCGCATGGGCTTCGGTGAGGCACATGGTGGCGAGCCACTCGCCGGTCGCGATCTTCTGCAGATAGCGCTGCTTCAGCTCCTCGCTGCCGTGGTGCTTGAGGCAGGCGTACGCGCCATGCAGCAGGCCGGGCGCCATCGTGAGGCCATGGTTGGCGGCGGCCAGCCATTCGTAGAGCACCGCTTCGAGCACCGCGGGCAGGCCCTGGCCGCCGTCTTCCGTCGCGGCCGACAGCGCGGGCCAGCCGCCGTCGACGAAGGCCTGGTACGCCTCGCGAAAGCCCGGCGGCGAGACCACTTCGCCGTCGACAAAGCGGCAGCCGATCTCGTCGCCGCCACGGTTGATGGGTGCCACCACCTCGCCGACGAAGCGGCCTGCCTCTTCGAGCACTTGCGATTGCAGGGCCTCGTCGACTTCGGCAAAGGGCGCGAGCGTGGCCAGGCGCGCGGGCGCGTCGAGCACGGCATTGAGCAGGAAGCTGACGTCTTCGGGGCGGGGCTGGTAATCCATCGGGGGCTCGGTAACTCGGTATCAGGGCGTCGGGAGCTTGCACGCGAAGCTGCTCGCGCGCTCGGTGTCGCCGCCGATATAGGTTGCGACTTGCGGGTAGGGGCACAGCGGCCGCGTGCGTTGCGCCGACCAGTTGGCCGGCACCTCGGCGTTGGGCATCGGCGTGCCCGCGCCGCGCGCCGAGGCGGTGACCGATGCGGGCGCCTTGCCCTGCTCGACCCAGTCGACCAGCGCGCTCAGCATGTCGAACTGGTCGGTGGCCGGGCCGCCCGCGCAATGGTTCATGCCGGGCACCGGGAAGTAGCGTGCGAACGACGAGGCATCGCCGCCATTCGCGGCCTGCACACGGTCGTACCAGGCCTGCGTGTCGTCGGACGAGAACACCGGGTCGCTGGTGCCGTGGTAGACGATCATGCGGCCTCCGCGGTTGCGCAACGCGCCCAGGTTGGCCGCGTCGGGCGGCGTCATGAACGACAGGGCCGATTCGCGGAACACGCCATCGGTGGCCGCGATGCGCGGTGCGTCGCGGTCCATGTCGAAGCCCAGTGTGAAGGGCAGGCCCTGCGGCCGGTCGGCCAGTGGCGGCGTGCTGAAGATGAAGCCCACTGCACCCGCGTCGCGCGTCGGCGGGCTCGCGAACTTCCACTCACGCCAGTTGGCGCCGCTCACGCCTGCGTCGAACGGGAAGCTGCTGTAGATCGCCTGGCCCGCACTGTTGCGCGCGCCCTTGAACACGTCGGCGAGCGCCTTCTTCTGCGGCGCGCTGAGGCATATGCCGTCACGCGTACCCGCCGCGCAGGTGGGCACCGCCGTCTGGATGTCGAAGCGCGTCTTGCAGGCATTGACGTTCGACACGATGCCGTCGGCCAGGCCGTCGAGCGCGTCGCAGCGCTGCAGCACCTTGTCGGCCACCAGCTTCAGCTCGGCCGGCGTGAACGCGCTCTGCAGGTCGGGCTGGCCTGCGGGTGTCTTCGCGCTGGCCACCGCCGCGTATTGCTGCGCGCCGTAGAGCTGCGCGACTGCCGCCTTCGGCAGGTTGAAGCCGGGGTCGCCCGCGAGGATGCCGTCGTACTGGTCGGCCGAGCGCACGGCAGCCACCATCGCGTGCCGCCCGCCGTTGGAGCAGCCACCGAAGTAGGAGCGGTCGGGTCCGCGGCCGTAGGCCTTGGCGATCAGGTTCTTGGCCATCGGCGTGAGCTGCGCGACGGCGTTGTAGCCGTAGTCGAGCCGCGCCTGCGGGTCGAGCCCGAAGCGCGGGCCCATCGAACCCGCGTGGCCGGCGTCGGAACTGATGACGGCAAAGCCCATCTGCAGCGCGCTGCTGCGCGGGCCGCCACCGCCGATGCCGCCGAGCGCCGGCACCACGACGCCGTCGAGCCCGCCGTTGGCCTGGTAGAAGAAGCGGCCGTTCCATGCAACGGGCAGCCGCATCTCAAAGCCGATGGCATAGCGCTGGTTGTCGACGGGGCTCGTGCGCTCGTTCATGCGACCCTGCACGAGGCAGTGCGCGGGCGCGCTCATGGCCACGCCGCCGACCGTGACGGTGCCGGCCGGCACGTCAGTGACCGAGGTGTAGACCGTGCCCGGCAGCGCGGCGCGGGCGGCAAGGTCGGTGCAGGCCTGGAGCGTGCCGGGCCGCGCGGCTGCCAGCGGCGCATGCGGTGCTGCATTCGATGCCGCGGGCCGGCCCGCGCAGGCCGCGAGCAATGCGGCAACGCCGAGCGCGGTTGCGCACAGGCCGAGGTGGACGTGGCTCTGTCGGGTCATCAAGTTGTCTCCTTGCCGCGCATGCCGCGGCTTTCTTTTCTTCTCGTCAGGCGGCTTTTCTTGCCGCGCCCAGGTAGGTGTCGATCACGCGTGAGTCGACCGCGAGTTCTTGCGCTCTGCCTTCCAGGCTCACGCTGCCCATTTCGAGCACGTAGCCGTGGTCTGCCACTTCGAGCGCGGCGCGCGCGTTCTGCTCCACCAGCAGGATCGTCACGCCCGTGGCGCGCAGCGCATCGACCGTGCGGAAGATCTCCTGCACCACCAGCGGCGCCAGGCCCAGGCTGGGTTCGTCGAGCATCAACAGCGTGGGGCGCGACATCAGCGCGCGGCCCACTGCCAGCATCTGCCGCTCGCCGCCCGACAGCGTGCCGGCCAGCTGAGCGCGGCGCTCCTTCAGGCGCGGGAACAGCGCGTACACCTCGTCGATGCGGTCGCGCCACTGCCTGTTGCGCAGTCGCACCTGGCGGAATGCGCCGAGCACGAGGTTGTCTTCCACCGGCATGGTGCCGAACAGCTCGCGCTTCTCGGGCACCAGCGCGATGCCGAGCATCACGCGCTCCTCGAGCGACAGCGCGGAGATAGGCTGGCCCTTGAACTCGATGACGCCCTTGGCGGGCAGCACGCCCATCAGCGCATTGAGCAGGGTGGACTTGCCGGCGCCGTTCGGGCCGATCACAGTGACGACGCTGCCCTGGTCGGCCTGCAGGTCAATGCCGTGCAGCACTTCGGCGCGGCCGTAGCCGGCGTGCAGGTCGCGGATGCGGAGCAAGGGGGTTGTCATTTCAGTGCTCCGTGCCCAGGTACGCGGCGCGCACCTTGTCGCTGTTCTGCACCTCGGCGGGCGTGCCCTCCATCAGGTGCGTGCCGAATTCCATCACCACGATGTGGTCGCAGATGTCCATCACCAGTCCCATGTCGTGCTCGACCAGCAGGATGCTCATGCCTTCGCCGCGCAGTTGCCGCAGCACCTTGCCCAGCGCTTCCTTTTCCTTGTGGCGCAGGCCGGCCGCGGGCTCGTCGAGCAGCAGCAGGGCCGGGTCGGCGCACAGCGCGCGTGCAATCTCAAGCAGGCGCTGCTGGCCCATCGCGAGGTTGCCAGCGAGTTCGTGCAGCAAGTCGCCCATGCCCACGCGCTGCAGCTGGCGCTCGGCCTCGCGGAACAGCGCGCGCTCTTCGGCGCGGTCGATGCGCAGCATGGCTGCAATGGCGCCCTTGCGCCCGCGCAGGTGCGCGCCCAGAGTCACGTTTTCCAGCACCGTCATGTCTGCCACCATCTTCACGTGCTGGAAGGTGCGCGACACGCCGCGCTGCGCGATCTGCCGTGCGCCGAGCCCGCCGATGGCCTCGCCGCGGAAGCGCACGGCACCGCCCGAGAGGCCGAGCACGCCGGTCACCAGGTTGAAGGTGGTCGACTTGCCCGCGCCGTTCGGCCCGATCAGGCCGACGATCTGGCCGGCGCGCGTCTGGAAGCTGATGTCGTTCACCGCCACCAGCCCGCCGAAGGTCTTGCGGATGGCCTGCACGTCGAGCACGACTTCGCCGGCTGCTGGCTTGGCGCGCGCGGGCAGGTCTTTCGCGCCTTGCCAGTCGACGCTGCGGCGCGGACGCGGCAGCCGCCGGTCGACGAATGCCCAGAGCCCTTCGGGCAGGTACTTGAGCACCAGCACGATCATGATGCCGAACACGATCAGCTCGTAGCTGCCGGCCGTGCCGATCAGCTTGGGCAGCAGCACCTGCAGCTGGTCTTCGAGCAGCTTGACCACACCCGAGCCGGCAATCGCGCCCCACACGTGGGCCGCGCCGCCGAGCACCGCCATGAACAGGTACTCGATGCCCATCTTCAGGCCGAAGGGCGAGGGGTTCACCGTGCGCTGGAAGTGAGCGAACAGCCAGCCCGAGATCGACGCGAGCATGGCCGCCAGCACGAAGATGCCGATCTTGAAGCGCAGCGTGTTCACGCCCATGGCCTCGGCCATCTGCGAGCCGCCCGCCAGCGAGCGGATGGCGCGGCCGCTGCGCGAGTCGAGCAGGCGGATCACCGCGAACGCAGCAAGCAGCGCGAAGATCCACACCACCGCATAGAACATGCGCTGCTGCCCGACCTCGAAGCCGAACACGGTGAGGCCCTTCACGCCCAGGATGCCGTCGTACTTGCCGAGTGCATCGAGGTTGCCCATGAGGTAGTACAGCGACAGCGCCCAAGCGATGGTGGCCAGCGGCAGGTAGTGGCCCGACATGCGCAGCGTGATGGCGCCGATGATCGCAGCGCTGAGGCCAGTGAGCGCTAGCCCGATGAAGAGCGTGACCCATGGCGAGAGGCCGGTGTTCACCGTGAGGTAGGCGGTGGTGTACGCACCGATGCCCACGAAGGCCGCCTGCCCGAAGGAGGTGAGGCCGCCCACGCCGGTGAGCAGCACCAGGCCGAGCACGGGCAGCGTGTAGATGCCGATGTAGTTGAGCTGGATGATCCAGAAGTCGGGCAGCGGCAACAGCGGCAGCGCGATCAGCACCAGGATCAGCGCGAGCGGGCCCCAGGTGCGCAGCGCGCTCTTGTCGGATGCCGGTGCCGAAGAGGAAGGGTTCAGGAGCACTTCCATTTTCAGTTGTCCATTGCGCTGTGCGCGACCCACGGCCCATGAGACCGGCGCGGCCAAGGCGCGGAACACCGCGGAACCGGCTCTGCCGGGCCGCTGGTGTTGCCCCCGGTGAGGGGGAAGGAGAAGCGACACGAAGTGCGCGAAGCCTGGGGGAGTTTCATTTCAATGCTCTTCGTCCGAATGGCCGCTGGTCAGCGAGCGCCACAGCAATACCGGCAGGATGATGGTGAACACGATCACTTCCTTGAACGAGCTGGCCCAGAACGAGCCGAACGCCTCGATGACGCCCACTGCCAACGCACCGAGCAGCGCACCCGGATAGCTGGCGAGACCGCCGATCACACCAGCCACGAAGCCCTTCAGGCCGATGAGAAAACCCGAGTCGTAGAACACCGTGGTGGTCGGCCCGATCAGCAGGCCCGAGAGGGCGCCGATCAGCGCCGCCATCGCGAAGGTGAGCTGCCCGGCCGCCTGCGTCGAGATGCCCATCAGCCGAGCGCCCAGCCGGTTCACCGCCGTGGCCCGCAGCGCCTTGCCGTACAGGCTGCGCTCGAAGAACAGCCACAGCAGCACGATCAGCGCGGCCGATACGCCGAAGATGATCAGCGCCTGCCCGCTCACGTTGAGCGGCCCGAGCGCCATGCGCTCGTCCCAGAACGGTGGGTTGCGAAAACCCTCCGCGCCGAAGAACAGCAGGCCCAGCCCGGTCATCGCAAAGTGCACGCCCACCGAGACGATCAGCAGCACCAGCGAACTCGCGCCAGCCAGCGACTGATACGCCACGCGATACACCAGGGGCCCGAAGGCCGTGACGATGAACACCGTGAGCAGGGCCTGCACGCCGATCGGCAGGTTGCGCGGGCCGGCCCAGGCCGACACCGCGCAAATGATGGCGGGGAGGGCGAATGTGCGCAGCGCCGCCTTCAGCCCGCTCGCCGCGCTGCCGCTGTGGCGCCAAGTGGTGGCCAGGTCCATCAGCGCGGCAACGCCGGCCAATATGAGTAGCAGCCACACCGTGCCCGGCGTCTTGCCGGTCTGGAAGATCGCCAGCGTCAGCGCGCCGTACGCCACGAATTCGCCCTGCGGGATAAAGATGACGCGGGTCACCGTGAAGACGAGCACGATGCCCATGCCCAGCAGGGCATAGATCGCGCCATTGGTGAGGCCGTCCAGCGTCAGGATGCTGGCGATTGAAAGATCCATGGCGTGCGGTCGTGGCGAAGGATTACTGTTCGACCTTGAAGGCGCCGTTCACCACCTTGAGCATCACGCCGGTCTCGGTCGTGTAGCCCCAGTGGTCCTGCGCCGTCCAGTTGAGCACGCCGTGCGCGAGCACCGTGCGGCCCATGCTTTCGAGCGCGTCGCGCAGCGCGGCGCGGAACTCCGGCGTGCCGGGCTTGGCCTTCTTGAGCGCGACCGGCACGGCCTTTTCGAGCACAGTGAGCGCATCGGCCGAATGGCCGGCGAACTGGTTGCGCGAGCCGGGGCCGTAGACCTTTTCGTAGCCCTGCACGAAAGCGACCGCGGCGGCCTTCGACGGGTGGCTGTCGGGCAGTTGCTCCGCCACGGTGGCGGGGCCCGACACCACGAAGGTGCCTTCGGCGTCCTTGCCGGCGGTGCGCATCAGGTCTTGCGTGGCGGCGGCGTGAGTCTGGTAGACCTTGCCCTTGTAGCCGCGCTCCATCACTGCCTTTTGCGGCATGCCGGCACCGCTGCCCGAGGCCACGATCAGGATCGCATCCGGGTTGGCTGACGTGAGCTTCAGCACCTGGCCGGTCACGCTGGTGTCGGCGCGCGCGAAGCGCTCGGTGGCGACGATCTTGATACCGTTCTTGGCGGCCTCGGCGGTCAGCGCCTTCAGCCACAGTTCGCCGTAGGCGTCGGTGTAGCCGAGGAAGCCGACCGTCTTCACGTTCTGCTTCTTCATGTGCGCGACCACCGCGAAGGCCATCACGTCGTTCGACTGCGGAAGGCGGAAGAACCACTTGTCCTTGCCCGGCGGCAGGCCGGCGGGTGCGGTGGAGATCTGCGGCGTGCCCGCTTCGGCCGTCACGTCGGCCATCGGGATGGCGACCGGCGTGGCGCTGGAGCCGACGATGACGTCGGCCTTGTCTTCGGTGACGAGGCGCTGCGCGTCTTTCACGCCGGTGGTTGGGTCGGTGGCATCGTCGAGCACGACGACCTTCAGCGTTTCGCCCGCGATGGTCTTGGGCCAGATCATGATGCCGTTCTTCACCGGAATACCCAGGCCCGAGGCAGGGCCCGTGAGCGGCTGCACCACGCCGATGGTGATGTCGGCATGGGCTATGCCGACCATGCCGGTGGCCATGAGCGCCAGCATGGCGGCGAGGGTGGTCTTCTTGAAGGTCATCGATGTCTCCTGATACGTTGTGAGGCGAGAACTTGGGAACGCGAAAAGGTGCGGCTCAGCGCGGCGCCATGCGCAGTGCGCCGTCGAGGCGGATCACCTCGCCGTTGAGGTGCCCGTTGGTGACGATGTGGCAGGCCAGCTCGGCGAACTCCGAGGGCTTGCCCAGGCGCGGCGGGAAGGGAATGGATGCGGCCAGTGAATGTTGCACCGCCTCGGGTAGTTCCAGCAGCAACGGCGTGGCGAACAGGCCCGGTGCCACGGTGCACACGCGAATGGCGTGCTGCGCAAGGTCGCGCGCCATCGGCAGCGTCATGCCGACCAGGCCGCCTTTGGAGGCGCTGTAGGCCTGCTGGCCCACCTGGCCGTCGAAGGCGGCGACCGAGGCGGTGAAGAGCATCACGCCCTTTTCGCCGTTGTCGAGCGCATCGAGCTTCGCGCAGCGCGCGGCGAAAAGGCGCGCCATGTTGTAGCCGCCGATCAGGTTGATGTTGACCACGCGCACGAAGTCTTCGAGCGGCGCGGGGTTGCCGTCCTTGCCGACGATGCGCTTGGCGCTGCCGATGCCGGCCACGTTCATCAGGATGCGCGCGGTGCCGTGCGCGGCCTCGGCCTTGTCGAGCGCGGCGTTCACGCTGTCGGTGTCGGTGATGTCGCAGACGCAGGCGACGCCGCCGATCTCCGCCGCCACCTTTTCAGCGAGCGCGGCATTGCGGTCGAGCACTGCGACCTTGGCGCCCAGGCGTGCGAGTTCGCGTGCGGTGGCTTCGCCGAGGCCCGATGCGCCGCCGGTGACGAGGGCGGCTTGTCCTTCGATCTTCATTCTTGTGTCTCCTGGATGGGGTTAGCGGGGCTTGACGGTGAAGGGCAGGGTGCCGTCGTGCATTGCATCGGCCAGCGCGGCGCGATGCTTGAGCACGGCGCGCTGGTTGATGGAGCCCTTGTCGGTCACTTCGCCCTTGTCGATGGACGGCGGCTCGGCCATCAGGTGCAGCCGTGCAATGCGGTTGGCACTGCCGGTGGCGCTCGCGGCCAGCGTGTCGGCGACCTGCTGGAAGTGCGCCTGCACCGGCGCGCTCTCGAGCACTTGCTGCATGGTGGCGTCGGGGGCCAGGCCGGCGAGCTGCCGCACCTTCTGCGTAGGGAAGATCAGCGCGCCGACTTCCTTCAGGTTGATGCCGGTCAGCACCGCGTCCTGCACGTATGGCGCGCCGGCCGCGATGATCTTCGCGCGCATGGGGCCCACGCTCACGAAGGTGCCGGTGGCGAGCTTGAAGTCTTCGGCGATGCGGCCGTCGAAGCGCAGGCCGCGGTGGATGTTGCCGTCGTCTATCCACTTCACGGCGTCGCCGGTAGAGAAGAAGCCTTCGTCGTCGAAGGCCTCGGCCGTGGCATCGGGCGCGCGCCAGTAGCCGGGCGTGATGTTGGGGCCGCGGTAGCGCACCTCGGTCTTGCCGTCGACGTCGATCAGCTTGAGCTCGATGCCGGGTGCGGGCAGGCCCACGTCGCCCGACTTCACGTCGGGGCCGGTCACGTAGAGCGCGAAGGGGCCCGACTCGGTCATGCCGAGGCCGGTGCCCATGACGATGCGCTCGCCGACTTCCGACTCCTGCGTCTTGTGCAGGCTGTCCCACACGGGCTGCGACAGCGCGGCGCCCGAGTAGAAGAACATCTTCACGCGCGACAGCAGGTTGCGGCGCAGCACCGCGTCGGTTTCCATGGCGTGCGCGATGGCCTCGAAGCCGGTGGGCACGTTGAAGTAGATGGTGGGCGCGATCTCGCGCAGGTTGCGCAGCGTCTCGGCCATGCCGCCGGGCGTGGGCTTGCCGTCGTCGACGTAGAGCGTGCCGCCGTTGTCCAGCACGATGCCCACGTTGTGGTTGCCGCCGAAGGTGTGGTTCCATGGCAGCCAGTCGACGAGCACGGGCGGCTCTTCGCCCAGCGCTGGAATCGACTGGCGCAGCTGCTGCTGGTTGGCGCACCACATGCGGTGCGTGTTGATCACGGCCTTGGGCATCTTGGTGGAGCCCGAGGTGAAGAGGAACTTGGTGATGGTGTCGGGGCCGGTCGACTGCATGGCCGCGTCGATGGCCGGCGTGGCGGGTGTCGAGGCCAGAGCGTCGAGCGAGGTGGTGGCGCGGCCTTCGAGCTGGCCTTCTGCAATGACGACTTCGGTCTCTGCGGGAACGACGGCAGCGATGGCGCGGCCGTAGCGCGCGGCATCGGTGGCGAACACGAGGCCGGGGCTCAGCGTGTCGAACACGTGGCGCAGCTTCTCGAAGTCCTGGCTCACGAGCGAGTAGGGCGGCGACACGGGGCAGTAGGGCACGCCGGCGTAGAGGCAACCGAGTGCGAGCAGCGCGTGATCGATGCCGTTCTCGCTGAGGATGGCCACAGGGCGCTCGGCATTCAGGCCGCGGTTCAACAGGGCTTGTCCGATACCGCGGGCCTTCTGCAGCGCCTCCGCGTAGCTCACGCGGATCCAGTCGCCGGTGCTGCCGTCGGCCAGCCGTTCGCGGCGGGCGATGAAGGTGCGATCGGGCGTCTGTTCGGCCCAGTGCGCGAGGCGGTCGGTCATGCGCTCGCGGTAGGTTTCGAGCTGCGTCTCGGCGGTCAGGTACTGCGTGCCCGGTGCGCCGTCGCGCAGCACGGCGCGCGTCACGCCGAAGGCCAGGGGGCGGTATCGGATGGCGGTCATGTCTTGCTCACCTTCGCGCCCCGGCCTTCGAGGAAGTCGCGCACGCGTTCCTTGGCTTCGGGGGCGGCCTGTGCGATGCCGGCCATCAGCGCTTCGGTGAAGAAGCCATGGTCGGCCGACTGTTCTGCAATGCGCGGCAGTGCGTGCATCAGCGCGTAGTTGGTCAGCGGCGCGTTGGTGGCGATGCGCTTGGCGAGTTCGAAGGCCTTGTCGAAGGCCGTGCCTTCGTCGACCAGGTACTGCGCGAAGTTGGCGCGCTCGCCGTCCTCGGCGTTGTAGACGCGGCCGGTCATCATCATGTCGGTCATGCGGGCCACGCCGATCAGCTTGGGAATGCGCACCGAGCCGCCGCCACCCACGAAGATGCCGCGCGAGCCTTCGGGCAGTGCGTAGAAGGTGCTGCGATCGGCCACGCGGATGTGGCAGGCGCTGGCCAGTTCGAGCCCGCCGCCGACCACCGCGCCGTGCAGCGCCGCTACTACCGGCACCGGGCCATGCTGGATGAGATCGAGCGCCGCGTGCCACATGCGCGAGTGCTGCAGGCCCTGGCCGGCGTCGCGCTCTTTCAGCTCGCTCAGGTCGAGGCCGGCGCAGAAATGCGGGCCTTCGCCGTCGATCACCGCGGCGCGCACCGTGGAAGGCAGTTTCTCGAAGGTGTCGCGCAGCGCGAGGATCAGGCCGTCGGACAACGCGTTGCGCTTGGTGCCGCGCGTCAGGCGAACGATGGCGACTTCGTCGCGGAGCTCGATGTGAAGGTCTGGATTGGTCATGATGGTGTTCGGGGTTGCGTTGGATTATGGTTATGAGAAATAATCAATTCAAGGCATTTGGACCTGCCCGATGCTAGGGACTTACCCGTACTGGAGACAAACACATGGACCACCAGAACCTGATCGCGATCGACATCCACACCCACGCCGAGGTGAGCTGCTGGAACCCTTTCGACAACTACGGCGAGGAATACGACCGCGCCGCCGACAAGTACTTCGGCTCCAGCGGCCGGCCCACCATTGCGGAGAGCGTGGCGTACTACCGTGAAAGAAAGATCGGCCTGGTGATGTTCATGGTCGACGCCGAATCGAACATGGGCCGCCGCCGCATCCCGAACGAGGAGATCGCCGAGGCCGCGCAGAAGAACAGCGACATCATGATCGCCTTCGGCAGCATCGATCCGCACAAGGGAAAGATGGGCGCACGCGAGGCGCGCCGGCTCATCGAGGAGCACGGCGTGAAGGGCTTCAAGTTTCACCCGACGGTTCAGGGCTACCACCCCTACGACAAGATGGCATGGCCCATCTACGAAGTGATTGCCGAGTACGGCCTGCCGGCCATCTTCCACACCGGCCACAGCGGCATCGGCTCTGGCATGCGCTGCGGCGGCGGGCTGCGGCTCGAATACAGCAACCCGATGCACCTGGACGACGTGGCCATCGACTTCCCCGACATGCAGATCGTGATGGCGCACCCCAGCTTCCCCTGGCAGGACGAGGCGCTGAGCGTGGCCACGCACAAGCCCAACGTGTGGATCGACCTGTCGGGCTGGAGCCCCAAGTACTTTCCGAAGCAGCTGGTGCAGTACGCCAACACGCTGCTGAAGGACCGCATCCTGTTCGGCAGCGACTACCCGCTGATCACGCCCGACCGCTGGATGCGTGACTTCGAGGCGGCGGGGTTCAAGCCCGAGGTGATGCCGGGCATCCTGAAGGGCAATGCGGTCAGGCTGCTGAAGCTGGCGGCCTGACCGGCCCGCTACGCGTCCGCTTCTTCCTTCGGCGCGGTTTCCTCGCCGTCCAGCCGGTCCCAGTCGCGCCCCGAGCGGCGCTGCCGCTCCTCGCGCTCGCGCGCCATCTGCTCCTCGAACTGCTGCCGGCCCGCCTTGTTGGCGGCGATCAGCTTGGCGCGGTCCTTGTAGTGAGGATAGATCTCGTCGCTGAGCTTGATATTCCGGCGGCGAAAGCGCATGGTCGATTCGCGCGCTTCATGCGCCGGCCAGCCCAGCGCTTCGAGCGTCGCACGGGCGCTGCGCAGCGACGATTCGAACACCTCGCGCTCGACCTCCGTCACGCCGCGGTCGCGCAGCTGGAACAGGTGCGTCACGTTGCGTGCCCGCGCGATGATGCGGGCCTGCGGAAAGTTCTCCTTCACGAGATCGACGATTTCGAGCGACTGCTCGATGTCGTCCACCGCCACCACGATGGCTTTTGCCGTGCCGGCTCCCGCGGTGCGCAGCAGGTCGAGCCGGGTGGCGTCGCCGTAGAACACGCGAAAGCCGAACTGGCGCAGGCCTTCGACGGTGTCGGCGTCGTGGTCGAGCACCGTCACGCGCAGGCCCTGCGACATCAGCATGCGCCCGACGATCTGGCCGTAGCGGCCGAAGCCGCAGATCAGCACCTTGGCGTCCTGCTGCTCCGAAATTTCTTCGAGCTGCGGGCCCTGATTGCGGCTGTAGCGCGGCAGCACGAACTTGTCGAGCAGCACCAGCAGCAGCGGCGACAGCAGCATCGACAGCGCCACTGCGCCGATCAGCAGCGATGTGATCTCGGGCGGCAGCACATCGGGCCCCGCGGCCTGGAACACCACGAATGCGAACTCGCCGCCCTGCGCGAGCAACAGCGTGAACACGGGCCGCTCCTGGTAGGCGATGCCCATCGCCTTGGCGAGCGAATAGATCACCACCAGCTTGATGACCATGAAGCCGACCACCAGCATCGCCATGACCCACGGGCTCGCGATCAGCACGCCGAAGTTGATCGACATGCCCACGGCAATGAAGAACAGGCCCAGCAGCAGGCCCTTGAAGGGCTCGATGTCGGTTTCGAGCTCGCGCCGGTATTCGCTTTCTGCCAGCAGCACGCCGGCGAGAAAGGCGCCGAGCGCCATCGACAGGCCCACCAGCTGCATCAGCGCCGCGATGGCCACCACCAGCAAGAGGGCGGCGGCGGTGAAGATCTCGGGCGTG
This sequence comes from Variovorax sp. YR266, assembly GCF_900107295.1. Classification (NCBI taxonomy): domain Bacteria; kingdom Pseudomonadati; phylum Pseudomonadota; class Betaproteobacteria; order Burkholderiales; family Comamonadaceae; genus Variovorax; species Variovorax sp. YR266. Next base: position 376,787 of record NZ_FNPM01000008.1, read on the forward strand.
TCGCTGCGCGCGATCCAGCGCAGGATGGGGCGCAGCAGCAGCCGGCCGCCGAGGATGATGCCGCCGATCACGCCGAGGATCTTCGCGGCTTCCAGCGCCCGCTCCAGCCCGGTGATCGACTGCTCGGCCGCGGTGGCGCCGGCAAGCAGCGGCAGCAGCGCGAGGATGGGGATGGCCGCCACGTCCTGGAACAGCAGGATCGAGAAGCCGGCCTGCCCGCTGGGCGTCTTTAGCAGGTTGCGCTCGCCGAACACCTGCAGCGCGATGGCGGTGGACGACAGCGCCAGGCCCAGCGCGGCCACCAGTGCCACGCGCCATTCGGCGCCCACGGCCCAGCCCACGGCGAACAGCACCACGGCGCAGCTCAGCACCTGCGCTGCGCCCCAGCCGAAGATGGGACGGCGCAGGCTCCACAGGCGCTTGGGTTCGAGTTCGAGGCCCACGAGAAACAGCATCAGCACCACGCCGAACTCGGCGAAATGCAGCACGTCCTCGACGCTGGACACGAGCCCCAGTCCCCAGGGGCCGATGGCGATGCCGGCCACAAGGTAGCCGATGATCGAGCCGAGGCCCAGGGCCTTCGAAAGCGGCACCACCAGCACGGCGGCGCCAAGATAGATAAGGCTGCTGGTCAGCCAGGCGGGTGCGTGTTCCATGCTCAGGCCGCCTTCTTGCCGTGGTTGTCTGCGGAGGCGTTCGCAAGGCCGTGGGTCACGGCGGCATGGAAGGCGCTGGAGGCCGCCTTGTCGAGCTCATCGATCTCGGCCGGCCGGTCGCTCTCGGGCACGGGGCAGGCCACGCAGGCGTCGATCTCCTCGATCTCGGGCCAGTCGGGGTAGCTGCCCAGGCGCTGGGCGAAGGTTTCGACATGCGACTTCACATCCGCCTCGCTGGCGCTGCGCGCGCCGTAGAAGATCAGCGGCGGCAGAAAGCGCATGCCGCACAGCGCGGCGGTCTGCTCGTAGGGCGGCAGGAAGGCGTCGAAAAAGTAGCGGTGGTAGTTCTGCGGGTGGTAGCTCGCTTCGGGGCTGCCCGTGGTGGCGACCAGCCACAAGTCCTTGCCCTGCAGGGCCGTGCCGCCGGGACCATAGGCCCAGCCGTAGCTGAGCACGTCGTCGACCCAGAGCTTCTGCAGCGCGGGCATCGAGTACCACTGGATCGGGTGCATCAGCACCACGAGGCTGGCCTGGGCGAGCCGGGCCTGCTCGGCCTCGACGTCGATGGCGAAGTCGGGGTAGCTGCCGTAGAGGTCGTTCACGTCGACGCCGGGCACTGCGCGCGCGGCGGCGAGCATGCGGCGGTTGACTCGGGAGTCGCGCCAGTGCGGGTGCGCCGCCAGCACGTAGATGCCGCTGGAATTGCCGCCGGAGCTGTCGGCGGGATTTCCCATGGATGTTGTTGTCGTCATCCCGCGAACATATCTCAGTCGGGGCCGATGCGTCGGGCAAAAACGCGCCAGCGACTACCATTCCAGCTGTCCCAGTTCTGGAGGAGAGCTTTATGCCGGTGGTTCTGGTCGCCAATCCCAAGGGTGGGGTCGGCAAGTCGACGATCGCGACGAATGTCGCGGGCTATTTCGCAAGCCGTGGTCATGCCGTGATGCTGGGCGACGTGGATCGCCAGCAGTCTTCGCGGCTCTGGCTGGGCCTGCGTCCGCCGCTGGCCAGGCCCATCGCCACTTGGGAGGCCACGGGCGAGAGCACGGTGGTGCGGCCGCCGCGCGGCACCACGCACGCGGTGCTCGACACGCCGGCCGGCCTGCACGGCTGGCGCTTCAAGGAGGTGCTGGCACTGGCCGACCGCGTGATCGTGCCGCTGCAGCCGAGCATCTTCGACATCTACGCGACACGCGATTTCCTCGACCGGCTGCAGGAGAACCGCCGCGCCGAGAAAACGAAGATCGGCCTCGTCGGCATGCGCGTGAACGCCCGCACGCTGGCGGCCGACCGGCTCCACGAGTTCATCGCCGGGCTCGGCGTGCCGGTGATCGGCGAGCTGCGCGACACGCAAAACTACGTGCAGCTCGCGGCGCGCGGGCTCACGCTGTTCGACATCGCTCCCGGCCGTGTGCAGCGCGACCTGGAGCAGTGGCAGCCGATCTGCGAATGGCTCGACGCCTGAGCCGCCAGCCTGCTCCCGGTTTTCCCTGAGCCCGGTTGTCGCCCGCCCGACAGCCGTGCGGGCGCCCCAGACGCCAGAATGCCTCGCATGACAAAAAAGACATTCCAGACCCTTCAGGATCTCGCTGCCTGCGTCGGCCAGGAAGTCGCCGTGAGCGACTGGATCACCATCACGCAGGAGCAGGTCAACCAGTTCGCCGAGGCGACGGGTGACCACCAGTGGATCCATGTCGACATCGAGCGAGCCAAGGCCGGCCCCTTCGGCGGGCCGATTGCCCACGGTTTCCTGACGCTGTCGCTGCTGCCGCGCTTCTACGAAACGGCACTCGACGTGGTCGAGTCGCGCATGGGCGTGAACTACGGCTTGAACAAGGTGCGCTTCATGTCGCCGGTGCCGGTGGGCAAGCGCCTGCGGGCTCGCATGAAGCTGCTGACCTCAGAGGCGATTGCCAACGATGGCTTCCAGATGACCTGGGAAACCACCATCGAACTCGAAGGCGCCGCCAAGCCGGCCTGCGTGGCCGAGTCGGTGGTGCGCCGCTACCGCTGAGAAAGCGGCAGCCTTCCCTCTTTCTTCTTACATCCGGCGCTCGGCCACTTCGCCGTAGGTGGCCGCACCCTGGCGGGTGATGCTCAGTGCACTGGCGCGCACCGCATTGCGGTCGACGTTGCCGCTCCTGGCCTGCTGCACGCCGGTGCCGCCGTTGCTGATCTGCAGCGGCTGGCGCGCTTCGGCCTGCACTTGCGCGCGCGACAGCGTCGACTGGAAAGACGCGGGCGGCAGCGGGTTCTGTTCACCCTGGAAGGCCTGGGCGCTGCTGGCGAGGGCGAGCGTGGCGAAGGCGGAAAAGGCAATCGACTTGATGGCATTCATGGCAAGACTCCTTGGGGCAAGGTGGTGGATGGACCAGATGCCGAGTCGCTTTTGCGGCCGGCATGTCTTCCATACGGCGCGTCTTGCCGATCGGATGTGCCCCTGATGTTCGAAGGGGCGACCGCTTCAGCCGAAGCTGTTCTGCCGCCAGGCCTCGAACACCGTCACGGCCACCGCATTCGAGAGGTTCAGGCTGCGCTGCCCTTCGCGCATCGGCAGCCGCAAGCGCTGCGGCTCGGCGAAGCTGTCGCGCACGGCGGGCGGCAGGCCGCTGGTCTCCGAGCCGAACACCAGCCAGTCGCCGGGCTGGAAGCGCACGTCGTGCACGGCCCGCGTGCCGCGCGTGGTGAGGGCGAACATGCGATCGGCGGCAGGCTGCTCGGCGGCGAGCAGGGCCTGCCAGTCGGCATGGCGCTTGACCTCGGCGTACTCGTGATAGTCGAGCCCGGCGCGGCGCAGCAGGCGGTCGTCCATCGAAAAGCCCAGCGGCTCGACCAGGTGCAGCGTGCAGCCGGTGTTGGCTGCGAGCCGGATCACGTTGCCGGTGTTCGGCGGGATTTCGGGGTGGACCAGGACGATATGGAACATGCGCCCATTGTCGGCGCGCCGCATCGAAGGCTCAGCGCGGCGGATCGGTCCGGGCCAGCACGACGGCGGTGATGTGGGCCGCACCAGCCAGCCGCAGCACCTCGGCGGCCGTGAACAGCGAGGCGCCGCTGGTCATCACGTCGTCGACCAGCAGGCCGCGCAGCTTTTCGGCGCGCAGCGGCTCCACCGCGAAGGCGCCGTGCAGGTTGCGTAATCGGTCGGCGCGCGAAAGGCCGCTCTGGGCGGGCGTCTCGCGGGTGCGCAGGAGCAGGGTGGCGTCAGTCTTGGAAGGTGCCAGCCGCCGCGCCAGTTCGTGCGCCTGGTTGAAGCCGCGTTCGCGCAGCCGGCGGGGCGCCAGCGGCATCGGCAGCACGACGTCGCAGGCCTCCAGGGCCGGCTCTACCCAGGGCGCGCTGCGCAGCAGCGTGGCGAACGGCCCGGCCCAGCCTGCCTCGCCACGGAACTTGAAGGCTGCGATGGCGTCCGGCCACGGCCACGCGTAGGTGCAGGCCGCGAGGCAGGCGTCCAGCGGCGGCGGGTGCTTCACGCATTCACCGCAGCGGCTCACGCCCTCGGGCACGGGCAGGGCGCAGCTGCCGCATCGCGCGGTGGGCGGTGCGAAGCGGGCCACGCAGGCATCGCACACCGGGCGCGAAGGCCAGGCGCGGCAGACCGCGCACTGGCTGGGCAGCCGCGCAAGCAGCGAAGTGAGGGCCCCGAAAGGCCTGAAAGGCAGGAAAGGCCACAGGGCCCGATGGCTGAGCATTGCCTCAATATACTCACGGCCCCATGGCCACCGACCCCTCACGACGACCGCCGACCATCGATGCCACGGCGGCGGCCCGCTGGCGCCGGCTTGCGCCTGCCGACGGCTCCCCCTGGCTGCACGAGGAAATCGGCCGCCGCATGGAAGACCGGCTGCAATGGATCAAGGCCCAGCCCCGGACTTGGGCCGACTGGGCGCCGCTGCGCAGCGGCCTCGAGGCGCACGAGCTCGTCGCCCGCCGCTACAAGGACGCCGCTTCTTTCGTGATCGAACCCGAGCCCGGGCTGGCCGCCGCAACCGGCCAGGCGCTGAGCGCGCCGTGGTGGAGCGCGCGCCGCTGGCAAGCCGGTAAGGCGCGCTTCGACGCACCGCCTGAAGACGGCGTCGACCTGCTCTGGGCCAACATGTCGCTGCACATGGCGGCCGACCCCGAAGCGCTCATTTCGCACTGGCACAAGCTGGTGGCGACCGACGGTTTTCTCATGTTCTCCTGCCTCGGGCCCGACACGGTGCGAGAGCTGCGCGCACTGCATGCCCGCCTCGGCTGGCCGGCCGCGGGCCATGAGTTCACCGACATGCACGACTGGGGCGACATGCTGGTGCACGCCGGCTTCGCCGAGCCGGTGATGGACATGGAGCGCATCGTGCTGACCTGGGCCACGCCCGAAGCGGCGCTGGCCGAGCTGCGCACGCTGGGCCGCAACCTGCACCCGGCGCGCTTTGCGGCGCTGCGCGGCAAGGCCTGGCACCAGTCATTGAAGAAGGCGCTGCCCGAGCTCGCGCCGGCCGAAGAAGGAGGCGGGCGCATCGCGCTGACCTTCGAGGTTATCTACGGCCACGCGTTCAAGCCGGCGCCGCGCGTGTCGTTGTCGGCCGAAAGCGCGGTGTCGCTGCGCGAGATGCGCTCGATGCTGCAACGAGGTCGTCCGGGCGCTTGATCGCCCGTTCGATCTCCTGTTGATCGTGCGGCAAAAACGCATGGCGCACGAGCCGTTTTTTGCCTACTAGTAGTGACCCGTAGGCGTCCCATAGGGCACTCGGGCGCAGATATCTACCCGCTACAATCCGCCGTTGCGTGAAACTCGCGGGTATTGTCCCGCGATCGAGGGGTGTCGAATCCTGTTTGTACGAGGGGTTTGGCGACCGTCGACGCACCGATTTGCTGAACTCGCCCGTGTCGAATTCCGTGTTTCGATTTGCCACCGTTTCAGGCCAGAGCATCCACTGGTTCCTGAAGCGGAATTGCTCGGTGACGCCGAGCCAGCTGGGCTGGCTCTACGCCTCGCTGTGCGTGGTATCGCTCGGCATCGGCACCCTGTTCTGGCTGCACGGTGCGCCGCTGGTACTGCCTTTTGCCTGGCTTGAACTGGCCGCTGTCGGATTTGCGTTCATGGTCTATGCACGGCATGCGACCGACGGCGAAAAGATCGCGCTGCAGGAAGGGCGGCTCGTCGTGGAGCTCGAGAACGGCGGGCACTACGAACGCACGGAATTTCTTCCGCACCAGGTGCGGATCGAACCCCAGACCGGCGATCGCTCGCTGATCGAGGTCTCGGGGCAGGGTCGATCGGTCAGGGTGGGGCGCTATGTACGCCCGGAGTTGCGTGCGGCGTTGGCCCGCGAGATTCGCATGGCGTTGCGTGGCGCCTGAGGGGGCTCGCGCAGTGCTGCACGGTTGGGTTTGTCGAAAAAATTGAAGAAACGTGAACACGATGAAGAGCATTTGGCGCAATAAGTACAGGCCGGCGAATCTGTTGCTGGCGGCCGGCGCGGCTTTCAGCAGCGCGGCGCACGCAGTCAACGATCTGCCCGGCGGCCCCTCGGTGCGCCAGTTGAATCTTCCGGTCGGCGTGACCAAGATCGCGCAGGAGCAGCATCTGCTCCACACGATCATGATGATCCTGTGCACGGTCATCTTCGTCGCCGTGTTCGCGGTCATGTTCTATTCGATCTGGAAGCACCGCAAGTCGGTCGGCCACAAGGCGGCCAACTTCCATGAATCGGTGGTGGTCGAGGTCATCTGGACCATCGTGCCCTTCCTCATCGTGATCGTGATGGCGCTGCCCGCCACCAAGGTGCTGGTGGCCCAGAAGGACACCACCAACGCCGACCTCACGATCAAGACCACGGGCTACCAGTGGAAGTGGGGCTACGACTACCTGAACGGCGAAGGCGAGGGCCTGGCCTTCATCTCCACGCTCGACAGCTCGCAGCGCGCCATGTCCGATGCAGGCGCCAAGGGCGCGATGCCCGACGACTACCTGCTCAAGGTCGACAACCCGCTGGTGGTGCCGGTCAACAAGAAGATCCGCATCATCACCACCGCGAACGACGTGATCCACGCCTTCGCCGTGCCGCAGCTGGGCCTCAAGCAGGACGCGATCCCCGGCTTCGTGCGCGACACCTGGTTCCGCGCCGAGACTGTGGGCGACTACTACGGCCAGTGCCAGGAACTGTGCGGCAAGGAACACGCCTACATGCCGATCCACGTGAAGGTGGTCTCGTCCGCCGACTACACGACCTGGGTGGCAGCCAAGCGCAAGGAAGCCGCCGCCAAGCTCGACGACCCGACCAAGGTCTGGGCGCTGCCCGACATGCTGGTGCGCGGCGAGAAGGTCTACGCCGCCAACTGCGCCGCCTGCCACCAGGCCAACGGCAAGGGCGCTGGCCCGATCAAGCCGCTCGACGGCTCCCCGAAGGTGACCGACGCCGATCACAAGATCCAGCTGACGGTGCTGCTCACCGGCCAGAACAACGGCGCGATGCCTTCCTGGAAGCAGCTGAGCGATACCGATCTCGCGGCAGTGGCCACGTACACCAAGAACAGCTGGTCGAACAAGACGGGCCAGCTGGTGCAGCCGGCCGAAGTGCTGGCCCTGCGCGCCAAGTGATGCGGCAGCAGCGCCCCGCGACGAAGAAATTGCAAGGAACAACGAAATGAGTGCAGTCCTCGACCCCCACGGTCACGCAGTCCCCGGCGACCACGCACACGACGAGCATCACGATCACCATGCGCCCACCGGCTGGCGCCGCTGGGTGTTCGCGACCAACCACAAGGACATCGGCACGCTCTACCTGCTGTTCAGCTTCACGATGCTGATGGTGGGCGGCGTGCTCGCTCTGCTGATCCGCGCCGAGCTGTTCCAGCCCGGCCTGCAGCTGGTGAACCCCGAGCTCTTCAACCAGTTCACCACCATGCACGGCCTGATCATGGTGTTCGGCGCCATCATGCCGGCCTTCGTGGGCTTCGCGAACTGGATGATCCCGCTGCAGGTGGGCGCCTCCGACATGGCGTTCGCGCGCATGAACAACTTCAGCTTCTGGCTGCTGATCCCGGCGGCGCTGATGCTGGTGGGCTCGTTCTTCATGCCCGGCGGCGCACCCGCTGCCGGCTGGACGCTGTACGCGCCGCTCACGCTGCAGATGGGCCCCTCGATGGACGCCGGCATCTTCGCGATGCACATCATGGGCGCCTCGTCGATCATGGGTTCGATCAACATCATCGTCACCATCCTCAACATGCGCGCCCCCGGCATGACGCTGATGAAGATGCCGATGTTCTGCTGGACCTGGCTCATCACCGCCTACCTGCTGATCGCCGTGATGCCCGTGCTCGCCGGCGCCATCACGATGACGCTGACCGACCGCCACTTCGGCACCAGCTTCTTCAACCCCGCCGGCGGCGGCGACCCGGTGATGTACCAGCACATCTTCTGGTTCTTCGGCCACCCCGAGGTCTACATCATGATCTTGCCGGCCTTCGGCATCATCAGCCAGGTGGTGCCGGCCTTTGCCCGCAAGCGCCTGTTCGGCTACGCCTCGATGGTGTACGCCACTTCGTCGATCGCCATCCTGTCGTTCATCGTGTGGGCGCACCACATGTTCACGACCGGCATGCCGCTCACCGGCCAGCTGTTCTTCATGTACGCGACCATGCTGATCGCGGTGCCTACGGCCGTGAAGATCTTCAACTGGATCGCGACCATGTGGCAGGGCTCGATGACCTTCGAGACGCCCATGCTGTTCGCGGTCGGCTTCATCTTCGTGTTCACGATGGGCGGCTTCACCGGCCTGATCCTGGCCGTTGCGCCCATCGACACGCAGCTGCAGGACACCTACTACGTGGTGGCCCACTTCCATTACGTGCTGGTGGCCGGCTCGCTGTTCGCCATGTTCTCGGGCTTCTACTACTGGGTGCCCAAGTGGACCGGCGTGATGTACAACGAAACGCGCGGCAAGGTGCACTTCTGGTGGTCGCTGATCTCGTTCAACGTGACCTTCTTCCCGATGCACTTCCTGGGCCTGGCCGGCATGCCGCGACGCTATGCCGACTACCCGATGCAGTTCGCCGATTTCAACGCCGTGGCGTCGGTCGGTGCGTTCTTCTTCGGCTTCGCTCAGGTGTACTTCTTCCTCTTCATCGTGCTGCCCACCATGCGCGGCAAGGGCGAGAAGGCCACGCAAAAGCCGTGGGAAGGCGCCGAGGGCCTCGAATGGGAAGTGCCTTCGCCGGCACCGTTCCACACCTTCGAGAACCCGCCCAAGCTCGACGCGACCGCCACCAAGGTGATCGGCTGATCGCCCGGTGACTGAATCGAAAGCACGATGACACCCGAACAGAAAAGGAACAACCGCCGCATGGGGCTCACGCTGGCCTCCATCGCGGTGGTGTTCTTCATCGGCTTCATCGTTCGCATGGTCTGGTTCAGCGGCCGCTGAACCGCCACCCACGCAACGAACGGGAGCACACGCATGAGCCTCGGTCCACGCATCCGCCGCGCCAATGTCCGCATGGTCGGCAAGCTGGCCGTCGTGGCCTGCGGCATGTTCGCGTTCGGCTATGCGCTGGTGCCGATGTACCGCGCCATCTGCGAGATGACCGGCATCAACATCCTCGCGCTCTCCGAGCTCGAAGTGCCGGGCGGTGCCAGCGGCGGCAAGAACGTGCGCGTGCCCGACAACACGCAGGTCGACATGACTCGCACCATCACGGTCGAGTTCGACTCCAACGTGCGCGGCGGCCTCTGGGACTTCAAGCCTGCGGAGCGGACCATCCAGGTGCACCCGGGCCAGCTCAACACGGTGATGTACGAGTTCCAGAACGTGCAGAACCGCCGCATGGCCGCGCAGGCCATTCCGAGCTACGCGCCGCAGCAGGCCGCGCCGTACTTCAACAAGCTCGAGTGCTTCTGCTTCAACCAGTACACGCTCGATCCGGGCGAGAAGAAGCAGTGGCCGGTCGCGTTCGTGATCGACCCCAAGATTTCCAAAGACGTGAAGACCATCACGCTGTCGTACACCTTCTTCGAAGTGGGCGGCAAGACACCCGCGGCGCCGGTGGCCGCTGGTGTGAATCCTGCGCCGGTGGCCGCCGTTTCGAACACCGCCAATGAGCCGCGCTCGTGACCGATCCGCAGAACCAGCCAAGGCCCCGGCCGAAGGCTTCGCTGTGGGACACAGTGAAGGCGGTGGGCTGGTCGTTCTTCGGTGTTCGCAAGAACAGCGCCTACCAGGAAGACCTGGGCAAGCTGAACCCGCTGCACATCATCGCGGTGGCGTTCGTGGCCGTGATCGTCTTCGTGGTCGCGCTGGTGCTGCTGGTGCGCCATGTGGTCGCATCGGCCGCAGCCTGACTGACGAAAAAGCATTCCGCGACAGTAAGCAGAATCCATTGAATCGAGAGAAGAAAGAAAGCCAGGAGCTGATATGAGTTCAACCACCCACGGCACCACGCCCTACTACTTCGTGCCCGGACCGTCTGCCTATCCGGTCTCGGCCGCGATCGGCCTGTTCTTCGTGATCCTGGGTGCCGCGCAATGGATCAATGGCCACGAGTGGGGCGCGTGGTCCCTGCTGGCGGGCATGCTGATCTGGCTCGGCACGCTGTTCGTGTGGTTCCGCACCGCCATCGGCGAAAGCGAGAGCGGCCAGTACGGTCACAAGGTCGACCTCTCGTTCCGCTGGAGCATGAGCTGGTTCATCTTCTCGGAAGTGATGTTCTTCGGCGCGTTCTTCACCGCGCTGTGGTGGGCCCGCACCCATTCGCTGCCCGCGCTCGGCAGCCTGGACAACGCGATCCTCTGGCCCGACTTCAAGGCTGTGTGGCCCAGCGTCGCCGCAGGCGCGACCGCTTCGCCGGCCGGCATCGTCGAGCCCTTCCAGACCGTCGGCCCGTTCTGGCTGCCCACGATCAACACCGCGCTGCTGCTGAGCTCGGGCGTGACGCTCACCATTGCCCACCATGCGCTGCGTGCCGGCCACCGTGCACAAACGATCCGCTTCATGTGGCTCACCGTGCTGCTCGGCATGATCTTCCTGGGCGTGCAGGGCTACGAGTACCACCACCTGTACACCGAACTGAACCTCAAGCTCAGCTCGGGCACCTACGGTTCGACTTTCTTCATGCTGACGGGCTTCCACGGCCTGCACGTGTTCATCGGCATGCTGATGCTGCTGTTCATCACGCTGCGCCTGCGCAAGGGCCACTTCACGCCGGAGCGCCACTTCGGCTTCGAAGGCGCGGCCTGGTACTGGCACTTCGTGGACGTGGTCTGGCTCGGCCTCTACATGCTGGTCTATTGGCTTTGAGCGAAGAACCTCGCGGCATTCCACGAAAAAGGCGCCGTAAGGCGCCTTTTTCATGGTTCTCGTGGAACGAGCACCATCTACTTGCCGAGCGGGAGTCCGGTGGGCTGGATGTAGCCGAGTTTCCAGGCGAGCAGCATGCAGAGGAACAAAAACACCGACAGGCCGATCCGAAAGGTGAGCGCTCGCGCCATGCCGCCGCTCTTGGCGCGCCCGTTGCGCCCGTCCTTCAGCATGAAGTACAGGGCGAACGCGAGGCTCGCGAAGATGCCCAGGAACACCAGGGCGACGAAATATTTCATGACCCGCATTATCGGCCGCACGCCCCGTTCTCTCCAGTGACCCCTGAACCCTTGTATTCCGAAGACCGGCGCCGCCCGGGCCGTTTCTGGCTGATCACCATCGCCGCCGTGCTGACCGTGGCGGCCACCGTTTCGCTAGGCCGCTGGCAGCTCTCGCGCGCCGCGCAGAAGGAAGCGCTGCAGGCCGACATCGACGCCCAGAAGCTCAAGCCGGCGCTGACCCAGGCCGAATTCCTGGCGCTGGAGAAAGCCTCCGACTCGCTGCACCGTCCGGTGCGCCTGCGCGGGCTCTGGCTGCCAACGCAGACCGTGTACCTCGACAACCGCCAGATGCACGGCACGCCCGGCTTCTACGTGCTGACGCCCTTCGCCCTCGAAGGCACCGAGCAGGCGGTGATGGTGCAGCGCGGCTGGATCCAGCGCAATTTCGTCGATCGCACGCAGCTGGGTGCGGTCGAGACGCCAGCCGGCATCGTCGAGGTCACGGGCCTGATCGAGCCGCCGCCGAGCCATCTGCTGGAGCTGGGCACGTCCGCACCGACGCCCGTGCCCGCCGCCTCTGCACCCGCCACGGCAGCCTCCGCGCCGGCCGCCCCGGCACCGGCCGCCGAAGGGTATTCGCCCATCCGGCAAAATCTCGACCTGGAGGCCTTCCGTGCCGAGACCAAACTGCCGCTGCGCACCGACGTGTCGCTGCAGCAGAGCGGACCGGCTTCCGAGGGCCTGCAGCGCGACTGGCCGGCCCCGGCGCTGGGCCTGGAGAGGCACTACGGTTACGCATTCCAGTGGTTCGGCCTGTCGGCCCTCGTCGTCATCCTCTATGTCTGGTTCCAATTCATCACACCCTTCCGCCGCTCAAGGCGCCGCGCACGCGATGGCCGCTTCTGACGAGCCGCTGGGCCTGACGGTGCATTCGATGCCGTCGCCCAACCAGGCGCTCGACGGTGCGGAGGGCCGGCGCACGGTCGTCGGGCGCTGGAAGATGATCGCCGTGATGCTGATGTGCGCGGCGCCGGTCATTGCCTCGTACTTCACCTACTACGTGATCCGGCCCGAAGGCCGCAGCGTCTATGGCGAGCTGATCGATCCGCAGCACGAGCTGCCGAAGCTGATCGCCACCGACCGCAACGGCGCTCCGGTCGACTTCGCCACGCTCAAGGGCCAATGGCTGCTGGTGGCCGTGGCCGATGCCGCCTGCGACGCGCTGTGCGAGCAGCAGCTCTACCTGCAACGGCAACTGCGTGAAAGCCTGGGCCGCGAGAAAGACCGCATGGACCGCGTCTGGCTCGTGAGCGACGCCGCTCCCGTGCCTGAGCGCCTGAACAACGGCCTGCACGGCGCCACCGTGCTGCGCGTGCCGGCCGACCAACTGGCCAAGTGGCTCGCGCCTGTGCAGGGCCACTCGCTGGCCGAGCACCTGTACGTGGTCGACCCGATGGGCAACTGGATGATGCGTTTCCCCGCCCGCATGGACGCCGCCGGCGCCGGCCGCGCCAAGCGCGACCTCGATCGCCTGCTGCGCGCCTCGGCGTCGTGGGACGAACCGGGCCGCTGAGACCTCGCATGGACACGAGCTCGCTCTACGATCTGAAGCCCATCGCCTGGCTCATGGCCGCCGGCGTGCTGATCGCGCTCGGCCCGCTGGTGTGGGTGTGGCGCCGCAACGCGGGCGCAGGCCCGGCGCGGCGGCTGCATGCGCTGACCGTGCTCACGCTGTTTCTCACTTTCGATCTCACGCTGTTCGGCGCCTTCACGCGGCTCACCGACTCGGGCCTGGGCTGCCCCGACTGGCCCGGCTGCTACGGCAATGCCAGTCCGGCCGGCGCGCGCCACGAGATCGCGATGGCGCAAGCCGCACAGCCGACCGGCCCGGTGACGCACAGCAAGGCCTGGGTCGAGATGGTTCACCGCTACCTGGCAACGGGTGTCGGCGTGCTGATCCTCGTGCTGGCCCTGGCGACCTGGCTGGTGCGCTGGTGGCCTTCCATTGGGCCCAAGGCCGGCAACGCGCCGCAGCCTCCGCCTGCCATCGCGCAAGTTGTGCTGAATCCTTGGTGGCCGACGGCGACGCTCGTTGGCGTGAGCTTGCAAGGCGCATTCGGCGCGCTCACCGTCACCTGGAAATTGTTCCCGGCCATCGTCACCACGCATTTGATGGGCGCCATCGTGCTGCTGGCGCTACTGTGCATCCAAGCGGTGCGCTACCAGCAGAGCGCGGCGCAGCGACTGCCCACGCCCGTGTCGCCCGCACTGCGCAACGGCCTCATCGCGACTACTGTGCTGCTCGTGCTGCAGATCGCGCTCGGCGGCTGGGTCAGCACCAACTATGCGGTGCTGGCCTGCACGCAGTTCCCGACCTGCCAGGACAGCTGGTGGCCAGCCATGAATTTCGCGCAGGGCTTCGAAATCTGGCGTCACCTCGGCGTGACCGGCGAAGGCCAGCCGCTCGATTTTTCCGCGCTCACCGCGATTCACTACGCGCATCGGCTGATGGCCTATGCCGTGTTCGTCGCGCTCGGCGTGCTGGCATGGCGCCTGCGCCGCATCGAGACACTCCGCCCGCAGGCGCGATGGCTCGCGGGCCTGGCGCTGCTTCAGCTGGCCACGGGCCTTGGCAACGTGCTGCTCGGCTGGCCGTTGGCCGCGGCCGTGCTTCATACCGGCGGCGCCGCAGCGCTGGCCGTTGTGCTCACCTGGGCCCTGTGCGAGAGCCGGCGCGACCTGGCGACGCAGACTGCGCGCGCCAGTGACAATGCACCAGGTCACAACAACAATCAAAGGAAGGCCGCCGCGTGAGCACCCCGATCCCCGTTCAGCAAACCAGTACCGCGAATGTGCTGCGCCAGTTCTACGCGCTGACCAAGCCGCGCGTGGTGCAGCTGATCGTGTTCTGCGCGCTGATCGGCATGGTGCTGGCCGTGCCCGGCCTGCCTTCGTGGGCCGATGTGCAGCGCGCCGTGCTGGCCTGCATCGGCATCTGGCTGGTGGCGGGTGCAGCGGCGGCGTTCAACTGCCTGGTCGAGAAGGGCATCGACGCCAAGATGAAGCGCACCGCCTGGCGCCCCACGGCGCGCGGGCAGCTCAGCGATCTGCAGGCGCTGATTTTCTCGGCGCTGCTGTGCGCTGCCGGCTCGGTGCTGCTGTGGTTCACGGTCAATCCGCTCACCATGTGGCTGACCTTTGCCACCTTCGTCGGCTACGCGGTGATCTACACCGTGATCCTCAAGCCGTTGACGCCGCAGAACATCGTGATCGGCGGTGCGTCGGGCGCGATGCCGCCGGTGCTGGGCTGGGCCGCGATGACAGGCGACGTGGGGCCCGAGGCGCTGATTCTTTTCCTCATCATCTTCCTGTGGACGCCGCCGCACTTCTGGGCGCTGGCGCTCTACCGCGTGGAGGACTACCGCAAGGCCGGCCTTCCGATGCTGCCCGTCACGCACGGCAACGAGTTCACGCGGCTGCAGGTGCTGCTCTATACCTTCATCTTGTTCGCGGCCTGCCTGATGCCCTTCATCTACGGCATGAGCGGCTGGCTGTACCTGGCGGTTGCCGTTGCCGTGAGCATCGGCTTCACCGGCTATGCGTTTGCGCTGTGGCGCAACTATTCCGACACGCTGGCGCGCAAGACCTTCCGCTTTTCGCTGATCCACCTGAGCGTGCTGTTCCTGGCGCTGCTCGTCGATCACTACATTCACTGACCACGTTTCCATGAACAAGCGCAACGCTCTTCGACTGATTGCCGCGGGCGCCGGCTGGGTGGGCGTGACCGCCACCCTCGGCCTGGGCCTCTCGGCCTGCAGCGAGACCAAGCAAAGCTTCACTGCGGTCGACATCACCGGTGCCGACTACGCCAAGGACTTCTCGCTGAAGGACGCGGACGGCAAGGTCCGCACCATGGCCGACTTCAAGGGCAAGGTGGTCGTGCTGTTCTTCGGCTATGCGCAATGCCCCGACGTCTGCCCGACCACGATGACCGAAATGGCGCAGGTCAAGCAGCAACTCGGGAAGGACGGCGACAAGCTGCAGGTGCTGTTCGTCACGGTCGACCCCGCGCGGGACACGGCCGAGGTGCTCAAGGCCTACATGGGCGCGTTCGACCCGAGCTTCGTCGCGCTGATCCCGACGGCCGACGAGCTGGTCGCGCTCGCGAAGGACTACAAGGTCTACTACAAGAAGGTCGACGGCAAGACGCCGACCAGCTATTCGATGGACCACTCGGCCGCCAGCTACGTCTACGACACGCAGGGCCGGCTGCGGCTCTACGCGCGTTACGGCGCGGGCGTGCCGTCGATGGTGTCCGACCTGAAGACGCTGCTGGCTTCCTGAGAAGGATCCCGGGCACATGGACGCCGGCTCGGTCGAGCACCTCAAAGGGCGCAAGGGTGCCTTCCGCATTGCGCTGATCCCGCCCGAGGTGCTGGGCGCACTCAACGACGGGCTGCTCGAAACCGTCAACCTTAACGAATTCATGGCGCTGGAGCTGCCCCGGCTGGCGCGCAGCGTGGCGGGGCACATCGGGCTCGATGCGCAGAGCGAACGGCTGGTAGACACGATCGCGATGCTGAGCGCCTTCAAGCCGATGCAGCGGCACGGGCACATCGCGCGTGCGCTCTACGACCTGACGGCGCTGCATGGCGAGCGCGATGCCGTCGCCCACCGGCTGGCCACGCACGCGAGCGACGTGGCCCGCTGCTGGGCCGCGCAGTGGGTCACGCTCTCGGGCCTGCCGCTGCCGGCGCAGTTGGAGGCGGTGCGCCGCTTCGCCGCCGACTCGCATTTCGGCGTGCGGGAAATCGCATGGATGGCGGTGCGCGACGCGGTCATCGAGTCGCTCGACGAAGCGTTCGCACTGCTGCAGCCGTGGGTGCTTGACGCTGACCCCAACATCCGCCGCTTCGCCAGCGAGCTCACGCGTCCGCGCGGTGTGTGGTGCGCGCAGATCGATGCGCTGAAGACCGAGCCGTGGCGCGCGCTGCCGCTGATCGAACCACTGCGCGCCGACCCCAGCCGCTATGTGCAGAACTCGGTGGCGAACTGGCTCAACGACGCGAGCAAGAGCCAGGGCGAGTGGGTCGACAAGCTCTGCGCGCGGTGGGTGGCGGAGTCGGACACGGCTGAAACCCGCTACATCGCCAAGCGGGCGATGCGGACGCTTTCCAAATGAAAAAAGCCCGGGATACCGGGCTTTTTCCTTGGAGGGCGACTGGCTTACGCGTAGTCCGCAAGCGCCTTCTTCATTTTCTTCATCGCCGCGACTTCAATCTGGCGGATGCGCTCGGCGCTCACGCCGTACACAGCGGCCAGGTCGTGCAGCGTCATGCCGCCCGAGCCGTCGTCGTTCACCTTGAGCCAGCGCTCTTCCACGATGCGGCGGCTGCGGTCGTCCAGCGCTTCGAGCGCCGTGGCAATGCCGTCGCTCGACAGGCGGTCGCGTTGCTGCGATTCGAGCAGGGCAGTCGGTTCCTGCGTGGCGTCGGCCAGGTAGGCGATCGGGCCGAAGGTTTCGTCGCCGTCGTCGGACGGGCCCGGGTCGAGCATGACGTCGCCGCCCGACAGGCGGGTTTCCATCTCGAGCACTTCTTCAGGCTTGACGTTGAGCCGGGTCGCCATTTGCGACACCTCGTCGGGGCTCAGCGTTTCGCGGTGCGTGCCGTTGTCGGCCGCAGCCGAGTCGGCCTTGAAGTCCTGCTTCATCGAGCGCAGATTGAAGAACAGCTTGCGCTGGGCCTTGGTCGTCGCGACCTTGACCATGCGCCAGTTCTTCAGGATGTACTCGTGGATCTCGGCCTTGATCCAGTGCATGGCGTAGCTCACGAGCCGCACGCCCTGGTCGGGGTCGAAACGCTTCACGGCCTTCATCAGGCCGACGTTGCCTTCCTGGATCAGGTCGCCGTGCGGCAGCCCGTAGCCCAGGTATTGGCGGGAAATGGAAACGACGAGGCGCAGGTGCGACAGCACGAGCGCGCCAGCGGATTCGAGATCGTTCTGGTCGCGCAGCTTGCGTGCGAAGCCCTGCTCTTCCTCGAGCGTGAGCATCGGCAGGCGGTTGGCGGCCGAAATGTAGGCATCCAGGTTGCCCAGCGGCGGAACCATCGACCATGGATTGGCGACGGCCAGCTGGTTGGCAGAGACTCCAGACAGCGTTGTCATCAGGGGAAACTCCTTTGTGTGGGCCATATTAGCACTCGGTTAGAGGGAGTGCTAAACCAAGGGTTCCCTTGAATTTCTATCGCTGGAATAGCCAATGGCTACCAGCGCACGCCCAGCTTTAGGAAAAGCTTGGACAGCACGAACAGAGGGCCGACCCACAGATATTGGATGTCTTCGAAGAACGAAGGCTTCTTGCCTTCGATCTTGTGGCCCACGAACTGAAAGATCCAGGCCACCACAAAGATAGCGGCTGAAATCGGCAATACAAGTCCGCCCATCGCATGCACCAGCGCCAGGGCCAGGGCGGTCAGCGCGAGCATGGTCAGCAGGAAGACCGGGGCGCGCAGCAGGGCGTAGTAGACGAGGCTGGCGGCCACGAAACTGTAGGCTACCCAAGGATGGAGCGCGAACAGCAGCCCGACGATGCTCAGCATGATGGCCGGGATGGCCACGAAATGGATCAGCTCGTTGGTCGGGTTGCGGTGGCTCTCTTCGTAGTGGGCGAGCAGGCGGTCGACCTTGCGGTCGGTCGATTCAAGGGGGGCGGCTGCGGTGTGCGTCATGACAGGTCTCCGTGAGCGCCGTTCGGTGCGGCGAGACTTTCGATGGTGCCCACAGAGAAGCCCGATGGCAAGCGCACATGTGATGCGAAATTGCTATCAAAAAAGTAGCATAAAGCACTACAGCCACGGCGGCTGCCATGACTTTATGCACTGTCACCAGAAGGTTACATCGCTAAGATCGGCGCGTGGCATCCTTCGACTCCCCACCCGCACCTCTGTCACCGGCCGCGGAGACTGGCGCGCCCACCCGCACGCCCAGGGCGATCCTGGTTGTGGACGACCACGACCTGCTGCGCCTGGGCGTCTGCGCGCTGGTCCAGGCGCAGGCCACCCCGTCCGGCGCGAACATCGAAGTCTTCGAGGCCGGCAACGTTGCGGACGCACTCGCGCTGTACGAAACCCACCAGGCTTCCATCGGCCTCGTGCTGCTCGACCTGGCCCTGCCCGACACGCACGGCCTGAGCGGCGTGGCCGAGTTCCGGCTGCGCTTTCCCGCCGCGCGGATCGTGGTGCTCTCGGGCACTGGCAACAGCACGCTGGCGCAGGGCGTGCTCGCGCTGGGCGCCGCAGCCTTCCTGCCGAAGTCGGCCGACCTGAAGGAGGTGGTGAGCTTCATCCGCGCCTGCGGCCTGCTCGATCCCGGCGCGGCGGAGGTGCCGCCACCGGCCGTGCCCAAATCGCTCACCGGCTATGCCGAGTTCGCCCACGCCAGCGCCTGGCAGGAACTCACGCCGCGGCAGATGCAGGTGCTGCAATGGGTGCTCGAAGGCAAGGCGAACAAGGAAATCGCGCAGCTCGCGAACCTGAGCGAAGGCACGGTGAAGAACCATGTCTCGACCATCCTGCTGCTGTTCGGCATGCGCTCGCGCGCCCAGTTGATCAGCACCCTGCATTGAGCGTGCAGCCCGACGCGTCGAACGACCCCTCCGCCGACCACGCACTCGGCCAGCGGGTGCTGCGGGAGCACGTTGCCTCGGTCTACAGCACCTACGGCGTCTCGACACTGACGCACATGGCCTTCGTGGTGGTGTTCGGCAGCATCATCTATTCGCAGCTGAAAGACCCGAGCCTGCTGTTCTGGCTGGCCGGGCTGCTGATGGCCGACGTCTACGTGTTCTTCACGCCGCGCTGGAATCCGTCCCGGCCCGTGCGTGAAAGCGCGTACTGGGCGCGCAAGATTTCGCGCATGGTCACGCTGGTGAGCATGGTCACGGCGGTGGTGCCCTGGCTCATCGTGCCGCACGACAACCTGCCCATGACCTCGCTGCTGATGGCCGTGATCGTCGGCAGCTGCGCGCGGGCGGCGCAGTCGCTGTGGCCGCTGAAGCCGGCGCTCTTCGGCTACACGATGCCGATGTCGCTGGGCATGATCACCGCGCTGGCGTGGCAGGGCGACGGGCTGCACCTGTTCCTGGCGGCAGCCGGCGCGGCCTACCTGCTGCTGACGCTGCACGCGGGCGTCGGCCAGCACAAGCTGCTGACTGCGTCGCTCATGCTGCGCTTCGAGAACGAGGCGCTCGCCGCGCGGCTCGGCGAGCAGATCGCCGCCACCGAGCGCGCGAGCGAAGAAAAAACGCGCTTCCTGGGCACTGCCAGCCACGACCTGCGCCAGCCGCTGCATGCCATCGCGCTGTTCGGCGCCGCGCTGGAGAATGAACTGCGCGACCGCCCCGAGGGCCGCAACGCCGAGCGCCTGATGCGCGCGGTGAACGCGCTGGGCGCCTCGCTCGACACCATGCTCGACGTGTCGCGCCTCGACGCCGGCGTGATCACACCAGCGCCGCAGCCGGTGCAGCTCGACGCGCTGTTCCTGCCCCTCAATCACACCTTCGCGGCGCGCGCCGAGCAGAAGCAACTGCAGCTGCGCGTGCGCGCCAGCGGCCTGTGGGTGCACAGCGACCCGCAGCTGCTGCACCGCATGCTGTCCAACCTGATCGACAACGCCCTCAAGTACACGGCCCGCGGCGGCGTGACGGTGATGGCGCGCGAACGCGGCGACTCGGTGTGGATCGAGGTGCGCGACAGCGGCATCGGCATTGCGCCCGAGCAGTCGGGCCGGATCTTCGAGGAGTTCTATCAGATCAACAATCCGGGCCGCGACCGCTCGCGGGGGCTCGGCATCGGGCTGTCGATCGTGCAGCGGTTGTCGCGGCTGCTCGGGCATCCGGTGCAGATGCATTCGCGGCTGGGGCGGGGTACGCACTTTCGCGTGGTGGTGCCGGCAGTCAGTGCGGCGGCGCGCGAGCTGATCGGGGCGCTGGCGCCGGCCGCCACGGCCGACGCCGCCACCGGGCAGCGCCGCGGTCCGGCGCCAGTGTTGCCCGGGCGCGTGCTGCTGCTCGACGATGAACTGGAAATCCGCGAAGCCATGATGGGCCTGCTGCGCTCCCACGCAATCGACGCCCATGCGGTGGCGGACGAGGCCGGCGCTGCCGCTGCCCTGCGGCAGGCGAGCGGCGAGGGCCGCCCCTTCGATCTGTTGCTGTGCGACTACCGGCTGGCCGACGGCGCCGACGGGCTCGATGCGGGCCTGCGGCTCAGCCAGGGCCAGGGCGTGACGACGCCGCTGCTGCTCATCACCGGCGAGACCTCGCCCGACCGGCTGCAGCGGGTTCGCGAGTCGCAGGTGCCGGTGCTGTTCAAGCCGGTCGTGGCCGATTCGCTGTTGCAGGCGATGGCCGAAGTTGCCGTTGCCAGATGAGCCCATGACTTTCGGCACTGGCGAGCATTCGCTGCGCGCACTACCTTCGCTGCATTGCCTTCCCGCAAGAGAAGGAAAAGGGGAGAGGGAGAAAAAGCGAAGCGGTCCCGGCGCAAGCCGGGGCCGTTTTTTTTATCCGAGCAGCGCCTGCGCGAATTCGCGGGCGTTGAAGGTTTCGAGGTCTTCGAGCTTCTCGCCCACGCCGATGAAATAGACCGGAATCGGCCGTTCGCGCGCAATGGCGCACAGCACGCCGCCCTTGGCCGTGCCATCGAGCTTGGTCACGATCAGGCCGGTGAGGCCCAGCGTCTCGTCGAAGGCCTTGACCTGCGCGAGCGCGTTCTGGCCGGTGTTGCCGTCGATCACCAGCAGCACCTCGTGCGGCGCCGTGGCGTCGGCCTTGGTGACGACGCGCTTGATCTTCTTCAGCTCGTCCATCAGGTGCAGCTGCGTCGGCAGGCGGCCGGCCGTGTCGACCAGCACCACGTCCTTGCCGCGCGCCTTGCCGGCGTTCACCGCGTCGAAACTCACGGCCGACGGATCGCCGCCCTCGTTGCTCACGATCTCGACCGTGTTGCGGTCGGCCCAGACCAGCAGCTGCTCGCGTGCCGCGGCGCGGAAGGTGTCGGCCGCGGCCAGCAGCACCGAGGCGCCTTCGGTGGCCAGGTGCTTGGTGAGCTTGCCGATGGAGGTGGTCTTGCCCGCGCCGTTGACGCCGGCCACCATGATGACGGTGGGCGTGAACTGGCCGATGACCAGCGGCTTCTCGAGCGGCTTGAGCAGGTCGGCCACCGCCTCGGCCAGCAAAACCTTGACTTGCGCTGCGTCGGTGGCCATCTGGCGCTTGACGCGGCCGCGAAGGTCGTCAAGCAGGTATTCGGTCGCCTTGACGCCGGTATCGGCCATCAGCAGGGCGGATTCGAGTTCTTCGTAAAGCGCGTCGTCGATCTGCGCGTTGACGAATACGGCCTGGATGCCGGTGCCGGTCTTGCGCAGGCCGGTCTTGAGCTTGTCGAACCAGCCCTTGCGCTCAGTGGCGACGGCGATTTCGGCAGCGGGTGCAGGAACCGGCGCGGGGGCCGGGGCCGGCACAGGCGGTGGAACGAATGCGGGGGCTGGTGCCGGTGCCTCCACCGGGGCCGGGGCTGCGATGGGCGCGGGCACCGGGGAAGGTACGGGTGCAGGCGACGCGGGAGGCGGTGAGGTCTCTTCGACCGCCGGCTTCGAGCCGAACCAGCTCGAAGGCGAGAACACCGAGCGCGCCGGCGCGGCTTCGGGGGCAGGCGCCGGTGCGGCCGGCGGGGTGGGCGCCGGCGTATCGGGGGTTTCGGCAGGCGGTTTTTTCTTGAAGAAACTGAACATCAGGAGCTTTTTACAATCCGACCCATTCTATGAAACACCTCCCGCCACGCCGTGCTGCGTCTGGTGCGGTGCTGGCGATGGCGCTTCTGGCGCCATGGGCCATGCCTGCACAGGCCCAAAGCAACCCATCTTCCGCCGCCGCAGCCGCGGCGCCCGGCCCCCAGCAATTCACGCTTGCCAACGGCATGACGCTGATCGTCCAGCCAGACCGGCGCTCGCCCACGGCGGTGCAGATGGTCTGGGTCCGCGTCGGCTCCATCGACGAAGTCGACGGCACCTCCGGTGTGGCACATGCGCTCGAACACATGATGTTCAAGGGCACCAAGGACATCAAGCCCGGCGAGTTCTCGCGCCGCGTAGCGGCCCTTGGCGGCCAGGAAAACGCCTTCACCACCCGTGACTACACCGGCTACTACCAGCAGATTCCGGTCGGCAGCCTCGAACAGGTGATGAAGCTTGAATCGGACCGCTTCGCCAACAACCAGTGGCCTGACGACGAGTTCAAGCGCGAGATCGAGGTGGTCAAGGAAGAACGCCGCCTGCGCACCGAAGACCAGCCGCGCGCGCTGCTCGGCGAACAGCAGAACGCCGCCGTCTTCACCGCCTCGCCCTACCACCGCCCTGTGGTCGGCTGGATGAGCGACCTCGACGCGATGACGCCCGAGGACGCACGCGCTTTCTTCAAGCGCTGGTACGTTCCCGCCAACGCCGTGCTCGTGGTGGCCGGCGATGTCGACGTGGCCCAGGTGCGCGCCATGGCCGAGAAGTACTACGGCCGCATCCCGTCGAGTGCCGTGCCTGCGCGCAAGCCGCGCACCGAGCCGACGCAGCGCGGCATCCGCCGCATCGAACTGAAGGCGCCGGCCGAGCAGGCGTATGTGTCGCTGGCCTTCCGCGTGCCGCAGCTCGCCAGCATCGACGACGCGAACAGCGACGCCTGGGCGCTGGTGGTGCTGTCCGCCGTGCTCGACGGCTATGCCGGCGCGCGGCTCGACCGCGCACTCACCCAGGGGCCCGATCGCGTCGCCGATTCGGCCGGTGCCTATTCAGGCTTCATGGGCCGCGGCCCGCAGCTCTTCGTGCTCGACGGCGTACCAGCCGCCGGCAAGAGCGCCGAGGTGGTCGAGGCTGCGCTGCGCGCCCAGCTGGCGCGCGTCGCCAAAGAGGGCGTGGGCGAAGCCGAACTGGCCCGCGTCAAGACCCAGTGGGTGGCGAGCGAGACCTACAAGCGCGACTCGGTGATGGCGCAGGCGCGCGAGCTCGGCAGCAACTGGGTCCAGGGCCTGCCGCTCGACGCCAGCGAGCGCATCGTCGCCCGGCTGCAATCCGTCACGGCCGCCCAGGTGCAGGCCGTGGCCGCCAAGTACTTCGGTGACGACCAGCTCACGGTCGCCACGCTGCGCCCCCTGCCGCCCGAAGCCAAGCCCCGTGGCCGCGGCTTCGCGGCGCCCGCAGGCGAAATGCGCTGAAAGACAGGTCCCGTTCCATGAAAACTCTCAAGAAGATCGCCCAGTGCGCCCTGCTCGCGGGCGTTACCGCCATCGTGGGCATCACCAGCGCGCAGGCCGCGCTGCCCATCCAGCAGTGGACGCTGGCCAACGGCGCAAAAATCTACCTCGTGTCGACCAACGCGCTGCCGATCGTCGACGTGCAGATCGACTTCGACGCCGGCAGCCGCCGCGACCCCGCACCACAGGCTGGCCTGGCCAGCACCACCGCGACCATGGTCGAGAAGGGCGTGCGCGCCGGCAAGGGTGGCGAGCCGGCGCTCGACCAGAACGCCCTGGGCGAAGCCTGGGCCGATCTGGGCGCCAGCTTCGACGTGAGCGCCGGCACCGACCGCACCAGCTACTCGCTGCGCACGCTGTCCGATCCGGCGTTGCTGAACAAGGCGGTGGCGCTGGCATCGCGCGAGATCGGCGAGCCGGCCTTCCCCGACGACGTGTGGCTGCGCGAGCGCGAACGCATCAACGCGGCCATCAAGGAGGCCAACACCAAGCCCGCGACCGTTGCGGGCCGCGCCTTCGCGCAAGCCGTGTACGGCGTGCACCCCTACGGCCAGGAGGTGACGGAAGAAACGCTCGCGCGCATCGACACCGCCGCCATGCGCCAGCGCTACCAGCAGCTGATCGTGCCGTGCCGCGCCAAGCTCAGCATCGTGGGCGCCGTGACGCGCGCCGAGGCCGAGACGATCGCGACCACGCTGCTGTCGCGCCTGCCCGGCCCCGAGGCCTGCACGCCGCTGCCTGCCGTTGCACCAGTGGCCGCGCTGACAGCGCCCAAGGACGAGCGCATTTCCTTCGACTCGGCACAGGCCCACGTCTTCATCGGCCAGCCCGGCTATCCGCGCAAGGACCCGGACCACTTCGCGCTCACGCTCGGCAACTACGTGCTCGGCGGCGGCGGCTTCGTCTCGCGCCTGATGAACGAGGTGCGCGAGAAGCGCGGCCTGACCTACAGCATCTACAGCGGCTTCGCGCCGGGGCTCGAGGCGGGCGCCTTCCGCGTCGGCTTCCAGACCCGGCCCGACCAGGCCGAAGAGGCGGTGAAGATGTCGCGCGAAGTGCTCGCAAAGTTCGTGGCCGAAGGCCCGACCGCCAGCGAACTGAAGGCCGCGAAGGACAACCTGATCGGCGGCTTTCCGCTGCTGCTGGACAGCAACCGCAAGCTGATCGGCAACGTTGCCAACATCGCCTGGCACGACCTGCCGCTGGATTACCTCGACACCTGGACCGCGCGCATGAACGCGGTTACGGCGGCCGACGTCAAGGCGGCCTTCCAGCGCAAGCTGCAGCCCGAGCGCATGGTGACGGTGGTGGTGGGCGGCAAGGAAGCCAAGACGACCGCCAAGGCGCAGCCCTGAGCGGCGGTCACACCACCAGGGCGTGCGGGCCGCTGCTGGCGGCAGCCCGCACCGCCGCCCCAAGCCGTTCGAGCAGCCGCGGCGCCGCCCGCGCCTGCTGCCAGTAGAGCGGCACCGGCAGCGTCGAGCCGGGCACCAGTTCAACCAGCCTGCCTTCGCTGATCGCACCGGCCACCATGCTGGCCGGGTGCATACCCCAGCCCATGCCCGCGCACGCCGCCTCGACAAAAGCGTTGGGCGAAGGGATCCAGTGCCGCGGCGTCTCGACATTGCGGTGGCAGATGCGCCGCACCCAGCGCGTCTGCAGCCGGTCCTTGCGGTCGAACACCAGGCTCGGGGCGTCCGCCAGCGTGCGGGCACCCACGCCCTTGGAGAAGTGTTCACGCACGAACGCGGGGCTCGCGGCCGCCACGTAGTGCATCGTGCCCAGCGCCTCGCTGTTGCACCCCGCCACCGGTTGTGCCAGCGCGGTGACCGCCGCGAACACCGCGCCGCTGCGCAGCCGCTCGGCCGTATGGTCCTGGTCGTCCACCGTGAGGTCGAGCAGCGCGGCCTGTTCCTGCGTGGCGAAGGCTGCTGCGGCGGCCACGAACCAGGTTGCGAGGCTGTCTGCGTTGACGGCCACCCGCACCGTGACGCGCTCGCCACCCGCTTCGTCGCCGCCCATGCCGAGGGCAGGCAGGGCCTCGCGCAGCTCGTGCTCCAGCATGCCCACGCGCTCGACGTGCCGGCACAGTTGCAGCCCAGCCTCCGTTGCGACGCAGGGCTGGCCGCGCACCAGCAGCGCGCCGCCGGTGCGCTCTTCGAGCTGCCTGATGCGCTGCGACACCGCAGAGGGCGTGACGTGCAGCGCGCGGGCGGCGCGTTCGAAGCTGCCCTCGCGTACGACGGCGGCAAGGGCGTTCAGCGCGGCGTAGTCGAGCATGGTGATGAAGTAAAACTGAATCGGATTAAGAAAGTTTAGTTTGAATTAATCCTGAGCGGGCGGCATCCTCGAAGCATGCAAGCCGTACATGTCACCACTGCCTTCGCCAACGGGCTCTTCATGAGCCTGGTCCTCATCGTCGCCATCGGCGCGCAGAACGCCTATGTGCTGCGCCAGGGATTGCGCCGGGAACACGTGGGCGCGGTGGTGCTGTTCTGCGCGGCCAGCGACGCGGTGCTGATCGGCGCCGGTGTCGCCGGCATGGCACAGGCACTGCAGGGGCGGCCGATGCTGGCCACCGTGCTCGCGGGGCTCGGTGCGGCCTTTCTCTGCGGCTACGGGCTCAAGGCGCTGTGGCGCTCGCGGCAGCCCGCCGCGTTGCAGACCACAGCGCAGGGCGTTTCACTGTCGCGCGTGGCCGTGGTGGCGCAGGCGGCTGGCTTCACGCTGCTGAATCCGCACGTCTACCTCGACACGGTGCTGCTCGTGGGCAGCGCGGGCGCGCAGTACGCGGGGCTGCTCAAAGTCTGGTTCGTGGCGGGCGCCGCCACGGCGAGCGCGCTGTGGTTCACCTCGCTGGGCTTCGGCGCGCGGCTGCTCGCACCGGTGTTCGCGCGGCCGCGCGCCTGGCAGATGCTCGATGCGCTCATTGGCGGCACCATGCTTCTGCTGGCTGCCATGCTGGCACAGCGAGCGCTTGCAGGGCTCTGAAAGCGGGCATGCGGGCGGCGTTAAGCTCGCCGCATGCCCCAGAAAGCCGCCCCCGCCTCCCGTCCCGCCGCACCCAAACCCAAGCGCCCGTCGAAGCCCAGCGAGGTGCGCATCATCGGCGGCGAATGGAAGCGCACCCGCCTCGCCGTGGCCGACAAGCCCGGCCTGCGCCCCACACCCGACCGCGTACGCGAAACCCTGTTCAACTGGCTCGCCAGCCTGGCCGGGGCCGGTGGCGGCGAACTGCCGGGCTGGCACTGCGTCGATGCCTTCGCGGGCACCGGAGCGCTCGGCTTCGAGGCCGCCTCGCGCGGCGCGGCGAACGTGCTGCTGTGCGAGCAGGACGCCGCGCTGGTCGCGCAGCTCCAGGCCGCCAAGACCAAGCTGAGCGCCGAGGCCGTGCGCATCGAGCGCGGCAACGGTGTCACAGCCCTCGAACGCGCGTCCGCCGGCAGCCTCGATGCCGTGTTCCTCGACCCGCCCTTCGACAGCACAGCCCTCTACGAACCGGCCCTGCGCGCCGCCGCGCGCGCGCTGCGTGCGGGCGGCTCGGTGTACCTCGAAGCGCCGCGCCGCTGGAGCGATGAAGAACTGGCCGCCTTCGGCCTCGTCGGCTTCCGTTACCTGAAGGCCGGCGCCGTGCACGCCCACCTGTTGCGGCCGGCTGCCGAGGGGACTGCATAATCCGCCGAACAAGCCGCACCGGCAGCATGAGGAAGAAGCAACCATGGCCAGCAACGTCATCGCGGTTTACCCCGGCACATTCGACCCCATCACCCTCGGCCACGAGGACGTGGTGCGCCGTGCCACCCAGCTCTTCTCCAAGGTGATCGTCGCAGTCGCGGCGGGCCACCACAAGAAGGCGCTGTTCACGCTGTCAGAGCGCATGGACATGGCCCGCGAGGCCGTCAAGCCCTACAGCGACCAGGTCACCGTCGAGAGCTTCTCGGGCCTGCTGCGCGACTTCGTCGTCGCGCGCGGCGGCAAGGCCATGGTGCGCGGCCTGCGCGCCGTGACCGACTTCGACTACGAGTTCCAGCTCGCGGGCATGAACCGCTCGCTGATGCCCGATGTCGAGACCGTGTTCCTGACCCCCAGCGACAAGTACCAGTTCATCTCCAGCACTTTCGTGCGCGAGATCGCCATGCTCGGCGGCGAGGTCCACAAGTTCGTCTCTCCCAACGTGGAGCAGCAGCTGGCGGCCAAAGTCCGCAGCCTCGGCCGTGAATAAGCCGCGATGAGCGGCACCCCGCCGCCCCGACTGCATCTTCTGGGCGATGCAGCGCTGCTCTGCGAGCTGCCCGCGCCGGCCACGCTGGCGCAGCAGCAGCGCATCTGGGCCCTTGCAGAGCGCGCCCGGCAATGGCCCGGCGTCGGCGAAACGCTACCGGGCATGAACAACCTCACGCTCACTTTCGATCCGACCGCGATCGACCTCGACGCGCTCACTGCGTACGTTCTCGAGGCATGGCCGAAGCTGCCGACTGGTGGCGTGGCGGGCCGGCTGGTCGAGATTCCGGTGGCCTACGGCGGCGAGCACGGGCCGGACCTGGCCGATGTCGCCGCCCACACCGGCCTCACGCCGGCCGAGGTGGTGCGGCGCCACAGCGCCGGTGAGTACATCGTCTACCTGCTGGGCTTCCTGCCGGGCTTCGCCTTCATGGGCGGCCTGCCGCCCGAACTCGCCACGCCCCGCCGCGCCGAGCCGCGCACAGCGGTGCCCGCGCGCTCGGTCGGCATCGGAGGCGAGCAGACCGGCATCTACCCGCTGGTGTCGCCGGGCGGCTGGCAGCTGATCGGCCGCACCTCGCTCGAGCTGTTCGACCCCACGGCCGAATCGCCGACGCTCTTGCGTCCCGGTGACCGCGTGCGCTTCGTCGCAGAGAGCGTGCAGACATGATCGTCATCCGCAAACCCGGCGTGCTCGCGTCGGTGCAGGACCTGGGCCGGCACGGCCATCGGCAGCTCGGCATCTGCCCGGGCGGCGCGCTCGACGTGCTGGCGCTCACGTTGGCCAACCGGCTCGTGGGCAACGCCGATGGCGCGGCGGGCCTCGAACTCACGATGGGCGGCTGCGAGCTGCAGTTCGAAGCCGACACGCGCATCGCCCTCACCGGCGACGACTTCAGCGCCAGCCTCGATGGCGTGCCGCTCTGGCCCTGCTGGAGCGTGCCGGTCGTGGCCGGCCAGACGCTCAGGCTCGCGGGCGCCAATGCACCCGGCGTGAAGAAGGTCGGCCTGCGCAGCTGGCTGGCGGTGGCGGGCGGCATCGACGTGCCGCAGATCCTCGGTTCGCGCAGCACCGACCTCAAGGCCGGCTTCGGTGGGCATGAAGGCCGTGCGCTGCGCAAGGGCGACCGACTTCCTACGGGCGCTTCGCCGCTGAACGCAGCGCAGCGCGAACGCCGAGCCTTCGGCCTGCGCGGTCCCGATTGGGGCCCCAACGAAGACGACGGCGCCATCGCCCTGCGCGTGCTGCCCGGCCCCGAGTTCGAACTGTTCACGCTGGCCGCGCGCGAGCAACTGTGGGGCGAGCGCTGGCGCATCACGCCCCAGAGCAACCGCATGGGCAGCCGGCTCGCGGGCGCCGAGCTCAAGCGCAAGCGCGGCGGCGACATGCTCTCGTCGGGCGTGATCCCCGGCACGATCCAGGTGCCGCCCTCGGGTCAGCCGATCATCCTGATGGGCGACGCGCAGACCACCGGCGGCTATCCGCGCATCGGCGTGGTCATTCGCGCCGATCTCTGGAAACTCGCGCAGGCACCGCTCAACGGCAGGCTGCGCCTCGTGCAGGTCGACCAGCCGCAGGCGCTGGCCGCATGGGCCGACCAGCAGCGCTACCTGTCGCAGGTGGCGCAAGGGCTGGCTGCTGCAGGCTGGCCGAGCCCGGCATAGACTCCGCGAAACTCGCGCAAAAGGAAGCCCCACCATGCAAATCGACCTCAATGCCGACCTCGGCGAAGGCGCCGGCAGCGACGAAGCCCTGCTCGCGCTCGTCAGCTCCGCCAACATCGCTTGCGGCTGGCACGCGGGCGACGCCAAGACCATGCAGCAGTGCGTGCGCTGGGCGATACAGAACGGCGTAGCCATCGGCGCGCATCCCAGCTTTCCGGACCGCGAGAACTTCGGCCGCAGCACCATGCACCTGCCGCCCGACGAGATCGTGGCCAACGTGCTCTACCAGGTGGGTGCGCTGGCGGCCATCGTGAAGGCCGAGGGCGGCAAGCTCTCGCACGTGAAGGCGCATGGCCAGCTCTACAACCAGGCCGTGAAGGAGCCCGAGCTGGCGGACGCGCTATGCGAGGCGGTGCGCCGCTTCGACCCTTCGCTCAAGTTCTTCGGCCTTGCGGGCAGCAACATGATCGACGCGGCCCGTCGGGCCGGCCTTGCGCCGGTCGAAGAGGTGTTCGCCGACCGCGGCTACATGCCCGACGGCAGCCTCGTGCCGCGCAGCCAGCCCGGCGCGCTGATCGAGAGTGAGGAACAGTCGATCGCGCAGACGCTCTCGCTGGTGCGCGACCACCGCGTGACCGCCATCGACGGTAGCGTCGTGCCCGTCAACGCGCAGACCGTGTGCCTGCATGGCGACGGCGCCCACGCGCTGGCCTTTGCGCGCCGCATCCGAGAGCGGCTGCAGCAGGAAGGCATTGCCGTCCAGGCGATGGCCTGACGGACGGCCTGAACACACACGGGCCGTGCCGTGGCAGCAAAGCCCATCAACGTCCTGCTGACCGGGTTCGATGCTTTCGAGCAGGAGGCGATCAATCCGTCATGGGAAGCGGTGCACGCGCTCGATGGCTGGAAGAGCGGCCGCGCGACCGTGCATGCACGCCAGGTGCCCTGCGTCTTCGGCGATGCCATCGACGTGCTCGTTCGCGCGATGGACGAGCTCCAGCCGCAGCTGGTGCTGTGCATCGGCCAGGCCGGCGGGCGTGCGGAGTTCACGCCGGAGCGCATCGCCATCAACATCGACGATGCCCGCACGGCCGACAACAAGGGCCGCGAGCCCATCGACGTGCCCGTGGTGCCGGGGGCTCCCGCCGCGTACTTCTCGACGCTGCCGATCAAGGCCATGGTGCGTGACCTGCGCGCGGCCGGCGTGCCGGCCTCGGTGTCGAACAGCGCGGGCACCTTCGTCTGCAACCACATCTTCTACGGCCTGATGCACCGCATCGCGACGCATCCGCTGCCGGGGCTGCGCGGCGGCTTCATCCACATTCCGTACCTGCCCGAGCAGGCGGCGCGCTTTCCGGGTGCGCCGAGCATGTCGCTTGAAACGATGGTCAAGGCCTTGCGCATTGCCGTGACCACCGCGCTCGCGGTGAAGCACGACGTTGCCGAAACCGGCGGCCAACTGCACTGAGGCGGCCAGCCGGCGCGTTCAGGCGGTAGTCGGGAAGTGCTTCGCCAGCCAGCCGTTGAGTGCCGCGTTGACGAGCTCGGGCTTTTCCATCGTCAGCATGTGGCCGCATTCGGGCACCCACACGACTTGCGCCTGCGGCAGCAGCGCCGCCATCTCGCTCGTGCACTCGGGCGGCGCGAGCCGGTCTTCGTCGCCGCACACCAGCAGCACCGGCGCGCGCAGCGACGCGAGGTGCAGCCGCGCATCGGGCCGCCGCATCACCGCGCGGTTCTGGCGGATGAGCTGCTCTGCGCCCGCGCCCAGCACGATGTCGAGATAGCGCTGGACCATCACCGGGTCGGCCGCCTGCGTGGGGTGAAAGGCGAAGTAGACATTCGGCTCGATCACGTCGCGCACTTCGCCTCGCTCGAAGTATTCGATGGCGCCCTCGCGCAGCGTGAACATGTCGGGCGTCTCGGGCCGTGCGCTGGTGCCGAGCAGCGCGAGCCCGGCAATGCGCCCCGGCGCCTGGCGGGCCGCCTCCATGGCGACCATGCCGCCCATCGAGGCGCCGCAAAGAATCAGCGGCCCCTCGTTGTCGCGCAGCACGGCTGCGGCCATGCCCTCGATGGTGTCGTTGTGCCGCTGGACGTCGCTCACGCGGGCGCCGAAGGCGGAGGGAAGGGCGGGCAATTGGGCTTCCCAGATGCGCTCGTCGCAAGCGAGGCCGGGCAGCAGGATGAGATTGGGCATGGAGACGGATTTTGCGCGAATGCGGCAACCAGCGTCGCGGCATGGCGCATGGCATAGGCTTCCTGGCCAGCAGTCATCCGGGAGCGACCTCGGCATACTTTTGAGACCCATGCCGAGGACTCTCAATGAACCTGGTTGAACGCGTGCAGTCCATCCTGCTCAAGCCCAAGGCCACCTGGCCCGAGATCGACTCGGAGCAGGCTGATGCTGCCTCGCTCTACAAGAACTACGTGATGATCCTCGCGCTGATCCCGGCGGTGGCGAGCTTCATCGGCCTGTCGCTGATCGGCATCGGCGCCTTCGGTGTGAGCTTTCGCGTGCCGATCGTCTCGGGGCTCGCGAACATGGTCGTGGGCTACGTGCTGTCGCTGGTGATGGTGTTCGTGCTCGCACTCATCATCGACGCAATGGCGCCGACCTTCGAGGGCACCAGGAGCCAGATCGGCGCGCTCAAGCTGTCGGCCTATGCCAGCACCGCGGCCTTCGTTGGCGGCATCTTCAGCCTGCTGCCTTCGCTGTCGGTCCTTGGTGCGCTGGCAGCACTGTACGGCGTGTACCTGCTCTACACCGGCCTGCCGGTGCTCATGAAGTGCCCACCCGACAAGGCCATTGCGTACACCGCAGTGGTGGTGGTCTGCGCCATCGTCGGCGGCTTCATCATCGCGTGGGTGCTGGCGCTGCTCACGCCGTCGCCGGTGCGGCTCTAGGCGCGGTGGCGGTCGAGCAACAGCTTGCGGGCCACAAAAGCCCGAGCGTCACGCGCACGGTGGAAAATGGGCGTCAATGCCAACGCCCAAGCCCGACACCACCACCGACCTGATCCTCATCCGCCACGGCGAAACCGCCTGGAACCGCGAATTGCGCTTTCAGGGGCACGCCGATGTTCCGCTCAATGACATCGGCCATGAGCAAGCCCGCCGCCTCGGCCTGCGGCTGGCCGGCGAGACGGTCGTGCAGCACATTCTCAGCAGCGACCTCATGCGGGCGCAGCAGACCGCAGCGCCCGCGGCGTCGCAGTTGTCGCTGCCGGTGGTCACTTCTGCGGGGCTGCGCGAGCAGTTCTTCGGCGTGGTCGAGGGCATGCGCTCCGACGAAATCCAGAGCCTGCATCCGCGCGCCTGGGAAGAGTGGCTGGAGTTTCGCGAAGACCACGCCATGCCCGAGGGCGAGACGGCGCGCGAATTCCACACGCGCATCATCGCGGCGCTGGGCAGCATCGCCGCCGCG
The DNA here is from genome assembly GCF_900107295.1 of Variovorax sp. YR266. NCBI lineage: Bacteria > Pseudomonadati > Pseudomonadota > Betaproteobacteria > Burkholderiales > Comamonadaceae > Variovorax > Variovorax sp. YR266. The sequence goes on from NZ_FNPM01000008.1 coordinate 409,619, forward strand.
CACAAGGGGCAGCACCTGATCGTCGTCACCCATGGCGGCGTGCTCGACATGGTGTGGCGCACTGCAAGGGGCCTGAGCCTGAGCGGGCCGCGTCAGAGCGACATTCCCAATGCGGGCTTCAACCGCATCCGCATCGCCGACGCGGCCCGGCCCGACGACATCGAGATCGTCGAGTGGGCCGACACGCGGCACCTGGCCGACCTGCCGCCGCAGCCGACCTACGACCAGACGCGGCACCTGAAGAACAAGGATTGAGGAAGGGCCCTCGGCCTCAGCCGCAGCTGCCCGCCTTCGGCGTGCGCAGCAGCGGCTGGCCGGCGCCAACGCCCGTGGGCTTGCCGCCGTCGACGGCGAGCCGCCCATTCACCAGCACCGTGCTCACGCCTTCCGACAGCAGCGTCGGCTGCGTGTAGGTGGCTTTCGCCGCATAGCGCGCCGGATCGAACACCACCACGTCGGCGTAGTAGCCCGGGCGCAGGTGCCCGCGCTGCTTCAGCCCCAGCGTGTCGGCCGTGAGTGACGAGCTGCTGCGGATGAACTGCGCCAGCGAGATCGTGTGCTCCTTCACCACGTACTGGTCGTACTTGCGCGCGAAGGTGCCGTAGGCGCGCGGATGGCCCAGCGACGAGTCGGACGAGGTCATGACCCACGGCCGCTTCATGAAGGCGCGCACGTCGTCGTCGCTCTGGTTGAACGAGGCGATCATCAGGTCGCCGTCGCGCAGCACCGCGATGGCGGCTTCCACCGGATCGGCGTTCGATGCCTTGGCCACGTCGGCCAGCGTCTTGCCCACGTACTTCGTGCTGCCCGCCGAGAACAGGATGGCCTCGGGGCCGCCGCGCAGACGCAGGTTCTCGCGCATGTCCTTGCGCAGGCGCTCCTGCTGCGAGGCGTCGTCGAAGCGCTGTAGCGTCGCCGCACGGCCACCCTCGTTGGCCCAGGGCGGCAGCAGCGCGGCCGAGAAGCGCGTGCTCGACGCGGTCCACGGATAGTGGTCGGCCGTGATGTCCAGCCCGCCCGCGCGTTCCTTCTCGATGCGCTTGATGATGTCGCCGCTCTGGCCCTGCACGTCGACGCCCAGCGCCTTGATGTGCGCCACATGCACCGGCAGCTTCGCCTCGTGGCCGATGCGGATCGCCTCGTCGATGGAGCCCTTGAGGCCGATGTTGTACATGGACTCGTCGCGGATGTGGCTGTCGTACAGCCCGCCGTGCCGCGCCGCCACCTTCGCGAGCTCGATGACCTCCTCGGTTTTCGAGAAGTTCTGCGGTGTGTAGAAGAGCCCGGTCGAAAGGCCAAGCGCGCCTTCGCACATGCCCTGGCTCACGCGCTTCTTCATCGCCTCGAGCTGCTCGGGCGTCGGTGCCCGGTTGGCTTCGCCCAGTTCGCTCATGCGCACCGGGCCGAAGCCCACGTACATGGCCACGTTGGTGCCCACCGGCGCGGCACGCAGCTTCTGCGCCTGCGCCGCGATGTCGAAGCCGCCGAAGCCGTCGTTGCCGATTACCGCGGTGGTCACGCCCTGCGTGATGAACGGGATGTTCAGCCGCTTCTTCGGATCGTTCGAGTGCAGGTCGGCATCCGCATGCGTGTGGGCGTCGATGAAGCCCGGCGCCACCACCATGCCCGTGGCGTCGATGACGCGCCTTGCCGTGAACTGCGCTGGTGCCGCCTTGCCCGCGAACACGATGCGGTCGCCCGCGATGCCGACATCGCCCACCACCGGCGTGTCGGAGTCGCCCGTGTAGACGGTGCCCCCGCGCAGCAGCAGGTCGAGCGCGACGGGCGTTCCGTCGGCGGCATGCAGGGTGGGTGCGAAGGGTGCGAGGGCCGAGAGAACGGCCAGCGTGACGAGAGACTTGCGCATGGGCGATGGGGCCTTGAAGGCTTCTTGTCGATAGGGAGCGGCCAGTTTAGGAGCCGCCTCCGGGTCATCGCCAATTCCTTTTGCACCATGCCCCATGACCTGAAGACATGGGCTGCCGGGCAGTGCTCGCAGATGCGCTCAGGCGTGCGTCGCAAGCTGCCCGAGGCCGAGGCGCTCGTACACCGCCGCCGTCTGCCGGCGCAGGCGCAGCGACTCGGGCTGGCCATTGAGCTGTTGCTGGAGGATGCCCTGGGCAGCGGACAGCGAAGCCTCCGTACCGCTGCGCACCAGCGCATCGAGATACACCTGCTCGAACAGGTCGCGCTGCGCGTGGCTGCCGCCGATCTCGATCATGCGCGGCAGGGCAGTGCCGAGCCCTTCGATGGCTGCTGCGAGATCGCTGCGCGCATGCGCCACCAGTCCGTGCGCGGCCGGCACGCACACGCGCTGCCATGCCGCGCGCGTCGATGCCGGCGCGTTCGGCGCGAAGGCCACTATGTTGCACAGCAGAACCTCCGCCTCGGGGCGCCCGGCGCGCGCCAGGCCGTAGAGGTACTGCAGGTCGAGAAATGGCAGCACGTGGTCGGCCTGGCGCTGCCGCAGGTAGCCGGCCACGTCCTCCCAGCGCCTGCCCACGTCGATGCCCGCGAGCTCCAGCCGTGCGAGCAGCGAGACGGCGCCGATCTGGTCCTGCGAGTAGTCCTTCACCACGCCCCAGGCATGCTCGTCGTACACCGCGAGCGCTTCGGCATCGCGCCCCAGGTCGATGAGGAACAGCGCCAGGTGCCACCAGTTGTGCGTGACCATGAACGAGTTGAGGCCGGTCCAGGTGTCGCTCACGCTCTGCATGAACGCCAGCCCTTCGGCGAGCCGGCCCTCGGTGAGCATCACGTGCGCCAGCGCATGGTGCGCCCACGGCTCCTTGCGGCACATGGCGATGGCGCGGCGTGCGCTCGCCTCGGCCTCGCGCATCAGGTGGCACTGCTCGTAGCCGAAGGCCGCCATGCCGTGCACGTAGGGCACGTCGGCCGCGTGCGGCAGCACCGCCAGTGCGAGCTTGAGCATGCCGGGGCAGTCGCCGGTGTTGAAGCAGTGGTACTGGCCGAGCTTGACCGACACCAGGTCGCGCGGATGTTCGCGGGCCTGCTCGGCATGCAGTGCGATCGCGCGGGCGATATCGCCGTCGGCCCAGGCCTCGATGGCCGCGATGTAGCGCTGCTCGCGCGGCGTGGCGCGTGCGGCGCCGGCGCGGGCCTTGTCGAGAAAAGGACGGGCGTTGGCCACGGCCTCACGCGATTCGGCGAACAAGTGCAGCGTGGCGCAGTAGGCCTGCACGATGGGGCTCGCATCGGTGCCGGCCACGGCGATCAGGTTGACGGCGCGAGCCTCTGTCGAGATGAATCCCATGACGAAGTCGTCGACCAGCGGCAGGCTGGTGGGGTCGTCGAGGGTGAGCGGGTTGCCGAGGCTGTCGGCGAGCGGTTTTCCGGAGGGCATGGCGGCATGGTGCCATGCCCCCGGAGATGCTTCAACGACTCAGACGCCGGCCTGCTGGTGTCGGTACTCCTGCGTCTTGCCGCCGTAGCCGTAGGCCGCGCCGCGCGCGTCGATCACGTGGATGTACGACACCTCGTGCAGGTCCGGCCGGATGTTCGCCATGGCCGCGTGCACCTCGCGCAGGTAGCGCGCCTTCTCGGCCTTGGTGTTGGTCTCGTCGGTGATGCTGATGTCGAGATGGAAGGCCGACTTGCCCAGCGAGGCCAGCGACTGCCCGCCGATGAACCAGGCGTCGGCGGCGATGTACTGCACAGTGATGGCGATCACCGGCAATTGCTTGCCGAGCACGCTCTGGGTGAGCTCGGCGACCGTGTCGACGGTCTTGCGGGTGAGGGCGGCGTCGGGTTGGCCGGAGAGGTGGACGACGATGTGGGGCATGGTGGACTCCTGGGTGAATGAGTGGTCGATGGGGTGATTGTGGGAATTCCCTATCAATCGGAAAAGCGGGAAGATATGATGGATTCCATCGGATTAACGGATGGATGAGTCATGCAAGGCTTTGATCTGGAGCAGCTGCGCACGCTGGCGGCGGTCGTCGACGCAGGCAGCCTGACGGCCGCCGCGCCGCGCGTCTTTCTTTCGCAGTCGTCGGTCAGCGAGCAGATCCGCAAGCTGGAAGAGCGGGCCGGGCAGTCGCTGCTCACCCGCAGCAAGGCGGGCGTTTCACCCACCGAGGCGGGCGTGCGGCTGCTGGGCTATGCGCGGCGCATCCTGTCGCTGAGCGACGAGGCGTTTCGCGATCTGCACGGCGAGACGCTGCAGGGTGAGCTGCGCCTCGCCGTCACCGACTACTTCCGGCCCGGAGACCTGACGCGCCTGCTGGGGCGGCTCGGCGAGAGTTATCCGCAAGTGCGGCTGCACGTCACCATCCTGAAGAGCGACGATCTGCGCGCTGCATATGCGCGCGGAGATTTCGATGTGGGAGTGGCGATGAACATCGCCGGCGTTTCCGCCGCGCAGCCCCGGGCGTCGGTGATCCGGCGCGAATCGCTGGTGTGGCTGGGCGCGGCGGGCATGCGGCTCGTGCGTGGCGAGCCGGTGCGGCTGCTGGCCTTGCCGGACACCTGTTCGCTGCACCAGTTCACCGTGGCGCTGTTGCGGCGCCGGCGGGTGCCCTACGCGCTGGCGCACGTGGCCTCGGGCGTGGCGGGGCTGCAGTCGGCGTTGGCCGCCGGGCTGGGCGTGGCCTGCCTCAACGAATCGGCCATCAGTGACGGCGTGGCGCGGCTGGCCACCCCCCACGGATTGCCGGCGCTGCCGCGTGTGGCCTTCGAGTTCTTGCCCGGTCGCAGGGGCGAAACGGCGTTCGTGACCCGGGCCCGGGAGCTGCTGGCCACCCATCTGGTGTGAGTCCGGCCCGGGGTGGCGCGGGATTTGCGTCACGTCTGCCATGGATGCGCCACCTCCCACAACCCCACCGGAATGGCTGCGCCATTCCCGTTTCGATGACGCGCAGGCGATCTTTTCGGGCACCTTGTTCGTTGCCATTGCCATGATGCTGTTCGGCCAGGCGGGCTTGCTCACGGGCGGTACGGCCGGCGTCGCGTTTCTGTTGCACTACGCCACCGGCGTGAGCTTTGGAAAGCTGTTCTTCCTGGTCAACCTGCCGTTCTACTGGTTCGCATGGCGCCATATGGGGCGGGCGTTCACGATCAAGACTTTCTCGGCCATTGCGTTGCTCTCGCTGATGACCGACTGGGCGCCGCGCTACCTGTCGATCGATTCACTGCACCCGGCTTTTGCCGCCGTGCTCGGTGGCTTGCTGCTGGGCACCGGCTGCCTGTTTCTCGCCCGCCACCGTGCGAGCCTGGGTGGTGCGACGGTGTTGACGCTGTACCTGCAGGAAAAGCGCGGGTGGCCGGCTGGCAAGGTGCAGATCGGGATCGACTGCACGGTGGTGTTGCTCGCGTTGTTCGTGATTCCACCGCAGCGTGTGGGGTGGTCGGTGCTGGCTGCGGTGGTGATGGGGCTCTTTCTCTGGATCAACCACAAGCCTGGGAGGTATGCGGCGACTTGAGCTTGCGGTTCTCCGGGGTGCGTGCGAATGGCACCGGGTACTCCCCTGCGCGAATGTCCCCCGTCGGCGTGATCGCTCCCCGAACAACACCAGAGTCAAGGCGCAACAGGCCAGGGCCGCTGCGGCTCCCGAATCTGCTCGAACGCACGCGAAACGCGCAGCACTCCGAGATCGTCGAAGCGCTGCCCCGCAATCTGAAGACCGATCGGCAATCCACCCGCCGAGTACCCGCAATTCACCGAAGCCGCCGGCTGCTCCGACATGTTGAACGGCACCGTGAACCCGATGTGCTCCAGTGGCCTCAAGGGATCGTTCGTGGGCGAAGGTGCCTCCGCCGCTGCGGGCATGTTCGGCGATACCGGCGAGATCACGTAGTCGAAGCGTGCGCAGGCGCTCACCGCCGCTACGCGCGTCGCATGGAACTGGCTGAAGCTGCGGAACACGTGCTCGCCGCTGAACTCCGCCGCGCTCTCGGCCCATTCACGGATGTAGGGCAGCACCTTCGAGCGCTGGTCGGCTCGCAGGCCCTTCATGTCCACCAGCGAGCGCATGCGCCACAGATGGTCCATGCCGTCGAGCATTGCCTGCGACATGAAAGGCTGCATCGGTTCGATGATGGCACCGGCCTTCTCCAGCAGGCGTGCCGCGTGTTCGACCGCTGCCTGGATTTCAGGCTCCACCGCCAGTCCGCAGCCCGCGTCGAGCAGCAGGCCGATGCGCAAGCCGCGCAGATGGTCTGGTGATACGTCGAAACCGGCCCAGTCGATGTCCTGCGGCGGCAGGCTCATGCTGTCGCGCGCATCGGGCTTCGACAGCGCCTGCATCAGCAGAGCCGCGTCGCCAACGGTACGCGTCATCGGCCCTGCGGCACGGCCCATGTACGGCGGATCGATCGGAATGCGCCCGAGGCTCGGCTTGAGCGTGAAGATGCCGCACCAGCTCGCGGGCAAGCGCAGCGAGCCGCCGATGTCGGTGCCCAGATGCAGCGGGCCATAGCCGGCGGCGGCCGCAGCACCTGCACCCGCACTGGAGCCGCCCGGCGTCAGGCGCAGGTCCCACGGATTGCGCGCCAGCGTGTGAAAGCTCGACAGGCCCGAAGACAACATGCCGTAGTCCGGCATCGTCGTCTTGCTCACGATCACCGCGCCGGCTTCTTTCAAGCGTGCGGCCGGTGGCGCATCGGCAGCCGCGGGCTTCAGGTCGACGGCGGCGGTGCCGGCCGGCATCGGGTCACCGCGCGTCGCGATGTTTTCCTTGATGGTGGCCGGCACGCCGTCGAGCGGGCCGAGCGCATCGCCGCGCTGCCAGCGCGCTTCCGAAGCGCGCGCCTGCTCGAGCGCGGCCTCGGGCCTGAAGAGCCAGGTGGCCTGCAGGTGCGGCTCCCAGCGCTCGATCTGCGCGATCACGGCCTGCGTCACCTCCACCGGCGAGAGCTTGCGGTCGCGGTAGGCCGCGGCAAGCTCCTGCGCGGACAGCTCGTTCAACCCCACGACAGCGCCGACAGGTCGTTCACGAAGATCGGGTTGTCCTTCCAGATGCCCTTGACGTTCTTCTTTGCGACGGTCGGGAACTGCGGCTGGTACAGGAAGCCGTTGGCCGCGTCGGTGGCCAGCATCTTCTGTGCGTCGCCGAGCAGCTTGTTGCGCTCGGTGGCGCTGGCCGTGGACTTGATCTTGTCGAACAGCGTGTTGAAGGCCTTCGACTGGTAGCCCCAGTAGTAGTCCGACTTGGCGTAGTTGCCGAGGTCGAAGGGCTCCACGTGCGAGACGATCGACAGGTCGTAGTCCTTGTTGCCGTAGGTGCCGCTGAGCCATTGGGCCCATTCCACGTTCTGCACCTTCACGACGATGCCGATCTTGGCGAGCTGGGCCACGATCACCTCGCCGCCCTGGCGGGCATACGGCGGCGGCGGCAGTGTCATGGTGAGTTCGAGCGGCGTCTTCACGCCGGCTTCGGCCAGCAGCTTCTTGGCCTTCTCGATGTCGAAGGGGTTGATGCCGGTGGTGTCGACATAGCCCGCCGCACCCGGCACGTAGTGGCTGCCGATGGGCACGCCGAAGCCGTCGGCCGCGCCTTCGATCACGGCCTTGCGGTCGATGGCCGCAAGAATGGCACGGCGCACGCGCACGTCGTCGAGTGGCTTCTTCTTGTTGTTGATCGAAAGAATCGTCTTGGCGCGCGAGCCCGCCAGGATCACCTGGAACTGCGGGTTCACCTTGAACTGCGGCACCACGCGCGTGCCGATGCGCGCGAACACGTCGACGTCGCCCGAGAGCATGGCAGCGGCCTGCGCAGCGGTGTCGGAGATGAAGCGGAACGTGACCTTGTTGATCTTCGCGGTGGCGGGGCTGCGAAAGCCTTCCCACTTGCTCAGCGTGATCGACGAGCCCTTGGCCCAGCTGTCGAGCTTGTAGGGGCCGGTGCCGACCGGCTTGGTGGCGTTGCCATCGGCGCTCTTGGGCTCGACGATCACGGCCGTGGCCTGGCCCAGCACGAAGGGCAGGTCGGGGTCGATCTCCTTGTTGATGATGACGACGGTGTAGTCGTCCACCACCTGGGTCGCGAGGTTGGCGAAGGTGCGCTTGTCCTTGTTGGTGCTCTTCTCGCCGCCTGCGCGGTCGAACGAGAACTTCACGGTGGCCGCGTTGAAGGGCTCGCCGTTCTGGTACTTCACGCCGCGCCGCAGCTTGAAGGTATAGGTCTTCAGGTCGGGCGAGATTTCCCAGCTCTCGGCCAGCAGCGGCGTGACGCTGCCGTCGGCATTGATCTTGGTGAGCGTTTCGAGGATGTTGTAGTGCACCACCTCGGCGATGGCGGCGGCGGCGCCGGTGGTCGGGTCGAGCCCCGGCGGTTCGAGCGCCATGCCGATCACGATGGCGTCCTTCCGGCCCTGCGCCATGCCGGCGAGCGGGGTGGCCAGCGCAACGGTGGCGCCAGCGGTGGTGAGAAGGGTGCGACGGTTCAACATACGTGTGATCTCCGGATAGACAACAAGCCAGGTTCGAATGACGACTGCTCCGGCGTGCGCCATGCCCCGAAGGGAGGCGCGACGCCGCGAAAGACACGACACGCAGCACGAAAGATGCCACGTGCGCAGCCGGTCATTCTCTCGCAGGGGGCGAGCCGGTGCGCGGCCCGCGGGGCGGTTTTTCCTCGGGACGTTCCCGTAGGCGAGAGAGCCGGGTCAGCCCCAGGACAGGGCCGCGATGTCGTTCACGAAGATCGGCGTGTCCTTCCACAGCCCGCGCAGGTTGCGCGCCGCCACGGTAATGAACTGCGGCTGGTACAGGAAGACGTTGGCCGCGTCTTCCGCCAGCAGCCGCTGCGCGTCGCCCAGGTAGCGCAGGCGGTCGGAGGTGCGCGCGGCGTTGCGCGCCTTGTCGAAGACCTCGTTGAACCTGGCCGACTGGTAGCCCCAGTAGTACTCGGGCTTGGTGTAGTTCACCAGGTCGAAGGGCTCGACGTGCAGGATCAGCGAGAGGTCGTAGTTCTTGTTGCCGTAGGTGCCGCTGATCCATTGCGCCCATTCGACGTTCTGGATCTTCGCGACGATGCCCACCTTGGCTAGCTGCGCGGCGATCAGCTCGCCGCCCTGGCGTGCATAGGGCGGGGGCGGCAGCACGAGCTCGAGTTCGAGCGGCGTCTTCACGCCGGCTTCGGCCAGCAGCTGCCTGGCCTTCTCGACGTTGTAGGGGTTGATGCCGGTGGTGTCGATGTATCCCGGCGCGCCCGGCACGTAGTGGCTGCCGATGGGCACGCCCCGGCCGTCGACGGCGGCTTCGATCACCGCCTTGCGGTCGATGGCCGCGGAAATCGCGCGGCGCACGCGCACGTCGTCCAGCGGCTTGCGCTTGTTGTTGATGGCCAGGATGGTCTTGCCGCGCGAGGCGTTGAACACCACCTGGAAGCGCTTGTCGTTCTGGAACTGCGGCAGGCTGCGCGACACCGAGGCATGCGGAAACAGGTCGATGTCGCCCGAGAGCAGCGCGGTGGTCTGCGCGGCCGGCTCGGAGATGAAGCGGAAACTGGCCTTGCGGATCTGCACCGTGTCGGCATTGCGCCAGCCGTCCCACTTGGCGAGCACGATGCCCGAGCCCTTGGACCAGCTGTCGAGCCTGTAGGGCCCGGTGCCGACCGGCTTGGTGGCGTTGGTTTCTACGGTCTTGGGCTCGACCTGGATTGCCGAGGCCTGGCCCAGCAGGAACAGCAGGTCGGGCTCGATCTCCTTCGTGATGAGCACCACCGTGTGCTCGTCGACCGCCTGCGTCGCGATGTTGGTGAAGGTGCGCTTGTCCTTGTTGGTGCTGTTGGCCGCGGCCGCGCGGTCGAACGAGAACTTGACGCTCTGCGCGTTGAAGGGTTCGCCGTTCTGGAACTTCACGCCACGCTTGAGCTTGAAGGTGACGGTCTTCAGGTCGGGCGACACCTCCCAGCTGTCGGCCAGCAGCGGCGTGACGCTGCCGTCGGAGTTGATCTTGGTGAGGGTTTCGAAGACGGTGTAGAGAACCACCTCGGCGATCTCGGCACCTGCCTTGGCCGTGGGGTCGAGGCCCGTGGGCTCCAGCGTGAGGCCGAGCACCAGCGAATCTTTTTTTCTCTGCGCCAGCGCGATGGTCGGCAGGGCCAGCGGTGTCAGGGCTGCGGCGCCGGTGGCGAGCAGGGTGCGTCGTTTGAGCATGAAGCGGTGTCCTCGGAACAGGGGGCAAGCATCATCCGCGAGAGCAGGGCGCCAGCGCAACCAGATGCTTATGACCCACTCATCCTAGAGACTGCGGGCGACGCTTCGGTGTCAGGCCGGCAGCAGCGTGCCGCCCGTGGGCGTGCGCGGCACTGCATCGAGCAGCGTGCGCGTGTACTCGTGCTGGGCGTGATGGAAGAGCTCGGCGGGCGGACCCTGCTCCACGATCTTGCCTTTCCACACCACGCAGACCTCGTCACACAGGTGGTTGACCACCGCGAGGTCGTGACTGATGAGCAGGTAGCTGATGCCGAACTGCTGTTGCAGGTCCTGCATGAGGTTGAGCACCTGGGCCTGCACGGATACGTCGAGCGCACTCACCGGCTCGTCGGCGACGATGAGCTTGGGGCGCGTGATGAGGGCGCG